>NZ_AP029019.1:722500-1445000 GCF_037101375.1 Acidovorax sp. DW039 | reverse complement strand
TTCCCCACAGCCCATGCACAGCTGCCACATGCCCTGCAAACGGGCCATCCGCAATCTCCCTGCGCTGATCGCGTTGACTCCACAGCAATATCGGCTATCTTCGGGTGAGGCACGCTACCGCGCTGGGGCGTGCAAGCCCTTCCCCCTTCCGCTTACGGCCCCGTCTCATGGACCTTTTCCTCATGGCGATCCTGATCGCCTCCGGCACCTACATGCTCAACGCCAAGGAGCAGCGCAGGCGCATTGCCATTTTGGGCATGCACCTGAGCCACTACCAGATTGAAAGACTCATGGAGGCGCTCACCGATGGCTACCTGCGCGCTTTGGGCGAAAGCACACGCGAGCGGCAGGACCAGGTCTGGTCACTGCTGAGCACCACCGAGCACCAGCTCAGCGAGCAATTCACCCAGTTCGCTGCCGACTTTGCCAAGGTGAGCGACGAAGACGCCCGCGTCAGCCGCCTGCCCATCGCCCTGCCGTTTGCCGACAAGCTGTTTCCGGCAGCCACTTTCGACATGCGCCGGGCCCTGGCCATCCATGCCAAGGGCATTGCCCACGTGCTGCAGAACACAGGGCATCTGAGCGCCAAAGACCGGGCCTACATGATGACGGCCGAGCTGTTCCTGATGCAGCACACCTGCCACTGGTACTGCAAGTCCAAGACCATTGCATCGGCCCGCATGATGGCCCGGCACCAGACACCGCACGAGCAGCTGGTCAACTCCGTATCCGAGCCCACCCGCAGGGCTTACCTGGCGCTGATCCAGGGGCAGTAGGGCCCGCTTTCGTCATACGCACAGGTCGGCATGGAAGGCACGCCCGCAACCACCACAGACAGCCTGGGCAACCCCCTCACGCTGCAGGACGCCAGCAGCCGCCAGGCCGTCAATGACTTTGTAGAAGGCTTCATCGCCTGCGAAGCCCGCGCCGTGAACGTGCTGCAGGCGCAGGGCGACACCAGCCCCATCGTGCAGGCCTGCTGCGCCGCACTGCACATGTTTGCCGAATCGGCCGAGGCACCGCGCAACGCCCGCCCCTTCATCGATCAGGCCCAGGCCCATGCAGCAAAGGCCAGCGAACGCGAGCAACGCTTTGTGGCCGCCATTGCAGCCTGGGTGGACGGCGACCTGCCCCGCGCCATCGCACTGCACCAGGAACAAGCCCGCCTGCACCCGCGCGACCTGGCTTCCATCAAACTGGGGCAATACCACCTGTTCAACCGCGGCGACTCGCCCGGCATGCTGCGCCTGGCCCTGCAGGCCCTGCCCGCTGCGGCGGAAGTGCCTTACCTGCACGGCATGCTCGCCTTTGGCTGGGAGCAATGCCACCGCCTGCCCGAGGCCGAAGCCGCCGCCCGCCACGCCATCGCCCTGTGCCGCAAAGAGCCCTGGGCCCACCACGCGCTGGCCCACGTCATGCTGACCCGGGGCCGCATCCGCGAAGGCATCGACTTCATGGCCAGCGTGAGCGACACCTGGACGGGGCTGAACTCCTTCATGGTCACCCACAACTGGTGGCACCAGGCGCTCTTTCTGCTGGAACAAGACCGCCACGCCGAGGTGCTGGCGCTATACGACCAGCAGGTGTGGGGCGTGGTCAAGGAATACACGCAAGACCAGATCAACGCCATCTCGCTCCTGGCCCGGCTGGAGCTGGCAGGCGTGGATGTAGGCCCACGCTGGGCCGACGTGGCCGACCACCTGGCTCTGCGCCTGGCCGACCATGTGCTGCCCTTTTTAGACCTGCAATACCTCTACGGCCTGGCCCGCGCAGGCCGCATGGACGCCGCACGCACGCTGCACCACCACATCACCGCCCACGCCGCCACCCGCACCGAGGCGCACGAACGCACCGTGTGGCAACAGGTGTGTGTGCCTGCTGCCCACGGCCTGCTGGCCCATGCGCAGGGCGACTGGGCTACGGCGGTGGAGCAGCTGGGCGTAGCATTGCCCCGGCTGGTGGAGATTGGCGGCAGCCATGCGCAGCGGGACTTGTTTCACCAGATCTGGCTGGATGCGCTGCAGCGCAATGGGCAGTGGGCGGCGGTGCAGAATGTGCTGCAGCCGATGGTGAATGGGCAACCGGAGTCTGTGCGGCTGGCGCGGCAGGTGGGAGTGGTGAATGGGGTGTTGAGGTTGCCCGAATGCACTCATTTCCAGAGTAAGAACAAATATGCTGTTAGAAGCATGTTTTAGCGATGCACGTGTCTACTACCTACCATCCGGACTTCCACCCAGATCCCAGTATATGGAGATCTCTCGATGCCCAAGACCGGGTTCGGATGGTCATCAGTTACCACGCACAAAACAGAATCAGTGTTTCCGACACACGCATGCATGCACTTCTGCATGTGAATATCGAAAACATGCTGCTAACGGGAAAAGGCCCCGTAACAAGGGCACTTGAAAAGCTTCGGGCAGAAGGCCATCCGAGACACAAAGCAATCCATATCCTTGCAACCATCTGGCTCGCGTATCCAGTGGGATCAATTGGCGGATCTGCAAACTTGACTCATCAAGAGCAGCAATTGGCATTCAACGCAGCCATGGAAACCATCACTGGAGAAAGATGGCTACAACTGCACAAGCTGCTACGAAACAAGCTTAAAAAGGACCTTCAATGAGCGGTGCAGGCTCAGAAGTCCAATTCCCCCAGCCTCACTGAACCACTCACCTCACCACCAGCTTCCTCTGGTCATACACTGGCTGCTCCGGCAAATCCGCCAAGTGCCGCACATCGGCCCAGTCCAGCACCTCCACCGCCTCACCCTGCACCCGCACGCGGTTGAGCCCTGCGTTGGGAATATCGCTCTGGCGGGGCCCGTCCAGACCCGTGCCGCGTGCGGTGCGCCAGATCATGTCCAGCACACCGCCGTGGGTCACCACCATGACCTTCTGGCCCTGGTACTGCTGGGCAATGCGGTACACCGCATCCATCACGCGGGTGTGGAACTGGCGGGTGGTTTCGCCGCCGGGCATGCCGTAGTCGGCTTCAAAGCGCAGCCACTGGGCCCAGGCGTCGGCGTGTTCGCGCTTCACGTCCTCTACGCGCTTACCGTCTACCACGCCAAAGTTTTGCTCGCGCAGGGCGCTGTCGGTCAGGGTGTCGATGCGTGCATGGGGCAGCAACACCTTCAGGCTGGGCGCGGCAGTTTGCTGGGTGCGGATGAGGTCGCTGCAGACCAGGTGGTCCACCACCCATTGCTCTGCCGCCAGACGTTCGGCCACCCGGCGCGCTTGCTCCAGGCCCGTGGCGTTCAGGGGCACATCCACCTGTCCCTGAAAGCGCAGCTCGCGGTTCCAGTCGGTTTCTCCGTGGCGGATGAGGATGAGTTCAGTCATGGGTGCAACGATTCTGTATGCCGGTTCTGTGTGCCATTTATTAGCAAAAATGGGGCCTAGGGCAATCACAGCAAGCGCAGGCAGCTATGTTATTCATAGCACCTGCGGCAACTCAGCGCTGCGATGTGGCCAGCCGCACGGCCAGGCCCAAAAAGACCACGCCCGCAATGCGATTGAGCCATTGCTGTGCGCGGGGCGAGCGCAGCAGCAGCGCGCCAAACACGCCCGAGAAGCAGGCAATGGCCCCGAACACCAGCAGCGCCGCTGCAATGAACACCAGCCCCAGCACCATGAGCTGCCCGCCCATGGCTCCGCGCGCCGGGTCGGCAAACTGCGGCAAAAAGGCCAGGAAAAACACCAGCACCTTGGGGTTGGTCAGGTTCATCACCACGCCACGGCCCACCATGCGCCACAGGTTGGGGGGTGCGGCTTCGGCCGGGGCCCCTGCACTATCCACGCCACCTGCAGAGGCCGGGGCCCGCAACGCTTGCCATGCCAGCCACGCCAGATAGGCCGCGCCCAGCAGCTTGAGCACGGTGAAGGCCATGGCAGACGCCGCAAACACCGCCGCCAGCCCCAATGCCACTGCCGCCGTGTGCACCACCAGCCCGCAGCACAGGCCTACCACCACGGCCATGCCCGCCCGCCACCCACGCTGGGCCGACTGCAGAAGCACAAAAATGTTGTCAGGCCCGGGGGTGAGCCCCAGCAGAACGGAGACGCCGAAAAAGGCCAGCAGGGTGTCGGTAGAAGGCATGGGCAACCAGCAAAAACAATTCACACAAAGGGATGCACATTGTGACGTGAGAGCCCTCCGTGGCGGCCCCGGGCAAACGCTGGGCGCTTGGAACCTGTGTCGATATCTTCAGCGCATCGGCACCACAATGACCTTGGGGCGTGGCTGGCAGCCGGGGCCTTCGTAGGCAGGGCTGTCGCGCTCCCAACCGGGGCCGGGGGAGGTTTGTGCGCACACGCGCGCACCATCGACCTTGCTGCGCCAGTAGTACCACGGTGCAGGGGCGGCGCTGGCGGGTATGGCCTGCAGCAGGCACAAGGCGGCCACAGCCACGAGCCCCCAGCCAATCACCCAGGCCCGCGTTGCCGACCCCCACCAACCAGCACGGCAACGGCTGGGGCGGTGGCTGGAGGGGCAGCAGGGGCGCACGGTGTGATTCATTGCGGAGATTCTGCGCCTGAGGGCAATGCCCAAGGTGCCGTCACGATCCACCCCTCCAGCGGGTCCAGCCCGTGCGGCAGACCATACAGGGCATCGCCCTGCGCGTGCTGGCGCTGGGCCCAGGCGGCCTGCAGCAGGCACAGCGTGGCGTCCAGACTGTCGCCGCTGGCATCCTGAACCAGTGCATCGCGCTGGGCGTTGCTGAGCTTGAGGCGCAGGTCCAAGCGGGTCTGCCCCATCTCCAGCGCGTGGATCAGGTCTTTGCGGGCGATGAGCCGGTCGGGCGTCTGCTTGGCGCGGTCGTCGCTTTTGTAGCTGCGCCGCTGCAGTACCTCGCGCGCCAGCAGGCCGGGGTAGGCCTCCAGCGCCACGCGCCGGGCGTCGCCGGTGCTCTCAGCGCCGGGCGGCATCAGGCCGGGCACCCACACCCCTGCATCCAGCAGCAGGGGCAAGCCTGCGTGCAGCATGTAGGCCACGGGCGGGTTCACCCATTTCATGGAGGGGCTGGAGCCTGCGGGGCCATCGGTGGCGCGGTGGGCAAACTTGCCGCCCACGGGGCGTGCATCGCAAAAGCCCGCAAACGCCTCGCGGATCTGCTCGCGCGGCAGGCTGCGGTAGTGCTGCATGCAGGCACGCCAGTCGGTCGGCCAGCCCAGCGTGGTGACCAGCTCGCGCGGCAGGCCGAAGGGCAGATCAAAGCCGCCCACCCACGACCTGGGCTGACCCAGCCACTGGGCAAAAGCGGGCAAGGTCTCCATGCGCTCCAGCGCCAGCAATTGCACACGCACACCATCGCTGCGGCCCAGCGCCAGCACGATGGGTTTGCGGCGGCTGGGGCTGCTGGAGAAATCGCAGCCAACTAACATGCCTATTCCTTTCAAACTCTGCACTACCCACGGGACGCAACCTACGCTAATGGCACGACCGACGCCAGCGCCCCCGCGGAAGGGCCGCCCCGCCCCGCTGGGGGCGTCCCCCTCCCAACTCGCGCAGCGAGATGAGAGAGGGGGAAGGCGCGAAGCGACTCAGGGGGTGCATCTTGTCATCCTAAAGCCAGCGCTGTCACACCTGCCGCAATGCACACGGCCCCGCACACCCGCGCCAGCCGGTCGCCCTCGCCCAACAAGTGCCCGCCAATCAGCGCAGCAAACAGCATGGAGACCTCACGTGCCGGGGCCACGTGCGACATGGGGGCCTGCTGCATGGCGTAAAGCACCAGCACATAGGCCACCGGGCTGACCACGGCCACCAGCAGCGCAAAGCGCCACTGCGCCAGCCACAAACTGCGGGCGGTGGGCAGGTCGCGCAGCACCACGGGGGCCAGCAGGCCCACGCGCACAAAGTTGCCCATGTAGTCGATCAGGATGGGCGACATCAGCAGCACCTTGACGGCGTACCCATCCACCACGGTGTAGCTGGCGATGAAGGCCCCGGTGAGCAGCCCGTAGGCCATGCCTTTATGCACGCGCTGACGGGCTGCAGGGTCGTGCGCAGCGCGCAGCAACCCCGGCCCGCCCGCAATCAGAAACACGCCCCCCACCACCCCGGCAATGCCCAGCGCCCCCAGGGCGGAAATCTGCTCGCCCAGGAGCGTGATGGCGACCAGAGACGACAGAAGCGGCCCCGAGCCACGCGCCAGCGGGTACACCACCGTGAGATCGGCAACGCGGTAGCCGCGCAGCAAGATCACGTAATACAGCACATGCAGCACGCCGCTGGCCACCACAAAGCCCCACTCCACCGCGCCCCACAACGGCACCACGTCCCGCCCCAGCCACCAGCCCAGCGGTGCCCAGAAGAGCATCATGAGAACGGAGGTGAAGAATGCGAACCGCGCATCACCACCCGCCTTCTTGGCAGCAATGTTCCAACAGGCATGGATCAGCCCGGCGAGGATGATGAGGGCGAAGGCGTTGAGGGTCACGGGTGAGAAACTGAGTGCACTATGGAATGAGCATGAACGAACTGGAAGCCCTGTACGCGGAGCTTATGGAAGCGTTGCGCGAGGCTTCGACAAGCTCAGCCCGAACGGTTTTCAAAGCCAGAAGGCCAACTCCATCAAGCAAAAAGCCGCAGCGCCATGGGGGCTGCGGCTGAAGCTATGTCGGTGAAGCAGAGACGAAAAGTGGGGCGATTTGCGTAGCGAGCCAGCCTAGTCTGGGTCGATGCGCACAGCCGTACTCTCGTACGGCGAGCACAGCAGGCCCGGAATCGGCTGGCGCAGTAGCAAAGCGCCCCGCTTTTCAAGCCCGGCCGATGATGGAGGCCGTGGCCATCAGCTCTTCGAGCAGCGCAAACGACACCTTGCCCGACACGGAGTACGGGTCCAGCTCGGGCTTTTCAGAATATTTGAGCAGGATGGAATGGTTGATCTTGGAGAGGTTGACCTGCCCCATGGTCCAGCCGCCAAAGCGGCGCTCGGCAATTTCCTCGTAGTGCAGCAGTTCCACATCCTTGTGGCGCGGGTCGCGCTGGATGTGGCCGTAGAGCTGGCTGACGGCAGAACGGCCACCTTCGATGGCTTGCAGGAACACCCCGCCGCCGTAACACAGCACCCCGGTGATGCCGCAGCCGGGGTTGTGCTGGCGGGACTGGCTGAGGATGGCTTCAATCGCTTCGGCCGACGTATCGACCGCGCGGCTGGCGTAGAGCAGGCGTACCAACATGTTCAGTTCTTTCCGGGGATGAGGGAGAGGAATTCACGGCGCAGGGCGCTGTCCTTGAGGAACACGCCCCGCATCACGGAGTTGATCATGCGGCTGTCATTGTCACGCACACCGCGCCAGGACATGCAGAAGTGGCTGGCTTCCATGACGATGGCAAGGCCATCGGGCTGGGTCTTTTCCATGATGAGGTCGGCCAGTTGCACCACGGCCTCTTCCTGAATTTGCGGACGACCCATGATCCAGTCCACCAGGCGGGCGTACTTGGACAGGCCGATCACGTTGGTGTGCTCGTTGGGCATCACGCCAATCCAGATCTTGCCGATCACGGGGCAGAAGTGGTGGCTGCAGGCGCTGCGCACGGTGAGCGGGCCCACGATCATCAGCTCGTTGAGGTGCTCGGCGTTCGGGAACTCGGTGATGGGGGGCTGCTGCACATAGCGGCCCCTGAACACCTCGTTCACATACATCTTGGCCACGCGGCGCGCCGTGTTGTTGGTGTTGTGGTCACCCTCGGTGTCAATCACCAGGCTGTCGAGCACGCCCTGCATCTTGGCCTCGACCTCGTCCAGCAGCTTTTCCAGCTCACCGGGCTGGATGAACTCAGCGATGTTGTCGTTGGCGTTGAAGCGCTTGCGGGCTGCATGGATCCGCTCGCGGATCTTCACAGAGACGGGCGTACCTTCGTCGTCGGGCAATTGGGTCGTCATGGCGGCGTCAGGTTGACTGGACAAGGGGCACATCGTAACAGCGAAAGCAGGCCAGCGCATGGCAGGGTTTTAGGGCTCCAGCGCTTGATGAATGAGCGCAAACAGCTATCAAATCAATAGCACCCAACACTGACATATGCAACGTCAGTAACGGTTGCCCGTCACCCACAGCGCCAGCCGCATGAGCCCGAAGGCCACCCGGTCGAGCACCCGCTGGCGCAGCGGTCGGCCTGCGTAGCGGGCGGGGTCCATGCGGCGGCCCGCGTGCTGCATGGCGTGCACCAGGCGCTGGCGCAGGTCGGTGGCGAAGGCGGCATCCTGCACCACCACATTGGCCTCGCGAGCCAGCAGCAGGCTCAAGGGGTCCAGATTGGACGAACCCACGGTGGCCCAAGGCCGGTCCCCCTGCGCATCCACCACCGCCACCTTGGCGTGCAGGAAGCTGGGCTCGTATTCGTGGATTTCCACCCCGGCGTCCAGCAGCAGGCCATACACCGGACGCGCTGCGTGGTACTGCATGAAGTACTCGTAACGCCCCTGCAGCAGCAGCCGCACGCGCACGCCGCGCCGCGCTGCCATCACCAGCGCGCGGCGCAGCTTGCGCCCGGGCATGAAGTAGGCGTTGGCGATGATGACTTCGTGCCGCGCTGAGCCAATGGCGCGCAGGTAGGCTTTCTCGATGCGGCTGCGGTTGCGCACGTTGTCGCGCAGCACCAGGGCCGCCCGCACGGGCATGGTGGAGCCCTCTTCTTCCTCCAACTGCGCCTGCTGCAGCGCGTGGCGCTGGGCGCTGGCCGCACGCAACGCCTGCACAGCCTCGGGCAGGCGGCGCTTGCGCACATCCCGCACCGCCTGCATGCGCCACCACAGCTGCTCCATGGTGTCGCTGGCCTGGGCCACCAGGCTGCCCGTGGTGCGCACCGCAAAGTCAAACCGGGGGGCCGTCAACGCGCCGTGGTTGGGGTCATGAAAATCGTCCAGCACATTGATGCCACCGCAGAACAGGATGCGCCCGTCCACCACACACAGCTTGCGGTGCAGCCGCCGCCAGCGGTGGGGCAGCAGCAGGCCCAGGGTGCCCAGCGGCGAATACACCCGCCATTGCACCCCGGCTTCGGTCAGGCGCTCAGCCCAGTTGGCGGGCAGGTGGCCTGTGCCCACGCCATCCACCACCAGATGGGTGCGCACGCCGCGCTGGGCGGCGCGGGCCAGCGCCTCGGCCACCGCAGCACCTGCACCGGTGAAGTCAAAAATATAGGTTTCAAACTGGATGTCGCTGAAGGCAGCATCCATGGCGGCGATCAGCGCCGGAAACAGCTCCTGCGCCCCCTGGTACAGGCGCACCTCGTGGTCGCTGGCAAACTCGGACGAGCGTGGCATGGTCCGGCGGGTCGCTACAGGCGGAACTCTGCAATCAGCGGCAGGTGATCGGACATGCGCCACCAGATGCGTCCGCGCGGCACATGCAGCCCGGTGGGGGTCAGGCCGCGCACATATACATGGTCAAGTTGCGCCAGCGGCAGACGGGCGGGATAGGTGTAGGCGCGAGGGGCGTCAAACTCCAGAAGGCCGTATCCCGCCAGAATGCGCTTGAGCTGCGGCCCCCAGTCATTGAAATCGCCTGCCACCACGAGGGGCTCGCCTGAGGGGACTTCGCGCTCGATGAACTGCTGCAGCCGCTGCACCTGCCGCACGCGGCTGCCAGGAATCAGCCCCAGATGCACCACGATGGCATGCAGGGGGCGCTCATGCACGCGCACCTCCACATGCAGCAGCCCCCGCTGCTCAAAACGGTGGTCGGAGATGTCCTCATGCTGGTGCCCCACCACCGGCCAGCGCGACAGCAGCGCATTGCCGTGCTCGCCATGCTTGGTGATGGCGTTGGTGCGGTACACCGCCTCATAACCTTCTGGCGCCAGAAAATCGGCCTGCGGCAGCTCCGGCCAGTGGTGAAAGTAAGCCTGTTCGCGGCGGTGCAGCTTGCGCACTTCCTGCAGGCAGACCAAGTCTGCATCGAGCTGCTCCACCGCCAGGCCCAGGTTGTGGATTTCCAGCCTGCGCGCGGGGCCCAGGCCTTGCACGCCCTTGTGGATGTTGTAGGTGGCTACGCGGAAGGTGTCAGGATGCTCCATGGCGCTGATTGTGTCGTAACGGCGCAGCGTTCAACGCACTGGCGGGCTTTCCCGCATCTTCAAAAGCCGTCCAGTGGGCATACACTAGGCTGCATACACCCATGATTCATGTGCCCATGCCGGGCACCGCCGCCCCAGATGGCCACAGCCAAAGAACCAGATCAGCAAGACAGCCAGGCGCTGGTGGTTGACAGCAATGCCACGTCGCGCAGCATTCTGGTGGCACAGCTGCGCGAGTACGGGGTGACCAAGGTGGTGCAATGCAGCCGGGTGCGCGATGCGCGCAACCGGCTGGAACACACGGTGTTCGACTACGTGCTGTGCGAGCAGTACTTCACAGAGTCCAACCATTCGGGCCAGACGCTGCTGGACGACCTGCGCAGAGCCCAGTTGCTGCCGTTTTCCACCGTGTTCTTCATGGTGACGGCGGAGGCCTCTTATGCCGCCGTGGCCGAAGCAGCCGAATCCGCACTGGATGGCTATCTGCTCAAGCCCTTCACGCCCAGCGCGCTGTTTGAGCGGCTGAGCCTGGCGCGCATGCGCAAAGTGCACCTCAAGCCGATCTTTGACGCCATTGAGCAAAACGATTTTGAAACCGCTGCCAGCCTGTGCGTGGAGCGCTTTGAAACCCGCAAACCCTATTGGCTTTACGCCGCCCGCATAGGAACGGAACTGCTTCTGCGCCTGGGCCGACACGCCGAAGCGCGCACCCTGTTTGAGGCCGTGATTGCAGCCCGCGCTCTGCCCTGGGCCAAGCTGGGTGTTGCACGGGCGCAAATCGAGTCAGGCCAGGCGTCCAAGGCCATTACCACCCTGCAGGGACTGATTGGTGAGGACTCTTCCTTCGCCGATGCCTACGATGTGCTGGGCCGGGCCCAGGTGGAGCTGGGACAATTCACCGAGGCCATCGAAACCTATCGCATTGCGGCCGAACTGACCCCGGACTCCGTGGTGCGCCTGCAGAAGCTGGGAATGATGTCTTACTACATGGGTGAGCGTGCCACCGCCACCCGCGTGCTGGCCCGGGCTGCCGTGCTGGGGCTGGACTCCAAGCTGTTCGACTGCCAGTCCCTGGTGCTGCTGACCTTTGCCTACTTTGCCGACAACGACCGCAAGGGCATTGAGCGCTGCATGGCCGACTTTGCCCGCTTGCTGGAACGGCACGAAAACACCAACAGCCCACGCATCCTGCGCTTTGTGGAAGTGTCACGCACGCTGCAGCTCATTCAGCAGCGCCAGTTCTCGCAAGCCGTTGCAGCCGTCAAGCTGATGGCCCAGGAAATCAACGAGAGTACCTTTGATTTTGAAGCTGCCTGCAACCTGGGCAGCCTGCTGGCCGTGCTGGCCACCACGTCCATCGACATGGATGAAGGCATGGTGTGGATACGTGCGCTGGGCATGCGTTACGCCAACACCCGGGGTCTGAGCGAACTGATGGCCAATGCCTGCAATGTGTACCCGCCCTACGCCGAGAGCGTGCGTGAGTGCCTGCAGCACATCAACAAGACTGCAGAGATGGCCATGGCGCGCAGCCTCTCTGGCGACCCTGCAGGCGCAGTGCGCAGCCTCATTCGCCACGGCCGCGAAAGCCTCAACTCCAAGCTGGTAGACCTTTCGCAACAGGTGCTGCTGCGCCACCGGGACCGCATCGAAGAAGCGGATTCCCTGCAAAAAGACATTGATGCGCTGCGTGCGTGCTGCGGCACGGCGCCCACCCGTGCAATCCTGGGTCAGGACAGCGAACGGCATCCGGGCGGTGTCGTCATCCGCACACGATCTGCGCCGACCGAAGGTGATTCGGCCCGCGCCCGCGCCGATATGGCTACAGCACCTGCGCCCGAAGCGTTGGAGGACGATGCGGGCTCTGACCCCCTGGACGCGTTCAGATTGAGACCCAACTGATCGGCCTGGGGCCAGTGCCGCTGGGAAGGTAACGGCGTTGAGCTTGCAAAATCAGGTTGGTCCCTTGTCCGCCAGGCGAGGCAGCAAAAGACAAGCCTCAGCGTTCGATGCGGAAAAACACAGGTCTGCCGCCGCCAGCCAGGGAAGCCACTGCCACCGCACATGCTCCCGGGGGTTGAGCACGACAGGCTGGACGTTGGGTACGCAGAGGCCGAAAACCCGCTCGCGGTTGCGGGTGACCTCTGGCGCATAGCGGTGCCGCCACTGCAGCCAGATGTCATAGACATTCTCCAGCTGCCAGTCCATCAGCTGGACTCCGGGGTCTCCCACATCGATACCGGTTTCTTCACGCACCTCCCGCGCGGCGGTTTCATGCCAGGGTTCGTCCCACCGGTCTTTGCTGCCGGTGACAGACTGCCAATGCTCCACTCCGACGTCCGTACCCGCCCGCTGGATGAGCAGCACCTCCAGCGCTGGGGTGTAGATCACCACCAAGACGGACTCTGGGATCTTGTAGGGTTTCACGACAGGTGCTGCGCGAAGGACACAAGAACCTGTTCAAAGGGGCACATCAGCGCTGGCTTTTGACAGCGACCGGGGGAGGCAACTCCTTGGCCTGCAGCATGCGCACCTGGGCCACCAGCTTGTTGTGCGAATCCAGGAAGGCTGCAGCAATCACCTTGCCTTCGTTGGTATTGCTCCAGCCCGCGCCAGCCCCACCACCCATGCGGCCAAAAAGCATGCCTGCCGCCCCCAGATCTGTGGTGCGGGCGGAACCCGTTGCCGCAGCGATCTGCTCGGTCGTTTCGTTGTCGGTCAACAGCAAAGCGGTTTGTGCCTCCTTGAGTTTGACCTGCTCTGCCAGGCCGATCAGCCCCGCAATATCACGCAGAACCGGAATCATGGCGATCACCCCGGCAATCCCCCGGCCGGCGTCCTGCTCGCTGAAAGTCAGGCTGGGCACCAGCGTGTACTGCGCCTCATAGCCACGGCCCTTGGCCACAGTGGACTTCTGGCGAAGCACTCCAGCCTCTTTGAGTTCCTGCTCCTGGATGGTGGAACGCAGGCCTGCCGAACGGTCCACCACGCGGAAACAGCCACTTTGCTGCGCGATCAGCCGAATCAACGGCACCGGCGATGCGGGCAAGTGGTAGCTGCTGGAGACGGTATAGCCGTTCGGATTCTCAGCCAAAGCCAGCGTGGCGACCGGAGCGTCACACTGGGTGAGTGACTTGTCGGCCCCCTTGGCACCCGCCGGGCCCGCAGACCCTGAAACGACCGAGCCTCCTTCGCCCAACTCGGTCTTTTTTTCACCGCAACCCGCCAGAGCCAGCACAGCCACCAGTGCGCCGATCAACGACCTGGCAGCGAAGCCATAAATCACGGATGTTTTCATTTTTTACCTCTTGAATCGAACCACCCAACGAAAAAGCGGCCCAGACACGAATGTCTGAGCCGCTTGGTCTTCTGCCACCTCACGTTGTCAGAGGGTGGGTGGCAAGAATCCTGAAACCCTTATCAGCTGGCCTTGGCAGCGTCGGGGTTGCGCAGGCGGATGTGCAATTCGCGCAGCTGCTTTTCATCCACTGGCGAAGGCGCTTGCGTGAGCAAATCCTGAGCACGCTGTGTCTTGGGGAAGGCGATCACATCGCGGATGGACTCTGCGCCAGTCATCAGAGTGATCAGACGGTCCAGACCAAATGCCAAGCCACCGTGCGGAGGCGCGCCGTACTGCAGCGCGTCCAGCAGGTAGCCAAACTTTGCGCGTGCATCTTCCGGATTGATCTTGAGCGCGGAGAACACCTTGCTCTGCACGTCGGCACGGTGAATACGGACCGAGCCGCCGCCCAGTTCCCAGCCGTTCAGCACCATGTCATAGGCCTTGGCCAGGCACTTGCCCGGATCGGTGTCCATGAGGTCTTCGTGACCATCCTTGGGGCTGGTGAAGGGATGGTGCACGGCCACCCAACGGTCTTCTTCCTCGTCGTGCTCGAACATGGGGAAGTCCACCACCCACAGAGGGGCCCAACGGTTTTCGAACAGGCCATTCTTCTTGCCAAATTCGCTGTGCCCGATCTTGATGCGCAATGCGCCGATGGCGTCGTTCACCACCTTTTCCTTGTCTGCACCAAAGAACAGCAAATCGCCGTCCTGTGCACCCGTACGCTTGAGCACTTCTGCCAGCGCAGCGTCGTGGATGTTCTTGACGATAGGCGACTGCAGGCCATCGCGCCCCTTGGCCTGCTCGTTGACCTTGATGTAGGCCAGGCCCTTGGCACCGTAGATCTTGACGAACTCGGTGTAGCCGTCGATTTCGCCACGCGACAGGCCACCGTCTTCACGGGCGCCACCGGGCACACGCAAGGCCACCACGCGGCCGCCCTTCATGTTGGCCGCGCCAGAGAACACCTTGAAGTCCACGTCCTTCATCACGTCGGTCAGCTCGGTGAATTCGAGCTTCACACGCAGGTCGGGCTTGTCGGAGCCGAAGCGGTGCGCGGCTTCCTGGTAGGTCATGATCGGGAATTCGCCCAGATCCACACCCAGTTGCTGCTGGAACACTTCAGTGATCATGCGCTGGAATATGGCGCGGATTTCTTCTTCGTTCAGGAACGAGGTTTCGCAGTCGATCTGCGTGAACTCAGGCTGGCGGTCCGCACGCAAGTCTTCGTCACGGAAGCATTTGGTGATCTGGTAGTAGCGGTCATAACCCGCCACCATCAGCATCTGCTTGTAGAGCTGGGGGGACTGTGGCAGCGCAAAAAACTGGCCGTCGTGCACACGGCTGGGCACCAGATAGTCGCGCGCACCTTCGGGCGTGCTCTTGCCCAGCATGGGGGTTTCGATGTCGATGAAACCTTCCTTGTCCAGGAAGTTGCGCACCTGAATGGCTGTCTTGTAGCGCAGCATCATGTTGCGCTGCATGTAAGGACGACGCAGATCCATCACACGGTGGGTCAGGCGCGTGGTTTCCGAAAGGTTCTCGTCGTCCATCTGGAACGGAGGCGTCACGGAGGCGTTGAGCACCGTCAGCTCATGGCACAGCACCTCAATCTTGCCGCTCTTGAGGTTGTCGTTGGTAGTGCCTTCGGGGCGCGCACGCACCAAGCCCTTGACCTGCACGCAGAACTCGTTGCGCACGTCCTCAGCGGTCTTGAACATGTCTGCACGGTCGGGATCACACACCACCTGCACAGAGCCTTCACGGTCACGCAGATCGATGAAGATCACGCCCCCGTGATCGCGGCGGCGGTTGACCCAGCCCGCCAGGGTTACGGTTTCGCCCATCAGGGCTTCAGTCACAAGACCGCAATAGTGAGAGCGCATGGGCATAGCATTACTTCCGGCGCCGCTGTGGCGCAATGAATGAAAACGAAATTATTTAAGGGGGAGCTGATTGGGGTCCACAGGGGCCACCACGCCCATCGAAACGATGTACTTGAGCGCGGCGTCCACGCTCATATCCAGCTCGACGCAATCGCTCTTGCGCATCAGCACAAAGTAGCCGCCCGTGGGGTTGGGCGTGGTCGGTACATACACGCTGACGAATTCGTCGCGCAGATAAGCGGCAATCTCACCGTTGGGCGCACCCGTGATGAACGCCACCGTCCAGACGCCTTCACGCGGCCATTGCACCAGCACCGCAGTGCGAAAAGCGTTGCCGCTTTCGGAGAAGAGCGTATCGGAAACCTGTTTGACGCTGGAGTAGATGGAGCGGACCACCGGGATGCGGTGCACCACGGCATCGCCCCATTGCACCAGTTTGCGCCCCACGAAGTTGCTGGCCACAGCCCCCACCACCAAAAGGATGAGCAGGGTGAGCAGCACGCCGAATCCGGGAATGTGCATCCCGAGGACGCGGTCGGGCTGCCATGCCGCAGGCAGGATCTGCAGCGTCTGATCCAGCGTGCTGACGATCCAGTTCAGGACCCAGGCCGTGATGACGCCAGGAACGATGACCAGCAGGCCTGTGAAAAGCCACTTGCGCAGGGCGGACATGTTTTCCAATCAGGAGGAAGAGCCTGCCGTGGTGGCCGCGGCAGGCGCCGGGGATGCAGCTGGTGCGCTGGCTGCCGGCGCAGATGTATCGGACTTGGATTCCGTCGCTGGCGCGGAACTTCCGCCACTGCCGCCACGGAAGTCCGTCACGTACCAGCCGGAGCCTTTGAGCTGAAAACCCGCCGCAGTGACCTGCTTGGAAAAGGCTTCTGCACCACAGGCAGGGCAAGTGGTCAGAGGTGCATCCGAGATTTTTTGCAGCACATCCTTGGCATGGCCGCAGGAGCCGCATTTGTAGGCGTAGATAGGCATGTCAGTATGAAGGGAAAGTGCAAAACCTTCAATTATAGGCGGGCGCTGTATGTACAACCCCGCCCTTGAGGCGACCGCCTCTGTTCTTTGAGCGGCCGACAGCAGCTTGCACCGGCCTTCTTACTCCACGCCCACCATCTTGTGATGGCCCGCGTGGCTATTGCGGATGGCCTGGGGGCCCAGCGATCCCGCAAGCATGCCCAACAGCGCAGCCAGCAAGCCTGCCAGCTGGGCAGGGAAGACTTTGCCCGCAGGGGTGGCGAGGAACAAAATCCACGTCAGCAACCCGAGGACGATGGCAAAAATGGCCCCCTGAGTGGTGGCACGCTTCCAGTACAGACCAAACACCAGGGGAACAAAGGCCCCCACCAGTGGCACCTGGTACGCACCAGACACCAGTTCATAGATCGGTGTGCCCTGCATGTAGATGGCATAGCCCAGCACAAACAGGCTGAACACCAGGGTAGTCACGCGCATGGTCAGCAGATGCTGCCGATCTGAAGCGTGGGGACGGAACTGGCGCCAGATGTTTTCCGTGAAAGTCACGCTGGGTGCCAGCAAAGTGGCCGATGCTGTGGATTTCAGCGCGGACAGGAGCGCCCCAAAGAACAGCACTTGCATCACGAAGGGCATCTTGGCAAGCACCAGGGTGGGCAGCACTTTTTGGGGATCGTCCTTGAGGAGGTCCGCGGTTTCGCCAGGCATGATGATCAGGGCGCTGGCAACCAGAAACATGGGCACAAAGGCAAACAGGATGTAGCAGATGCCCCCGATGACAGGACCACGGGTGGCCGCCTGGATGTTGTTGGCCGACATCACGCGCTGGAAAACGTCCTGCTGTGGAATCGAGCCGAACATCATGGTGATGGCCGCTGCAACAAAGAAGACGATGTCGTGAAACTGCGGCTCAGGCCAGAAGCGGAACAGCTCGCGGCTGGAGGCCAGTTCCAGCACCTTGTCTGCCCCGCCAGCCATGTTTCCGGCGAACACGGCGATGATGGCCAGCCCCACGACCAGAATGATCATCTGGATGAAGTCCGTCACGGCCACAGACCACATTCCGCCAAAGAGGGTGTAAGCGAGGATGGAAAACACGCCAATCACCATGCCCATGGTGATACTGACAGCCCCGCCAGACAGCAGGTTGAACACCAGGCCCAGCGCAGTCACCTGCGCAGACACCCAGCCGAGGTAGCTGAGCATGATGATCAATGAGCACACCACCTCTACCGTGCGCCCGAAACGCTCACGGTAGTAATCGCTGATGGTGAGCAGTGTCATCCGGTAAAGGCGCCCGGCAAAGAACAGCCCCACGAGGATGAGACAGAAGCCCGCGCCGAACGGGTCTTCCACCACATTGCCGAGCCCGCCCTCAATGAACTTGGCGGGAATACCGAGCACCGTCTCGGAGCCGAACCACGTCGCAAACGTGGTGGTGATGATCATGTACATCGGCAGGTGTCTGCCAGCGATGGCGAAGTCCGCCGCATTTTTCACACGCTTGGCAGCCACCAGACCAATGGCGATGGTGACCAGCAGATAAACGATGACCAGTGTCAACAGCACGGCATGCTCCTTGATGTCGCGGACGTTGTAGGAAAAAAGAAAAACCAAGCGAAAACAATGCCCGGGGCCTGATGTGACAGCCCGAAACGGCCCCAGGCAGCATCAGGCAGGCTAGAACACCTTGACCCGGATGATCAGTTGCATGACCAACAACCCAAGCACAAAACCCAGGCCCACGCTGCAAATGAGCTGCAGCAAGCGGTTGGTTCGTCTTTGCGTCTCGATCAGCTCTTTCAGCACTGAGCGGTCATCATCCGGGCGACGGCGCAGGTAGTCGTGCAACAGACGAGGAAGCTCTGGCAGCAGCTTGGCATAGTGAGGCGCCTCCGCCTTGAGGTCATGCCACAGCCGCTGAGGCCCCATCTGCTCGAGCATCCACTTCTCCAGAAACGGTTTGGCGGTGCTCCACAGATCCAGGTCGGGGTCCAACTGCCGCCCCAACCCTTCGATGTTGAGCAGCGTTTTCTGCAGCAAAACCAGTTGGGGCTGGATTTCCACATGGAAGCGCCGCGAGGTCTGGAACAGGCGCATCAGCACCATACCCAGCGAGATTTCCTTGAGCGGACGGTCAAAGTACGGCTCGCACACAGCGCGTATGGCTGACTCCAGGTCGTTCACCCGTGTTTCCGGTGGAACCCAACCGCTTTCCAGGTGCAGTTCAGCCACGCGCTTGTAGTCCCGACGGAAGAACGCAACGAAGTTCTGCGCGAGGTACTCCTTGTCGGTTTCGGTCAACGTGCCCACGATGCCGAAATCCAGCGATATGTAGCGCCCGAAGGTCTCTGGCTCCAGACTCACCTGGATGTTGCCGGGATGCATGTCGGCGTGGAAAAACCCGTCACGGAAAACCTGGGTGAAGAAGATCGTGACCCCGTCGCGGGCGAGCTTGGGAATATCCACCCCTGCTTCACGCAAGCGCTCCACCTGGCTGATCGGAACGCCCTTCATCCGCTGCATCACCATGACTTCGGGGCGGCAAAAGTCCCAGAAGATTTCCGGAATCAGCACCAGGTCCAGACCCTGCATGTTGCGGCGAAGCTGGGCTGCATTGGCCGCTTCGCGTATCAGGTCCAGCTCGTCGTGCAGGTAGTTGTCAAACTCGGCAACCACCTCACGGGGCTTGAGGCGCTTGCCGTCTGCGGACAGGCTCTCGACCCAGCCCGCCATCATTCGCATCAGGCCCAGGTCCTTTTCAATCACCGGAAGCATGCCGGGACGCAGCACCTTGACGGCCACCTCACGCAGCACACCGTCCCGGTCTACCAGCGTGGCAAAGTGCACTTGGGCAATGGAAGCGCTGGCCACCGGCACGCGGTCGAAAGACGCAAAGATGCTGCCCAATGGCTTCTGAAAGGCCCGCTCGATGGTGGCGACGGCCACGTTGGGATCGAAGGGAGGCACACGATCCTGAAGCAGGGCCAGTTCGTCGGCAATATCGGGGGGCAGCAGGTCACGGCGGGTAGAGAGCACCTGCCCAAACTTGACGAAAATCGGCCCAAGCTGCTCCAGCGCCTCGCGCAGGCGTTGGCCCCGGGGGGCATCCAGCTTGCGCCCCACCGACAGCACCCGCGAAAGCCAGCGCAGCCAAGGCTTCTGAAAGCTGTCCAGCACCAGCCCGTCAAGGCCGTACCGGAACACCACCCAGAGGATGGTGAAACCACGCAAGAAGCGCTTCATGTTTCGGCCCGGTCTGCGGGACGCGGAGCCACTGGAGTGACCGCAGTGCTTGCAGGGGCCACACGGGCACCCACAAACTGACGCAAAGCCTGGGCGGCTCGCCGAGCCATCTGGGCGATCTGGTGCGCAGGCGCATCACCCACAAGCCGTGCCAGATCCTCTTCCAGATCCCAGCGCACGTGGTCTACCAGCCAGTTGATTTCTGCAGCCAGTTGCACATCCCCTTCGATACGGATGGCAGGCTTGTCGCCGCGCAAGGCGCCCTGGGCCAGCGCCAAAGGGGACAACTCAGTCACCTCCAGGCGGAGATCAGGCACATCGCCCTCGCTGGCCAGATTGAAAAGCCCTGCGGGAGTGACCAGAAGCGCCATCGAATAGATGCGCCACTGGACGCGGGCCACGCGGCCTTTTTGGCGGCGCAGGCGCTCCATGGCCTCGGGTTCCTGCATCAGGACATGGTTGATGAACAGCACAGCACGCTGATGCACTTCGTGGACAAGCCATTGCGGTGGCTGCGGCCCAGAGGTAACGCGGTCAAAAATGCCGTCCAGAAATGAAAAAGGGGACTGTGTTGCCATAGTCCCCGATTATTCCCTGAACTGGGTTCCCGAAACCGGGATACCCCTGCGAGATTACTGCAGCGCCTGCACCCCGGCCACCAGCCAGCCGTTGTTGCCGCTCTTGCCCTTGGTCATGTTCCAGACTTCGCGGAAGGGGCTGGGGCCTGCAGAGACTTCTTCGCGGATCATGCCCGAGAACTCGACACTGGCCATGTAGCGATCTTCCATTTCCTCGATGCCCAGCAGTTGCGCCTCGATCATCACCACATCGGTATGGTTGGGCTCGGCACCGCGCTGCGATTCGCGCTCGGCCAGCTGGGTGCGGATTTCCTCGAGCATGCTGTCGGTCATCATGGAACGCAGCGTGGCGATGTCCGAACGGTCCCAGGCGGCCTGCAGCGTCACGAAATTGCGCTTGGCGGCAGACAGGAAGCCTTCCGTGTCAAAACCCGCAGGAATGCCCCAGTTCTGCGAACCGGACAGACCCGAGCCAATCACCACGCCTGAGCCCTGGCTTTGGCGCGATGCATCAAAAGCCATGCTGCTGCGCTCCCATGGACGGGCAGACGCGTCATTGCCCACATTTTCGGGGCGGTAGGTGTTGGGCACCTGGGCGGTACCCGGTGTGGCTGCGCCTGCGCCCTGAAATGCATACGGCGAGTTGCCTTGCGGAGCAGCCCCACCGCTGCGGCGGCGCATGATCATGCCAATCACGGCCACTGCTACCATGGCCAGCAGCGCAAACATCAGCACCTGACCAAAGGCCTCACCCAGGCCCAGCGAGTGGGCCAGCCAGGCCAGGCCCAGCCCGGCAGCCAAGCCACCCAGCATGGCACCCCAAGGCTTCTTGGGCGCTGCAGCAGGCGCACCTGCGGCGGGCGCCGCCGGGGCAGGCTTGTTCGCTGCCGCGTTGTTGGTGACGTTTTGCGCAGGTGCACCCGCACCCGAAGACTCGCGCTGGGTCACGTTGCTGGATTGCTGCCCCACGGACTTGCCGCCACCCAGACGCTTGGCTTCGGCATCCACATGGACCACCGCCATCAGCGCCACCAAAACCAAAGACCACAGTTTCATCATGTCACCTCCGTTGTGTCATTCATCAGCATTGAACGCACGGTTTGCGTTCAGCACTTGATTCCAACATGCAAAGCCACTATTCCGCCAGTCATGTTGTGATAGTCCACATGCCCAAAGCCGCTTTGTTGCATGAGGGATTTGAGTTCTTCCTGCCCTGGGTGCATGCGGATGGACTCGGCCAGATAGCGGTAGCTGGCGTCGTCGCCGGCCACCAATTTGCCCAGCTGGGGCAGCACCTTGAAGGAGTACCAGTCGTACACCTTCTCCAGCGGCTTGGCCACTTTGGAAAACTCCAGCACCAGCAGCTTGCCGCCGGGCTTGAGCACACGGCACATTTCAGACAGGGCACGGTCCTTGTGGGTCATGTTGCGCAGACCGAAGGCCACGCTGACCACGTCAAAGTGTCCATCCGGAAAAGGCAGCTTCTCGGCATCGCACACCATGGTGGGCAGGATCACGCCTGCGTTGATCAGCCTGTCACGCCCCGTGCGCAGCATGGCCTCGTTGATGTCCGTGTGCACCACGCGGCCAGTGCTGCCCACTTTTTTGGAAAAGGCCAGCGACAGGTCACCCGTGCCGCCCGCAATGTCCAGCACCTGGCTGCCTTCGCGCAGGTTGGCCACCATCACGGTATAGGCCTTCCACGCGCGGTGCAGGCCGCCAGACATCAGGTCGTTCATGACGTCGTATTTGGACGCCACCGAATCAAACACGCCGCGTACGCGCTGTGCTTTTTCGTTTTCGTCAACCGACTGGAATCCAAAGTGGGTGGTGCTCATGGTCTTCATGCTAGGCGCGTGTGCGCCCGTCGTACAGCGACAACCCCGCACTGAAATGGGGCATCGGTCGCAGGGTTCTTGTCAAATGGTGATGTAGCGCCCGTTATTCAAGCGCAAGCAGCTATAAATTTAATAGCATTTATCACCCCTCGGCTTTGACAGCGATCAATGGCTGCCGCAGGCGTGGCCACCCCCTTTGGGGGCCATGGGTGCATCGCGCTCCACGCCTGCTGCGGCCAGCCGCTCCTCATACTGCTGCCACAGCGCTGTTTCGTTCTGCCCCAGCTCGTAGAGGTAGTCCCAGCTGAAGATGCCGCTGTCATGCCCGTCAGAGAACGTGGGCTTGACGGCGTAGTTACCCACCGGCTCCAGGTTCACCAAGGTCACATCGCGCTTGCCTGTCTGCAGCACTTCCTGCCCGGGGCCATGGCCCTGAACCTCTGCAGAGGGGGAATAGACGCGCATCAGTTCAAACGGGATGCGGTAGGTGGCTCCATCTGAAAAAGCCACCTCCAGCACGCGCGAGACCTCGTGGACCGTGAGCGCGGTGGGTGCAGGAGCACCCGCTTTCAAACCTGCCATGCCATCACCTGTCAAAAAATGGAACGCGGGCCAGCGCCCGCCACAATGAATCTGAAGCGCGCGGCGTCATGCCGCGGCCAGTGCGCCATCCAGGCGCGCGCGCAACGCAGACTCCAGCGCAGGCAGCAGCGCCTGCACCGCAGCCTCTTGATCGGCAGGGCTGTTGCGCTGGGCTGCCGCCCATACCGGCGAAGGGAAATGGCTGTCCCACTCAAACCGCGCAATCACGTGCCAGTGCAGGTGCGGCACCATGTTGCCCAAGGCCGCCAGATTGACCTTGGCGGGGGCCAGATGCTGCCGCAAGGCCTGCTCTACGAGCGTCACAGCCCGCATGCAGTGGGCCTGCTCGTCTTCAGCCAGGTCCGAAAACTCGGCCACATGCGCATTCCACACCACGCGGTAGAAGGCGGGAAACCCCGCCTCCTGCGCCCGGATGACACGCAGCCGGGCTCCGCGCCAGACCAGCGTCCCGCCATCGGCGGCACACAGCGGGCAGGCTGGGGCTTCGGTCACACCAGCACCCGCTCAATGCCGCCCTGGTTGGCGCGCTGCACGTACTCGGGCATCCAGTTCTCGCCCAGAATCTGGCGGGCCATCTCGATGACGATGTAGTCGGCTTCGAGCAGGCCGTTTTGCAGGTCGTCCTGGTAACGATTCAGCCCTTGCAGACAGCTGGGGCAGCTGGTCAGGATCTTGACGTTGTCCTGCTCGGCCACTGCACCGCTGGCACGCAAGGCCGCTTCGCCCTTGCGGATTTCCTCTTCCTTGCGGAAGCGCACCTGCGTCGAGATGTCGGGGCGCGACACACCCAGCGTGCCCGATTCGCCACAGCAGCGGTCGCTCTTGAGCACCTGCTCGCCCACCAGCGCCTTCACGGTCTTGAGGCCGTCCTGCTGCTTCATGGGGTTGTGGCAAGGCTCGTGGTACAGGTAAGCGCCCTTGCCTTGCAGGGTGATGCCCTTATCCAGCAGGTATTCATGGATGTCGATGATGCGGCAGCCGGGGAAGATCTTGTCGAACTGGTAGCCCTGCAGCTGGTCGTAGCAGGTGCCGCAGCTCACCACCACGGTCTTGATGTCAAGGTAGTTGAGCGTGTTGGCCACGCGGTGGAAGAGAACCCGGTTATCCGTGATCATCTTCTCGGCCTTGTCGAACTGGCCGCTGCCACGCTGGGGGTAGCCGCAGCACAGGTAGCCCGGTGGCAGCACCGTCTGCACGCCCGCATGCCACAGCATGGCCTGGGTGGCCAGACCGACTTGCGAGAACAGACGCTCCGACCCGCAGCCGGGGAAGTAGAACACCGCTTCCGAATCCGCCGTGGTGGCCTGCGGGTTGCGGATGATGGGCACGTAGTTCTTGTCTTCGATGTCCAGCAGCGCGCGGGCGGTCTTCTTGGGCAGGCCGCCGGGCAGCTTCTTGTTCACGAAGTGAATCACCTGCTCCTTGATCGGTGCGGTGCCCACGGTGGCTGGCGGCTTGGCCGTCTGCTTGCGGCCCACGGCGCGCACCAGGTCCACCACTGCGCGCTGGGCCTTGTAGCCCACGTCCACCACAGCGGTGCGCATGAACTTGATGGTGTCCGGATTGGTCGCGTTGAGCATGGCCATGGCCATGGCGTTGCCGGGACGGAAGGTCTTCTTGCCCATCTTGCGCAACAGGTTGCGCATGTTCATGGTCACATCGCCAAAGTCGATCTTGACCGGGCAAGGCGTGTAGCACTTGTGGCACACCGTGCAGTGGTCGGCCACGTCCTCAAACTCTTGCCAGTGCTTGATGGACACGCCGCGGCGCGTCTGCTCTTCGTACAGGAAGGCCTCGACCAGCAGCGAGGTCGCCAAAATCTTGTTGCGCGGGCTGTACAGCAGGCTGGCGCGGGGCACGTGGGTGGAACACACGGGCTTGCACTTGCCGCAGCGCAGGCAGTCCTTGACCGAATCGGCAATGGCGCCAATATCGCTTTGCTGCATGATCAGCGACTCGTGCCCCATCAGACCAAAGCTGGGTGTGTAGGCGTTGGTCAGGTCTGCATGCATGACGGCCGCATCAGAAGCCTTTTTGGCCTCTGGCGCGCTTGCAGCAAGTGCAGGCAGCTCCTGATTTCGTAGCAGCTTGCCTTTGTTGAAGCGACCCTCCGGATCCACCTTGCGCTTGTATTCCGCAAACGGGCGCAGTTCGTCGTCGGTCAGAAACTCCAGCTTGGTGATGCCAATGCCGTGCTCGCCCGAGATCACGCCGTTCAAGCTGCGTGCCAGCACCATGATGCGGGCCACCGCTTCGTGTGCGGTCTGCAGCATCTCGTAGTCGTCGCTGTTGACGGGAATGTTGGTGTGCACATTGCCGTCGCCTGCGTGCATGTGCAGCGCCACCCACACGCGGCCCTTGAGCACGCGCTTGTGAATAGCCACGGCCTCGTCCAGGATGGGCTTGAACGCAGCACCGGTAAAGATGCCTTGCAGCGGCGTGCGCAGCTGCGTCTTCCAGCTGGCGCGCAGGGTGTGGTCCTGCAGTTGTGGGAACAGCGTTTCCACGTTGTCCAGCCAGCCCTGCCACAGCGCACGCACTTCGGCCACCAGGGCAATGGCCTGGGCCACGCGGTCTTCCAGCAGCTCGGCAGCGGGCACGTCGTCGGCCGCGTCCTGCTTGCCCAGCGGCAGGTTGCCGCGCTCGAAGAATTCGGTCAGCGTGTCGCACAGCTTGAGCTTGTTGCGCAGGCTCAGCTCGATGTTGATGCGCTCGATGCCATCGGTGTACTCGGCCATGCGCGGCAGCGGGATCACCACGTCTTCGTTGATCTTGAAGGCGTTGGTGTGGCGGCTGATGGCGGCTGTCTTCTTGCGGTCGGCCCAGAATTTCTTGCGTGCATCGGCGCTGATGGCGATGAAGCCTTCGCCGCTGCGGGTATTGGCCAGGCGCACCACTTCGCTGGTCACGCGGGCCACTTCGTCGGCATCGTCGCCCGCAATGTCGCCAATCAGCACCATCTTGGGCAGGCCACCGTTGCCCTTCTTGCTCTTGGTGGCGTAGCCCACGGCCTTCAGATACCGGTCGTCCAGGTGCTCCAGGCCCGCCAGCAACACGCCACTGCGCTTTTGCTCGGCAAACATGTAGTCCTTGATGTCCACAATGCTGGGCACCGCATCCTTGGCATTGCCAAAGAACTCCAGGCACACGGTGCGCGTGTGCTCAGGCATGCGGTGCACCACCCAGCGCGCGCTGGTGATGAGGCCGTCGCAGCCTTCCTTCTGGATGCCTGGCAGGCCAGCCAGGAACTTGTCCGTCACGTCCTTGCCCAGGCCTTCCTTGCGGAAGGTGCGGCCTGGGATGCTCAGGCGCTCGGTGCGCACGGGCGTCTTGCCGTCGGCTTCGAAATATTGCAGCTCGAAGGTGGCAGTCTCCACGTCATGGATTTTGCCCATGTTGTGGTCCAGGCGGGTCACCTCCAGCCACTGGGCGTCGGGTGTCACCATGCGCCAGCTGGCCAGGTTATCGAGCGCCGTGCCCCACAGCACGGCCTTCTTGCCGCCCGCGTTCATGGCGATGTTGCCGCCAATGCACGAAGCCTCGGCGCTGGTGGGGTCTACCGCAAACACAAAGCCTGCGCGCTCGGCCGCATCGGCCACACGCTGGGTCACCACACCGGCTTCGGTCCAGATGGTGCCCACCTCACGGTCCAGGCCCGGCAGGCGGCGCATCTCCACCTCGGTCATGGCTTCGAGCTTTTCGGTGTTGATGACCACGCTCTTCCAGGTCAACGGAATCGCGCCGCCGGTATAGCCGGTGCCGCCCCCACGCGGGATGATGGTCAGGCCCAGCTCGATACAGCCCTTGACCAGCGCGGCCATCTCGGCCTCGGTGTCCGGCGTCAGCACCACGAACGGGTATTCCACACGCCAGTCGGTCGCGTCCGTCACATGGCTCACGCGCGAGAGGCCGTCGAACTTGATGTTGTCCTTGGCCGTCAGGCGACCCAGCGTCTTTTGCACCTGACGGCGCAGCTGAGCAGCGTTCTCGAAGGTGGCGTTGAACTCTTGCACCGCACGGCGCGCGGCCACCACCAGCTCGCCCACCAGGCGGTCGCGCTCGGCGTCGTCGTTGGGGGTGCGGCGCTTTTCGATTTCTCCCAGGCGGTGGTTCAGTGCATCGACCAGCAGCTTGCGGCGGTCGGGGTTGTCCAGCAGGTCGTCCTGCAGGTAGGGGTTGCGCTGTACCACCCACATGTCGCCCAGCACTTCGTACAGCATGCGGGCAGATCGACCGGTGCGGCGCTCTTTGCGCAGCTGGTCCAGCAGGTCCCAGGCGGAGGAACCCAGCAAGCGGATCACGATCTCCCGGTCAGAGAACGAGGTGTAGTTGTACGGGATTTCACGCAGACGGGCGGGCTCGGCAGCCTGCGTCTGCAAGGCAGCCAACGCAATCGGAACATTCATGGGGTTAGAGCGTGTTGTGTACTTTTACGTGCCCACGAAAGCCGGAGAAAGGCCCGGCAACGAGGCGCAAGACGCGCAGCGGTACAGGTACCGCCAGCGGCGTGCAACAAAGTGGCCGGGCCTTTCTCCGGCTTTCCCGGAGGGTTGGGCCCTGAGGCTAGAACTCGCGGCGTTGCAGAATTTTCCAGGGCTTAAGCCTTGGCAGCGGTCTGCGCCTTGCGAGCACTAGCCTCAGGGTCCAACGTGGGTACGTAAAAAATGCATAACACGCTCTGAACCTGGGGTGGGCGCCACGCGCCCATGAGCCTCGGGGGCGTGATTTTATGCCAGCAGCCCCCGAGCCTGCCTGAGCCGAGCCCAGAGCCCCCAGACACATTCCGGTCAGCGCCCAGCCCAGACTGCGCTGTCAATCAAAACGGAAGTTGGCGCCAAACCTTTGGCCCACGCGCAGCACCTGGCCTGCCCCCTTGGCCACAATCGCATTCATTCCAAAGGTGATAGCGCCGTCAAGCCGCCGGTCAGCGCGGTAGGCGCTCAACGCATCGCTGACAGCGGGGTGGCTCTCGGCCGTAGCGGGGTCGATGTTCGGAATCGGGCAGCGCGCGCAGGGCTTTACATGGCGCAATTCCACTTCGTGCCCCTCCACCTCCAGCCGCACGCCTTCAATGCGGTCTTCATCGTGGGCTTCCACACCGCCCAAGACCACGTTGGGGCGGAAACGCTCTACGCCCACCGGGGCATACCCGGCTGCCTGCAAGCGCTCGTTGAGGGTGTCCATCGATGCCTCGCTGGTCACCAGCACGGCGAAGCCATCGGCAAATTGCGTGTGCGCGTCCAGCTCGCCAGTCCATTCCTTGCTGGACCAGCGGCGATGATCGGGGTCGAAACGCACCATCCGGCAAGGCTGCCCCAGAAAGTCGCTGAACCACTGCGCCGCGACCGCCCCCATGTCCCAGGCGGGCAAGGTGTCCCGCCACACCGTCACCGTGGCAGGGGCTTCCACCACGTCCAGACCGACATGTAGGGCCAGCATGCCTGGAGCCCGCAGAACCATTTCCGAGGTTTTGAGTTCGGGGCGGATCAGCGCCATGCGGGGCAGTGTGCGTTGCGTCAGGAATTGCCCCTGCGCATCCACCACCATCCAGGCCCGGTCGAGATCCAGCCCGGTTTCGGTCAACAACGCCTCTTGCACCTCTATGCCAGCGCACGACTTGACGGGATAGATGAACAACCGGGCAATGGTTCCGGTCAGGTCGGATTCAGCTTCTAAAGACATGAGGAAGGCTCCGCGATATGAAGGGCGGCCCGTTCCGGGTGATTTGATTTGTCATCAGAACGGGCTGGGATAGGAAGGCTCGGAATTGTGAACCAGACACACCATCCCAGAAGCCCCCCACCCTGATCAGCACAAACGCCGCTCCTACAATGGCAGGCATGGCACATACCTTTGATATCTGCATCCGTGGGGCCGGCATTGTGGGCCGCACTTTGGCATTGTTGCTGGCGCGTGATCGCCTGCGCGTGGCGCTGGCGGCAGCGCCGCAAGCACCAGCCAGCACCGCAGACGTGCGCGCCTACGCGCTGAACACCGCCTCTCGCACCCTGCTGGAATCCTTGCGCAGCTGGCCTGACTCGGAGCACGCCACGGCCGTGGCACGCATGGAAGTGTTCGGAGACCGGGATGGCGCGGTGCAGTTTGACGCAGCCGCCCAAGGCACAGAAGCCCTGGCCTGGATCGTGGACGTGCCCGCTTTGGAGCAGCGACTGGCCGAAGCGGTGCGCTACCAACCCCAGGTCGAGGTGGTCAGCGCCCCCGTGAACGCGCCGCTGACAGTGGTATGCGAGGGCCGTGCCAGCGCTACACGGGCTGAATTTGCCGTGGACTTCGACGTGACGCCCTACTCGCAGCACGCCATTGCGACCCGGGTGGTTTGCGAACAACCCCACGGCCAAGTGGCTCGCCAATGGTTTCTGCCCCAGGGCATCCTCGCGTTTTTGCCGCTGGACGGAGCAGACGGCCACACCGTTGCCGTGGTGTGGTCTGCAGAACGCGAGCAGGCCACCACTTTGCTCGCACTGGAGCCAGACCTCTTCATCGAGGAACTGCACGCCGCCAGCCAGGGAGCACTCGGCACATTGGAGCTGGCGGGCGAACGAGCCGCATGGCCCCTCCAACAAGCCCAGGCCAACCGCTGGTGCGGCCCGATGCCCGACGCAGGCAAAACCGCGCGCAGCTGGGTGCTGGCAGGCGATGCCGCACACAACATCCACCCACTGGCAGGCCAAGGGCTGAATTTGGGACTGGCCGATGCACAAGCGCTGGCCCGCATCCTGCACGAACGTGACTACTGGCGCAGTGTGGCCGACATGCGGTTGCTGCGCAGCTATGAACGCGAGCGCAAGGCCGCTATGCTCCCCATGAGCCTGGCCACCGACGGGCTGCAGCAGCTGTTTGCACGCACCGAAAACCCGGTCCAGGTTCTGCGCAACTGGGGCATGCGAGGGTTTGAGCGCAGCGGCCTGCTGAAACAATGGGTCACCCGTCAGGCCATGGGAACCCTTTGAGCCCAGCCCACTCCACCCCCTGTCCTTTTTCTTTTTTCACCCTTGGCACCAGCCTTCGGCGCTGCCGCACCATCGAGCCTCTCATGAAACTCTTCCCTACCCTGCTGGCCGCCGCTGTTCTGGCGCTGGGCCTGTCCGCACAGGCTCAAGAAGCAGCCATCCGCAAGACGCTGAGCGATCGCATTCCGCAGCTGGGCAAGATCGATGAAGTGAACTCCACCGCGATGCAGGGCCTGTACGAAGTGCGTATCGGCACAGACGTTTTCTATACCGACGCCAAGGGCAATTACCTCATCCAGGGCGAGCTGATCGACACCAAGGCGCGCCGCAACCTGACGGAAGACCGCATCAACAAGCTGACAGCGGTGGACTTTTCGGCCCTACCCCTGCAAGACGCCTTCACCATCGTGCGCGGCGATGGCAAGCGCAAGGTCGCCATTTTTGAAGACCCCAACTGCGGCTACTGCAAGCGCTTTGAGCGCGATTTGCAGAATGTGGACAACATCACCGTCTACCTGTTCCTCTACCCGATCCTCAGCCCGGATTCGGCCGAGAAGTCCCGCAATATCTGGTGCGCCAAAGACCGCGTGACCGCCTGGCAGGACCTGATGGTGCGCGAAAAGGTGCCCGCAGCCGCCAGCTGTGACACAGCCGCCATCCAGCGCAATCTGGCCTTTGGCCGCAAACACAAGATCACCGGCACCCCTACGCTGATCTTCGCCAACGGCACCCGGGTGCCAGGCGCGATTGGCGCGCAGGAAGTGGAAAAGCGCTTTGCCGAAGTGGCGAGCGAGAGCACTGCCAAAAACTGACCCTTGATCAGACAACCGCCGCAGGCCAACGGCGGTGCCAGGGGCGCGCAGGCGCTCCAGGGCCCGTCAGGCGCGGCAGCCTAGCCGAGTCTTATGCCCAAATCATCCGCCCCTGCTCCCATTCACTACGAGGTGGTCCCGGCCAACCTCCAGGCCCATCTTTTTCAGATCACCCTGACGGTGGCCTCGCCCCTGGCCCGGCAGGTGGTGTCCTTGCCGGTGTGGATTCCCGGCAGCTACCTGGTGCGGGAGTTCGCCAAGAACCTGCAAAACCTCCAGGCCCGGCAGGGCCGCCGCAGCGTAGCCCTGCAGCAGACGGACAAACACACCTGGGTGGCCGAGTGCAAGGCACAAGAGCCGCTGGTGCTGACCTATGAGGTGTGCGCCTACGACAACTCGGTGCGCACGGCCTGGCTGGATGCGGACCGGGGCTTTTTCAACGGCACCAGCCTGTGTCTGCGCGTGCATGGGCAGGAGCAAGCGGCCCATACCCTGCAGGTGAGCCCCACCGCCGCCACGGCAGCATGGTCCGTGGCTACGGGACTGCAGCCCCTCAAAACCACCCGCAAAGGCTTTGGCCTGTATGGCGCAGCCCACTACGACGAGCTGGTGGACTGCCCCGTGGAAATGGGCGATTTCTGGGTGGGACGCTTTACGGCCTGCGGCATACCCCACCAGTTTGTGGTGGCTGGCGCAGCACCATCCTTCGATGGAGAGCGCCTGCTGGCCGACAGCCAGAAAATCTGCGAAACCGCCATCCGTTTCTGGCATGGCAAGGGCAAGACGCCGTTTGACCGCTATGTTTTCATGCTCAATGCCGTGCATGATGGCTACGGTGGGCTGGAACACCGCAACTCCACCGCACTGATCTGCGGCAGGCGTGACCTGCCCCGCACCGGTGAAAAGCGCCAGGGCGAGGGCTACACCACGCTGCTGGGCCTCATCAGCCACGAGTATTTCCACACCTGGAACGTGAAACGCCTGCGGCCTGCAGAGTTCAGCCGCTATGACTACGACCAGGAGAACTACACCCAGCTGCTGTGGTTCTTTGAGGGCTTTACCAGCTACTACGACGACCTTCTGCTGCGCCGAGCAGGCCTGATTGACGACACCACCTACCTCAAGCTCATCAACAAAACCATCAACCAGGTGCTGCAAACACCCGGGCGCAAGGTGCAAACGGTGGCCCAGGCCAGCTTTGATGCGTGGGTGAAGTACTACCGACAGGACGAAAACACCGCCAACGCCACGGTGAGCTACTACACCAAGGGCTCGCTGGTAGCGCTGTGCCTGGACCTGAAATTGCGCCAGGAAGGCAAAGCCACGCTGGATGCCGTGATGCGCGGGCTGTGGCATCGCAGCCAGGGCGGCCCCATTAGCCAGGACGATCTGCTGGCAGTGCTGCAGGAGCTGACCGGACGCCCCTGGACACAGGAAATTCAGCAATGGGTGCACGGCACGGACGAACTGCCACTGGAGTCCCTGCTGGCAGCGCACGGCGTGACCTTGAAAGCAGAACCCGCCCAGCTGGCGCAGCGCCTGGGCCTGCGCGTGGCGGAGAACCACAGTGTTCAGATCAAGACCGTGCTGCGCGGCGGTGCCGCCGAACAGGCGGGTATGGCAGCGGGAGACGAGTGGCTGGGCATCGAAGTCAAAGGCCAGGGCTGGCGCATTGCCAAGCTGGACGATGTGGCTTTCTACACGGGCCCACACCGCCAGCTCACCGCCCTGGTGGCGCGTGATGGCCGCCTGCTGCGCCTGCCGCTCAGCCTGCCCCTGGCAGCTCCTGCTGCTGCGCCCACCAACGCACGGCGCAAGGCGCCCAAACCCGACACGGTAAGCCTCAGCGCCACCGACAGCAAAGCTGTGGGCCGCTGGCTGGCTGATGCGGTGTGACCTGATGTGACAGTGCAGACTGCCAGAATGACCTAGACCCACAGCACAGATAGCGCAGCCCCACAGCCGTGCGCGACGCGCGACAGCGGGCTGCAAGGTGCTTGGGTATAGTCGGCAACACCTTTTTTTGAACAGGTTTTGACCCCGGTTCCGGCACCCGGAACCCCAACCAGGAGACAACATGGCTTACGAGACCATTGAAGTGCGCACCGAAGGCGAGAAGGTCGGCATCATCACCCTCAACCGCCCCAAGCAGCTCAATGCGCTGAATGACCAGCTGATGAACGAGCTGGGCGAAGCGCTCAAGGCTTTTGATGCCGACGAAAAGATCGGCTGCATGATCATCACCGGCAGCGAAAAAGCCTTTGCCGCCGGTGCCGACATTGGCGCCATGGCCAAGTACAGCTTTGCCGACGCCTACAAGGGCGACTACATCACCCGCAACTGGGAAGCCATCCGCAGCATCCGCAAGCCCGTGATCGCCGCCGTGAGCGGCTTTGCCCTGGGTGGCGGCTGCGAACTGGCCATGATGTGTGACTTCATTATCGCTGCAGACAACGCCAAGTTCGGCCAGCCCGAAATCAAGCTGGGCGTGATCCCCGGCGCGGGCGGCACGCAGCGCCTGCCCCGTGCCGTGGGCAAATCCAAAGCCATGGACATGGCCCTGACCGGCCGCATGATGGACGCCACCGAGGCCGAGCGCGCCGGGCTGGTCAGCCGCGTGGTGCCTTTTGACAAGCTGCTGGACGAAGCCCTGGGAGCTGCACTCATCATTTCGGACTTCTCGCGCATCGCCGTGATGGCGGCCAAGGAATCGGTCAACCGCTCGTTTGAAGGCACCCTGGCTGACGGGGTGATGTTTGAGCGCCGCCTGTTCCACGCACTGTTTGCCACGCAGGACCAAAAAGAAGGCATGGACGCGTTCATTGCAAAACGCAAGGCCAATTTTGTGCACCAGTGATTTTTTTGGTCTATAATTTGAGGCTTCGGTGGTATAGCTCAGTTGGTTAGAGCGCAGCATTCATAATGCTGATGTCCCAGGTTCAAGTCCCGGTACCACCACCAAATCAAAAACCCTGCTTGGTTCGCCAAGCAGGGTTTTTTGTTGTCTAAATGGCTGAAGCTGGATACCCCAAAAGTGACCAGTCAGGTGGGGAGGCCGATCTGATGGCAGAAAAAAATAGCTGCTGCGCCCGCTGAGCAAGCGCAGGCAGCTCATCTTTTCATAGCACCTTTAGTCCACAGACCCACCTGTCAATGGCTGTGCGCCGCGCCGCTCACCAGCGTGACCACCACCATCCCCGCAACGAGCCACGCAATCTGTGCAATGGTTTCACGCGCTGTCAGGCGCTTTTGCAGCTGTGGAATCAAGTCAGCCAGCGCCACATACACAAAGCTGCTGGAGGCCACGGCCAGGAAATACGGCAAAAAGTCCTGTAGCTGCGCCACCAGAAAATAGCCCAGCACCCCGCCCAGGGCCGTGACTGCACCGGCCAGAGACACCTTCACCAGCGCCATGCGGCGGTTGGTGCTGGTCTGCCCCAGCACCACCAGGTCACCCATGTGGTGCGGCACCTCGTGCGCCAGCACCGACATGGCGGCGATCACACCCAGGCGGATATCGGCCATGAATGCGGAGGCGATCAGGATGCCATCGCCAAAGCAATGCACGCTGTCACCCGTCAGCACCGCCCAGCCGCCTGCGCGGGGGCCGTGGTGGTGGGCGTGGCCGTGATGGTCATGACCAGCAGCGTGGGCATGATCGTGCCCGTGGTCATGTCGGTGATGGTGCCCATCGCCATGCGCATGCGGGGTCGACTCGGCGTGGCTGTGCTCGTGCCCGTGGTGCCACAGCTCGGCCTTGTCGAGCAAAAAGAAAAACACCACGCCCACCAGCAAGGTGGCAAACAGGTCGTGCGCTCCGGCCTGGCTTTCAAACGCCTCGGGCAGCAGGTGCATGAAGGCGGTGGCCAGCAAAGCCCCTGCCGCCAAGCTCAAGAGGTGTTGCGGCCCCACACCGTCTTGCTGGCGGCCCAAACCCCACCGCATCAGCAGGGCTGCAACCCACACACTGCCAATACCGGCAGCCAGGGTGGCAATCAAGATTGCTATCAAAGTCATAGCTTTTAGCGCTTATTAATACTGCCTTAGAGGCATTTTTCAGGATCAAACGCTTGTGCTGTACCCGGAAAAAAAGCCGCCCCGAAAACTTCAGGGCGGCTTCTGGCTGAAAACAGGAGAAGCTCAAACCACTCCGTGGGTCTTGAACCAGGCCAGCGCGCGCTTGAAGCCGTCTTCCGCCGCTTCCTTGCGGTAGCTGGGGCGGTAGTCGGCATGGAAGGCGTGCGGCGCATCGGGGTACACCACAAACTCGGAAACCTTGGCTGCAGCAGAACCGCTGGCTAGGGCTGATTTCATCTTATCAACCGTGTCAAGAGGGATGCCGGAATCTTTTTCGCCATAAAGCCCCAGCACCGGCGCTTTCAGAATGGGCGTCAGATCCACCGGGTGCTTGGGAGTGAGGTCGGTGGACTGCCCCACCAGCCGCCCATACCAAGCCACCCCTGCCTTGACCGGCCCGTGGGCGGCATACAGCCACGTGATGCGGCCACCCCAGCAAAAGCCCGTCACGCCCACACGGGCAGCATCACCGCCATTGGCGGCGGCCCACTTCACGGCACCGTCCAGGTCACCCATCACCTGCCCATCGGGCACCTTGGAGACCAGCTCGGCCATGAGCTTGGACACTTCGGTATAGCTGGCCGCGTTGCCCTGGCGCGCGTACAGCTCGGGCGCGATGGCGAGGTAGCCCGCCTTGGCAAAGCGCCGGCACACATCGGCAATGTATTCGTGCACGCCAAAAATCTCCTGGATGACCAGAACCACGGGCAACCCGGTCTTGCCTTCAGGCGCTGCGCGGTACGCAGGCACCTTGAAGCCATCCACCTCGTAGCTCACCTGCCCTGCCACCAGGCCATCAGCAGGGGTGGAGATGGCGGTCTGCGCCATCAAAGGCGCAGCAGCAGCCGCATAACCCAGGCCCAGCGCAGCCTGCAGGGCGGTGCGCCGTGTGGCACCCGCTTCGGTAGAGCGTCCGGGCAGCAGGGCTTGCGTGTCCAGGTGGTGGTCATGGTTCAGCATCAGAGTCCTCCAGAGTTGATGGTCAGCAGATAGGTTGGCGCAGGAAATCGAATCGGATCAGAAGGCGCAGCCCCTGAAGAAGCCCGCAGGAGCATGAGGAGACGGCGCAACGCAGGGCACCATTTGCCCCATGGGAGCCTCGGGGCCATCCCCTCCTGATACAGCAGGGTGTCACGGCGATGGATTCATCTTAGCAATTTGTTTACAAATACGCCCGGCAAAGGTTTCGAGAGGGAGCCTCACTTGCGGATGCTTTTCCGTTGATGAGTGCAGCAATTCCATTTTCAATTTCTGTCTTGACAGAAATTTCAGAATGAAAGAGACTGCCTCCCATGCAACTCACACCCATTGCCCAACAATTCGTCGTCCACTGGGGCGAGATGGGAAGCGCCTGGGGCGTTAACCGCACCGTGGCGCAAATCCACGCGCTGCTGTTCTTCCATGGCCGCCCGCTCAATGCCGAAGAGATTGCCGACACCCTGGTGGTGGCGCGCTCCAACGTGAGCACCAGCCTCAAGGAATTGATCAACTGGCAGCTGATCCGCGTGACCCATGTGCTGGGCGACCGGCGCGACTACTACGAGACCAGCAGCGATGTGTGGGAACTGTTCCGCACCGTGGTGCGTGAGCGCAAGACCCGCGAGTTTGACCCCACCACCCGCATGCTGCGTGAGCTGGTACGCAAGCCCGACTTTGCCCAGGAAAGCCCCGACGCCCAAGACCGCGTGCGCGAAACCCTGCACCTGATGGAATCACTGGGCACCTGGGCCGACGAGATGCTACGCCTGTCGCCCAGTACGCTGGAGAAGGTGCTGCGCATGGGCGCCACGGTGCAGAAGTTCGTTCGTGGCGGCGATGCGCCTGCGGCTCCTACAGCCACTGGCGGTGCAGACCGCACACCCCCTGCCCCCTGACGCCTACGCCTCAAATTTTTTTTGGCCGTTAATTTCTCTTTTGACAGAAATTTCAGAAAGAATCGAGATCATGACTGCAGCCCTCTATCCCGTCACCCTGTACTACGACAGTGCCTGCCCCCTGTGCGAAACCGAAATGCACAACCTCATGCTGCGCAACCAGGCCGGGCAGTTGCGGTTTGAGGATGTGCAAGCCCCCGGCTTCATCTGCCCCGAGGGCGTGACGCGCGAGGCGCTGCTGACACTGATGCACGCCCGCACCGCCAGCGGCCAATGGCTCAGCGGCGTGGCCGCGTTTGAGGTGGCCTACGCCGCCGTGGGGCTGGGGTGGGTCATGTCTCCCGCCCGCATCCCGTTGCTGCGCGCAGGCATGGATGCGCTGTACCCCGTCATCGCCCGCAACCGCTACCGCGCACCGGCCTGGGTGATACGCATGTTCTTTGGCAAGGCCTTGCGCCGCGCTGCAGAGCGGGCTGCAGCGCAGCAGTGCACGGACCAGTGCATGTTGGACAGAACGCAAGAAGGGCCAAACGGGCGGGGCGGTAGAGGCAGCACAGCCCCTGCAACATCCGTTCGGTCTGAGCCTGTCGAAGCCTCGCGCCGCGCTTCGACGGGCTCAGCGTGAACGGTTCCGCGAGGTACTCATCCCCCTCTCATCGAAGGCCTGCCATGACTGCCCCCTCCACACCCACCGCCCCCCTGCAAGTGCTCCTGACCGGGGCCACCGGCTTCATCGGCCGGGCCATTGCCGCCGCGCTGCGACGGGCCGGACACACCGTGCACGCAGGGCATTCGCCACGACGGCATCAAGGCGCTGGCGTGCCCATGGACTTTGCCCGCGACACCGACGCCGCCACCTGGCTGCCCCGCCTGCAAGGCATAGACGCCGTAGTCAACGCCGTGGGCGTGCTGCGGCACACTGCGGCGCGCCCCATTGATGCCGTGCACCAGCGCACCCCCGTGGCGCTGTTTGAAGCGTGCCGACAAGCGGGCGTGCGGCATGTGGTCCAAATCTCGGCCCTGGGCGTGCAGACCGGCACCACCCGCTATGCCCACACCAAGCGCGCTGCCGACGAGCACCTGCTGGGCCTGGCGGCGGCCCCACGCTCCACCCTGCGCGGCGTGGTGCTGCGCCCCAGCGTGGTGTTTGGCCAAGGGGGTGCCAGCACCGCCCTGTTCATGCGCCTGGCACGCCTGCCTGTGCTGGTATTGCCCGGGCCGGTGCTCACCGCACGCATCCAGCCCCTGGCGGTGCAAGACCTGGCAGATGCCGTGGTGGCGCTGCTGGGCAGCCACAGCCGCCAACGCGGTGTGGTGCCCTGCGCGGGGCCTGAGGCACTGACCATTGCGGCCCTGATTGCCAGCCTGCGCGCGCAGTGCGGCCACCAGCCAGCCCATGTGCTGCGGCTGCCCACGCCACTCACCCACCTGTCTGCCCGCCTGGGCGACTGGGTGCCCCTATCCCCCTGGGGCAGCGAAACCCTGGCCATGCTGGCCACCGACAACGTGGCCGACCCCGCGCCGCTGCAAGCCCTGCTGGGCCACCCCGCCACGCACTACAGCCAGCTGGTAGAGCGGGCCAGGGCCACCACCCCCACAGGGGCAGAAGCAGCCCACACCGGAGCTCCCTCATGACCCGCCAAGAACACCCCACGCCTCCACGGCCTGCCCTCACCGCCACCGCTTCATCTCTCCGCCTGCTGCGCGCCAGCCTGGTGGCCGTGTGGCTGGGCACCGCTGTGGTCAGCGCCATCACCCACCGCACGCAAGGCGATGCTCTGCTGCGCAGCGCTGGGCTGACCGATGACGCTTGGATTCAAGCCCTGATCTGGGGCGGTGCTGGAGCCGACCTGCTGATGGGCATAGCGCTGTGGCGCTGGCCCGGCCGCCACAGCGCATGGGCGGCCCTGGCGTTGATGGGGGTGATGACCCTGACGGCCACAGTGCTGCTGCCCCACCTGTGGCTGGACCCGCTCGGGTCCCTGCTCAAGAACCTGCCCATCGCCGCCATCCTGTTGGTGCTGGGAACCCACTCGGCCCGCAACGAGGAAACCACATCATGAACACCTATCTCGTCCTCAAGACTATCCACATCATCTCCAGCGTGCTGCTGGTGGGCACGGGCCTGGGCTCTGCGTTCTACCTGTTCTTTGCCAACCGCAGCGGCAGCGTGGCCGCGCAGGCTGTGGTGGGCCGTCTAGTGGTGCGGGCCGACTGGTGGTTTACCACCCCCGCCGTCATCGTGCAGCCACTCAGCGGCATTGCCATGGCCCACATGGCGGGCTGGCCGCTCACTACACCGTGGCTGGCCCTGTCCATCGCGCTGTACCTGCTGGCTGGTGCCTGCTGGCTGCCCGTGGTGGCCATCCAGATCCGCATGGCCCGCATGGCGCAAGCCGCCCACGCCGCAGGCACCCCGCTGCCCGCGCAATACGTGCGCCTGCAACGCTGGTGGGAAGGCCTGGGCTACCCCGCCTTCATCGCCATGGCCGTGGTCTTTGCGCTGATGGTGAACAAGCCTGAGCTGTGGGGTGGGTGAGCCAACGCCACAGGCCATGGAGAGAAAGCAAGAGAAGGCACGACAACAGATCACCCGAAACCCGCTCCGCTGAGCCCGCATAAAAGTGCCTCGCAAGGCTTCGACCAGCTCAGCCCGAACGGGTATTTGAGGCCCACACCAACCACAACACACACCAGGGAGGAACCATGTCTGACACCCCAACCAAGCCCCCCACAGAGCCCCTAGAGCCCCGAGAACCCGCAGCGCCTTCGCCTTGGGACGCAGCAGAAGACCCCTCACGCCTGCCCTTTGGCAAGTTCGCGCCCATCCTGTGCGGCATGGTGTTTGGCGTTCTGCTGCGGCTGGCGTTCAGCGGCGCGCCCAGCAGCCGCTGGTCGGCCATGGTGGGCGCATTCATCTGGCTGGCACCGCTGGCCACCGGGGCCATCACCGTGTACCTGGCCGAGCGGCAGCAGCGGCGCAGTTGGGCGTATTACGCCTGGGCCCCAGCGCTGGCCACGGCGCTGGTAGTGATCGGATCGCTGCTGGTGTTGATCGAGGGGCTGATCTGCGCCATCGTCATCTTGCCGCTCTTCACCTTCATGGGCATGGCGGGCGGGCTGTGCATGGGGCTGGTGTGCCGCCTTACCCGCTGGCCGCGTCATGCGGCTTATGGCTTTGCCGTGCTGCCCCTGGCCGCCGCGCTGGTGCTGCCGCAGGGCGCACCCGCGCAAGTGGGCCAGGTGGAGCGCAGCCTGTGGATCAACGCCCCTGCATCGGTGGTGTGGCAGGGCATCAACGACATCCGCAACATCCAGCCCCGCGAGGTGGAAACATCACTGGCCTACCGCATCGGCGTGCCCCCGCCCGTGGAGGCTGTGACGGTGCAAGAGGAAGGCGGCGCGCATGTCCGCAAAATCCGCTGGGGCAAGGGCGTGCACTTTGACGAAGTGATCCAGGACTGGGAGCCCGGCCGCCACCTGCGCTGGACCTTCCGCTTCGGGCCGGACTCCATCCCCGCAGGCGCGCTGGACGACCACGTCGCCATTGGCGGTGCCTACTTTGACCTGAACGACACCGCCTACACCCTGACGCCCGAGGCAGGCGGCACGCGGCTGCACCTGCGCATCAGCTACCGCCTGTCCACCGACTTCAACACCTACGCCAACTGGTGGGCCCAGGCTCTGCTCGACAACTTTGCGCTGACCGTGCTGCAGCTTTACAAGACGCGGCTGGAGGGGTCTGCGTGAGAACAAGCTGAACGGGGAACGGCAGGAGTGCAGGCGAGCGCCTCTCAGGAAATCACTATCAAAAAGATAGCTGCCTGCACTTTCTATTCAATGCCCGGAGCCACTTTTACCCCGAATTGGTTGTTTGCGCAGCTTCAGGTTTCAGACCCAGCGCAAAGCTTGCGGATGCCAGCGGGCCGTGGCTGAGAGGTCGCCCTGCGGGTAGTTCCGTGTTGCGTCGCGCAAAAGTGGCGGCAATGGCAGAGGCCAGCGTGGCACTGTCCAGTTCCGTGCGCTGGGCAATCACGGCCAGGTCGAAGAAATCCTTCATGCGGCTTTTGGCCTGCCCCAGCATCACCATGGCCTGATGCTTCTCGGCGATGTGGGGACGTGCTGATCGGCAGCACGACACGCTGAGGCCCTTCGCGAAATGGCCTCAGCGTCAAACCCGGATTGCAGGCCAAAGGGCCTACCGCCCTCCATGAACAAGCCCACAGCGGGCAACAGCCATACGGTTCAATCAACCCGCAGCACCTCAAACTGCTGCGGGACCGGTGCGCCTACCTGTATCGCCACCTCATCCCCCTCGCACTTGCCCAGCATGGCTCTCGCCAAAGGCGCTTCGCCGCTAATGACCTGGACGCCGCTGCCCAACTTCATGCTGCCCCCATCTGGGCCAAGGAAGATCTCGTGTTGCTTGTCGTCAGAATCAACCAGACAAACCAACGCACCAAGTTGTATGCCTTTGCTGGCGTCATAAGGGCGTGGCCGGAATTGACGCCAATGGGTCATCGCTTGGCGGATGGCTGCAGCACGCCGAGCTTGGCCGGTGGCAAGGTAAGCAGCTTCGAGCCCCAGTGTGTCGTATTTGTTTTCGGCAATGTTCTCTTCGTGAGTCGCCGTTTCGTGGGCCACCCGCACCGCCTGCTCGGCTTGCAGCAGGTCTTCAGCGAGCTGATTCAGTACTTGTTGCTGCAGCAAAAATTTATCCATGATCCAAGGTAGGCGTCTCAAACAATCGGGGCAGGTCTTCATTATGAAATGCACCCATCGCTTTCAACGCTTGCGCCAGGGTAAGGGATGCTTCGGTGATCGAGACGGTCCCTCTTCAGAGTGGCAAGTGTGCTGAAGGGCAGCGGCTACAAGGACAAGCCCGTTGCGAAAGACAAGAGATGCCGGGTGAACACGTCACGGAGCAGATCGCCAATCAGACCGCTGCTGCGGTGACCTGACTTAACTCAGACAGCCTCCTCGACACCCGGGGCGATTCACGTGCGCAAATTTGTCTTTGGATAAATCCAAACGGGTGGTACACCGCCAACCGTTGCGAAGAGCCTGTTTCGGCCTTCGCTTGCAAATCCAAGCATTTGAGCGGACACACCCCAGGGGGATCACACATGGCCGGAAAGACCGGATATTGCCTGCCCGGCAGGCATCGCTATTGGCGCACTACGTCTCACAGCAGCACTCTCAAAGGGCTTTGGTCCTTCACCTGCTTGCTGCTGCTCACCCTGGTGAGACCTCGGGCTCAGGCTCCATCCACACCCCTGCTGCCCAGTGCATCTCTCGGCACCATCACCAGCCCGTCCGCGCCTGCGCAACTGCATCCTGTTCCAGGCCTCGCCTGGTTTAACAGCTTCTGGGTATGCCTGATTGGAGCACTGGTACTCTGCGTCAGTGGCTCGGCCCTGGCGCAACCCACCTGGAGCAGCGCGGGCAACCTGGGCACTGCGCGCGACCGCCACACTACCACGCTGCTGCCCAGCGGCAAGGTGCTGGTCACGGGGGGGCAAAACGGCGCCACCCGCCTCGCCAGCGCGGAGCTGTACGACCCGGCCACCAATACCTGGAGCAGCGCGGGCAACATGGGCACCCCGCGCTACCAGCACACGGCCACGCTGCTGCCCAGCGGCAAAGTGCTGGTCACGGGAGGAACCCATATCAGCGCCGCCCTCGCCAGCGCGGAGCTGTACGACCCGGCCACCAATGCCTGGAGCAGCGCGGGCAACCTGGGCACTGCGCGCAGCTTCCACACGGCCACACTGCTGCCCAGCGGCAAGGTGCTGGTCACGGGAGGGGTGGGCAGCAGCTACCTCGCCAGCGCGGAACTGTACGACCCGGCCACCAATGCCTGGAGCAGCGCGGGCAGCATGGGCACTGGGCGCTTCCTACACACGGCCACGCTGCTGCCCAGCGGCAAGGTGCTGGTCACGGGAGGGGGGAGCAGCGGCAGCTACCTCGCCAGCGCGGAGCTCTACGACCCGGCCACCGATGCCTGGAGCAGCGCGGGCAACCTAGGCACTGCGCGCTATGACCACACGGCCACGCTGCTGCCCAACGGCAAGGTACTGGTCGCGGCAGGGCGCAACAACAGCGGCCCACTCGCCAGCGCGGAGCTGTACGACCCGGCCACCAATGCCTGGAGCAGCACGGGTAACCTGGGCACTGATCGCAACGCTCACAAGGCCACGCTGCTACCCAGCGGTAAGGTGCTGGTCACGGGAGGGGGCAACGGCAGCAGCATCCTCGCCAGCGCGGAGCTGTACGACCCGGCCACAAATTCTTGGAGCAACGCAGGAAACCTGGGCACTGCGCGCTACGTCCACACGGACACGCTGCTGCCCAGCGGCAAGGTGCTAGTCACGGGAGGAGTCGGCAGCAGCGGCACCCTCGCCAGCGCGGAGCTGTACGACCCGGCCACCCATGCCTGGAGTAGCGCGGGCAACCTGGGCACTGCGCGTTACGCCCACACGGCCACGCCGCTGCCCAGCGGCAAGGTACTGGTCTCGGGAGGGTACGGCAACAGCTTCGACACCCTCACCAGCGCGGAGCTGTACGACCCGGCCACCAATGCTTGGAGCAGCGCGGGCAACCTGAGCACTGCGCGCCGCTCGCATACTGCCACACTGCTGCCCAGCGGCAAGGTGCTTGTCACAGGAGGGGACAACAACGGCAGCACCTACTTCGCCAGCGCGCAGCTGTACGACCCGGTCACCAATGCCTGGAGCAGTGCGGGCAACCTGGGCATTGCGCGCAGCTCGCATACGGCCACGCTGCTGCCCAGCGGCAAGGTGCTGGTCACGGGAGGTTTGGGCAGCAGCGGCACCCTCGCAAGCGCGGAGCTGTACGACCCGGCCACCAATGCCTGGAGCAGTGCGGGCAACCTGGGCACTGCGCGCCATTACCACACGGCCACGCTGTTGCCCGGCGGCAAGGTGCTGGTCACGGGAGGTGTCGGCAACACCAGCGCGGAGCTGTACGACCCGACCACCAATGCCTGGAGCAGCGCGGGCAACATGGGCACCCCGCGCTACCTGCACACTGCTACCCTGCTGCCCAGTGGTAAGGTGCTGATCACGGCAGGGTACGGCAACAGCGGCCCCCTCGCCAGCACGGAGCTGTACGACCCCGCCACCAATGCCTGGAGCAGCGCGGGAAACCTGGGCACTGCGCGCTACTGGCACACGGCCACACTGCTGCCCAGTGGCAAGGTGCTGGTCTCGGGAGGGTACGGCAACAGCTTCGATACCCTCGCCAGCACGGAGCTGTACGACCCGGCCACCAATGCTTGGAGCAGCGCGGGCAACCTGGGTACTGCGCGCCGCTTGCACACGGCCACACTGCTGCCCAACGGCAAGGTGCTGGTCACGGGAGGAGGAGGCGGCGGCGGCTCCCTCGCCAGCGCTGCGCTGTTCACATCGGACCTGGGTGCCCCCTCCACCCGTCAACCGATTCTGAACAGTGCCAGCCCAGGTGTTCTGCTGCCGGGGGCTGCGTTGACCCTGAACGGCATGCGGCTGCGCGGTGACAGCGAGGCCAGTGGCGGCTCTTTCAACAGCTCGGCGACCAATCTGCCGCTGGTCTACCTGCAGCGTCTGGACAACGAGGCAGGCGCATGGCTTGCCCCCGCCACGTCCAGCAGCACCAGCTACACCTCACTGCCTTTGCCCTCATCGCTCGACGGCGGTTGGTATGCCTTGCGCGCGGTGGTCAACGGCATTGCGTCCGACGCGCTGCTGGTGCGTGCTGCCAGCTTGCCCAGCGCGCCCACGGCCTTGGCGGCCTCGACGGGCGATGGCGTCGTCGCACTGACCTGGGCCGCTGCCGCCGATGACGGCGGTAGCGCTGTCACCTATACCGTGTTCAAGCGACTGGTGTCCGGGGGGGGCAGTACATGGGCGTGCAGCACCAACGGTGCGTTGGGTTGCACGGCCTTGGGTCTGACCAACGGTCAGGCGTATTCCTTCACCGTGCAGGCCACCAACGCCGTGGGCAACGGCCCCCTGTCTGCTGAGGTGCAGGCCACACCGCAGCAGATCATCAACCCGAGCGTGCCTTTGACGGGTGTGCCGGGCGGTGGCAACGCATCGGTGCAGATTGCAGGCGCGCCTGCGGGGTGTACGGTGGGCTCGATGAGTATCGACACGTCGGTGCCCCCAGGAGCGCCGAGCAACGCGACCTTCCCTCTGGGTGTGTTGCGCTTTACCGCCACGGGGTGCGACAACGCCACGCTCACGGTGAACGTCACGTATCCGTCCGCCATTCCGGCTGCGGCGCAGCTGAAAAAATACGGCCCGCAGACGTTTGGAGCACCCAGCACGTGGTTCTCTCCCAGCGTGTCCAGCATCAGCGGGGACCGCCTGACGGCCAGCTACCAGGTCACGGATAACGGCGAGGGCGATGCGGACCCCACCTTGGGCAGCATCAGCGACCCGTTCGCACCGATGGTGCTGGCAGCAGCGCCTGGGCCCAGCGGTGTGGCCTCCATCCCGACGTTGAACCAGTGGGGGTTGATCCTGATGTCGCTCATGGCGGCGGGCATGGGCATGTTGGCAGTGCGCAGGCGCACCTGAGGGGGTGATTGCAAACGAGGCCGCCAGGAAAACTCTGCACGGATCAATTCACCCTGGGCTTGGACCCACTGCCCAGGAAGACCCCCCAAGGAAGTCTTCCTCAAAGCAGATAGGTCGTGCCCTGGGCAGTACTGATAGCCCTCATTGCCACAAGCCCTGGGTGGGCGGCTTGATGCCCACCATAAGCGGCCCGATACAGCGTTTGAAACCCCGCAATTGATACGGTACGAACCTACTTGAACCGTTCACTGAGCGCAGTCGAAGCGCTGCGCAAGGTTTCGACCCGCTCAACCCGAATGGATGTTGCTGGTGGGCCCAGGCCCTCTGCCAGACAACTTTGCGCAGACCGTGCTGCAGCTTTACAAGGCACGGCTGGAAGGGTCGGCATAAACAACAAAGCGCCCTGAGACCCAGGGCGCTTTGTGCGTTGATTACTATGAAAACGATAGCTTCTTGCGCTTATCTATCAAGCGCTAGCGGCCTTTTTTATCTCAAACGCATCAAGCCTTGGGGGCAGCAGCCAGCTTGTCCTGCGTCTTGGTGTCAAAGTCGCTGGCATCGTGCCGCTCATGCAACTGGCTGGCCAGGTCACCGCGCACCCGGTTCACCATGCGGCCACGCTGCACGGCGCGGCGCTGGCCCACCTGCTCGGCCCAGCGCAGCACGTGGGTGTACTCATGCACCTGCAAAAACTCGCCCGCGTCGTAGGCCTCGCCCTTCACCATCAGCCCATACCAGGGCCAGATCGCCATGTCGGCCACGGTGTACTCATTGCCCGCAACGTATTCCGTCACGGCTAGGCGCTGGTTCAGCACATCCAGCTGGCGCTTGGTTTCCATCGCATAGCGGTCAATCGCGTACTCGATCTTGACCGGCGCGTAGGCATAAAAATGCCCAAACCCGCCGCCCACAAACGGCGCACTGCCCATCTGCCAGAACAGCCACGACAGGCACTCGGCCCGCGCCGCGCCGTCCTTGGGTAAAAAGGCACCAAACTTCTCGGCCAGATACATCAGGATGGCGCCGGACTCAAACACCCGCACCGGGTTGGCCGGGTCAGTGCGGTCTTGCAGCGCGGGAATTTTGGAGTTGGGGTTGATGCCCACAAACCCGCTGCCAAACTGATCGCCATCGCCAATGCGGATCAGCCACGCGTCGTACTCCGCCCCGCTGTGGCCCAGCGCCAGCAGCTCTTCCAACATGATCGTGACCTTCACGCCATTGGGCGTGCCCAGCGAGTACAGCTGCAGCGGGTGTCGGCCTACGGGCAGCTCTTTATCGTGCGTAGCCCCGGCAACGGGCCGATTGATGCTGGCGAACTGGCCGCCGTTTTCTTTGTTCCATTGCCAGATGGCGGGGGGGGTGTAGGGGGTGGACATGAGCGACTCCGGGCAATTTAAGTAAGCTGTGGCAGGATCTCTAGCGAATGTCGAACGAGTTTAGCGATGCGGCATATTCACTGCGGAACAGGGCCAATATTGTTGGAAGGAACCTTCTTTATGAAGTTAGCAATGGGACTCCATCCGACACACTCAACTCACCCAACACACCACACAATTCAGGCATCTACCGCTCAACCACTGATCAAAAGGTACGCAAACAGCAGCCGATGCGCCATGCAGCATTCCTAGCGCACAACTTTGGACCGGACCAAAAAAGTGCTACAGCCAATCTTCACCAGATCAACGCACTTTAAATCTCGCTAGGTGGCGCCTCATCAAGCACCGACCAGACTTTCAACCCTTCAGCTCTCGCAGCCCTCGCCAATTCACGATCAGCGGTAGTCAAAACGGTTTGTGATTCCCTAGCCAAGTGTGAATAGTTCCCATACATCAAACTAGCCAACTGAAGCGCGTCGGAATAGTCGAGCCCAGAGCGGGTCGCCAAGTCTTTAACTAAAGGGTAGTAGTCTGGATCATGAAGTGCAATCTCAGGCAGTGTTCGACGCATACCCATGAACCAAATTGTCAATTGGTGAGCCGCTGTCAGGTACTCCTCGCGACTTAGACGCTTGACCCGACGCCATTTTGTTTTTAGCACGCTCAGTGCCTCATGAAAACAGAATTCCGTCGTGTAAACCGTTGGTCGTCGGTTGAAATACTCGCGAACTGCTTCCGAGCCATCATCATCAACGTAAAGTAGTACAAGCGCAGAAGCATCGAAGAACTCGGCACGAGCAAATACGTTGTTCATGGGATTAATGTCAGAGAGCGAACGAAAGCTTAGAGTCGCAAAAGCTACCAAAGGTCATCGCACGTATGGTCGGGTAGAGAAGCCTGAACTCAGGAAAGCTACGAATTCAAGCGTCGCCTTTAAATCTATAGCATTAGGATCAAACAAGAAGCGCGCCACTCTGCCGATCAGGTAGCGCTCGCGCTCACAGAATTAGTGCGCCTTATCCCAATTAGCCCCCACCCCCACCTCCGCCAATAACGGCACCTTCAGCGCCGCCACCTCCGCCATCAGGCGCGGGATGTGGGTCTTGAGCCAGTCCACCTCGCTCTCGGGCAGCTCGAACACCAGTTCGTCGTGTACCTGCATGATCATCTTGATCTCCGGCTTGTGGGCGTCCAGCTCCTTTTGCACGGCCACCATGGCCAGCTTGATGAGGTCAGCGGCCGTGCCCTGCATCGGTGCGTTGATGGCGGCACGTTCGGCCCCTGCGCGGCGGGGGCCGTTGGGGGAGTTGATTTCGGGCAGGTACAGGCGGCGGCCAAACACGGTTTCGACATAGCCCATGGATTTGGCGGCGGCCTTGGTGTCGTCCATGTACTGCTTCACGCCGGGATAGCGCTGGAAGTACTTGTCGATGTAGGCGGCTGCGGCCTTGGTCTCGATGCCCAGGTTTTTGGCTAGGCCAAAGCTGCTCATGCCATAGATGAGGCCAAAGTTGATGACCTTGGCGTAGCGGCGTTGCTCGCTGGTGACCTGATCGACCTCCACGCCAAACACTTCGGCGGCGGTGGCACGGTGCACGTCCAGCCCGGCGTGGAAGGCGTGCAGCAGCGAGTGGTCGCCGCTCAGGTGGGCCATGATGCGCAGCTCGATCTGGGAGTAGTCGGCACTCGCAATCACCCGGCCTACGGGGGCCACAAAGGCTTCGCGTACGCGGCGGCCTTCGGGGGTGCGGATGGGGATGTTCTGCAGGTTGGGGTCGTTGCTGGACAAGCGGCCTGTGACGGCCACGGCCTGCGCGTAGTGCGTGTGCACGCGGCCGGTGCGTGGCAGGGCCAGTTGGGCGAGCTTGTCGGTGTAGGTGCCTTTGAGCTTGACGAGGCTGCGGTGCTCCAGCAGCTTGGCGGGCAGGGGGTAGTCCTCGGCCAGCTTTTCCAGCACTTCTTCGTCGGTGCTGCGGGCACCGGTGGCGGTCTTCTTCACCACGGGCATGCCCAGCTTGTCGAAGAAGATTTCGCCCAGCTGCTTGGGGCTGCTCAGGTTGAAGGGCTGGCCTGCAATCTCATACGCCTCGGTTTCAAGCTGCAGGATGCGCTGGCCCAGCTCGTGGCTTTGGGCGGCCAGCGTGGGTGCGTCAATCAGCACGCCGTTGCGTTCGATGCGGTACAGGGCCTCGCTGCTGGCGATCTCCAGCTCGTAGATAAAGCGCAGTTTGTCGTCCGCCTGCAGCAGGGGCCACAGGGCGTTGTGTACGTCCAGGGTCTGGTCGGAGTCTTCGCACGAGTAGGCGGCGGCCTTGTCTACCGGCACTTGCGCAAACGGGATCTGGTGCGCGCCTTTGCCGCACAGGTCTTCGTAGCTGATGCCTTTGCGGCCGGTGTGGCGCTCAGCCAGGCTGGTCAGGTTGTGGGGCTTATGCACTTCGAGCACGTAGCTTTGCAGCATGGTGTCGTGTGTGTAGCCCTGCACCTCGATGCCGTGGTTGGCGAACACATGGCGGTCGTATTTGATGTGCTGACCCAGCTTGGGGTGCTTGGGGTCTTGCAGCCAGGGCTTGAGGCGGGCGAGCACTTCATCCAGCGGCAGTTGCGCGGGGGCATCGGGGCCTTCGTGGCGCAGGGGGATGTAGGCGGCTTCGCCGGGCTGCACGCTGAAAGAGATGCCGACGATTTGGGCGCGCATTTCGTCGAGGGAGTCGGTCTCGGTGTCGATGGCCGTGAGCGGGGCTTTGTGCAGGCGCTCCAGCCACTGGTCAAAGTCGGCCCAGTTGAGGATGGTGTCGTACACCACCGTGCGGTGCTGGGCTTCTTCGGCCACGGTGCTAGCGGAGTGGTCGGCAAACAAATCGCCGCTTTGGCCGGGCATGGCGACGGTGGGGGTGGTAGCCGCTGGAGCCGATGCACCTTTTATGGCGGCGGCCAGGCCCTTGAAGCCGTACTTTTCGTAAAACGGCAGCAGGCCCTCGTTGTCGGGCGCATCGAGCGTGATGTCATCAAACGCGGGCAGGCCGGGGATGTAGTCGGCCAGTGCGCAGTCGGTCTTCATGGTGACGAGCTGGCGGCTCAGGGCCAGTTGGCCGCTGGCAATGGCCTCGCGCAGGTTGTTGCCCGCCACGCCCTTGATGGCGTCGGCGTTGGCAATCAGGTTGTCGAGCGAGCCGTATTCTTCCAGCCACTTGGCGGCGGTTTTGGGCCCTACCTTGGTCACGCCGGGCACGTTGTCCACGGTGTCGCCCACCAGGGCCTGGTAGTCCACCATCAGCGCAGGGGGCACGCCAAACTCGGCCGTCACGCCCGCCACATCGCGGCGCTTGCCGCTCATGGTGTCGATGATGGTGATGTGCTCGTTGACCAGTTGGCTCAGGTCTTTGTCGCCGCTGGACACGATAACTTCAATGCCCTGCGCTGCGGCCGTGTGGGCCAGGGTGGCGATAACGTCGTCGGCCTCCACGCCGGGCACGGCCACCACCTTCCAGCCCAGCAGGTCCACCACCTGGTGGATGGGCTCGATCTGGCTGCGCAGGTCGTCGGGCATGGGCGAGCGCGTGGCCTTGTATTCGGTGTACAGCGCGTCGCGGAAGGTGGGGCCGCTGGCGTCGAACACGCACACGGCGTAGTCGGCGGTCACCTCTTTGCGCAGGGCCTGCATCATGTTGATCATGCCGCGGATGGCACCGGTGGCTGGGCTCGTAGGGTCGCCCGGCACGGCCCGCAGGTCGGGCATGGCATGGAAGGCGCGGTAGAGGTAGCTGGAGCCGTCCACCAGCACCAGGGTCTTTTTGTCAGTCATGCACGGATTGTGCACGGGCACGGTGCCTGCGGCCCGCGCTCTACAATCGGCCCCATGCGCGCACTCCACCTCTTTCTTCTGCTGGGCCTGGCGTCCAGCCCCCTGCTGGCCCAAAATACCAACCAAAATGCCCTGCAGGGCACAACTGATAAGCGCGAGCAGCTATCAAATCCAGAGCAACTGGAAGGCCGCGCCAACCAGCGCACCGAGCGTATTCGCGTGGAAGACGGCGGCAGCCGTGTGGACGAGCTGCGCGTGGGCGGCCAGACGCAAAGCATCAACGTGCAGCCCAAGAACAGCGACATGCCCGCTTACGAGGTCAAGTCGCCCGACGGTGCCCGCAGCCGCGCTGGCAGCAACAGCGGTGCCGAGACCAACACCGCACCCCGGGTGTGGAACGTGATGAAGTTCTGAGCCGCGGCCCAAACGCCCCTCTCAAATACCCAAGCCGCCAGCATCGGGCACCGGCCCGGTGGCTGGCTTTTTTACCGCATGGCCCCGCCCACTTTTGCACCAGCAGGGGTGGGGTTGATCGACTGATTTCCCGCCGAACCGAACCATGGCTGTTTTTACCGAAGTCTCCAAAAAAGATGCCCGCGAAATCCTGCGCCGCCTGCAGATTGGCGAACTGGTGGAACTGCGCGGCATTGAGGGCGGCATTGAAAACACCAACTACTTCCTGACCAGCTCGCAGGGCGAGTTTGTGCTCACGCTGTTCGAGCGCCTGACGGCCGAGCAGCTGCCGTTTTACCTGCACCTGATGAAGCACCTGGCGCACGGCGGCATTCCGGTGCCCGAGCCGCGTGCGGACAAATACGGCGAAATCCTGCACACCGTGGCGGGCAAGCCTGCGGCGGTGGTGAGCAAGCTGCGCGGCAAGAGCCAGCTGGCCCCCGAGCCCGTGCACTGCGCCGCCGTGGGTGCCATGCTGGCGCGCATGCACCTGGTGGGGCGCGACTTTGACCGCCACCAGCCTAACCTGCGCGGCCTGCCCTGGTGGAACGAGACCGTGCCCGTGGTGCTGCCGCACCTGAATGAAGCCCAGGCCGCGCTGCTGCGCTCTGAGCTGGCCTACCAGAACCATGTGGCCGCGTCGTCCACCTACGCTGCCCTGCCCCGTGGCCCGGTGCATGCCGATTTGTTCCGCGACAACGTGATGTTTGCCGAAGACACGCTCACGGGCTTCTTCGACTTTTACTTTGCAGGTGTGGACACCTGGCTGTTTGACTTGGCCGTGTGCCTGAACGACTGGTGCATTGACCTGCCCACCGGGCTGCACCACGCCGAGCGCGCCACCGCCATGCTGAACGCCTACCAGGCCGTGCGCCCGCTGACAGGGCCAGAACGCGAGCTGTTGCCTGCCATGCTGCGCGCTGGCGCGCTGCGCTTCTGGATCTCGCGCCTGTGGGACTTTTACCTGCCGCGCGAGGCGTCGATGCTCAAGCCGCACGACCCCACACACTTTGAGCGCGTGCTGCAGGGGCGCATTGCCAGCCCGGTGGTGCTGTAAAGCGGCTCGCATCAACCCTTGCCAATGCGCCCTGGCCATCTGGCCATCTGGCCGGGGCAGCTGGGGCAGTCATGCGGTCCGCTCATGCTGCGCCCCACCCGGGTCGGCAATTTCTGCAAAAGACATACGAAATGCAGCGCAAGAGCCCCTTCGCCACACGCGTTTGAAGGCAGCTGGGGTAAATTCCCCCCACGGTCCAACGATCCGCACTTCCGTCAGCACACGGTCAAAACACCGCCAACACAGCCACCCAGGGGCCGGGCTCATGCCAGGCCATGTGGGGAGTGAGACACCGCTGACTGGTGATGACTGATGGAACTGCACAGCCCCCTCCAACCCCATTCATGAAACTACACATCGTTCCCGCCCAAACCGGCTTCACCTGGGTCAAGCTGGGTGTGCAGGCCTTTCGCAGGCAGCCCATGGCGCTGGCGGCCCTATTTTTCCTGTCGTTTGTGTCCATGTCACTACTGGCCAGCGTTCCGGTGCTGGGCAGCATTGCATCGCTGGTGCTGCTGCCATCTGTCACGCTGGCCATGATGGTGGCCACGGGCGAATCGATTCAGGGCCAGACGCCCACGCCCGCGCTGCTGCTCGTCACCTTCCGCAAGGGCCGGCAGCACCTGCGCCACATGCTACTGCTGGGCGTGCTGTACGCCGTGGGGTTCCTCGGCATCATGGGGATTTCCGCCCTGGTGGATGGCGGGCGCTTTGCGCAGGTGTACATGGATGGCGCGCCCGTCACGCAGCAACTCGCATCAGACCCGAGCTTCCAAAAAGCCATGTGGACAGCCACGTTGCTGTCCCTGCCCTGGTCGCTGCTGTTCTGGCATGCACCGGGGTTGGTGCACTGGCACGGTATTCCGCCTGTGAAGGCGCTGTTTTTCAGCCTGATGGCCTGTGTGCGCAATGTCTCTGCCTGCCTGGTGTTCCTGTTCACCTGGCTGGGCATTGGCGTGGTGGGGGCCATGCTGATCAGCGTGATTTCGCTGGCGCTGGGCCTGGGAGGCGAGGCCGTGGGCAGCCTGCTGGTGGCCGCCGCCATGATGATGGCCACCACCATTCTGGCCTGCGCGGTGTTCATCTTCCGCGACTGTTTTGAGCCGCCCGAAAGGCTGACCCATGAGCCGCCCCACACCCCCCAGCCACCCACACCCCCAGCTGCTGGGCAGGACTGAAGACGAGCTGCGCTGGCACCAGCGCCGCAGCCTGCTGCAGGCGGCGGCCCTGTGGGCCGCAGCGGGCGGCTGGCCCACGGCGCAGGCTCAGTCGCGCAGCAACATTGTGGAACTGCGGGGCGATGTGCTGCGTAACGGCAAGGCACTCACGCCCCAAGACCCCATTGCCACGGGCGACCGTATAGAAACGGGCCCTGGCGCGACGGCGGTGTTTGCTGTGGGCAGCAGCGCCTTCATGCTGCGGCAAAACACGCAGGTGGTGCTGGAAGGCGAGGAGCCCACCACCGTGCGGCTGCTGCGCCTGCTGACTGGCGCTGTGGCCAGTGTGTGGGGCAAAGGCCCAGACCGGCAGGTGGTGATGCCGACTCTGACCGCAGGCATCCGGGGTACCGGGGTGTATGCAGAGGTCTTTCCACAGCAGGATCTGCGGAGCTATTTTTGCAACTGCTATGGCACGGTCGATCTGTCTGCAGGCAGCGAGCGCGTAGTGAGCCAGTCGGTGTATCACCAGTCCTTCTGGGCCGAGCCCGCGCCGCGCAATGGCCGCCTGCTGACGCCCGCGGGGGCCATCAACCACACGGATGAGGAACTGGAGTTTCTGGCCAGCCTCATCAGCCAGCGCACGGCCTGGCAGATTGCCGGGCGCAAAGGCACCAAGGACGGGAGTGGGCAGATGGACTATTCCGCGCCTGCCACAGCAGCCCCCGGGGCCCGACGCGCCGCACAGCCGCCTTATGGCGAATATGGGCCGTAGGGCTGCCAAGACTGCCTCGTCCATGAAATCTGCGCTACATCGCTACACGGTCTGATGTAGCCATGCCGTCAGGGAGCGGGACCTGCCACCGAACCGTCATAAATCAGTCAACGGACTGTCACAACATGTTTCTAGCATCGCCCGCTGGACTCCACGTCCGCAGGCGAGGCACTTGGCGGTGCATGCCAGCAGGACGTGGCCTGCAACTACGCACACCCCACTGGAACTACATAGAGATGTCCCAATCCACGCTGACCACCCGCCGCAAAGCCCTGCAATTTCTGGCTGGAGTTCCCATGCTGCCCCTGGGCGCTACGGGCGCCGCCTCGCTGCTGACTGCCTGCGGCGGCAGCGACAGCCCCAGCGCAAGCTTTGTGTCTGCTTCCTTCACATCCATGTCCGCTCCTTCGCTGGCCAACGCAGCAGCCATGGCCACGACCACCGTGGGCTCCACCATGAATGTGACGCTGAGCGACAACACCGTGCGCACGTTCCAGCTGGCGTACCAGCCGTTCTTTGTGACGGGCGACATGGTGTCTGACGGCAAGGGCGGCAAAGTTCTGGCTGGCGGTTACTACGACATCAACAACAAGCCCATCATCGACGCCAGCGTGCCCGGCTCCGAGCGCCAGTTCTTCTCGGATTCGCCTGACGGTACATCGCTGCTGACTGTGCCCGATGCCAAGGTAGACGGCGTCAAGGGCAAGCCCGTGTTTGCCGTGGTGCAGTTCGAATACACCACCTGGGCGCAAGACGGCAAGACCGACATGTACGGCAAGCTGCCCTCGCCCATCGCCGTGCTGACGCTGGACCAGGACCAGGACACCGGCAAGCTCAGCCTGGTGAAGTACCACAACGTGGACACTTCCAAGGTGCGCGGCCTGTGGATTACCTGCGGTGCCAGCCTGTCGCCCTGGGGCACTCACCTGTCCAGCGAAGAGTACGAGCCCGATGCATTCAGCATTGCCTCCAACACCATGTTCAAGGCCTACAGCAAGAACCTGTACGGTGATGAAACCAAGGCCAACCCCTACCACTACGGCCACATGCCCGAAGTGACGGTGAACCCTGACGGCACCGCCAGCATCAAGAAGCATTTCTGCATGGGCCGCATCTCGCACGAGCTGGTGCAGGTGATGCCTGACCAGCGCACCGCCCTGATGGGAGACGACGCCACCAACAGCGCATATTTCGTGTTCGTGGCAGACAAGGAAAAGGACCTGTCCTCCGGCACGCTGTATGCCGCCAAGGTCGGCACCGGCTTCTCCATCGACCCTGCAGCCAACAGCGCGGCCGCGCTCACCTGGATCAAGCTGGGCTCTGCCACCAGTGCCGAAATCGAGCAGCTGGCCAACACGCTCAAGCCTACCGACATCATGTCGGTGTCGAGCACAGATCCACAGGACGCAACCTTCACCAAGATCGTGGCCAACGGCAAGACCGAGTGGATCAAGATCAAGCCCGGCATGGAGAAGGCTGCCGCCTTCCTGGAAACCCACCGCTACGCCGCTTTCAAGGGTGCGAGCCTGGGCTTCACCAAGATGGAAGGCACCACGGTCAACGCCAAGGACAAGATTGCCTACTCTGCCCTGCAGAACGTGCAAAGTTCCATGGTGGCAGGCAACGCCGCCAACGTGCCCGGCAACGGCATCTCGGTGCCCAAGCAACTGGTAGCAGGCGCTGTGATGGCTCTGAACCTGCGCGGCGGCCAGAAGGACACCGAAGGCAATGCGATCAACAGCGAATGGATGCCTGTGGACACCAAGGCCCTGCTGGCTGGTGAAGACACCGCCGCTGACGCGCTGGGCAACACGGCCAACCCCAACAAGATCGCCAACCCCGACAACCTGAAGTTCTCTGAAAAGCTGCGCACACTGTTCATCGGCGAAGACAGCAGCCAGCACGTGAACAACTTCCTGTGGGCCTACAACGTGGACACCAAGCAGCTCTCGCGCCTGATGTCCATTCCTGCAGGCGGTGAATCCACCGGTCTGCACGCCGTGGACGAAATCAACGGCTGGACTTACATCATGAGCAACTTCCAGCACGCCGGCGACTGGGGCAGCATCCACAGCGTGGTCAAGGACACGCTGGACCCCATGATTCGCGCCAACTACAAAAACAAGTCGGGTGCAGCGGTGGGCTACCTCACCGGCACACCCACGCAGATGAAGCTGGGCTAAACACACCCGCCTCGAAACTGCCGCCGCCCGCACGCGGGCGGTGCATACCCAAAGCCAGCAGGGCATCGTGCCCAGCTGGCTTTTTTGCTTGTGGCCCCGCATCGCAAAGCTGGGCCATCCACGGCGCGCACCCAACCGCTATTTGAATGGAGTTGAGAAAACAAAACCAAAGTGGGCGCGAAAAATCGAAATTTTGCGGGCCTACACGGAATTTATGGGAACACAGCGTTGCAACTGGATTGCAACCCTTGGAATTGCTCAAAGGAGAGCTATGAGCAGTGCCATTAGTCAATCGTGACGGCTAGCCTCAAAACGAGACCATCGAGCAGTCAAGTGTGTATGGGTGGCTTATTGTCACAGGGGACATTTCGAGAAATCGCGGGCAAAGACGTATTTCTTCCGAGATGCGATCGCATAGCGGTTGATCTCTGCCACTTCATCAAGAGAGAGGATATCGTTGTCGCTCTGAGAGACAAGACATATCGTCGGAGTCAGAGGAACTATCCTGACGTTTGAAAAGTTGTCAGGGACAATGAATTCACCTTCGCCTGCTTTGAGAATACCCCAACGGGCATCAGTCAATTGATCCCTAACAATGGCGAGATTCGTCTGGATGTTTGCTCCAGCCAAGTTTCGCCCTGGAATCGTCAGATCGGGGCGTATGAAGGCGATGTGATGCTTTTCCAGTAGCTCCTGTTGGTCCTTGGTGAGATTTCGCTCGGGAGTGATGTTCCCTTTAATTGGTTGATCTGCAATGGGTTGGGACTTTCGGTGCGCACGAATATTCCAGAGCGCGAAGAAATCATTGACTATAGGCTTCTCAAAGAAGCCCACATGTTTAACCCGCCCATCAATGATGGCCTCCGCCAAAGATTGAAATGCATCTTCGATCTCTCTCATGTACCCTTGCTCTGCTCGCTCATCCCACGCACGCATAGCACAAAAGAGTTCATCTTCTGGCTTTAGGCGAAATTGCTTTTTGCTCGAGGTGTAAGAGACGCATACGCGCCCATCTCTGCCGACAAATCGAGCGATAGAGGCTCGTGGGAATGTGTGCTGCTTCACGACGAGGCGATGGGGGTTTCCCTTTTGAGTTTCTTCAAATGTCATGGTCAAACAAAAGCCCTGCACATACAAGAAAGGTACCTCAACACATAGAGGGTGACAGCATCTTTACATGCTCACAGCTTATAGAAACTCAGACTAAAAGAGGACGCAATGAACATCAGTGCAGGAACTGATACAGCCAAAAGTCCGAGATGGAGCGTTGAATTGACGAAGGAACTGGTTACCGAGGTGTTCGGTAAGGAACAGTGGGCGAAGGCATTCCCGAGCGTCAGGGCCGTGACTGATAGGCCAGCCTTCTGTGGATATCACTACCATGAAGCCTTAGACATGATGAACAAGTACGTCAACTCAAATATGAAGGACGTTGGCTTATTCAGTATTTTCGGGAACAGTGACGAATTCAATGAGCTGATGCTGCAAATCAGTGCGAATGTAGTTGCATTCGTACAGAGTCTTCATGCGTTAACGGATTGCTGCTCCCACATGCTTTATCACACCCTAGCGCTTGAAAAGCATCCCAGCCCGCTAAAAGAGCGTGATATCAATGCCGCGCAGGTACTCAAGCGTTTGAAGCCGAATAGCAATACAGAGGATCTTGAGCATGGCAAGCTCTATACGTTGTTCAAGCAGATGACTACTGGCGAGGACTATCGATACCTGTGTGCGCTAAGCAACACGTTAAAGCACCGTAGCATGATTCTCCCGCAACTGAATCAGGACACTACCGGCACGCGGCAAGAGAAGTGGATTCTCTTCCTTGAACCATTCAAATACATGGGAAGTTCATTTGACAGAACAAATGTTCGCGAGTTCATGCGAAAGGAGCACGACCGAATTCAACCTTTGACGGTAGACATCGGTGTACAAATGAACGAAACTTTAAAGAGGCTCCGGCGTTGATGCGACGCCTGATCTAACGGCAATCTTGCTATCAGCTAACGTTCAGCAGGTCCATCTGCCCCGCATCATCCGCTGCCCTGTTCTGAGCCTTGATCTTGTCCCGGATGCGCTGAATCAGCTTGCCCATCCCGCGTGGGGTCATGCCATAGGCTCGTGCCAGTTCGTCCTTGTTGCGGCCGTTGAACTGGTCGTAAATCTCAAGTTCCTTCAGCGTGAGCTTGTACTGCACGTCCTTGGGGAATGACACCACCTGCCCGGCCCAGTAGGTGCTCAGGTAGTCCACCACGGACGAGGCCGTCACTGACGCGGCATCGGGTGCCGTATCCATTTCCATCAACTGGCGCGCGATCACGTCCTGCAGCTCCTGCAGCAGCTCGTGACGCTTGAGCGTCATCCGCGAGAGTTCCTGACTCACTCGTCGCTCTCCGCAGTGCGCAGCGGCTGCACAGCCGCCGACACTGAACGGCCCAGGATGGTCGTCAGGTCAGCCCAAGCGTTCCAATGCTTGTCAAAGCCAAGCTGCTGGTTCAAACAAGAATAAGCGCGGCTCAGTTGGGACAGGCTGCGCTCCTCCAGCGGCTGCTCCTGATGCAGTGCGAGCACCTCGTCGCACATGGTTTTCAGGTGGGCGGGCAGTGATCGCATGGCCCACTTCTTCAGCGTCTCGATCAGCGCATCCAAGGCGGCAGGCCGCCCCCAGCGCAGGTCGTCTACCTTGGCGATGCGCTTCACATAGGCCGCCAGTGCGCGCTCCGATGGGTCACGCACCTCGCCCAAGACATGCAGAAAAAGCCACAAAGCCCGCACCTTGCTGACTTGCGGCCCCACGGTTTGTGAACGGTCAGCAGCCTTTGGACGGACCTTGAAGCCCTTGCCCTTGAAGTGTTCCAAAACCCGCTCCATCGCTGGAACATCCATCGTGGTGAGCGATTCGGACTTTCCAACGGCGCGCAGGACGTCCCGGTATGCCAGCTCATCAAGGCCCGCCGTTCGTCCAAGCTCGCGCTTGGCCACATGGATCAGCTTGATCAATGTGGTTCTGCGGGCGTTGCCTGGTGTCTTGGTGGTTGTCATGTTGTGATGGGTATCAGGTGGCTTTCCAGAACCCCCGGCGGGGGCTCCAGAAAACCGGCTGTCAGTCTTGCGCCGCGCTTGGCGGTTTGGGCTCATGCCTGTCGCAGATGGCCGTGGCCGTCACCCGGAAGTCATACCGGCCACACTCCCAGCGCGGTCCTTCAGTGGGGGCCGCATGACCGGAAAACACCTCCGCGCCGTGCTTGCAGTTGCGGCAGCTCGGGCGTTGATTGGCAGTCTTGTAGCCAATAGCAGCTTGGCGCGATTGAATGCTCCCCATGGTCAGGCCTCCTCAACCTCGCGGGCGGCGGCTTTCAGCAGCGCATCCACCATCTTGTCAACCTCGCTGTCCACGGGCTTGACGACGCATTTGTCGCCCGAGTCCGTTACCTTGACACCGATCTTTTTCAGATCGTTAGCGCACAGGTTGGACAGTGCATCCTTGACGGGCTCTTCCTTGGTGCGGATCAGCACATCCACTTGGTCAGGGAAGTGCTTCTTAATGCGCGCAACAACCGCGTCGGCGTCGTCAAAGCTGAGAGAACCTTTGGCCTTCGCGTAACCGACTTTGATGCCTGCCAGTACTTGCGTCTTGGGCTTCACGAAGCATTCAGGGTGCTCCTCAACCAGGGCGCGCAGCTTGGCCTCTGACTCTGCCGCTTTGGCCAGGGCGCGCTTGATGGAAGGCAGATGCTCGCGATTCAGAGCGGCTTGAGCATCTCGCAGGGCCGTCACACGCTCGCTCAACAATGAGCGGGCCTGCGAATGCACCTCTGCGGCTTTGGTAATGGTGTCCAGTGCGGTAGACATGGGTGACCTTTCAATGTTTGGTGGTGGCCGCAGGGCCGAGCTGGCCCAGGGCGATGGCTTCAACGGCCTTGAGCAGCACAGAGGGAACCTCATGCAGACGGCCTGTGTTTGCTGCGGCAGACAGGTAAGCGCTCAACATCGCATTCAGCGATATGTCGACCAGCTCCTGCTGCCCACTGACGAACTCTTGGATGCCACGTGAAAGCACTTCCGTTCGGTTCAACAGCTCCTCGGTTGTCATGGAGACGAGACCTTTGTCCATGCGGCCTCCTCAGCAGCGGTAGCCACGGCTGGCGATACGCTGATAGTCCAACGCACCAGGCCGCAGAACCGGCGCAGGTTCAGGCCGGTACACCGGGCCATGCATCACGTTGATCTGCGGTGGCAGGGCCACGTTTGGCAGTTGCGCAGGTGCCTTCTTCGGCTTGTTGGGCGAGCCGATAGGACGGCCTCCGCGTTGCTCTCTGTGTTGAAGCTTGCTCATTTGGGTTCACCTCCTTTTCTCTGGGCGATCTGTTCACGCATGGCGCGCACTGTGGGGCTCATGCCTCCACGGGCAGGTGCAGGCGCTGCAGGCCGGGGCACTGGCGTCGGGGCTTGGACTAGGTCGGCCACGCTGGCCGGGCCATTGACACCGGCCGCACGCGGGCCGGTGCGCAGCTCGTGCTCCCGCTGCGCCTCGGCATCGGCTTCCTTCTTGTTGGTCATGCCCGAAAGAATGGCGAACAGGTACGAATGCCCCGTGAGCGGTAGCGTCAGGCGCTCCATGGCGCGGGCCGTCAGCATCTGCTCGATAGCCGCCGCCCAGTTCGCCAGCGGGGCCTCCCAGTCGCGGCCCTTGTAGTGGATGGACCTGGCCTCCAAGCCAGGCAGCAGCTGGGTGATCAGCTTCAGCTTCTTGGTGTTGGTCAGCCGCTGGCTGGGCGGCGTGAACAGCGTCAGGTACTGCAGCACCAGGCTGGACAGCGGCACGCTGATGGCGACAAGCCGGTCAAACGTCTTGTCTGACTCCAGCCGTCCCAGAATCTGCTCAAAGGTCAGCTCAGCGCTGCACACCGGGCAGGCGAGTTTCTCGGCCATTACCGCAGCCCCCCACACATGCGCTGGCCCAGCTCCATACCCTGCAGGTGCGCAGAGTCCAGCTCGGCCTCCGTCGCGTGCATGCTGGCAATCACCATCGCCAGCGCGCCGGTAGAAGCAAACAGCGCCACGGCCAGCCACAGCACCAGGGGAATCAGGGGATGACGACGCCGCTTCATGCCACCTCCCGGCGAGGGACCACAGACAGCACGCCCTCAAGGCGCAGCCCTGCATCTATCGCGGCCCAGTCACTCGCAAACTGGCCGCGCATGCGGCCCTTGGAGCCGTCATCCAACGTGATCAGAACAAGGTAGGAATGCATCACGCGCCCCTCACCGCAGCCGTGATCAGGGCCGCATTCACCTTGGGCGCACCAATCTTCACCGCCTCGTTCATCGCCCGTGTCACCAGGTTGTTGATGGCCAGCGGGTAGCACAGCGACTGCTCCCGCGCCTGCCGCTGTGCCAGGCGAAACCGCACGAATCACCGCCCCGGTAATGTCCGCCGCCATCAGCGCCTTGCCCCTGCGGTGGCTGTCCTCCATGCCGATCACATAGGGCTCAATCACCGTCACGCGCTCGCCCGTGGTGTTGATCCAGTCAATCAGGTCCTGGCGCAGGGTGGACTTGCCCCCGCCCGACTCGGCCACCACCGCCAGCATGCCCCCGTGGCGGGCCGTGTGGCGCATGGCGGCGCGCACATAGCGAATGTCGTCCGTGATGAAAACGTCCGCATCCTCGTTCAGCTCATTCACAAACGGGTCGCGTAGCACCCTGAAGTGCTGCCGGGCGGCAGATGACAGCGAATGGTGGCGGAGTAACATAAAAGGGTCCTCTTCTTGGTTGGTGCCGGGCCGGGGGCCGGAGTTATTGGCTTGCGCCATCGCCTGCAGCTTCGCGTTGGCGCGCGGAGCTGCAGGTGCTTCGTCAAAGGTCGCAGCCAAACGCTCGGGCGGTAACCCTTTCAACTTCAGATAAGCGCTGATGCGCTCGCGCAGCAGGGCCTCATTCAGGCCGCGAGTGCTGGGCCAAATGCGGTACTTGATGATTTGGGTGATCGCAGCGCGCGACACCCCCACATGGCGCGCAAGCTGCGCCTGGTTGCTTCCCACGTAGGCAAGGTCTAAAGGCAAATTCAGCATCGGTGGCCTTTCACACTGCGCGCAGGCCGCCTGCAGCCCGCATGGGTTGATCTGCCATGGCCGGGGCCTGGTACTGCGCAATCAGCGCCGCCACCTGGTCCTCGGGCACGCCCTCCGCGTAGCGCTTCATGAAGAAGGCGTTTTCATCGGCCGACAGGTGCCGCCCAATAGCGCCCACGATGCGCAGCATCGCGGTCACCGGGTCCAGCATTTCAGGGCCAGCGGGTGCCGCATGGGCTGGGGTTTCAATCTCCGTGCCCTGGCGCGGCAGATAGGCAGGCATCTGGATGTCCTGCAGATAGCTGTGTGCATTGATCTGCCCGCCAAAGGGCGTTGCGCGCTTGGCCCGCGCCGCCTTCACCTCGTCGGTCGTCATGCCGGGGTATGCCGCCTCGTCCATGTCGGCCGCAGCGCGCTCCGCTTGGGTCATCGCCGTGCGCTTGTACTCAGCACCTATCAAGGCCGCATCCGTGCGCTGGCCATAGTCGTCGTATTCCACGTTGGGCTCCACCCGGTACGCCAGCGGCTCACCGTCATAGCGCAGCACCTGCACCTGGATGGCGCACTCGCCATAGATCAGCCCACGCACCACCACTGAATCGCCCACGTTGACCCCATCCAGCCCGCGCAGGCTGTAAGTCTTGGTGCGCTCCGCCGCAGGGTGGCGGAAGGTGATCGACAGATCAGGCTTCACCTGCCGTTCCTCCTCCTTGCTGCGCATGAACGCCTGGCACACCTCCACCGGGGGCAACACGCGCAGCTGGTCTGCGGTAATCAGCTGCCACAGGTCGTAGCGGGCCACAGGCGCTGCCAGGCCGGGGCGGCGCAAGCGCGTGTCCTGGCCGGGGATCAGGTTCGCGTTGTAGGCATTGGCCCAGGCAAACGCCGCAGCGTTCAGCTGCTCCACGTTCTCCACCGGCTGAAAGCGCAGGCGGCTTTCAAACTGGGTTTCAACAATGTTGTTGCCGTTTTCAACGCCGCCCTTGGCCCGCGCATTGCCAGCCTCATGGGTGTGGTGCCGCACGCCAAGCGCATCCAGCAGCGACTTGATGGCCGAGGACTGGTTGGCGCTGCCCTTGTCCCACAGCAGATGAAACGGAACCCCATGAATCGGGCGACCCTGCTGCTGGCCCCATGCGAACATCAGAAACTTGAACAGGCTGTGCTGGTCCTCGCCCAGCGCCTCGGTGTACCAAGGCACCACGCAGGCGCTTGCTTTGTCATAGCTGACGTATCGGTAGCACCTGAACTTGATCTGCGCAATCCGGTCCAGCTTGTTCTTGTAGAACTCGTCGTCGCGGATGATGTACTGCCGCCCCTTGAGGTAGTACACCAGGCACAAAGACGGGTCGACCTGCCCCGTGTGGTTCGGATGCGGGGCACGCAACGCCTGCACCGGGTCAGCTATGCGCTGCGCAGCCACGTTCAACTTGCGGTCGCGCAGCAGCTTGTTCAGTTGCCCATTGCTGACACCGAAGCTGTGCCCGTTCTGCTCCAGAATGCCCCGCGCCGTGGTGGTGAACAGGGTCTGCTTCCCATTGGCGCGCACCGCCTCGCGCTGCGCCGCGCCCAGGGTCACCAGGGCCTCCGCAGATACGCTGGTGCTGCCCTTGTCGCAGCGCGCCTTGCGGCCCGACGACCAGCCCGCCACCGCCTTCAGGTGCCGATACACCGTAGCCACAGAAAGCCCCAGGAACTGGCCCGCCTCACGCACCAGCTCAGTCCCCGTGCCGTGCTCCGCCGCATCCAGACGTCGGGCCAACTGGCGCACGTAATCGCAGGCTTCAGGAGAAAGTGCGGCCATCTCTGCACTCACCTCATGCTGCAGCATCAGCTGCCTCTTGCATCAGGTATTGGCGCGATTCAGCCAGGTCAGCGCCAAAGCGCTGGTCAAACTCGTGCTGCGCAGCGCCCACCATCTGAGCCAGTCGGGTCAAAGCGTCCTGCAGGTGCAAGGCCGCCAAGGCAACCGGCCGGGGCAGCGGCGCGGGGGCCTCGGGGTCATAGTCTGCGGCAGATGTGACTTCATGCGTCCACCACGCCTCCAGCGCAATGGCAGACTGGTGATGCGCCTCCACCGCCTTCTCGATCAGAATCTGCCGGTCGGCCACTTCCTTCTGAAAATCGGCAACCCGCTCATCCAAAGGCACCACGGTGGGGCGGTTACCGGCCAGCTTCTTCTCCGCCTTGTCCGCGCGCTCCTCTGCCTTGGCGCGCTTCTCCGCCGCAAACTTCACGTCCTGCTCTGCCTGGCGCAGCCGCTCACGCAACTGGCTGGCGCTCAGGCGGTCAATGTCATCCATCTCCTGCAGGTTTTCCAAAACATCGTCGTCGTGGGTTACGAGTTCCAGAAAGGCGCTGGCGTTCTTCACCTGACTGCTCAAAAGTTCCAATTTGGAACTTTTTGCCGTCTTGGCCGCAGCCTGCATGAATCGAAAGGCCGTTGTTTTGGCGAAGCCGAGCAGCTCCACGCGCTGAGCGAACTCACCATGTGGCGTGATCTCCTTCAACAGCAACAGCCGCTTGCCTGTTTCAAGAATGGCCTCCACTGTGCGGCGCTGGTAGAAGCGGATTTCGTCCTCCAGCGTCCCCACTGTCAGCGCCCCCTCATATCCGAGTCGCTGTGCGAGAGCCGATGCGTTCTCTTCGACCAACGCCAAAGCATTGCGCGCCCCCGATTCCTGAGCCGCCATATCAGCGGGCGTAGCCCCCACAAATTCAGGGCCGCGCTGCTCTGCAGCGGCCAATGGTTTGCGTCCTGCCATGTGTGTTACTCCTGTAGTTGTTAATCAAATGGCGCGCGTGTAGCGCTGGTCAATGTCTTCAATGCGCTGCCGCACCCGGCGCAGTTCGTCGTCATGGGCACGGGCCAGCTGAATCAGCTTGGGCGTCAGTCGCCAGCACTCCTCATTGCCCGGTATGCGCTCTGCAATGCCCTCATCTGCCAGTAGCTGCAGGTCTCTCAAAGCCATGGGCGGCGTGATCTGGAGCGCTTCGGCAACCTGTTTCAGGCGCAGCCCGTCAAAGGCATGGCCCTGCAAAATCCACTGCAACCGAAGGGCGCCCCGGCCCAACTGCCGGTGGTGCTCTACAAAGCTGCGCTGATCGCCCTGGCCGCCGTCCTCGGCTACTGGCTGGACCGCGCACTGTTCCCCTACGCCCGGCCTGACGGCTACTTGCAGCGTGACTGGCGCTACGGTACCGATGAGCCCGAGGGTGATGTGGACTATCCCGTCGTTCAGGCCTATATCCGCGTCTACACCGCCGCCATGCTGCGCCGAGCCATCGTGGTCGGCTGCGTGGTGCTGGGCATTGCTGCGGGGCTGTAATGCGCTGGCGCTCCCCTCTATCTGCCCTGGCCTGGCTGGCCTTGGCCGCTGCGGCGCTGGCCGCCAGTTGCCAAGTCCACGCCCAAGGCCTCCAGCCACCCCAGGCGGCCCTGCAATACCGCTCACTGCTCATTCGCACCGCCCATGCAGGCTGGGGCATGGATGCGCCCGTGGCAGTGTTCGCCGCCCAGGTACACCAAGAAAGCGCCTGGCGGCCTGATGCCGTCTCGCACGTCGGCGCACAGGGCCTGGCCCAGTTCATGCCCGCCACTTCCCGCTGGATCGCCAGCCAAGCGCCCGATCTGGCTACGCCCCAGCCCTACAACCCCGCGTGGGCGCTGCGTGCCCTGGTCACTTACGACCGCTGGCTTTACGACCGCACGCCCACCCGCTACACGCCCTACGAGCGCATGTGGGTGGCCCTGCGCAGCTACAACGGCGGGCTAGGCCATTGGCAACAGGAGGCCGCCAGTACCGGGCTGGCCCAGCCTTCTCGCGCCCAGGTGGACGCGGCCTGCGGCTCAGCCCGCCGCGCAGCCGTGCATTGCAAAGAAAACCTGGGCTACCCCCACCGCATCCTGGTGGTGCTGCAGCCCCGCTACCTGCAATGGGGGCCGGGCCTATGAGCACCGCCACCGCTGCACTTGCGGGCCTGGTATTGGCCGTAGCCACCGGCATTGCCGGTTATGGCTACGGCATAGACCAGGGCAAAGCACTGGAAAAGGGCCGCCAGGATGCCGCTGCATTGAAGACGCTGACCGACCAGGTCAACGCCCATGCCGACCTGGTCAAGCGCTCCAGCGCAGCCAGCCGCGCGCTGCGCGCCGCCATGGCAGAGCAAGAGCGCACCAACACCGCAACCACACGGGAGCTGACCCATGAACTCACCCAAACGGCTGACAGCCGCGCTGGTTGCGTCTTTCCTGCTGGCGTCATGCGCAACCTTGCAGACGCCCGCGACCGGGCTGCAGAGGCCGCTGCCAGCGGAATACGCCAGCCGGTGCCCAGCGCCGCCCCAGGCCCCGGCGCTGACCGGTGAAGTGGACCCTGTAGCCGAGGCCCTCAAGGCCATGTACGACCTGTATGGCCTGTGCGCGGGCCGCTTTGTAAACCTTTTGAACTGGATGGACGGAGGGCCGCAGCAGTGACCGACGACATAGACCGCGCCGCCCAGCGCGAAGCGGAAATGCTGGCCGACGCCCTGCGCGACCAGGCCCGCCGCGCCGGGCTGGCGGGTAAGACAGAGGCCGACTCGGCCGCCGAATGCACCGAATGTGGAGATGACATCCCTGCAGCCCGCCGCCGCGCGGTGCCGGGATGCCAGCTGTGTGTGGCCTGCCAGTGGCAGCAAGAAAAAAGCAAGGGAGCGAGAGCCAGATGAGCTTCACCGATATGACATTCAGTTTCGAGGCCATGCGGTGGATCGTCGTGACCGCCATTGGCATTTACGCCTGGTTCATCGGTCGCCAATCGGCCAGCGGCGCAGAGCTGCTGGAGCTGCGCACCCGCTTGACCACGCTGGAGGCGCAAATGGCGCAAGTCCCCAGCCAGGCGCAACTGCACGAGCTGGTGGCCACGGTAGAGCGCCTGCGCGGCGGCATCGAAACCGTCGCCGCCCGCATTGAGCCCTTGGGCCGCAGCGTTGACCGTGTCGAAAGCTACCTGCTGAACAAGAAATGACCAAGTACGCCCAATACCTCGCAGAAGACCGCCGCCTGGTCATCCTGCGCATCCTGTCTGAAATGCCCGCCTACCGGGCCAACAGCAGCGTCATCTACACCGTGCTCAGCAGCTGGGGGCATGAGCCCAGCCGCGACCAGGTCAAGTCTGATCTGCGCTGGCTGGAAGAGCAGCTGCTGCTCACCGCCGAAGAAGTTGGCAGCGTCCTGCTGGCCACGCTCAGCGAGCGCGGGGCAGACGTAGCCGCAGGCCGCGCCATCGTGCCTGGCGTCAAGCGCCCCGGAGCCTGACCCATGGGCCGTAAATCCTCGGTCGCCCGCATGGACCCCGCCGCCCGCAAGTACCTCGAAAAGCTGCTGCGCGAAGACCGCCACACCCTTGACGAGCTGCTAGCTGCCCTACGCGCCAAGTTTCCCGCCGCAGATGTCAGCCGCAGCGGCTTGCACCGCTACCGCGCCAGCCTGGAAGAAATGATGGGCCGCATGCGCGAGATCGACACCGCCGCCACCGCCCTGGTCTCTGAGCTGGGCGAAGGCGTGGGCGACAAGGCCGGGGCACTGCTCGCCCAGGCCGTCACAACCCTGGCCACCAATGCCGCCCTCAACGCCCACGGCGAAGACGTGAGCATCAAGGAAGTGGCCGAGCTGGCCCGCGCAGCCCGCGCCGCCATGCAGGCCCGCACCATGAGCCTCAAGGAACGCGAGGCGGTAGAAGAAGCCGCCCGCCGCAAACTGCTGGCCGAGCAAGAGGCCAACCTTCAGGAGGTCGCAAAAGCCCAGGGCATGGACGAAAGCCAGGTGGACTTTTGGCGTCGCAAGTTCCTGGGCATCGGGGGCTGACCATGCACGCCATCAAGCCCCTGGACACCACCTTGCGCACGCTGGAATGGGACGATCTGCCCGCCAGCGTGCGCTCCATCCCCGAAGGCTTCAACCCGCTGGACGATGGCGTTTTGATGAAGCACCAGCGCGAGGTGGCCGCCATCCAGGCCGCCATCATCGCCGTGCCCAAAGGCCGCCGCACCGGCATCACCTTCGGCACCATGCTCAACAAGACCCTGGTGGCCGCCGCGCGCAAAAGCGCCGGGGGTGACAACGTCTACTACATCGGTGACACCAAGGAAAAGGGCCTGGAGGCCATCGGCTACTGCGCCAAGTTCGCCCGCGTCATCGCCCAGGCACAGGGCCAGGGCATCTCGGGCGTGGAAGAGTTCCTGTTTGAAGACCAGGACGACACCGGCAAAACCCGCCATATCACCGCCTACCGCATCCGCTTTGCCAGCGGGTTTCAGGTGTGCGCGCTCTCCAGCCGCCCCGCCAACATCCGGGGCCTGCAGGGCCATGTAGTAATTGACGAGGCCGCATTCCACCCCGACGTGCAGGGCGTGCTCGACGCCGCCACCGCGCTGCTGATCTGGGGCGGCCAGATCACCGTCATCAGCTCGCACAACGGCAAAAACAACCCCTTCGCCCAGTTCTGCCGCGACATTGAGGCGGGCCGCTATGGCGAAGACGCGCGGGTGGTCACCGTCACGTTTGACGATGCGGTGGCCAATGGCCTGTACGAGCGCGTGTGCTTCATGAAAGGCACCCCGCCCACGCTGGAGAGCAAAAAGGCCTGGTACAGCAAGATTCGCAACGGCTACGGCGTGCGCAAGGCCGCCATGCGCGAAGAGCTGGACGCCATCCCCCGCGACGGCAACGGCGTATGCCTGCCAGGCGTATGGATTGAGCAGGCCATGACCCTGACCGAAACCTGCGTGCTGCGCCTGGCGCTGGACGATGACTTTGTGCGCAACACCCCCGAGCAGCGCACCGCCTGGGTGGCCGACTGGATCGAGCGCAACCTAGACCCGGCCCTGGAGCGGCTGGACAAAACCGTCCGCCACGTCTTCAGCCAGGACTACGCACGGCACCGCGACTTTTCGATTTGGGGGGCTATAGCCCTCACCGCTGGCATGCGCCGCGAGGTGCCCCTGGTCATCGAAATGCACAAGGTGCCCTACGCGCAGCAAAAGCAAATCACCCACCACGCCATCAGGCACCTGCCGCGCCGCTGCGGCGGGGCCATGGACGCTGGCGGCAACGGCGAAACGCTGGCAGAAGAAACGGCCGACGAGTTCGGCCACAGCCATGTGCACCAGGTCAAATTCAACCGGGGCTGGTACGGCACCTGGATGCCCAAGCTGGTGCAGGGCTTTGAGGACGGAATGATCGACATTCCAGCCGACCCCAACATGGCCCAGGACCTGCGCGCCATTGAAGAGGTGGACGGCATCCCCATGGTGGCAAAGGCCCGGCGCAAGGACGTGAAGGACCCGGACCTGCACCGCCATGGCGACGCTGCCTCCATGCTCGCCCTGGGCTGGTTTGCCACGCTCAACCTGAGCGCCGCCATTGATTTCACCCCCATGCCCGCGCTGCCGCGCGGCTTTGACAACCTCGGCGCGGCCGAAGACGGCCAGGACGACGACGCAGAAGACTACCTGCGCCTGGTCGAGCCGCGCTCCCACTGGTAACCCGCCATGGCAACCTCCCGCATCCTTGGCCCAGACGGCCAGCCCATCACCATGCCCGACCTGCAAGAGCCGCAAACCTCGCGGCTTCTGCACTTGCAGCGCGAACTGCAGTCGCACCCCACACGCGGGCTCACCCCATCGCGCCTGGCCCGCATCCTTGACGCAGCCGAAAACGGCGACCTCACCGCCCAGTTTGAGCTTTTTGAGGACATGGAAGAAAAAGACGGCCACATTGCCGCCGAGATGGGCAAGCGCCGCCGCGCCTGCGTGCTCGACTGGGACGTAGTTCCGCCAGAGGGGGCCGACGCTACCGAGAAGAAGACAGCCGAGCAGCTGAGCGAACTGCTCATGGAGATTCCTGACTTTGAAGACATGGTCTTCGACCTCACCGACGCCATCGGCAAAGGCTTTGCATGCCTTGAAATCGAATGGCACCGCGTAGAGGGCTACTGGGTGCCCAAGACCATCACCCACCGCCCCCAGTCCTGGTTCAGCCTGCACCGGGGTTACCGCCAAGAGCTGCGCCTGCGCACCAACGCCGCCCACGATGGCGTCATGGGCGACCCACTCACCCCCTTCGGCTGGGTCACCCACATCCACAAGGCCAAGAGCGGCTACCTGGAGCGCTCGGCCCTGTTCCGTCAGTTGGTGTGGCCCTACCTGTTCAAGAACTACAGCGTGGGCGACCTGGCCGAGTTTTTGGAGATTTACGGCATCCCGCTGCGCATCGGCAAATACCCCGCCAGCGCCACAGAAAAGGAAAAGGCCACGCTGCTGCGCGCCCTGGCATCCATCGGCCACAACGCGGCGGGCATCATCCCCGAGGGCATGCTCATCGAGTTCAAGGACGCGGCCACGGGTGACCCCAAAGCGTTTGAGCTGATGATGACCTGGTGCGAACGCAACCAGTCCAAAGTCATCCTGGGCGGCACCCTCACCAGCGGTGCAGATGGCAAGAGCAGCACCAATGCCCTGGGCAACGTGCACAACGAAGTGCGCAAGGACCTGCGCGACGGCGACATTCGCCAGGCCAACACCACGCTCACCCGCGACCTGGTCTTCGCCATCGCCTCCATCAACGGCCTGGCGCAAGGCGGCCTGCGCCGCTGCCCCCAGTTCCGCCTCAACGCCCAGGAGCGCGAAGACCTGGCCACGTTTAGCGAGGCCTTGCCGCCCCTGGTCGAAATGGGCATCCGCCCGCCCGTGGCCTGGGTGCATGAACGGCTGGGCATCCCCACCGCCCAGGGCAATGAGCCCGTGCTGCTGCCCCGCCAACGTGAGGCCACCGCCGCACTGGCCGCAGCCACCGCCCAAACCCCAGCGGCTGGATGGGCAGCGCCCGCAGAGCTGCCACCGCCCGTGCAAATGCAGCCCCAGCTCGCGGGTGACCTGGCCCCCGCCGTAGGCGCGTGGATTGATCTGGTGCGCGGCCTGGTGCAGCGCGCCAGCTCACTGGCAGAAATCCGCGACGGCCTGGACACACTGCTGCCCGGCATGACGCTGGACCAGTACGCCGCCGCCATGGCCGTAGCCCTTCGCGCCGCAGAAATGGCGGGCCGGTATGAGGTATTGCAAGAAGCCGCAGCCACGGGCGCGTAAAGGCCCCGCAGGGGGCAAGCCGCCCCCGTTGCACTGCCGCGCCCGCATTCATGCCTCATAAACGTTTATAAACACGCTCCCGCGCCACCGCCATGCCATCAGCCGCTTACGGATCGCTGCCCTTTGCCGAGCAGGCCGAGTTTTTCCGGCGAAAGCTCAACCTGCCCACCGATGGCTGGACCGACATCTACACCCGCGAGCACGACTGGGCTTTTGTGGTGGCCGGGGCCAACCGCGACGCGATAGTGGCCGACTTCCGCGCCGCCGTTGAAAAAGCCATTGAAGGCGGCACCACGCTGGAAGAATTCCGCAAAGACTTCGACCGCATCGTCGCCACCCACGGCTGGGACTACAACGGCGGGCGCAACTGGCGCAGCCGCGTCATCTACGACACCAACCTGGCCACCAGCTACGCGGCCGGGCGCTGGCAGCAGCTGCAGGCCGCCCCATACTGGCAATACGAGCACCAGGACTGGGTGCAGAACCCGCGCCCCCTGCATGTGAGCTGGGACGGCCTGGTGCTGGAGCGCGACAACCCGTTTTGGCAAACCCATTTCCCGCCCAACGGCTGGGGCTGCCATTGCAAGGTACGCGGGCTGTGGCCACGCGACCTGCAGCGCCTGGGCAAAACCGGGCCCGACCAAGCGCCCGAGGTCAACCTGGTAGAGCGCACCATCGGCCAGCGCAGCATCAACGGCCCGCGCCAAGTGCAGGTTCCGGAGGGCATAGACCCCGGCTTTGAATACGCGCCTGGCAACGCACGGCTCAAGGCAGCCATGCCTCCACCGCGCTCTGGTGGGCCTGCCGCCAACGTTTATGCCGACGGCTTGCCAGACACCCTGCCGGGTAGGCCGCTACCACCACCGCGAAGGCTTGCCGGGCTTGACACGCTGCCCACTGACCAACCCCCTGAGTTTTACGTAAACGACTTCTTGGCACGCTTCGGTGCCACCATGGAGCAGCCGGTGATATTCCGCGACGCTGTGGGCGAAGGCGTGGTCATCGGCAAAGACCTGTTCACCGCATTCGACGGCTCTTGGAAGGTGCTCAAGTTTGACCGCGACAAATACCTGCCGCTTTTGGCCGAATCGCTCAAAGAGCCAGACGAAATTTGGCTGCGCCTCGAATGGATGCACACACTGGGCAAGGCCGTCGTGCGCCGCCGCTACATCAGCAACTTTGCGGTGGGGGGCAAAGACACTGCAGCCCTAGCGGTATTTGAGCGCGGTGAGGACGGTTGGACCGGCGTCACGATTTTTCACCCCGGCACCGTCAAGTACCTCAACAAGTTCCGCCAAGGGGTGCTGCTGTACCGCCGAGAGGCATAAAGAAAGCTTCATCAAATGAAAAGGCCAGCTCACCGCCACGAGCTGGCCCATCCAGGATTGGGGGCGGATGCCCTGGCGGGGGCTCCATCCTGTAACGGCGCTCATTGTACGGAGGAAAGCAAAAATGGCTGGAACCCACATAGTTTTTTCAGTGGAAGACGAAGCGGTGCGGCAGATGCTGGCGCGCCAGGCCGAGCTGCCTGGCAGCGAGCTGATGGCGCGCATCGGCGAATACCTGCTCGCCTCCACGCAGGCCCGCTTCAAAACCCAGACTGCTCCAGACGGTACCCCCTGGGCACCATTGAAACCGTCTTACAAACGGCGCAAAAAGTACAACCAGGACAAGGTGCTTACCCTGCGCGGCTACCTGCGCAGCGGCATCCGCTACCAGGTAGAAGGCCAGGACACCGTGCGCGTGGGCACTAATGCCGTTCAGGGCGCTATCCATCAGTTCGGCGGCCCCATCCAAAAGCGCGCACGCACAGCGACAGTCCGGTATCGAAGTGAAGCCGGGCGTATCCTGTTTGCCGGTCGCAAGCACGCCAACGCGACAGCCAAGCAGGTCAATATCCCGGCGCACCAGATCGACATGCCCGCGCGGCCGTATTTGGGCATCAGCGCCGCAGATGACAAAGAGCTTCGGGAAATCATCCGAGACTGGGTCATAGGCCAATCCAAATAGGGTCCTGGTTCCCAATACTTAAACCCGCCCGCCGCCGACCATGGCGGCATGTCTCAACGCACCGCCCACCGCACTACACGCATCGCAGCCTGCAGCGCCATCGCTGCCGCTGTGGCCATTGCGGCCTGCACCTTTCAGCTGCCCGGCAAGGCAGACCTGCCAGAAGGCTCCGTACTGCTGCAGCTCACCCCAGCGGGTGAGTTCCGCCCCAACGATGGGCGCGAACTCGAGCCCGGCTCTTGGCGCATTGACGCGGCCAGCGCGCAGGGGGTCATTCAGCGCTTCAAGGCGCGCGGCAAGCCCGCCGTCATCGACTACGAGCACCAGACCCTCCACAAGGAAAAGAACGGCCTGCCCGCGCCCGCCGCAGGCTTCATGCGCGACCTGCGCTGGGTCGATGGCCAGGGCCTCTTCGCCGTTGCCGACCTGACCGCCCGCGCCCGCGACCTCATTGCGGCGGGCGAATACCTCTACTTCAGCCCCGTCTTTGAGTACGACGAGAAGACCGGCACCGTGCGCGCCATCTGCATGGGCGCGCTCACCAATGACCCCGGCATCAGCGGCATGCAGCCGCTTTCGCTGGTAGCTGCCGCCAGCGCCGCATTTCTTCCCCAACCTCCCCAGGAGCCCTCTGTGAACCCTTTGCTCAAAGCATTGCTGGCCGCCCTCGGCCTGCCCGACAACACCACCGAAGACGCGGCCATTACCGCGCTCAAGGACCTCGGCCCCCTGAACAAGCTCAAGGCACGCGACACCGCTGCCCTCACCGCGCTGCAACTGGGCGCTGATGCCACGGCCGAAACAGTGATTGCCGCCTGCACCAGCCTGCGCACAGCCCAGGCCGCCGCGCCCGATCCGGCCAAGTACGTGCCCATCGAATCCGTCACAGCCCTGCAGGGCCAGATTGCCGCGCTCACCGCGCGCCAGCTCGATGCGGATCTGGAAGCCCAGATCAAGCCCGCCCTGGCCGATGGCCGCCTGCTGCCCGCGCTGGAAGGCTGGGCGCGTGACTTGGGCAAAAAGGACATGGCCGCGCTCACCGCCTACCTGGGCGCAGCCAAGCCCATCGCCGCACTGACAGGCACGCAGACCGGGGGCAAGCCTCCTGTGGCCACCGCCACGGGCGACCAGCAGCTCAGCGCCGAGGAACTGGCCGTGTGCAGCGCTATGGGCATTTCGCCCGAGGCCTACCGCAAGGCAGGCGCGTCCATCGCCACCGGTGCCGCTGCCTGAGCACGGCCACCCCACCACCCACTGGAGTACTTCAGCCCATGCCCGCACTCACCCAAGACCGCAACAGCCGCCGCCGCGACGGCAATCAGGTAGAGCCACCCGTGGCCGCCGCCACCCGCATCTTTGGCGGGGCCATCGTTTGCGTCAACGCCGCTGGCTTTGCCGTGCCAGGCGCTACCTCCACCACGCTCAAAGCCGTAGGCGTTGCCGAGCACCGCGCCGACAACCTGAGCGGCGCAGCGGGCGCGATCCGTGTGCGCTGCCGCAAAGGCCCGCACCTTTTTGCCAACTCCGCAGCGGCCGACGCCATCACGCTGGCCGACGTGGGGGCGGACTGCTTCATCGTGGACGACCAGACGGTCGCCAAAACCAACGGCAGCAACACGCGCAGCGTGGCCGGGAAGGTTTTCGACGTGGATGCCGACGGCGTCTGGGTCGATTTCCGCTAACGCGCATTGCAACGGAGTTTCAACCCATGATCATCAATCACAGCAACCTCGCCATCCTTAATCAGTCGTTCAGCGCCGCCTTTGCGGGCGGCCTGGCCAGCGCCGCGCCCATGTGGTCGCAAATCGCCACGCTGGTGCCTAGCACCACCAGCGAGCAAAAGTACGGCTGGCTCGGCAAGATCACCAAGTTCCGCGAATGGATCGGCGAGCGCCAGTACCAGAACCTGGTCGCGCACGACTACGCCATCAAGAACAAGACCTTTGAAAACACCGTATCGGTAGGCCGCGACGAGATCGAGGACGACCAGTACGGCGTCTACAAGCCCGTCATCGAGCAGCTCGGCCAGGACGCCGCGCTGCACCCCGACGAGCTGGTCTTCAGTCTGCTGAACGCGGGCTTCACCACGCCTTGCTACGACGGCCAGTACTTCTTCGACACCGACCACCCCGTGGGCTCGCCTGGCGCGCAGACCAGCGTCAGCAACTTCCAGGGCGGCAGTGGCGCGGCCTGGTTCCTGGTGGACAACACCAAGGTCATCAAACCCATCATCTACCAAAAGCGCCGCGACTACGCCTTCCAGGCCAAGACCAGCCTGAGCGACGACAACGTATTCAGCCGCAATGAGTTCGTGTGGGGTGCCGATGGCCGTGGCAATGCAGGCCTGGGCCTGTGGCAACTCGCCTACGCCAGCAAGCAAACGCTGGACGTGAACAGCTACGCCGACGCCCGCGCTGAGCATCAGTCCTTCCGGGGCGACAACGGCAAGCCCCTGGTCATCCGCAGCGCCGAGTTGTGGGTGCCCCCCTCACTGGAGCAGCAGGCGCTGGAAGTGGTTCAGGCCGAGCGCCTGGCCAACGGTGCCAGCAACGTGATGCGCAACCTGTCCAAGGTTGTCGTCTGCCCCTGGCTCACCGCCTGACCTCCCATCAGTCCACGCCCACCAGTCCAACCCCGTAGGAGCAACACCCATGGCAACCGCCAATAAGAACCCCCAGCCAGCCAAGGCCGCTGCAAGCAAGAGCGCTGCCGCCACAGCAGGCCAGCCTGGCCCAGGCATGCGCCAGATGCTGCAGGTCATCGCCAAGCGCGACGGATTCCGCCGCGCAGGCCGCGAATGGCACGGCACCAGCCACGTCCCCCTGGATGAACTGACCCGCGCCCAGTACGACCAGCTCACCACAGAGCCGCTGCTGGTCACCCAGCTGCTGGAAGTGCCCGAAGAGCAGGCCGCCGAGCTGACCGGCGAAGACGCCCAGGCAGAGAACTGACCCCCACCATGGCCTACATCACGACCACAGAACTTGCAGAGCGCCCAGGTGCCCGCGAACTGGCCCAGCTCGCCAGCGCGGATGCCCAGCCCGTGAGCGACTTCGCGCTCATGGACGCCACGCTGCGCGGCCAAGACCGCAGCGCTTGGACGCCCGCACAGACTGCGGCCGCAGATTTGGCCCTGGCCCGCGTGCAAGACGCCATTGCCGAGGCCGGTGCGCTGATTGACGGCTACCTGGCACAGCGCGGCTACACGCTGCCGCTGGCACTGCCACCAACCAGCACCGGCAAAAGCGTGCTCTCCGCCTGGGCGCGCTCCATCACCCGCTACCTGCTGAACAAGTCGCGCATCTCGGACGAGGGCAAGGACCCCGTAGCCCGCGACTACCGCGACGCCTTGAAGATGCTGGGCCTGCTCGCCCAAGGCAAATACAGCCTGGGCGCGGGTGACCCTGCAGCCCCGGCCAATGTGCCAGGCGGTGCCACCGAGGTGCGCTTTGACAGCGCGCCCTCCGTCTTCAACCGCAGCCAGCTGCGGTCCTTTCACTGAGCCTCGCCATGGATGTCACTCCATTCCTGGACCGCTTGCGCGCCCGAACCACCGGCATGCGCGAGATTGAGGCCGCCGCAGGCCTGGAGGCCGCCATGGCCAGCAACCTGGCCGCGCCCGCCGCCTACGTCATCCCCATGTCAGAGCGCGGCAGCGAGCTGGAGCACACCGGCGCGGTGGACCAGTGGCTGTCCCAGGTCTTTGCCGTGCTGCAGGTAGTGCAAACGCAAGCACCCGCAGGCAGCTCCGGCGTGCTGGACCTGGTGCAGTCGCGCCAACAGGTCAAAGCCGCCCTGGTCGGCTTTGTGCCCGACGAGGACACGGGCGAGCCCGTCACCTTCCTGGGCGGCGAGCTGGTCGAGTTCGGGGGCGATGGCCGCATGTGGTGGGCCGATGAGTTTCATGTGAAGAGCTACTACAGGAGCAACCCGTGAGTAAACCCGATGCCCAAAACACCACCAAGGCGCAGAACAAGACCGCGCCGCAAACCGATGCCACCGCTGCCAACAGCGGAGCCGCCGCCTTGGTTCCTGCCACGCAGGCCCAGCCCACCGCGCCCGATGAGCACCACGGACGCGGCGGCCTGTTCATCCGCCAAAGCGACGGCACCCGCCTGAAGGCGCAAGCCGCCCCCGCAGCCCCTGATCAACCCGAAAAGGACGCCCCATGAGCGCACCCAAGTTCTTCCGCAAGATGGCCATCCTGGCCGTCACCGAGGCCACGGTCGGCACTTTGGCCGTGGTCACCGCCGCCAACGCCATTGAGGTCAGCGACGTAACGCTCACGCCGATTGAGGGCGATGAAGCAGACCAGGGCGTGATTCGCCCGTACTTTGGGGCCAGCGAGACCAGCATGGTCACCCTGTACCGAAAGGTGGCCTTCAGCGTGGGCTACGCGGGCGTATCACCCGCAGGCACTTTGCCCGGCTTCACGCCACTGCTGCGCGCATGCGCGGCCAGCGCCACCAACACGCCAGCACCCGCGCCTACGCCCAACACCGTGTTCGCACCGGTGACAGACGACATTGAGTCGCTGTCCATCTACGCCACCATCGACAAGCGCCTGTACAAAATGGCCGGGGCACGGGGCAACGCCAAAGTGGTGTGCGATGCCAAGGCCATCCCCAAGTGGCAATTCGAGTTCACCGGCTCCTTTGTGCCGGTGGAAGACGTAGCCGCCATGCCCGCCGTCAACTACTCGGCGTTTCAGCGGCCGCTGGGCGTCAACAAGCTCAACACCACGTTCTCGATTGACGGCTACACCGCCGCCGCGAACTCCTTCCAGTTCGACTTCGGCAACCAGGTCGTCAAGCAGGACTTGATGAACGTGGACACCACCGAAATCACTGGCCGCACCTCCACCGGCAGCGTCACTTTCCGCGACACCGATGTAGCGACCAAAGACTGGCTGGCCATGGCCCGCACCAGCGCCAAAGTGCCCCTGCTGCTCAAGCACGGCCAGGCCGCCACCAACACCGTGTCGCTGTCCGTGCCCCTGGCGCAGATCGGCAAGCCCACGTTTTCTGAGGTGGACGGCATTCACATGATCACCGTGCCTTTCCGCTGCATTCCCTCCAACGCGGGGAATGACGAGTGGTCCATCACCGTCTGACCGGCGCATTTCTCGCCGGCGGATAGCCACCCCCACAACCCTTGCAACCCGATTTCAAACAGGAGAACTTTTATGGCCGTCGTCCTCGCATCCGTCGCTTTCTGGGCACCCGTCATCTACCGCTTGGTGGGTGACGAGGGCGAGCCCACCACCGTCAGCTTCCGCGCCCGCTACAAGCGCCTCAAAACCTCCGAGCGCAAAGACATGGACCGCCGCCTGGCAGCGGGCCGCATGGACGAACGCGCGCGCGAGCGGCTGCGGGCCCAGCTGCAGCTTTCCCACCTCACTGAAGACGACCGCTACGAAATCCAGGCACAGCTCGACGCCGTGCCCGCCAACGACAAAGACTTTCTCGACGCCGTGCTGGTGGACTGGGACCTGACCGACCTCACACACAACCGCATTCCCTACACGCCCGCCAACCGCGAGGAAGTGGTGGAGGAATGGGACGGCATCGAAGCCGCGCTGGTCACCGCCTACTTTGACGCAGGGCGCAAAGCCCGCCAGGCAGCGGAGATCGCAAAAAACTCCGCAGCGCCGTCCGCCACAGCCTGACGCGGCGCGGCGCTGAAAGCCCCCAGGAGGAACAAGCCGAGCTGCGCGAGCAATGGGCGTTGCTGGGGGCTGATCCAGACCAGGCCATGGCGGCGATGGCCGATGGAGCGCTGGAGCCGGAGCCCGAGGGGGACTTTGAACTCTCCCCCGAGGAGTGGCAGGGCTGGGAGGTCTTCGACGCCATGTGGACCAACTGGATCGTCGTTGCTGGCTGGGGCGGTGCCTACCGCCAGGGCCTCAACTACACAGCGCTGCCGACCGTCATGGACTTCCTGCAGGTCCCCCGCAAAAAGCGCCGCAATGTCTTCTGGATGGTTCGCATCCTCGAAGACGAAGCCAAAAAGCACCTGAACAAGCCCTAGAGCCCACCATCAAAGGAAAGACGCCCGCCCATGTCCAATGAATTCAACGTAGCGGTCAAACTGCAAGCGGACGCCTCGCAGTACACCGCCGAATTCACCAGGGCCGGGCGCACCGCACAGGCGTTTGCCGCAGAGCTGAATGCGGGCAGCTCTGCAGCGGCCGGGGGGCTGGACAAAGCCACCGCCCAGGCCCAGCGCTTCGGCGCGGCCACCAGCGCCGCCGCAGGCCAGGCCCAGCAGGGAATTGCAGCCGCTACCAGCGCCAACCAGGCCCTGGACGCTTCCATGGCCAAGGTCAACAAGACCGCCGCCAGCAACCAGCTCGGCGCATCTCTCAGCGCCGTTACCAAGGAAAGCCAAAGCGCATCGCAGGCGCTGGGCGCTGCTGACCGCCAGGCTCAGGCGCTGGGCGTCTCCGCCAAACAGACCGCCGCCGCCATGCGCGGTGTGCCCGCACAAATCACCGATATCGTCGTCAGCCTGCAGGGCGGCCAGGCCCCCATGACGGTGTTGCTGCAGCAAGGCGGCCAGCTGCGCGACATGTTCGGCGGCATCGTTCCCGCCGTGCGCGCACTCGGCTCCACGGCGCTCGGCCTGGTCAACCCCTTCACACTTGCCGGAGGGGCGGCAGCAGTGCTTGCGCTGGCCTACAAGCAGGGCTCGGCCGAGGCCGACGAGTTCCGCCGCGCCATCGTCATGTCCGGCAACGCAGCTGGCACCAGCGTAGCCCAGCTCTCCGACATGGCGCGGGCCGTCAGCGCCAACATCGGCACGCAAAGCGAAGCCGCCGCTGTGCTGGCCCAAATGGCCTCGGGCGGCCGTATCGCGGGCGACAACCTGCAGTACTTCACCGAGGTGGCCATGGGCCTGGAGCGCTACGTGGGCGTTCCCGTCAAGGCGACCATTGCTGACCTGGAAGAACTGGGCAAAGCCCCGCTGGCCGCCAGCGTCAAGCTCAACGAGCAGTACCGCTACCTGACGGTGGCCGTGTACGAGCAGATCAAGGCGCTGGATGAACAGGGCCGCAAGGAGGAGGCCGCCGCAGTGGCGCAAAACGCCTACGCGAAGGCGTTTGAGGCCCGCAAGAATGAAATGCAGGCCAATCTGGGCTATCTGGAGTCTGCATGGGACAGGGTAACGGCGGCGGCTAAACGGGGCTGGGACGCCATGCTGAACGTGGGCCGGTCGTCCACGCCAACCGACGCGATGGCCGCACTTCGCGACCGGCTCTCCAAGCAGCAGGAAGAGCTGGCCTCCAAACGTGCGCTCAACCCCTATGCGGACACCTCGGGACTTGAAAAAGGAATTGAAATCCTCAAGCAGCGCCTTGGCCTGCTAGAAAGCGATGAGCGGCAAGCCAAGCGACTGGTGGCCGCTGAAGCGGAACGTTCCGCCAACGAACGCCTGTATTTCGACTGGAAGAAGCAGGGAGAACAGTTCCAGTCCAAGGCGGACAAGCGGAACGAGGAAGTGCGCAAGGCCCAGATCGAAGGTCAGGCGCTCATTGCAGCGGGTTTGCTCAAGGAAAGCGAACTGCGTGAGCGGATCGCGGGCATCAACAAAAAGTACGAAGAAAAGGGCTCCGGAGCCACGGCCAAAGATGCCCTAAGCGCGCAAATCGAGGCAACACGCCAAGGCTACAAGCTGCTGGCAGCAGAGACTGCCGACGGCTTGGACGCTATTGATGCCTTGCGTCAGCAAGGCCAACTAAGCGAATACGCCGCGCTACAGCGAAGCACTGCGCTGCGGCTACAGGAGCTGGACGGGCACAAGGCCGCATTGTCCGCCGAATTGGCACTGCTGCAAGGTCGCAAAGACATGGCGCGCGAGCGCGCGGCCGTAGAGGGGCAGCTGGCCGAGCTGGAACAAAAGCGCATCAACCTGCAAAACGCCTCAGCGCGTGACCTGGACACCCTGCTCATCAAGCCGCAGCTTGCGCTGGTGTCCGGCTTGCGCCAGGGGGCCACGGCGATTAACGAACAGGCGGCCGCCTTGGAAGCCCAAAACCGGGTTTATGGCCAGGCGGGCAGCGCACTTGTCGATCTGAACATTGCGCAACTGGAAAAACAACGCCTGGACCTGGAAGCCTCTGAGACGGTCAACTGGAACGGCTCTGGCGGCAGTGCAGGACAAGGCGGGGGCGGCGGGGGCGGCGGGTCCGCAAGCCGGGTCAACAAGGGCGCGTTCGGAGGCGGCAACAGCAACTATGACTACACCTATGCCGGTCCCGGTGGCGGCGTGGGCATATCAGGCATTGGCGATAGCGGCGGGGGCGGTTTTGGCGACTCCACCGCCAGTTCTGGCGGCGGCCGAGGATCACCCGATGTTTATGAGGGAGAAATGGGGGGCGGCTCGCCCGGACAGCGCGGCGCAGCTTTGGCCTGGAAGAACAACATCGCGGTAACGCCAGGCCAGGTGATCAGCGTCAGCGCAATGCGCGCCCGCATCATCTGGGGGCCTAACCGCTCTTATCCATACGCAGCAGGTAAGGTATGACACAGTACATCGATACCAAAAATGGCCGCTGGCCAGTGACAGAGCACGAGATTCGTGCGGGGCATCCGAACACCTTGTTCCCTAGCCCCTTTGAGCCCTGTGAAGGTTACGCCCCCCTGGTGTTGGAGCCCGTTCCGGTCTATGACTCCGCCACCAGCCGCTTGGAGCCAACGCGCCCCAAAGAAGTGAACGGCCAATGGCTACAGGGCTGGGAAGTGCGGCCGCTCAACCCCGCTGAAATCGAATCCCGAGCGGCTGAAATTGCTGCTCGGTTGACAGCCGATAAGGCGGCCGTTGTTGCGGCCATCAACTCCGAGTACGAGCGCCGCATGGAGGTGATTTCTGCGCGATATCCCGCCAGCGAAAGGGAAAGCTGGCCAGTGCAAACCGGGGAAGCGAGGGCCTTGCTGGCTGATCCGGGCGCTCAAACCCCATGGATTGACGCGGCCGCCGCAGTACGCGGCATTGACCGCGCCGAGCTGGCCACCCGAATCATTGCATTGGATAACGCCTATAGAACTGTGCACGGTACGCTGACCGGCGCAAGACAACGGCTGGAGGACCTCGTAGGGGCCGCGACGAGCCGCGAAGAGGTATTGGCGGTTGACCCTCTTCAGGGCTGGCCCGAGGAAGGGGGCCAAAACTAGTAAAAGACGGGCGACCTGGCTAGGTGCGCTAACACCTGGCCAAGCCCCAACCTGCAGAAGCAGCCTGCAAGCCGACAAGGCCCGCCACTCTGATCAGAGTGCGGCGAGTCTATCGGAAGTTTCAACCATAGAAACCGGCTTGCAATGAATGAAATCAGATGCGGCGCATGCGCCCGCAAACTTGGCGAAGGCGAATACACCCGCCTCGTCATCAAATGCCCCCGCTGCGGGGCAATCAATACCTTGAGGGCCGAGAGCCCCCCATCAGCGCGCCAGGGAGCGCCAGACTTGAAAGGGCCTCATGGCTCCCATCATTCCCTGGATCGGCGGCAAACGCCGCCTCGTCGACCTGCTGCTGAGCAGGTTCCCACCCCATAGCTGCTACGTGGAAGTCTTCGCGGGCGGAGCAGCCGTGTTCTTTGCCCGCCACCCCGCCGACGTCGAGGTGCTGAACGACGTCAACGGCGACCTGGTCAATCTCTACCGGGTGGTGACGCACCACCTGGAGGAGTTCGTCCGCCAGTTCAAATGGGCACTCACCAGTCGCCAGGTGTTCAAGTGGCTGCAGGAAACTCGGCCCGAGACATTGACGGACGTGCAGCGTGCGGCCCGGTTCTTCTACCTGCAGCAGCAGAGCTTTGGTGGAAAGGTAGCAGGCCAGACGTTCGGCACCGCCACGACGGCGCCAGCCATCAATCTCTTAAGAATCGAGGAGAACTTGTCAGCTGCCCATCTACGCCTGGCTGCGGGGACGTATATCGAGAACCTGGACTGGGCCTCGTGCATTGATCGCTATGACCGGTCTCACACACTGTTCTATCTCGACCCGCCTTACTGGGAGACCGAAGGTTATGGCGTGCCGTTTCCCTGGGAACAATACGAACTGATGGCAGCCAAGCTGAAGGCGATCAAAGGAAAGGCGGTGGTGAGCATCCGCTCCTGCTGAGTTTTCGCGCCGTGCTTCAGCTATTCCCTTGTCACCTCGGCATTAAAACAAATACAAATCAATATCATTCACATAAAATAGAAGATTCACCTCTGCTGCTCCACTTCCGGTGGACGCAGTCCTTTCTCTGGCAAGCGGCGGCTTCAACGCTGCGGCTGGCTGCCATCACCTCACAGGAGTCCTCATGCAAACCGCACCGCTCACCCCGATTCTTTCCGCCTTGGCACTTTGCGTGGGCACATGGGGCGCAGCGGTTGGCACAGCCTGGGCGCAGACACCTTCGCTGCCTGCGCCCAGCACAGCCAGCACGAACGACAGCAGCGCCACAGCCCAGCAGGTGGTGGCGCACTATGCGCACCTTGTTCACACCAGCTACAGCGACACCCTGAATGCTGCCAAGGCGATGCAAACGGCCATCAGCGCCTTCACTGTGCAGCCTTCTGCTGCAACCCTGGCCGAGGCCCGCAAGACCTGGCTGGCCGCGCGCGAGTTCTATGGGCAGACCGAAGCCTTCCGCTTCTACGGCGGCCCCATCGACAACGACAAAGGCCCTGAAGGCCGCATCAATGCCTGGCCCATGGACGAATCGTTTGTGGACAGCGTGCAGGGCAAGCCCAACGCCGGGCTGGTGAACAACCGCAAGTTCGTGATCAACAAAAAGAACCTCGCAGCCCAGAATGAGCGCGGCGGCGAAGAAAACATTGCCACCGGCTGGCATGCCATCGAGTTCTTCCTGTGGGGTCAGGACCTTTCGGAAACCGGCCCCGGTGACCGCAACTTTGAAGATTTTGTGGACGGCAAGGCCCCCAACGCAGACCGCCGACGCCAGTACCTGAACGTGGTGACGGAGCTGTTGATTGACGACCTCACCACGCTGGTCAAGGCCTGGGCACCCGATGTGAAGAACAACTACCGCGCGCGCTTTGTACAGGGCAACCGCGAATCGGTGCGCAAGATGCTGGTGGGGCTGGGGTCGCTGTCGCGCGGCGAGCTGGCGGGCGAGCGGCTGGAAGTAGCCCTCAACAGCCAGGACCAGGAAGACGAGCACTCCTGCTTTTCCGACAACACCCACCGCGACGCGGTGACCAATGCCAAGGGCATTCAGAACGTGTGGCTGGGCAAGTACCAGCAAGCCGACGGCACGCTGCTGGCAGGCCCATCGCTGCGCGACCTGGTGGCTGCCAATGACGCAGCCCTGGCCGAGAAGACCACGCAGCAGATAGCCGCGTCGGTCGCCGCAACCGAGGCAATACAGGCCCCGTTTGACCGCGAAATCATCGGCGGCAAGGAGGCCCCTGGCCGCCAGCGCATCCAGAAGGCCATCGACAGCCTCACGCAGCAAAGCAAGGACCTGGTCGCCGCGGCCAACGCCATCGGCATCACCAAACTGACGCTGGTGCAGCCTTGAACATGCAGATTCCGCAAGCCAAACGTCTCCATCAAAGCAGGCGCGCCTTGCGCCTGGCAGCAGCCAGCATGGGGGTGATCGCCCTGGGGGGCCTGGGCTTTGGTGCCTTGACGGCCGCACCCCAGCCAGACCCGCTGGGCGAGAAGACCGGCGGAGACACCACGGTGTACGCCACGGGGCGCAATGCCTTTTCGTTCCCTGCTGCCAACCTGCCCGACGACGAGCGCACGCGCTTTGTGATTGGCAACTCATTCTTTCGCCGCAACTGGGTGGAGGCACCGGCTTCCACCAAGGCCCGCGATGGCCTGGGCCCGCACTTCATCGCGCGGTCTTGCGGGGGCTGCCATGTGCAGGATGGCCGGGGCGAGCCGCCCGCCATCTTCAACCGCCTGGGTGAGACCAAGGACCCCACGGTGGCGCTGCTGATCCGCCTGTCCATCCCCGGCACGGATGCGCACGGCGGCCCCAGGCCTGACCCCGTCTATGGCGACCAGTTCAACAACGCCGCCATCCAGGGTGTGAAGCCCGAGGGCCGCGTCACGCTGCGCTACGACACCGTCAAGGGCAAGTTTTCTGATGGCACGTCCTACGCGCTGCAAAAGCCCGTGTACGGCTTTGCCGAGCTGGGCTACGGCCCCATGCACCCCGATGTGATGCTGAGCCCGCGCATTGCCCCGCAGATCATCGGCGTGGGCCTGCTCGAAGCCATTGCCGAGGCCGACATCCTGGCCAACGCGGCAGACCAGGCGGCTGCGCCTGGCCCCATCAAGGGCACCCCCAATCAGGTGTGGGACGCCCCCTCGGGCCGGATGATGCTGGGCCGCTTTGGCTGGAAGGCCAACGTGGCCACCATTGCGCACCAGACGGGCGGGGCCTTTCTGGGCGACATGGGCATCACCTCGCGCCATTTTGCGAACGAAGCCTGCACCCCGGCGCAGAAGGACTGCCTGGCCGCACCCAGCGGCAAGAGTGCTGCGGCGCAAGGCCAGAGCGGCGTGGAGATTGACGACAAGACGCTGGACGATGTGATCTTCTACCAGGCCACCCTGGCCCCCGCCGCACGCCGCAACCCCCAGGACGCCCAGGTGCTGCGCGGGCAGGCCCTGTTTGCGCAAGCCCAGTGCGCAACCTGCCACCGGCCCAGCTACGTGACGCAGGGCGGGCCGTTTCCGCACCTGACGAGCAAGGCATTGAACGGCCAGCGCATCTGGCCCTACACCGACCTGCTGCTGCACGACATGGGCGAGCGGCTGGCAGATGGGCGACCCGACTTTGGTGCCAATGGCCGCCAGTGGAAGACCCCGCCGCTGTGGGGCATCGGGCTCATCAAGGACGTGAACGGCCACACCCGGCTGCTGCACGATGGCCGCGCACGCGGCGTGCTGGAGGCCATCCTCTGGCACGGCGGCGAGGCCGATGCGGCGCGCGAAGAAGTGCTGAAGATGAAGAAGGCCGACCGCGAAGCGCTGGTGAAGTTTGTGGAGTCCTTATGAGCACACGCCATAGCCATCCATTCCCCCCCACGGGCCAGGCCTTGCCAGCCCGGTTAGCCGCAGCGCTGTTGCTGGCCTGGGCGGGCTGTGCGCCAATGCCTGGGCTGCACGGCAGCGCCCATGCACAGACGGCGCGAAGCCCACAGCCTCCGCAGGCAACGGAAAGCAGGCCCGCATGGCAACGCGAGGCCGTGCCTTTTTATGACACAGTGCATGCGCTGCAAGGCATCTACGCCCACCACGCCACGCCGCAGGCGCAGGCTTGGGAGCGCAGCGCACAGGCCCTCGCCGGGGCGCTGGCAGCGCTGTGCCAAGCCAGCCCAGGGGCCGATGCGCAAGCCGCGCTGCAACAGGCCCGCAGCGCATGGCGCAGTACAGCGGGAGAGTGGGAGGCGCTGTCTGCCGTGGCGATTGGCCCGGTGATTGCGCGCCGCACCCAGCGCGCCATTGACTTTGCACCCACCCGCCCGGCGTTGATCGAAAAGGCCATACCAACCCAGCCGCAAGGTGCCGCCGCCATGGAGCGCATTGGCACACCGGCCAAGGGCCTGCCCGCACTGGAATGGCTACTGTGGACCCGTCCGGTACAGCCGGGCACCACCGCCTGTGGCTACGCAAACGAAGTGGCGCTGGACATAGCCCGTGAGGCCACCGCCGTGGCTGCCACATTTGCCAACGCAGCGCAGACCGACTGGGGCGCAGAGGAACAGCAAGAGGCTTCCACCCAGGCCATCAGCGAGTTTGTGAACCAGTGGGTAGGGGGCATTGAGCGCCTGCGCTGGGCACAGATGGAAAAGCCCCTGCGTGCAGCGCAAGGCAGCAAAGCCCCCGACTACCCGCGCAGCGCCAGCCAGACCACGCTGGCCTCCTGGGCTGCCACCTGGCAGGGCCTGCGCAGCGTGACGGTGCAGGCCGCATCAGCTAACGTGCCCGCGCCCGGAGCCGCGCTGGTACCGCTGGCCACCTACCTGCGCGGCAAGGGCCTGAACCCGCTGGCCGACAAGCTGCAGCAGGCGGTGCAGAAGGTGGATGCATCCATGGCCCAGGTACAACGCACCGGGGTGCAGGGCAAGGCCGCCATCCAGCAGGCGGCACGGGACCTGGCCGCGCTGAAGTTTCTGGCCGAATCTGAAGTGGCCCCTGCACTGCAGGTGAGCATTGGCTTTTCGGACGCTGATGGAGACTGATACCCTGCCCCACCCCGCCCTGCCGCGCAGGCAGGCCTTGGCCTTGCTGGCGGGCGCAGCAGGCCTGGGGGCCTGTGCCTTGTTGCCAGGCCCGGTGCAGGCAGCCACGGCGCGTGTCGCCACCAGGGTGAAAGGCGACACAAGAGCACCGGCTGACGCCCCCGTCTATCTGGCCGCAGCGTGGGAAGTGCAAGGCCGTTACTTCATCGGCTTGCTGGTGGCCACAGCCTCCATAGTGTCCTCCACCCCCAGCAAACACAGCCAAAACAGCCCAGGGCTCAAAGTACACGCAGCGCTGGAAGTACCGTCGCGTGCCCACGGCGTGTTCCCTCTGGCCGATGGCTCCATCGTGGCCGTGGCACGCCGCCCCGGCGACTGGCTGGTGCGCTGGTGCCCGGCCCAGGCCCAAGCGACTGCGCTGTGGCACTGGCAGTCGGCCGACAGCCACTTTCCGGATCGCACCTTCAATGGGCATGTGCTGGCTGGCCTGCCAGGCATGGTCGGCAAGGACGGTGAATGCCTCTACACCACCGAAACCGATGTGGAAACCGGTGCCAGCGTGGTGGGCGTGCGCCATGCCCGCACACTGCAAAAGCTGGCCGAATGGCCCACCCACGGCATCGACGCGCATGAGCTGATCTGGGACCTGCACAGCCCCGGTGGCCCCACCCTGCTGGTGGCCAATGGCGGCGTTCCCACCGCCCCCGAGACAGGGCGTGCCAAGCGCGACATGCACCGCATGGATTCGTCTCTGGTACGGCTGAACGCCACCACGGGCCGCCTGATGGGCCAATGGCGGCTGCCAGACCCGCGGCTGAGCCTGCGCCATTTGGCCTGGAGTTTGGATGGCAAAACGCTGGGCATTGCTTTGCAGGCCGAACATGACGCCCCTGCGGATCGCCTTGCGGCCCCTGTGCATGCGAGGTTTGATGGGCAGACGCTGTACGCCTCCGCCGCGCTGCATGCCTCTCAGGCCCACACTGCTCTGTCTCTGCAAGGCTATGGCGGCAGCATCGTGACTGCGCCTGACGGCTGGGCCGTGAGCTGCCCACGCGCAGGCTGCGTGGCGTGGTTTGACCTGCAGGGCCAGCTCACCGCCCGCATGGCACTGAGCGAGGTCTGCGCCCTGGCAAGCACCGTTGACGCACAAGGCGGCTCCACAGTCTGGGCGGCAGGGCAGGACCACAGCCTGCTGCAAAGCGCCGAGCCCCAGACCGCCCAGCCCCTGCACCTTGCGCATGCAGGTGCGCTTCAACCTGCACGCATGGACAACCACTGGGTGCTGGCTCAAACATCAAGGTAAAAATGGCTCTAGCGCTTATGGATAAAGCGCAGGCAGCTACTTTTTTAGTAGCATCAATATTCAGACTACCGGCACGGGCTGCTGCCGCGCCCCTTGCACCAGCTCATGCACAAACCGCAGTTTGACCATGGCCCCTGCTGACAAGGCAAAGGGGTAAGCATCGCTCTGGCCCAGGCTGCGGTTCAGGCTGTTGAGCAGCAAGGTCACAGGCACCCACTGGCTCACCATGTCGTCAAAGCTGGGGGCCGGGCTGCCAAATGGGTCTGCCACGGTGTGGCGCAGGCCAGGCTGGGGGCTGGACAGCGGTGTGGGCACCGTGACCCCCAACTGGTAGCTGGCGGCAGTTTCCAGCAGGTCCACCATGTGCAGGTAGTGGGCCCAGGTCTCCGCCCAGTCTTCCCAAGGGTGGGCAGAGGCGTAGGCGCTGACGTGTTTCTCGGCCCATGGGCCCAAGTCCGCGCCCTTGGCGTAATGGGCCTGCAGGGCCGCGGCGTAATCGGTCCGCTCATCGCCGAACACTTTGCGGAAATCCTCCAGACGGGCACCGCCCTGCACCAGTTGGTCCCAGTAAAAATGGCCCGACTCATGCCGCAGGTGGCCAATCAGGGTGCGGTAGGGCTCCCCCAGCGCGATGCGGCGGCGGGCGCGCTCGTCGTCGTCGGCCTCGGCCACATTCAGGGTGATGGTGCCGCCTTGATGACCGGTCAGCACCTGCGGGCCGCCCGGCCATTCGGCCAGAAACTCGAACACCGGCGCGGGTCGGCCAGACACGGGCTCGAGCCCCAACCGGGCCAGGGTGTAGAACAGTTGGCGTTTGGCCGCTTCGGTCAGCTGCCAACGGCCCAAGTTGCCGGGCACCGACAAGTCCGGCAGCACCCGCGTCTGACGGCAGGACACGCACAGTGGGGAATAGTCGTTGGCGGGCACCGCAAAGTTGCAGGCGCCGTGCGCTGTGCGGTTGTGGCACATGCGGTAGAGCTTGCCCGTAGCGCCCGTGGTGGCACCGCGCTCGCCCATGCGGCGCCACAGGTCCGGCCCGTCTTGCGACGCGGGGGTGAGGGCTGCCATGGTCAGCTGGTCTGGCACGAAGGCCAGCGTGCTGCCGCAGTTCAGGCATTGCACGCTGTCAAAAAAAACCAGATGACCGCAGTGGTCGCAATTGAATACGCGCATGGGGGCGAAGCTTATCCCTTTTTGGTGGAGCAGCCAGGGGCTGAAACAGCGCGCCCCCGGTGGGCAAGCCAACCGGGGGCGCAAGACGGAAAGGAAGAAGTGAAGGACGGAGCGCTCACAAAGAGCGAGGTCTCAGCCTTTCGCTTCAGAACCTGCCACCTCAGGGGCGCACAACGATGCTGTTGCGCACTTCACGCACATGCTTGGTGTTGCGTGCAATGTTCTCGGCCTGGTTCTTTTCGGCTTGCGACTTAGCAAAGCCCGAGAGTTGAACGGTGCCGTTCAGGGTTTCCACGCTGATGGAGGTGGCGGACACGGTTTTGTCCTCAGCCATCTTGGCCTTCACGGCGGTGGTGATGCCTGCATCGTCCACATACGAGCCAACGGTCTGCTGGTCGCGTGCAACGGAGCAGCCGGTGGCCCCGAGAACCGACAGGCCAGCCACAGCGGCGAAAGCGAGAGCACGTGCGTATTTCATGGTATTTCCTTTATTGAAGTAAGAGAACGCGGGTGCGGTGGATCACACATCCGCCCAAAGACCTTCTGCACCCTCCACGGCCTTTGGATCGGTGAGGCCGGGAGCACACCATGTGCTACCAGCTCCAGGGGAAATCTTTGCGATGTCAGCGCATGTGCATGCCACGGTGACTGCGCGAATCACGACGGGTCAGCCACAGGGCCAATGCACCCAGTGCCGCACCAGACGCCACGGCAATGGCCATCGACTTGGCAGGTTGCTGCTCCACATAACGTGTGGTCGCATCGCCGGCCTCCCGCAGGTGGCGACGGGCCCGGTCAGTCGTCATGGCGCAGTAGTCAATGCATTGCGAAGCCATTTCTTGCGCACGGGATGCGAACTCCTGGATGGCAGGGCTGGCTTCGGCACGCAGGTCCTGCACACGCTTTTCTGCGCGGTGCAGCGACTCATCGGCCATGGTTTCGGTAGCGCGCACTGCCTCCTCGGCACTTTGCAACACGTCGTCTGCCAGCTTGCGTGCGCCTTCGCTCATGTTGTTGGTGACGGATTCAACGCTCATCGGTAGCTCCTTGTTCGGGGGTGAAAAAATGGTCATGGGTGGGTTGCACCTGTTCAAGGCGAAAGTGCAGGTCACCCTCGCTTGAGCAAGCCCACCACAAAGGCCACCACGGCCATCACCACAAAGATGAAGAAAAGGATCTTGGCAATGCCCACAGCACCTGCCGCGATGCCCCCGAAGCCAAAGAGCGCCGCCACGAGCGCAATCACCAGAAAAACCACTGCGTAATGCAACATATTCATCTCCTTGAAAGTGCTGACCCAAAGCCAGCGGTTGAGGAGCGCCTGTCATCAGCGCTGGGCGTGGGGGTCCGCAAGTCACTGCACACGGGGATGGGCGAAGCCTCTGTCCGGCCAAGGTATGCAGGGAGTTGTGAATCAACACACTGGGATCCACTGTAGGTGCGCCAGCGTGGCAGCGGTGCGGGAGCTTGGCTCTGTCGCCTGTCAGCACTTCGCATGCTCGGCTGTAGGACGCCGCCTTGCACCAAGGCGGCAGGGACGTAGCAGACGCCCCGGGCTGCACATGATGGGCCAGCCCGGCCCGCATGTGTTTTCTGGTCAGTGATGCTGCAGGGGCAATGCAGCAGAGAGCAAAGTGCCCTTGCCTGGGCTGGAATGCACGGTCAGACGGCCTCCCGCGGCCTCTACGCGATGGCGCATGCCTGCCAAGCCGTGCGACGCCACACTCACACCCGCAGGATCAAAGCCCACGCCATCGTCATGCACCTGCACCGCCACGTGATTGGGGTGCGCCTGCACCGACACCAGCACCTTCTGGGCCTTGGCGTACTTGCCGATGTTGGTCAGTGCCTCCTGCACCATGCGGTACACCGTCAACTGCACTGACGAGGGCAGCTCCACCGCCTCCAGATTGGTCTCCACCTCGATGCCTGCGCGCTGCGCGTACTCGCGGGTCAGAATCTCCAGCGCGGCCGTGAGCCCCAGGTGCGAGAGCGAAGAAGGACGCAGGTCTTCGATGATGCGGCGCTTGAGGGCAATGCCGCTGTTGAGCGTGTCGGTCAGATGCTTGAGGCGTTCGGACACATCCGGAGCGCTGGTATCGATCTTGGACTTGAGCCGCGCCACGTCGAGCTTGGCGGCCGTCAGCAGCGCGCCCAGTTCATCGTGCAGTTCGCGGGCCAGATGCCCACGCTCGTCTTCACGCACCTGTTGCAGGTGGTTGGCCAGCTCAGACAGCGTCGCCGTGCGCTCACGCACCAGGCCCTCCAGACGGTCACGCTCGTACTCCAGCAAGGCCTGTTCACGCTGGCTCACCAGCTGCAGAGCCCTTGCTTGGCGCAGGTACATGAAAAACGCAAACAAGCCGATGGCCGTGACTGTGGCAATGCCAATGCGCGACAGCATGAGCGAATGGATCACCTGGGCCTGCCCCGCCTGAATGCGCTGCGTGCTGCGCTCGATGAGTGCATGCGCGTGCTTGCGGATTTCATCCATGTTCTCACGCCCCATGTCGGTGTGCAGAACAAACTTCCAGGCATCCTCGTTGCCCTGCCTGCGCAACCGCAGGCTCAGCTCCATCTCGGCCAGCTTGCGTGACACCTGGCGAGACAGCAAGGCCACCTCCTGCAAGTCTTCTTTCGAGTCCACGAACTGGTTGCGCAATGCGTCCAGATGGCTCTGCAAGGCGGCCATGGCCTTGTCGTAGGGCTCCAGGTAGGTCTCGTTGCCAGTGAGCAGATATCCGCGCTGGCCGGTCTCTGCATCCAGCATGCTTTGCAGCAGGCGGTTGACCACGCTGCGCGTGGTCTGCCACTGGCTCATCTGCTGCAGCGCCTCTTGCGAACGCATGTGGCCGGTCTCGTTGATGCCCACGAGCACCATGGCCGCCAGCAAGGCCATGGGCAGGCTCAAGGCCATGCGGCGTACCTTTGGTAACCAGCGACGGAAGGTGGCTTGCATTGTCATAGCGGTGATTCAGGATAAAGTTTCTGGGTCTGGGTGTTGCATTCCACAAACAAAGCAGCACACAAGCGCCGTTTTTTCAACCTCTTACCGGAGGCGGCCTGCACGCCTTCTTGAAAGAAAGCCTGATGATCAAAATTGGCATTGTGGATGACCACTCCATCGTTCGTACCGGCCTGCGCCAGTTCCTCTCGGAGCATGTGGACCTGCGTGTGGTGGGTGAAGCGTCCAATGGCCGTGAGGCCATTGACCTGGTTCGCAACCAGGAAATCGATGTGCTGCTGATGGACCTCTCGATGCCCGGCCAAAGCGGTCTGGACGCCCTGGCCATGCTGCGCGCCAAGGCGCCCGACATGGGCATCCTCATCCTCAGTGGCTACCCCGAAGAGCACTACGCTATCAACCTGATTCGCCAGGGCGCGAGTGGCTACCTGAACAAGGAGTGCGAGCCCACTGAAATCGTTGAGGCGATCCGCGTCATTGCGCTGGGCAAGCGTTACCTCACCCCCACCGTGGCAGACCTGCTGGCCCAGCAGCTCAACCGCAAGGATGACGCCCCCCCGCACGAGCAACTGTCTGAACGGGAGTTTCAGGTGTTCCTCAAGCTGGCCAAGGGTGAGACCGCGGGCGACATTGCGCGGGACCTCTCCCTGAGTGTGAAGACGGTAAGCACCTACCGCACCCGCCTCATGGAAAAGATGGGACTGTCTTCGAACAGTGACCTGACGTACTACGCCCTCAAGAACCAGCTCATCGACTGAGCACCCGGCACGCGGGCTACGGCCCGCTTGAACGGTTTGCCAAAGCCGCAGATCGCTGCGAATACAGCGACGCCGCAAGGCTTGTCGGCCTTGTTTCTCCATTCCGCGCTCCATAGAAAAAAGCCCGGCAGAGGGCCGGGCTGCAACGATCCAACGGGCACAGCAAAGGCCCTGCTGCTCAAGAGCCTCTTCGCTCCATGCAGTACTCCACCAGCGCGTCAATTTCGTTCGACTTGTCGAACACGGCATCCACACCCAGTTGCTGGCACCGCGTGCGGATGTCAGGCGTTGCATAGTTGCTGAGCACCACGATCTTCTGATGGGGCTTGCGTTCACGGCACGCAGCCAGAATGCCCAGCCCGCTGCCCTGCCTCAGGAAGAGATCGACGATGGCCAGATCCCATTGGCTGCCACGTTCCTGCAGCCAGGTCTTTCCTTCCTCTTCCGTTTCCGCAAAGCCTACCGCTTCGACAGACGCAAGCTCCTCCAAAGTGCCAATGAGGTTTTCTCTGATGGTCGCGTTGTCTTCAACGATATAGGTGCGGAGTTTCACAGCTGGATCCAATGGTTCGGCCAGTGCAGACATGGACGGCCGTGCCATGACTTTAAGAGCATTTTTTTTACAATTTTGCCAGCCGTACTTTGCTCTACCGGTAGGAAATTTCCTACGTGGCGTGCTCCCCACACACGCTGCAGGCCGCATCGCGGGACAGGTTCATGGCGCTCCACTCCATGCTTCTGCCGTCCAGCATCAGCATGCGGCCCACCATGGCTGGCGCAGCACCTGACAGCAGCTTCAATGCCTCTGTCGCCTGCATGGCGCCGATCACCCCCACCAAAGGAGCAAAGACGCCCATGGTGGAGCACAGGACTTCTTCAAACTCGGCCTGTGGCGCAAACAGGCAGGCGTAGCAGGGTGAGGTAGCCTGTCGCGGATCAAACACCATGATCTGCCCGTCAAAACGAATGACGGCCCCCGCAACCAGAGGTTTGCGGTGGCGTACGCATGCAGCGTTGACAGCGTGGCGGGTGCGATAGTTGTCGCTGCAGTCCAGCACCACCGTGGCCTGGGGCACCCATTCGTCCAGCAGTGCCTCATCGGCACGCTGCTGCAAGGTCGTCACCACCACATCCGGGTTGATGGCATGCACCGCCTGTGCAGTGGACTCCACTTTGGGCAGGCCCACCCGGTCGGTAGTGTGAGCAATTTGTCGCTGCAAGTTGGTCAGGTCCACCACATCGTGGTCCACCAGGGTGATACGACCCACACCAGCCGAGCCCAGATACAGCGCCACAGGCGAGCCCAGTCCTCCTGCCCCTATCACCAGGGCATGCCCAGCCAGCACACGCTCCTGGCCTTCAATGCCTACCTCATCCAGCAGGATATGGCGCGAGTAGCGCAGCAGCTGTTCATCCGTCATCGTTGCATCACTTCACACATGAAGAGCGCCTCACACAACCCGGCAAAGCGGCCCTGGCCCGTTGTTCCGTCGCAGGCAGGGCCAACAGTACGACAAGACGTGACGACAACGTCAGGGGGGTTGTGTGAATCGCTCAAAAAGGCTGGGCTCCCCGCAGGGAGCCCAGCCTTGTTCCAGGTCTTACCGTGTCACCATCCCGGTGGGTGGTGAGATCAGTTTTCCTTCTTTTCTTCCTGGCGCTCGGTCTGAGTCTTGCTCACCAGCACGGGGCGGCCCTTGAGCTTGTTCAGCGCCTGTACCAGCTGGAAGTCCTTGTCCGTACCAAACTCGGGCAGCTTGCGCTCGGAAGCAGGCTTCTTGGCCTCTTCTTCCAGGCGCTTGCGCGCTTCCTCACGCGCCTTCTCGCGGGCCGCATCCTTCTCTTCTTCGCCCTGGCCACTGCCCAGGTGCTTGTCAAGATCGGCTTCGCGCATGCGCAGGGCGGCAAACAGATTGCCCTCCTCCGACTCATCAATCATCACGTCGGGAACAATGCCCTTGGCCTGAATCGACTTGCCGCTGGGGGTGTAGTAGCGGGCCGTGGTCAGCTTGATGCCGGTGTCGGGGCCCAGCGGCCGCACGGTTTGCACCGAGCCCTTGCCAAAGGTCTGGCTGCCCATGATGGTGGCGCGCTTGTGGTCCTGCAGCGCACCGGCCACGATTTCGCTGGCCGAGGCGGAGCCTTCGTTCACCAGTACGACGAGAGGCACGGTCTTGAGGGCTGCAGGCAGCTTGCGCAGCGGATCGCTTCCGCTGCGGCGCTGATAGAACTCGGGCGAAGCTTTGTAGGTGGCCTTGCTCTCGGCCAGCTGGCCATTGGTGCTCACCACCGTGACGTTTTCCGGCAGGAACGCTGCTGAAATGGCCACTGCTGCATCGAGCAGGCCACCGGGGTCATTGCGCAGGTCCAGCACCAGCCCTTTCAGGTTGGGCTCCTGCTTGTACACGTCTTCCACCTTGCGCACGAAGTCATCGACCGTGCGCTCCTGGAACTGGGACAGACGAATCCAGGCGTATCCGGGCTCCATCACCTTGCCCTTGACGGACTGGGTCTTGATCTCCTCGCGCACGATGGTGACGGGGAAAGAGCGGTTTTCGTCCTTGCGGAAGATGGTGAGGGTGACCTTGGTATTGGGCTCACCGCGCATGCGCTTGACGGAGTCGCTCAGCGACAGACCTTTGACGGCGGTGTCGTCAATCTTGGTGATCAGGTCGTTGGTTTTGAGCCCGGCGCGGAAGGCGGGAGATCCCTCAATGGGCGACACCACCTTGATGAGGCCGTCTTCCTGGGTGATCTCGATGCCCACTCCCACAAAGCGGCCAGTGGTGCCTTCGCGGAATTCCTTGAAGGACTTCTTGTCGAAATACTGGGAATGCGGGTCGAGGCTGGAGACCATGCCCGAGATAGCGTCCGTGATGAGCTTCTTGTCATCCACCGGCTCAACGTAATCAGTCTTAACCAGACCAAAAACGGCGGACAGCTGCTGGATTTCTTCCAGAGGCAGAGGCGTCATTGCGCCGCGTGCCACCGTCTGCAAAGACACCGTGGTCAGCGCACCCGCTACCACGCCTACCGACACCCATCCTGCAATTTTCAGTTTCTGGCCCATACGTCACCTTTTACCGCTTCAATATACACCTTGGAAGGGCCACGCCCCGCGCAGTTCCGCGCCAGCGCTCACTTTGCCGGCCTCTGCCCGGGTTTTCCCGGGCAGATTTACCGATTCTTTACGCTTTGCCTTGAGAGGCCACAGCCGCCGCCGCTTTCGCCGCAGCTTCCGCATCGCCAAGATAGTAGTGGCGGATGGGCTTGAGATCCGCATCCAGCTCATAAACCAGCGGAATCCCGTTGGGAATATTCAGACCCACGATGTCGCTGTCAGAGATGTTGTCCAGGTACTTGACCAAGGCGCGGATCGAGTTGCCGTGGGCGGCAACCACCACACGCTGCCCACTGCGGATGGCCGGGGCCATGGTTTCATTCCAGAATGGCAGCACGCGGGCCACGGTGTCCTTCAGGCATTCGGTCAGGGGAATCTGCTCGGGGCTGAGCTGGCGGTAGCGGATGTCGCTGCGCTCGCTGCGTGCATCGGTAGGCTCCAGCGCTGGTGGTGGGGTGTCGTAGCTGCGGCGCCATACCAGCACTTGCTCGTCGCCATATTGCTTGGCCATGTCGGCCTTGTTCAGGCCTTGCAGGGCACCGTAGTGGCGCTCGTTCAGGCGCCAGCTGTGCACCACGGGCAGCCAGGTACGGTCCATTTCGTCCAGCGCGTGCCACAGGGTGCGGGTGGCGCGCTTGAGCACGCTGGTGTAGGCCACATCAAACTCGTATCCCTCGGCCTTGAGCAGGCGGCCTGCATTCTTGGCTTGCTCCACACCGGTGGAGGTCAGGTCCACATCGGTCCAGCCGGTAAAGCGGTTTTCAAGGTTCCAGGTGGATTCGCCGTGGCGGATCAGAACGAGTTTGTGCATGGTTTCCCTAGAAAGAGCGGGTCAAAACCTTACATTTTAGAATCGCACTGTTCGCCAACCCAAGGAATCTTCGTGAAATTCATCATCGACAACTGGTACCTGTTCGTTCTGGCCCTCGCCTCCGGGAGCATGCTGCTGTGGCCCACGCTGCGCAGTGCTGGGGCTGGCTCGCTCAGCCCAGCCCAGGCCGTGCAGCTCATCAACCGCGAAAAGGCCGTCGTGATCGACGTGTGCGAGGCCGACGAATTTGCCGCCGGGCATGTGGGTGGTGCCAAGAATGTGCCCCTGGGCCAACTGGAAGAACGCCTGCCCGGCATGGTGAAGAACAAGAATGTGCCTGTGGTGCTGGTGTGTGCCTCCGGTGCGCGAGCCAACCGCGCCGTTGCCGTTGCCAAAAAGCTGGGCTATGAAAAGGCTGAAGCCCTGGCTGGCGGCCTGAAGGCGTGGCGCGAAGCCAGCCTGCCCGTGGAAAAAGCCTGATCTCTCACACAAGGAGCCTCGCCATGCAAGCCGTCAAGATGTACACCACCGCTGTCTGCCCCTACTGCATCCGCGCCAAGCAGATCCTCAAGTCCAAAGGTGTGGAGCAAATCGAGGAAATCCGCGTGGACATGGACCCTGCCGCGCGCACCCACATGATGGAAATCACGGGCCGACGCACCGTGCCACAAATCTTCATCGGTTCCACCCATGTGGGGGGCCACGATGATCTGGTGGCACTGGATGGCCGGGGCGGCCTGATGCCGCTGCTGGAAGGCGCTTGATGCAAGTGCGGTCTGGAGCTGCCTTGCAGACCGCCCTTTCAGACTGCCTTGTGGGCGCTGCATAATGCAGCCCCATGTGCCCGCTGCGGGAGCTGTTCCCCAGCGGGTTTTGTTTTGCAAGCAAACTCGTTTGAGCGTATTTCGCAAGTAGAGAGACTTTGACCATGGCCGACCAAGACACCAATCCCGTTTTCCAGATCCAGCGCGTGTACCTGAAGGATCTGTCGCTCGAACAGCCCAACTCCCCCGCCATCCTGCTCGAACAGGAGCAACCCAGCGTGGACATCCAGCTGGGCGTGGAAGCCGCCCCCGTGGCCGATGGCATCTTCGAAGTCTCGGTCACTGCCACCGTGCAGACCAAGATCAAGGACAAGACCGTGTTCCTGGTGGAAGCCAAGCAAGCGGGCATCTTTGAAGTGCGCAACATCCCCGAAGACCAGATGGGCGCCATCATGGGCATCGCCTGCCCCCAAATCGTGTACCCCTACCTGCGTGGCAACGTGGCTGACGTGATCAACCGCGCTGGCTTCCCACCCGTGCACCTGGCCGAAATCAACTTCCAGGCCATGTACGAGCAGCAACAGCAAGCTGCGGCCGCCAACACCGCCGTTGCGCAGTAAGCGGCACGCGTGGCAGCAAGGTTGCGCCACGTATGCGAACAAGGGGGCCTTCGGGCCCCTTTTGCTTGATAGAGCTTGATACAACAGCGGTAGCAGCTATGAAAATCGTAGTACTCGGCGCAGGCGCATGGGGCACGGCAGTAGCCTTGAGCGCAGCCCAGCATCCCGCCGGTCACCAGGTCACCCTGTGGGCCCGCAACGCGAGCCAGGCACGCAACATGCTGGACCAGCGCGAAAACCGCGCCTACCTCCCCGGCATCGCCCTGCCTGCGGCCTTGCACGTCACCAGTGCAGACCCGGCGCAGGCATGCCAGGGGGCGAATCTGGTCATCATCGCCACACCCATGGCCGCCCTGCGCGGCATGCTCTCAAGCCTGAGCGCTCTCCACATGCCTGTGGCTTGGCTGTGCAAGGGGTTTGAATCGGCGGAAAGCGCGGGCAGTGCGGGCAACGCCAGCCCCGGCATGCTGGCCCACGAGGTGTGCGCGCAGGTGGCACCATCGCTCATCTCCGGCGTGCTCAGCGGCCCCAGCTTTGCGCTGGAAGTCGCCCGCAACCAGCCGACGGCCCTGGTCGCCGCCAGCGAGCACGCCGCCGTGCGCGATACGTTGGTCGCCGCCTTCCACAGCCCCAGCGTGCGGGTCTATGCCAACGAAGACATCGTGGGCGTGGAAGTGGGCGGAGCTGTGAAAAACGTGCTGGCCATTGCCACCGGGCTGTGCGACGGCCTGCAACTGGGTCTTAACGCCCGCGCCGCACTCATCACCCGCGGCCTGGCCGAAATGACCCGGTTGGGCGTGGCGCTGGGTGCGCGGGCCGAGACCTTCATGGGCCTGTCGGGCATGGGCGACCTGGTGCTCACGGCCACGGGCGACCTCTCCCGCAACCGCCGTGTGGGGCTGCTGCTGGCAGAGGGCAAGACCCTGCAGCAGGCCGTGGAATCGCTGGGCCATGTGGCCGAAGGCGTGTACTGCGCCCGCACCGTGGCGCAGCGGGCCACGGCGCAGGGGGTGGACATGCCCATCACCCAGGCCGTCGTGGCCCTGCTGGATGGCCACATGGGCCCCGCCGAGGCGGTGGCACGGCTGATGGGGCGCGGCCCGGCAGTGGAACAGGTTTGAACCACCGGCAATGCCACAAGCAAAAAGGGAAAAAAAGGGGCCGAGGCCCCTTTTTGCTTTTGATGGGCCTATTTGATAGGCCTATCCACCCCGTTCCGTTACAGCCCCAGCTCCAGCGCCAGCAGCTCCTCCACCGTCTGGCGGCGGCGGATCAGGCGGGCCTGGCCACCGTCCACCAGCACTTCGGCAATCAGCGGCCGGGTGTTGTAGTTGGAGGACATGCTCGCCCCATACGCGCCGGTGTCGTGAATCACCAGCAGATCACCCACCTGCGCGGCAGGCAGTTCGCGCGGCAGCACCACGCCGCCGTCGCCCTGGGTGAACACGTCGCCCGACTCGCACAGCGGTCCGGCCACCACGGTGGGGCGGCTGCTGCCTTGGCTGCCATCGCGGCGCAGCACGCTCATGGCGTGGAAGCTGCCGTACATGGACGGGCGCATGAGTTCGTTGAAACCGGTGTCCAGCAGCACAAAGTGGTTGCTGCCCACGTCCTTGGTGGCGCGCACCTCGCCCAGCAGCACACCCGATTCGGCCACCAGGAAGCGGCCTGGCTCCAGCTCCAGCCCCAGCTGGTGGCCCACCACGGCCTCAGCCTGCTGGCGGGCGGCGTTCCACAGCCCGAAGTAATGCTGGGTGTCGATCACCGCATCGCCCGCGCGGTAAGGAATGGACAAGCCGCCACCGGCCGAGATGGCATGCAGGTCATGCCCTGCCGCGTGGGTGGTGCGCACCAGTTCCACCATGGCACCGCACACCTCGGCCAGATGGCCGTAGTCCACACCCGAGCCAATGTGCATGTGCAGGCCCACCAGCTTCAGGCCTTGCTCGCGGATGGTTTGCAGCGCCAGTGGCAAATCGGTGTGCCAGATACCGTGCTTGCTGTGCTCCCCGCCCGTGTTCGTCTTGTTGCTGTGGCCGTGGCCAAAGCCGGGGTTGATGCGCAGCCACACCGCATGGCCTTTGGAGCGCGGCCCCAACTGGCGCAGCATGTCGATGGAGCCTGCGTTGACAGGCACGCCGTGCTCCACCACGCAGTCGAGCGTGGCGGCATCGAACAAGTCGGCGGTAAAGACGATCTCGGAAGGTTCTCCACCCGCCTGGTAGCCCGCCGCCAGCGCCCGCATGATTTCGCCGCGCGACACCGCATCCACCTTCACGCCCTGCTCACGCATGAGCTTGAGGATGTGAATGTTGGAGCAGGCCTTCTGCGCAAAGCGCACCGTATCGAAGTTGGACACCTGGGCAATGCGCTCGCGGATGGTGGCCGCGTTGTACACCCACAGGGGCGTGCCGAACTGGTCGGCCAGAGACCACAGCTGGGCGGGAGTGAAGGGGTTGGACATGCAAGGGCTCCGATCAATGAGTGCGGGTAACTGAAGAACGGCAGCCCAAGGGCTGCGGTCGATCGGTGGATCATGCCCGGCCTACCGCATTCAGTCCAATACCAAATATTCCAGCAGCCATTCAAAATGGATATGCTTTCACCATGCCATCCCCGCTATCTACGCCCTCCGCGCACTCCCCACACGCCGCCCAGGCGGACCTCATCGCCCACCGCCACATTGAGGTGTTCCGCGCCGTGATGACGGCGGGCAGCGTGACCAGCGCCGCCGCCCTGCTGTACAGCTCGCAGCCCACCGTGAGCCGCGAGCTGGCCCGGCTGGAGCAACTGCTGGGCTACCCGCTGTTTGAGCGGCTGCAAGGCCGCCTGCGCCCCAACGCCCGGGCGCTGGCGCTGTGGGACGAGGTGCAGCGGTCCTGGCAGGGGCTGGAGCGCGTGGTGGAGCGCGCCGTGGCCCTGGGGCAATCGCACGAGGCGCAACTGTCGGTGCTGTGCCTGCCCGCCCTGGCCCACGCCCTGCTGCCCGGTGCCCTCGCCCGCCTGCAGCAGGCGCAAACCCACACGAAGGCCCCGCTGCGGGTGTCCGTCACGCCGCAGGAATCCCCGCTGCTCGAAGAATGGATGACCGCCCAGCGCTTTGACCTGGGCCTGAGCGAGCACACCACCACGCCCCCCGGCGTGCAGGCCGTGCCCCTGCTCACGCTGGACGAAGTGGCCGTGCTGCCCGCCGCGCACCCCCTGGCAGCGCAGGCCGTGCTGCAGGTGCAAGACTTTGCAGGGCAACCCTTTGTGAGCCTGTCTGCCGACGACCCCTACCGCCGCCAGATCGACACGCGCTTTGCCGAAGCCGGAGTCGCCCGGCAGCTCCACCTGCAAACCCACAGCGCCGTCGCCGTGTGCGCCATGGTGCAGCAAGGTCTGGGGCTGGCCATCGTCAACCCCCTCACCGCCCTGGCCATGGCCGGGCCGGGGCTGGTGGTGCGCAGGCTGGGGTTTTCGGTGCCGTTCAGCGTGAGCGCGCTGCTGCCACTGCACCGCCCCGGACTACCGGAGGTGACGCCGCTGGTGCAGGCGTTAAGGACGGAGGCCGCAGCAGCCCATGCGCGGCTGCAAGACAGGTTGACTCCTTGAGCCATCCAAATCAAAAAAACAACAACAAAATGGCATCTAGCGCTTATCAATAGAGCGCAAGCAGCTATTAAATCAATAGCAAATTCACACCAAACACGCACCACTAACTCACACACTCACAACTGCAGCCGCATCGCAAAGGGCTGGTGGTGCGGCGTATGCGGGCAGGACCAGTCTGCAATCATGGAAGCGACACACCGCGATGCTGCAGACATCTTTCCCTGGCGGGGGAAAGCCAGCGTGACCAAGCGGGACAGATCGGGTTCCAGCAAGCGGCTGGCCTGCAGGCGGCCATCGCGGAGTTCTTGCGCAATGGCGTAAGGGCCCAGCACTGTGTAAAGCCCCGGGGTGGAAGCCACCAGTTCTTTCTGGAGGATCAGTGAATCGGCCTCGATGGCCGCATCCAGCACAAAGCCCTGGCTGCGGGCGGTGTCGTCCAGGGCATTGCGCCACGGGCTGGGGCGGCGGGGGAGCGCCAGAGGCAAGCCCTGGAGCTGGCTGAAACGGACGCTGGATTGCGCAGTGATCGCATCCCCCGGAGCCGAGACCAGATAGGTGTGCGCCACGGCCAGCACTTTCTCGTCGCTGCCGCGCGGGGTCTGAAAGCGGAAGACGATCGCCATGTCCACCGCGCTGCTGTCCAGCATGGCGTTGAGTTCGGTGCCCTGCGCCTCCACCACATTAAGCCGGATGCCGGGGTGGTGCTCCCGCAGGCGCTGAAACACGCAGGTCATCAGCTCGTGCGCCGCAGAAGGGATGATGCCCAGCCGCACCTCACCGCCCAGTGTGCTGGCCTCGGCACGCAGGCTGTCGGACAGCGCCTCGGTCTCCTGCAGCCAGCGCCGCAGCCGGGGCAAGGCACGCGCTCCCGCCTCGGTCAGCGATACACCGCGCCCCGTGCGCACAAACAACGCGCCGCCGTGCTGCCGCTCAAAGTCGCTGATCTGGCGGCTGATGTGGGACTGCACGGTCTGGCGGCGGGCTGCCACCTTGCTCATGCTGCCGCTGTCGGCCACTTCCAGAAACAGCCGCACGCTTTCAATGTTCATCGCAGCGTCCTTGGAACAGGTGAGGGATAACGTGCCCCAGTTATCTCAAAAAAGGCAACTCTGAAACCTGCGAATTGTATCTATGCACATAGGCAGGGCATTTCTACAGTGTGTCCCTACCGCTGCCCGCCACCCCAAACCGGCAGGGAGCGATCCATTTTTCATTGTGAGGACACTGCCTTGAAACTTGCCACCTTCCAACACGCGGGCCGCACCCTTTACGGGGTCGTCCAGGGAGCCAACTACCTGCTGCCGTCTGACGACTTCCTGCGCAAGTACCCGGATCTGCAATCGGTACTGGCCGCCCAGGCGCTGCCCGCGCTCGCTGCCGAAACTGCTGCGGGCCAGCGCACGGTAGCTGTTGCCGACACCGTGGCCGTCCCCGTCATTCCCCAGCCGGGCAAGATCATCTGCGTGGGCCTGAACTACAAGACCCATGTGGCCGAGACCAAGCGCGCAGACAGCGAATACCCCTCCTTGTTTCTGCGCTTCAACGATTCGCTGGCCGCCCACGGCCAGGAAGTGCTGCGCCCCGCCTTCTCGGAGCGTTTTGACTGGGAAGGTGAGTTGGCCTTCGTCATCGGCAAGGGCGGCCGCCATATCTCGAAGGCCAATGCGTTCGATCACATTGCCGGGTATGCCTGCTTCAACGACATCAGCGTGCGCGACTGGCAGCGCCACACACACCAGTTCACACCGGGCAAGAACTTTCCAGGCACAGGGCCCTTCGGCCCCTACTTGGTAACGCGCGATGAAGTTCCGGATGTGACCCAGCTCACGCTGGAAACCCGACTCAATGGCGAAGTGATGCAGCACGCCAGCCTGGGCGACCTGATCTTCGACATTCCGACCGTGGTGGAGTACATCTCGCGCTTCACCCCCCTGTCGCCAGGTGACGTGATTGCCACCGGCACGCCAGGGGGCGTGGGCGATCGCCGGGAGCCACCCCGCTACATGAAACATGGCGACACGGTGGAAGTGGAGATCACCGGACTGGGCATCTTGCGCAACCGCATCGGCACCGATGCCTGACACACGGGCACAGCGTATGACAACCCCCTCCCACACATCCACCACCCGCAACCTGCGCATTGCCGTAGACATCGGCGGCACTTTCACCGACATGGCTGCGTTCGACGAGAACACCGGCCAGTTGCTGTTTGGTAAAGCCCTGTCCACCCACGGTGCCCTGGTCAACGGCATCCAGTCCACGCTGGACAGCGCAGACATTGACCTGCGCGACGGCAACCTGTTCCTGCACGGCTCCACCATCGCCATCAACACGCTGCTGGAGCGCAACGGTGCCAACACTGCGCTGCTGATCACCGAAGGCTTTCGCGACATCTATGAAATCGGGCGCGTGAACCGGCCCGATGCCTACAACCTGTTCTTCAACAAGCACCAGCCGCTGGTGAAGCGGTCGCTGCGCTTTGAGGTGGCCGAGCGCCTGCGCGCCGACGGCAGCCTGCACAAGCCGCTGGACGAAGACGCCGTGCGCGAGCTGGCCAAGGAACTCAAAGGCCAGGGCATTGAAGCCGTGGCCGTGCTGCTGCTGCACTCGTACCGCAACCCGACGCACGAGCAGCGGGTGAAGGCCATTTTGCAGGAAGAACTCCCGCACGCCTTTGTCTCCGCGTCGCACGAGCTGAGCCAGGAATACCGCGAATTCGAGCGGGTCTCCACCGTCGTGGCCAATGCCTACGTGGGTCCACGCGTGTCGCAGTACCTGGGCCAGTTGGAAACGCATCTCTCCGCCAAGGGTTTCGAGGGGGACTTCTACGTGGTGCAGTCCACGGGCGGTCTGTTCCCCATCGAGCATGCCCGGGTAGGCTGTGTGCGCATGCTGGAGTCCGGCCCCGCAGCGGGCGTAATCGGCGCGCAAGCGATCTGCGCACAGCTGGGCATGGGCGACGCCATTGCGTTTGACATGGGCGGCACCACCGCCAAGGCAGGCGTGATCAGCGAAGGCCGCCCGCTCACCACCGGCTCTGCACTCATCGGCGGCTACGAGCGCGCACTGCCCATCCAGATTCCGATGATGGACATCCACGAGGTTGGCACCGGCGGCGGCTCCATCGCCCGCGTGGAAACCGGCAACGCGCTGCGCGTGGGGCCGCAAAGTGCAGGCTCCATTCCCGGCCCGGTGGCCTATGGCCGCGGTGGCCAGGAGCCCACGGTGACGGATGCCAACCTGGTGCTAGGGCGGCTGGATGCCGACAACTTCCTGGGCGGCGAGCTCAAGCTCGACCTGGCGGGCTGCCAGCGTCAGATGGCCGAGCGCATTGCCACCCCGCTGGGGCTGGAGCCCACCGAGGCGGCCGACGGCATCCTGCGCATTGCGGTCACGCAGATGTCCCACGCCGTGAAGGCGGTGACCACCGAACGCGGGCTGGATGCAGGCAGCTTCACCATGGTGGTGTACGGCGGCGCAGGCCCGCTGCATGCGTCGGCCATTGCCCGCGAAATCGGCATCCGCAAGGTGCTGATTCCGTATGCGCCGGGCTACTTCTCGGCCTACGGCATGCTGTTTTCTGACCTGCGCTACGACTACGTGCGCTCCGTCTTCCGCAAGCTCAACGATGTGTCGTTCGACGAGATTGAAGAAGCCTACAAAAAGATGGAAGACGAAGGCCGCGCCGCGCTGGAGCAATCGGGCGTGAAGGCCGACGGTGTGGTGATTGAGCGCGCAGCCGACATGCGCTATGTGGGCCAGGAACACGCCGTGACCGTGGATCTGCCGCTGTCCTTCTTCGCAAGCCGGGACCGCTCGGCCATCAAGCAACAGTTTGATGAACTGCACAAGGTGCGCTACGGCACATCGGCGCCCAAGGAGCCTGCCGATCTGGTCAGCCTGCGCGTGACGGTGCTGGGCACCATGAAAAAGCCGCCCAAGCACCAGGTAGAAGCAGGCAGCGCAAAGCCCGAAGCCAACGCATTGCGTGCCACCAAGCCGGTGTACTTCCGCTCGGTGGGCTGGGCAGACACGCCGGTTTACAAGCGGGGTCTGCTGCGTGCAGGCAACCTGATTCCAGGCCCTGCACTGATTGAGGAACATGCCTCTACCACCGTGGTTCAGCCGGGCGACGAGTTGCGCGTGGATGAACTGGGCAATCTGCAAATCGCCATCGGGAGCGACCGCTCATGAGCACCTTCACCACACACAACGCAACGCCCACCTCTGCCGGGCCCGTGATCGACCCCGTCACCGTAGAGATCATCCGCAACGGCCTGTATGCCGTGACGGAGGAGATGAAAACCAACCTGACCCGCACGGCCTACAACCTCATCATCTACGAGGCACTGGACTTCACCGTGGGGCTGTTCACCAAGGAAGGCGACACCGTCTCCATCGGCCTGGGTTTGCCCATGTTCATTCGTGGCATGTCGGAAACCGTCAAGGCCAAGATCCGCCACTTTGGCTACGAGAACATCTTGCCCGGCGACATTCTGGTGACCAACGATGCCTACACCACCGGCAGCCACCTGAACCACTTCACCTTCACCATGCCGGTATTCCACGAGGGCAAGCTCGAGGGCTTTACCTGCTGCATGGCGCACTGGCTGGACGTGGGCGGCACACTGGGCAATGTCACCACCGACATCTTCAGCGAAGGTATCCAGATCCCCATCGTCAAGTACCAGCGTGAGGGCGTGGTCAACCAGGACCTGATCGACATCATCGCCATGAACGTGCGCCTGCCCGAGCGGGCGCTGGGCGACCTGCGCGCACAGATCACCGCCATCACCACGGGCGAGCGCCGCTATGTGGAGCTGCTGCAGCGCTATGGAGCCGATGCCGTCAATGGCTCGATTCGGCAGATCATGGATTCGTCCGAAGCGGTGGCCCGCAAGAACACGCTATCGATTCCGGATGGTGTGTACGAGGCCGAGTCGTTCATGGACGACGACGGGCTGGAGATCGGCAAGCGCATCCCGATCCGGGTGAAGGTGACGGTGCAGGGCGATGAGATGACGGTGGATCTGTCGGACGTGTCCAAGCAGGTGCGCGGCTTCTACAACTCGGGTTTCACCACGGGCATCGCATGCGCCCAGGTGGCCTACAAGTGCCTGACCACGCCCACCGACTACCCCGTCAACGATGGCAGCTTCCGCCCCCTGAAGGTGGTGATGCCCATGGGCACCGTCATCAGCGCAGAGCGGCCCTACCCCATGCGGGTGTGGATGACCTTCCCGATGACGGTGATCGACACCATCTTCAAGGCCCTGGCCCCCGCCATTCCAGACCGCTCCATCGCCGGGCACCATGCCGATCTGGTGTTTCCCAACATCCACGGCATCTCGCCCGAAGACGGCCGGTTGTTCATCGTGGGCATTGGCCCGCTGGGCGGCGGTTGGGGTGCCAAGAGCAAGGAAGACGGCGTATCGGTCACGGTCTGCATCAACGATGGGGACACGCACAACAGCCCCACCGAGCAACTTGAAGCCAAATACCCCGTGCTGGTGGAGAAGTACGAGATTCGCAAGGACTCCGCAGGCGCAGGGCAGTACCGCGGCGGACTGGGTGCAGAGATGGTGGTGCAGGCGCTGTCGCCATTCACCGTCACCACCCGCATCGACCGCGTGCACTGCAAGCCCTGGGGCCTGGAAGGCGGCGGAGATGCGATGGGCAACGGCCTGGCCGTGCGCCACAAGGGCGAATGGAAGACCGACCATGCCAACGCCAAGATCTTCAACGTGCGCCTGGAGCGGGGCGACGCGTACAAGATGCTGTCGGGCGGCGGCGGCGGCTTTGGCAATCCGCTGGACCGGGACATCGACAAGGTGGCAGAGGATGTGCGCGAAGGCTACGTAAGCGAGGAGGTTGCCAAAGAGGTCTACCGCGTGGTGCTCAATGCGCAAGGCCAGGCCGACCGGGAAGCCACCCAGCGGCTGCGCGCCAGCCTTCCTGCAGCGGCCAGCACTTCTGCCGCGTGGGCCGGCCAGTGATCGTGACCGAAGAACGCGACTGCATCGCACAGCGCACAGAGGCACTTTTGCACCTCTGGAGCGATCTGGCGATGCGCCACGTCGCCCTGGGTGGCACCTGCGGTTGCGGCGTGGGGGGCATCAGCCTGCGGCTGGAAGACTTCGAGCTGGACATCTTCGACTATCTTCAAGACGCAGGCCTGCGTTCGGGCCACGCGGCGGTCATGGCGTTTTTCACCGCCTGGGGTCCCGCCACATCGCAGCCTGAGCCCGTGCGACTGCTGCTGCAGCGGCTGAACCAGAGGGCCGTCGAGCAGGACGGCGCAGACTGGATCTTGTCGCGGCTGGAGCGCTCACTGCGCTCTTTTGCGAGCCTGCACGGTTCTCAGGCAGAGGGCTAGCAATGGCTGGGCATTTCTCCTCACTCCTGCTGGCGGATCAGGCGGCGACCATCGGCCCTCAGTCTGGTGCCAAGGTTCCCGTCACGGTGCTGACCGGCTTTCTGGGCAGTGGCAAAACCACCCTGCTCAACCGGCTGCTGCGCCAGCCAGGGCTGGACGGCACCGTCGTCATCGTCAACGAGTTTGGTGCCATCGGCATCGACCACGATCTCATCACGCACACCACCGAAAACACCGTACTGCTGGCCAACGGCTGCCTGTGCTGTGAGGTGCGCGGCGACCTGGTGGCAGCGCTGAGCGACCTTGCGCAGCACATGGGCTCCCAGCTGCAAAGGGTGCTAATCGAGACCAGCGGGCTGGCAGACCCCACGCCCATCCTCAGGGTGTTGATGGGAGACCCCGTCGTCTCCCGCCTGTTTGCGCTGCAAGGCGTTGCCTGCACCATCGACAGTGTGCTGGGCACGCAGACGCTGGCCGAGTACCCCGAATCAAGACGCCAGGCCGCAGTGGCTGATGCGCTGGTGCTCACCAAGACCGATCTGCCAGCCGCCAGCCAAGACAGCGCTGGCCAGGCCGCACTGATGGTGGAGCTGCGTCGTATCAACCCCGATGCCGCCATCGTCACCTCGCCGCAAGACCCTGTCATGGCATTGCTCGCGCTGATGCAACAACAGGCACACCGAGCGCCAGTGGAGGAAAGCGTGGCGGGGTATCGCCCACTGGCAGCCACACCGCAGGCCGAAGCAGCCCCTGCACAGCACGCCAAGGGCATCACATCGTTTGTCATCACCCGCGACACGCCTTTGCCCCTGGCGCCATTTGCCCATTGGCTGGACATGGTGGTGGCATCGCGCGGCGCAGACTTGTTACGCGTCAAAGGGTTGATTCACACCACGGACGACCCGGAACACCCCTTGCTCATCCACGGCGTGCAGCACCTGTTTACCCCTCCCGAAAGACTGCCCCGCTGGCCCTCGCAGGACACCCGAACGCGGCTTGTCTTCATCACGCGGGGAGTGGATGCGCAAGCACTGTCAGACACGCTGGACATTCTGGTCAGAAAACACGGGCGGCAGGCAATGTCTGCGCAACCCCACTGAGTTGACTTCAAGACGACATACGACAAAACCCAAGGAGACAAAATGAACAAACGCCAATGGTTCCGGGGCCTCAGCGCCATCGCTGCCGTGTGTGCATGCCCTGCCCTCATGGCACAGACCGCTCCTGCAGCATTTCCTGCCGCAGACCGCACGATTCGCATCGTTGTGCCATTTGCGGCAGGCGGTGGGGTAGACAGTGCAGCACGCCTTCTGGCAGAGCAAATGCGCAAGCAGCTGGGCGCCTCTGTCATTGTGGAAAACAAGGCTGGTGCCAGCGGCACACTGGGCGGCCGGTTCGTGCAAAGCGCACCGGCGGATGGCTACACCCTGCTGTTTTCAGCGGCAACACAGGTACACACGCGGCAGGTGATGAAAAACCCGCCCTATGACCCCCAGACCGATTTCACACCCGTGGCGCGCGTGGGCGAGGCCCCGTTGATGCTGGTCATCAGCCCCAGACAGCCGGAACAGAAGCTGTCTGAGGTGCTGAAAGCCGCCGGCGCCAAGCCCGAGGAATGGACCGCCGCGCTGCCCGCTCTTGGAGCCCCCAGCCACCTGGCGACCCTGCTGCTGGCCAAAGAAGGCAAGGTGAGCTTCACCTACGTGCCCTACAAGGGCACGCAGCCCGCGCTGGTGGACGTGGCAGGCAACCAGGTGCAGATGCTGCTCGACTCCATGGTGTCTCTGCTGCAACTGGCCAAGTCCGGCAACGTCAAGCCGATTGCCATCACCTCCAAAAAGCGCAGCCCCTTGATGCCGCAAGTGCCAACGATGAGCGAGAGCGGCTTGCCCCAGTTCTCTTACGTGTCGTGGTACGGCCTGTGGGCCCCCAAGGGCACGCCACCCCACCTCGTTGCAGCACTCAACAAAGCCGCCAACGCGGCTGTAGACGAGCTGGCGAAATCCGGCGCATTCACCGCCCTGGGCATTGATCCGGTGAATGAAACCCCCGAGCAGTTCCGCCAATACATCGCACGCGAAGTGGAACAAGGCACCGAGCTGTTGCGCAGTGCGGGCTACAAGCCCGAGTAAGAGCGACTGACACCCCCCCTGGCACCGTCGTTCCGTCTCGCCGTACCTCGCGTACTGCCTGCCATGGAACGCCTGGCCAGGAGCGCTTCGCTGGGTTGTGTTCGCCGCTCCGAACACGCCCCTGCATCACCACCAACGCAAACCAAGGAGACGACACCATGAAAACCCAAACCTTGCTCGCAGCTATCGCCAGCACACTGGTCCTGCCAGCCTTCGCGCAATCCTCCGTCACCGTCTTTGGGGTCATCGACGCCAACTACCAGCACGCCAGCCAGGGCGGCGCGTCGGTCAACCGGGTCAACGGCAACGGCGGCAACCAGATCAGCCGCCTGGGCTTTCGCGGAACCGAAGACCTGGGCGGCGGACTGTCTGCCAGCTTTGTGCTGGACATGGCGCTGAACATCGACACCGGTGCAGGCGGCCTCACCTCCACCAACAACCAGACGGCGGCAGCGGGATCGGGCATCACCTTCAACCGCCGCTCCACCGTGAGCCTGACCAGCAAAACCCTGGGCGAGCTGCGTATTGGCCGCGATTTCACTCCCACCTACTGGAACCTCACCGCCTTCGACCCCTTCGGTACGGCGGGCGCGGGTTCCGCCGCCAACATCATCCAGAGCAACCTGTCGAAAGTCTCGACCGTACAAACTGCTTTGCGTGCATCCAACTCGGTAGGCTACTTTTTGCCCCAGGGCAACGGGCTTTACGGCCAGCTGATGTATGCCATGGGCGAAAACCCCTCCAACGCCCCCAACGGCACCCGCAAAGACGGCAACTACGCAGGCCTGCGTATCGGGTACGCCGATGCCAACCTGCATGTGGCTCTGGCGCACGGGCGCACCTCACTGGCCTCTGGCGATGTCACCACCACCAACGCGGGCGCTTCCTATGCCTTCGGCCCCGTCAAGCCCATGGTGCAAGTCTTCCAGGACCGCAAGGACAACGTCGCCACCCCTAACCGCTCCTCGGGCTTCCTGGTGGGTGCGCAGTTCACCGTGGGCTCTGGCTACATCCCGGTGTCTTACTCACAAATCCACGACAACGCAGCCGTCGAACGCAAGGCGCAGCTGCTTGCCATTGGCTATGTGTACAACCTCTCCAAACGCACCGCCGTCTACACCACCTTCTCACGCATCGGCAATTCTGGCGGCGCCAGCGTGAGCGGCGGAGGCGTAACGGGCGTTGCCAACGCAGCCTGGAAGGGCACGGACATCGGCATACGGCATTCGTTCTGAGTCGCCGGAGAGAAAATGAGATGGATCACTCCATCCGAATGGCTTCCAGCGCTTACGGGACAAGCGCTGGTAGCTATCAATTCAGTAGAAGCGAACGCCAAGCCGGACAGCGAGCATGTTCGCTTCTGGCTGCAATTCGCTTTCAGCCTCGCTCACCCCGCCACCATCCCCCGCACCTTCGCTGCCAGCCGCTCTTGCACCACGGGCGACACGAACTTGTCCACCTCGCCGCCCAACACGGCAATCTCGCGCACGAAGGTGCTGCTGATGAACTGGTATTTGTCGCTGGGGGTGAGGAAGACGGTTTCCACCTGCGGCATCAGGCTGCGGTTCATGCCGGCGAGCTGGAATTCGTAGTCAAAGTCGGTCACGGCACGCAGGCCGCGCACCATGGCTTTGCCGCCGCGTGCCACCACAAAGTCGCGCAGCAGGCCTGAGAAGCTTTCGACCTGCACCTGGGGGTATTGGCGTGTGGCTTCGCGCACCATGTCGATGCGCTCTTCCAGGCTGAACAGGGTCTTTTTGTGGTGGCCTGCGGCCACGGCCACGATCACATGGCCGAAGAGCTGAGTGGCTCGGCGCACGACATCTTCATGACCCAGGGTGATGGGGTCGAAGGTTCCGGGGTAGACGGCGATCACGTTCTGGGCCATGGCGGTTTTGTCTCCTGTGGGCGGCTCGGGGGCCGCGAGCGGGCATTATGCAGTGCAGTGCAACATGAACCGAGGGGCACGGGGCGGATCACCCCTCTGTTTACACAAAAACAGACCCCAGCGCTTTATCCACAAGCGCAAGCAGCTATTAATTCAATAGCAATCCTAAATGCCTTTACATTGAACCTGCACCTTTGAACTTGAAGCATCCGTTCGGGCTGAGCTTCTCGAAATCCGGCGCGGGCTTTCAACTTCGCTCAGGGAATGGTTGAGGCACGCTTAGAACCTGTTCAACGGCCGGATCAAGAAGGCGCAACGCGGCGCAGCAGGTGCGCATGCACCGCGCCCGCCTTGAGGTAGCGGTGCACGGCCAGGCCCCAGGCGGCCAGTTCGTCGTCGGCCCAGACGCGGGGAGCTTCCAGGTACACAAATCCCTGCGCTGTCAGCGCTTGGGAGGCAGCTTGCAGGGCGGGGGTGAAGAAGTCGCTGTCAAACGGCGGGTCCAGCAGCACCAGGTCCAGGCTGCCGGATGCGGCCTGCTTGAGGGCAGCCACGCCGTCGCCGCGCTGCACGCGCACGGCGCTGGCCTGCAGGCGCTGCTGCAGGGTGTGGAGTTGCGCCACCAGCCCGGCGTCGCTTTCCACCAGCTGCACGCTGCTGGCACCGCGTGAGGCGGCCTCCAGCCCCAGCGCGCCAGTGCCTGCAAAGGCGTCCAGGCAGCGCCAGCCGCTCAGGTCTTGGCCCAGCCAGTTGAAAAGGGTTTCGCGTACACGATCAGGCGTGGGGCGCAGGCCGGGGCGCTGGGCCACTGCCAGACGGGTGCGCTTCCACAGGCCGCCAATGATGCGCACCTCGCCCGCACCTTTGAGGGCTGGGGCGGCGGGCTTGTCTTTGGCTGCGCCCTTTTTGCCAGCCGGGGCAGAGGGCATTGCGGCAGCGGCCTGGGCCTTGCGGATTTCTGCGTTGATGGCGCTGGTTTTGAGGGTAGAGCGGCTCATGGCTTGCCCCCGACCACCACGGTGACCATGCGCTCAGGCTGCAGCTTGCGGGCCATGGCGGCGCGCACATCGGCCAAGGTGAGCGCTTCCACCTTTTGCGTCCAGTGGTCCAGGTAGTCCAGAGGCAGGTTGTTCCAGGCGATGTTGGCCACGTTGCCCAGCAGCTTTTTGTTGCTGTCGATGCGCAGCGCAAAGCCACCGATCAGGTTGTCCTTGGCGGCGCGCAGCTCGGCCTCGGTGGGGCCCTCGGCCACAAAGCGCTGCACCACGTCGCGTGCCACCTTCACGGCCTGGGCGGCCTGGTCAGGCCGGGTTTGCAGGCCGATGGTGAAGGCACCGGCGTTCAGGCCACCCGCAAAGTAGCTGTAGACGCTGTAGCTCAGGCCGCGCTTTTCGCGCACTTCCTCCGTCAGGCGCGACACAAAGCCGCCGCCGCCCAAAATGTGGTTGCCCACCAGCAGGGCCAAAAAGTCCGGGTCGCGCCGCGGAAAGCCGGGCTGGCCGATGAGCACATGGGCCTGGGCGGAGGCAAAGGGGATGACCTGCTCTGCCGCAGCCTTCAAGGGCTCGACCTCCGGCACGGCGGGCAACGCAGCGCAGTCGCCCTGGCTGGCGGGCAAGCGGGCCAGCAGCTTGGCGACCAGCTCTTGCGCTTGCGCGCGGGTCACCGCCCCGACGATGCTCACGCGGGCGCGGCACGCGGCCACCATCTGGGTGTGAAAGCGCTGCATGTCCTGCACGCTGATGCGGGCCAGTGTCTCGGGCGTGGGCCGCTGGCCGTAGGGGTGGCTGCCATACACGGCGGTGGCAAAGGCGTCACCCGCCACATTGGCAGGGCGCGTGGCGGCTTCGCGCAGGCTGGCCGTCCAGCGGGCGCGGTCGCGCGCCCAGATGTCGGCAGGCCAGCTCGGCTCGGCCAGTTGGCGGGCGGCCAAGCGTGCGGCGCGGTCCAGCAGGGGCGCATCGGTGAGGGAGCGCAGCGAGTAGTGCAAAGCGTCGTTGTCCGCCCCCACTTCCAGCGATGCGCCAAGGTCGGCCCAGGCCTCGCCCAGGGCGTTTTCATCCAGCGGGGCCTCGCCGCCCTGCCCTTCCGCGCCCCCCTTGACGCCCTTGGAGGCCATCAGCGCCACGCTGCTGGCAAGTCCTGCCTGCGCGGCAGGGTCGCGGCGGCTGCCTGCGTCAAAGTCGATTTGCACATCCACCATGGGGATCACGGGGCTTTCCACCAGCCAGACTTTGGCGCCGTTGGGCTCCGTCCAGTGCTGTATGGGCAGCAGCGCCCAGGCGGGGGTGGCATAAAAAACCATTCCGGCGCACGCCAACAGAGCGCTGGAAGCTACTTTTTTGATAGCAATCATGTTGTTTTTCCAGGTTCTGGGCGGTATCAGCGGATGACGGCACCGGCGGGCAGTGCGGGGCGCTTGCGGGCACCTTCCAGCGGCTGGGGCACCAGGGTGGCCACGGTGAGCTGGTCGTCGCCAAAATACTTGGCTGCCACGGCTTTGACCTCATCCACGGTCACGGTGCGCAGCAGAGTCAGCAGGCGCTCTTCCGCATCCAGCGGAAAGCCTTGCACCCAGTTGCCGCCCAGCTCCTGGGCCTGGTTCTGTACCGAGTCGCGCTCGTACACGGTGGAGGCAATCCACTGCGTCTTGACGCGGGCCAGTTCGGCTTCGCTCACGCCCTCGCGGGCCACGCGGGCCACTTCGGCGCGCAGGGCTTCTTCCACCTGCTGGGCGGTTTTGCCCGCAGCGGGCACACCGGTCAACATGAACAGGGAGGGGCCACGGCCCGTGATCATGGCGGAGCTGCCTGCGTTGTCGGCCACGGGCTGCTCACCCTGGCTCAGGGCTCGCTCCAGCCGCGCACCGTCGTAGCCGCTGAGCACGGCAGACAGCACCAGCAGCGACAGCGCATCGCGGTCGCCCTCCTGCAGGTCTTGCACACGGGTGAGTGAGGGCACCTTGAAGGCCAGCGCCACATAGGCTTGCTCGGCCGGGGCCTTCACCACCACGCGGCGCAGGCCCTGCTGCTGCGGCTCCACGCGGGGCTTGCGCTCAGGCAGGGCACGCACGGGCAAGGTGCCGTAGTACTTTTCGGCCAGCGCGCGCACCTTGGCCACGTCCACATCGCCCGCAACGACCACCACAGCGTTGTGTGGCGAGTACCACTGGCGATGGAAGGCGCGCACATCGTTCGGTGTCATGGCGTCCAGATCGCTCATCCAGCCCACGATGGGACGGCGATAGGGCGATGCGTTGAAGGCCGTGGCAAACAGCTGCTCGGCCAGCATGGCGCGGGGCTGGTCTTCGGTGCGCAGGCGGCGCTCTTCCTTAACGACCTCGATTTCCTTTTTGAATTCGTCGTCAGGCCAGTGCATGTTGGCAAACCGGTCTGACTCCAGCCGCATCACGTCTTCCAGGCGCTGGGCCGGAATCTGCTGGTAGTAGCCGGTGTAGTCGCGGCTGGTGAAGGCGTTCTCGCGCCCCCCCAGCGCAGCCACGCGGCGCGAGAAATCGCCCGGCGGCACCGTCTTGGAGCCCTTGAACATCATGTGCTCCAGCACATGGGCCACGCCCGAGGTGCCGTCCACTTCGTCCATGGAACCCACCCGCACCCACACCATGTGCACGGCGGTGGGCGCACGGTGGTCTGGCTGCACGATGAGCTGCATGCCGTTGGCCAGCGTGAAAAGCTGGGCCCCGGCAGCATTGCTCGTCACCGCAGAAGAGCCCGCTGCAGTACCTGCAGGCACAGCCGCCGCATGGGCAGCCGGTCGCGCCGCAGCAGGGGCTGCAGCCAGAACGGTGGATGGTTCGGAACCCGGTGCAGCCACGCTGGTGGCGGCCCCGGCACTGATGCAGGCCAGCAGGCCCAGTAGGGTGAAAGCGCGTTTCATAGAATGCAGTGATTCTAAGAACCCGCCAATGTTCAGTTTTTTCAAGAAAAAGCCCGCACCCTCGCCCGCACCCGCCGATGCGGCTGCACCCGCAACCCCGTCTGCGCAGGCACCCGCCTCGGCACCAGTCGCTGCGCCCGCAGCAGAGCCTGCCCCGGCCCCTACGGGTGGATTTGGCTGGCTGCGCAATCCGTTTGGCAGCAAGGCTCCTGCTCCGTCGCCCACACCTGCGCCTGCCTCTGCGCCTTCCGTGGCTCCCGCGCCGATTCCGGCGCCCGTGGTTGCGCAGCCTGCAGCGCCCGTTGTCCAGCCGCCCGCAGCCCCGGTAGCAGCTCCATCCCCTGCACCTGCCGAGCTGCCCGCGCCCGCCGTGCCGCAGGCCGTGCAGCCACCGGTGCAGGCAGCGCCCAGCGCCACCCCACCGGTGACTCCTGCGGTGGCAGTTCAACCCCCGCCACCAGCGCCTGTTGTCGCGGTCGCCCCTGCGCCGGAGCGCAAGGGCTGGCTGGACCGGCTCAAGGCGGGCCTGCGCAAAACCGGCTCCAGCATCGCCACTGTGTTCACCGGAACGCAAATCGACGATGCGCTGTACGAAGAGCTGGAAGAGGCCCTGTTGATGGCCGACACCGGTGTGAAAGCCACCCAGCACTTGCTGACCGACCTGAAGCGCCGGGTGAAGGAGACCAAAACCACTGACCCTGCAGCCGTCAAGGGCCTGCTGGCCGATGCCCTGGCCGAACTGCTGCGCCCGTTGGAAAAGTCGCTGGTGATTGGCGAGCACACGCCCACCGTCATCATGGTGGCAGGTGTGAATGGTGCGGGCAAAACCACGTCCATCGGCAAGCTGACCAAGCACCTGGCCAACGAAGGGGCCAGCGTGCTGCTGGCTGCTGCCGACACCTTCCGCGCCGCTGCGCGGGAGCAGCTGGGCGTCTGGGCTGACCGCAACACCGTGGAAATCGTCAGCCAGGAAGGGGGCGACCCCGCCGCCGTGAGCTTTGACGCGGTGAAAGCAGGCAAAGCCCGCAACAAAGATGTGGTGCTGGTAGACACCGCAGGCCGCCTGCCCACGCAGCTGCACCTGATGGAAGAGCTGAAAAAGATCAAGCGTGTGGTGACCAAGGCCGATGAGACCGCACCGCACGAAGTGCTGCTGGTGATAGACGGCAACACCGGCCAGAACGCCCTGGCACAGGTGCGCGCTTTTGATGACGCCCTGCAACTCACCGGTCTGGTCGTGACCAAGCTGGACGGCACCGCCAAGGGCGGAGTGCTGGCCGCCATTGCACAGGAACGGCCCGTGCCGGTGTACTTCATCGGCGTGGGCGAAAAGCTGGAAGACCTGGAAACCTTCAACGCCAGAGAGTTCGCCCAGGCGCTGCTGTCCTAGGAGCCGTCTCAGGAACGTCCTGCGCAGGGCGTTCTTGGGGCATCTTCAGCGAACGCCCTGCAAAACTGCCGCCTTGGCAGCTTTACCGTTTACAAAAAGCCACAATCCCCCCATCATGGGCCTTCCGCGAACTCAGGCGCAGGTCCATGTTTCTGGAACTCATCAAAGGCGTCGCATTGCTCTTGGCGCTGTGCTTTCTGCACGGCGTCAACATCCGCGTCTGGCGTAAGCGGCCTTGGGTGGGGCAAATCGTCTCCGGCATCCTGTTTGGCGGCATCTGTGTTGTAGGGATGCTGCTGCCGGTGGTGCTGATGCCGGGCGTCATCTTCGATGCACGCTCGGTGGTGCTCAGCATGGCGGGGTTGTTTGGGGGCCCCGTAGTGGGCGCCATTGCCGCCACCATGACCATGGGCTGGCGTTGGTGGATCGGCGGGCAAGGCATGGCAGTGGGTGTGCTGGTAGCACTGATCTGCGTGTGCCTGGGGTTGGCATACCGTTATGCCTACCAGCGAGGCCGGTTGAACGTGGAGCCACGCACCCTGCTGCTGTTTGGCCTGATCGTGCATCTGGCGGTGCTGGCTGCGTTCCAGCTTTTACCCGCCCCTGTGGCCCAGCACCTGAACCAGAAGGTAGCCCTCCCCTTTTTGCTGATCTTTACGGTGGCCACGCCCATGCTGGGGATGCTGCTGCGCGACGTGGAAGAGCGCCTGCATACCGAACAGGCCCTCACAGAGAGTTCGGCACGGCTGCAGGCGATCACGCAAGCCATTCCGGATGTGTTGCTTGTCATGGATCGGCGGGGACGTTATCTGGAGGTCTTGTCGCACGACAAAAATGCACTGGTGGCGCACCCGCAGCAACTGCAGGGCAGGCATTTGCAGGATGTTCTGCCCGCTGACCAGGCGCAACGCTACCTGCAGTTGATCGATGACACCCTGCGCTCAGGAGATACCCAAACACTGGAATACGAAATCCAGACATTGAACGGCCCCCGCCAGTTTGAGGGCCGCACCCAGCCGCTGGATGTGCCCGTGCAGGGCGAAGAAGCCGTGGTGCTGCTGGCGCGCGACATTACCGACCGCAAGCAGGCTGAAGCGGCTTTGCGTGAATCTGAGCTGCGGTTTCGCTCCCTGCTGCTCAATATTCCGTCCATTTCTGTCCAGGGCTATCTGGCAGATGGCACCACCACCTACTGGAACAAGGCTTCAGAGCGGCTGTACGGCTACACCGCCGAAGAGGCCATGGGCAGCAGCCTGTTCGATCTGATCATCCCGCCGGTGATGCGCGACACAGTGCGCAGCAACGTAGAACACATGTTTGCCACGGGTGAGGTCATCCCCGCTGGCGAACTGCAACTGCAGCGCAAGGATGGGACCCTGGTAGACGTGTTCTCCAGCCACGCCTACATCAACGTTCCGGGCCAGCCACCCGAAATGTTTTGCATAGACATCGATATTTCGGGTCGCAAGGCCGCCGAAGATGAAGTGCGGTATCTGGCTTTTTACGATGCGCTGACGGAGCTGCCCAACCGCCGCCTGCTGGTAGACAGGCTGCAGCAGGTGCTTGCAGGCAGCGCGCGTTCGGGCATGACGACGGCAGTGCTGTTTGTGGACCTGGACAATTTCAAGACACTGAACGACACCCGTGGACATGAGGTGGGAGACCTGCTGCTGATGGAGGTGGCTCGCCGCCTTCGCACCCATGTGCGTGAACTGGATACGGTGGCACGCCTAGGCGGTGACGAGTTTGTGGTGGTGCTGCAAAACCTGGACAGCGATCCCGCAGAAGCCGCAGGCCAGGCACGCATGCTGGGCGAAATGCTGCGCGCCAAACTGGCGCAACCCTATGACCTGCACGGCCATGAGCACCATTGCTCCGCCAGCATCGGCGTCACACTGCTGCACGGGCAGCGTATTACCGTAGACGAAGTCCTCAAGCAGGCGGATATGGCCATGTACCGGGCCAAGGACGCGGGGCGCAACACCCTGTGCTTTTTTGACCCAGACATGCAGCAGGCCGTCAACCGCAGGGCCACGCTGGAGGCCGAACTGTACAACGGGCTGAAGCAGAACCAGTTCCTGCTCTTGTTCCAGCCCCAGGTGGACGAAGCGGGCCGCATCAGCGGTGCAGAAGCCCTGGTGCGCTGGCTGCACCCTGTGCATGGCATGGTTCCGCCGGGCGAGTTCATTGCATTGGCAGAGGACACCGGGCTGATCCTGCCGCTGGGCCGGTGGGTGATGGAGACCGCCTTGCGCCAGCAGGCCCAGTGGCGGCAAAACCCGCAGCTTGCAGATCTCACGCTGTCCATCAACGTCAGCGCCAGGCAGTTTCACCAGGATGATTTCGTGACTCAGGTGCTCGACCTGCTACGCACCAGCGGAGCAGACCCCACACGCATCAAGCTGGAGTTGACGGAGAGCCTGCTGCTGAAAAACGTGGACAGCGTCATCACCACCATGCACGCGCTACGCGCGCAAGGGCTGGGCTTTTCGCTGGATGACTTCGGTACAGGCTACTCATCCTTGAGCTACCTCAAGCGACTACCGCTTGATCAGATCAAAATCGACCAAGGTTTTGTGAGGGATGCGCTGGTGGACCCCAATGATGCAGCCATTGCACGATCCATCATCGCGCTGGCGGACAGCTTGGGCCTCTCTGTGATTGCCGAAGGCGTGGAGACGGAAGCGCACCACACCTTCCTGCTGCGTCATGGGTGCAGAGCTTTTCAGGGCTATTTCTTTGGCAGGCCCATGCCGCAGACGGACTTTGAGCAATTTGCAAGAGGAGATATGTCCCCTTGCGTGGAAGCGCTGGCGTGACACTGGTCTGTTGATAACAGCACCAGCCCACCGTTCAGAGGTGTCCAGCCAAAAACTGGTGTTGGCCCCGCTCAATCCCCCAGAAAAACCATGTGATATTTTTTTCAAAACTTATATCATTTTTAACGTTTAACAATACAATATCGATCAGTTAGGAGAGCCGCTGTACTTTTTTGCTGGCGCAGTGCAGTGGCATGAAATGGGAGAAACAGCGCGTTGCTTGCAACGCCGTTGTGCTCGAGCCAGACAGGCCAAGTCGCGAGGAGAATACGTCGCAGACACGGCCCTCAACTGAATATGGGCTCTTATATGAAAAACTTGAAGATATCCACCCGCCTCTCAGCCGCCTTTGCGGTGCTGGTGCTGATGCTGCTGGGCTTGGCCGTGGCAGCCATGTCCCAGCTGTCCAGCATGCGGGCGGCCACAGCAGAAATTTCCGAGAACTGGCTACCCAGCGTGGAGGTCATCAACTCCATTGATGCACAGGCGGCCCAGTTACGACTGATTGTTCTCTCGCATGTCATGGCTACAGAAGACAGCAAGATGGCCAAGATCGATCAGCAGTTGCAGGCAGGCAGGGCCCGGATGGCACAACTGCGCAAAACCTACGAAGGTCTGATCAGCAGCCCCGAGGAGAAAAAGCTCTACGAGGAATTTGCAGCCAATTGGGGCAAGTACATCGCTGTCAATGATCGCGCTCTGGCGCTGTCTCGCAAAAACCAGAACGACGAGGCGCGTGCCATTGTTGAAAGCGAATCGCTCACCCTGTACGAGCGCAGCGGCCAGATGCTGGAGGCCCTGGTCAAAATCAACGCCGATGGTGCCGCCAAGGCCAAGCAGGACTCCGAATCCACCTATTCCACCGCACGCAACACCCTGCTGGTGGTTGCCGCACTGGCCATTGCCGTTGCTATCTCCGCGGCCCTCTGGCTGATCCGCTCCATCACGGCCCCCCTGGCACACGCCGTGGTCATCGCAGACCAAGTTGCCGCAGGCGACCTCACAGCCCCCATCGAAGTCACCTCGCAAGACGAAACCGGCCAACTCCTGAGCGCCCTGGCCCGCATGCAGCAAAGCCTCGTGCGCACCGTCTCCGTCGTGCGCCAGAACTCCGAAAGCGTCGCCTCCGCCAGCGCCCAGATCGCCTCCGGCAACAACGACCTGAGCGCGCGCACCGAACAGCAAGCCAGCGCCCTGCAGGAAACCGCAGCCTCCATGGAAGAGCTCGGCTCCACCGTGCGGCAAAACGCCGACAACGCCCGCACCGCCAACCAGCTGGCCATGAACGCCTCCAGCGTGGCAGAGCAAGGCGGCTCCGTCGTTGCCGAAGTGGTGGAGACCATGAAAGGCATCAACGCCAGCAGCAACAAGATTGCCGACATCATCACCGTCATCGACGGCATCGCCTTCCAGACCAACATCCTGGCGCTGAACGCCGCAGTGGAAGCCGCCCGTGCAGGCGAACAAGGCCGCGGCTTTGCCGTGGTGGCCGGAGAAGTGCGCAGCCTCGCCCAGCGCAGCGCAGAAGCCGCCAAGGAAATCAAGAGCCTCATCACCGCCAGCGTAGAGCGCGTAGAGCAAGGCAGCCTCCTGGTAGACAAGGCCGGTGAAACCATGACCGAAGTCGTCACCGCCATCCGCCGCGTCACCGACATCATGGGCGAGATCAGCGCCGCCAGCAGCGAACAAAGCCAGGGCGTAGGCCAGGTGGGAGAAGCCGTCACGCAAATGGACCAGGCCACCCAGCAAAACGCAGCCCTGGTGGAAGAAATGGCCGCAGCGGCCGCCAGCCTCAATGGCCAGGCCGGAGAACTCGTCAACGCCGTGGCCGTCTTCAAGCTCGCACAAGACGCCAGCTACCGCAGCGCTGCCCCTGCGCCAAGCATCAGCCGTGCCGCAGCAGCGGCCTACAGCTCCAAGAGTGCTTTGGCAGGCAAAACAAGCCAGACAGCAGCCAAGCTGGGCAAGACTCCAACCAACAAGCCAGCGGCCAGCTTGGCGGCACCAGTGGCCAAGGCAGCGCCAGCGCCCAGCGGGGCGGCAAACACTGCGGGGGCAGGGGGCGCTCCCAAGGCTACAGCCAGTGCCAAGGCCGCCGGTGGGGCGGATGATGAGTGGGAGAGCTTTTAAAACCCCAAACCCCGATGGGAACTTTGCCTTTAGCACTCTCTCTAATCGAGTGCTAACATGATGCCCTTGAGGAAAGGATTCCCGGCATGACACTTTCATCTGGAACCGCTATCACCGCAGTTGCCCCAGTCAACCCATGGGCCATGGTCCCTGCTTTGGGTAACCTGGATGCGTACATCTCCGCCGTCAACAGGTTGCCCCTGCTGACGCCCGAGGAAGAGCAAAAGTACGCCCGCCAGCTCAAGGAAAACAACGATGTGGAAGCTGCGGGCCGGCTGGTGATGTCACACCTGCGGCTGGTGGTCTCTATTTCGCGCCAATACCTGGGCTATGGCTTGCCCCATGGCGACCTGATCCAGGAAGGCAATGTGGGTCTCATGAAGGCTGTCAAGCGTTTTGACCCTGACCAGGGCGTGCGCTTGGTGAGCTACGCCATGCACTGGATCAAGGCTGAGATCCATGAGTACATCCTGAAAAACTGGCGCATGGTCAAGGTGGCGACCACCAAAGCCCAGCGCAAGCTGTTTTTCAACCTGCGCTCCATGAAGCAAGGCTTCAAGGCCGACGCAGGAGCGGCCGAACTGGCAACGCACCGAGATACGCTGTCTGACAGCGAAATCGACACCGTGGCGGCCCAGCTCAACGTCAAGCGTGAAGAAGTCATTGAGATGGAAACGCGCATGGCAGGCGGAGATGTGCTGCTGGATCCAGCGCCTTCGGATGATGGCGAGCAGGCTTATGGCCCCATCGCCTACCTGGCAGACGCTTCGCACGAGCCTACCGCCATGATCGAGTCGCGCCAGCGTGATGTCATGGCTTCTGACGGGATTGCCAACGCCTTGGCAAGCTTGGACGAACGCAGCCGCCGCATTGTGGAAGAGCGCTGGCTGAAGGTGAACGACGATGGCTCTGGCGGCATGACGCTGCACGAGTTGGCTGCTGTGTACGGCGTGAGCGCCGAGCGCATCCGGCAAATCGAGGTTGCTGCCATGAAGAAGATGAAGAAGGCATTGACCGAAACGGTATGAAGCCCGTGTTTCACCAGAGAGCCCGCCTTGTGCGGGCTTTTTCGTTTTGGGGGATGCCGATAAGGACCAGCCAATGCGGTACGCTTTGAAATTCGAAACCATGGCTGTGCAGTGACGTGAATGTGAGGGGCTATGCCCCTGCTAAACCTCTAACACTTCCACTTATCTCCTAGGATCGCTATGCATCTGGCAATGTCCCGCCGTGCGCTGTTGATGACAGCGGCGGCTGCAATGATTTCCCCATGGGCTGTGGCGCAGAAAAGTGCCACCACGGATACGGCCTCCGGCTGGCCCAACAAGGCGCTCAAGATCGTGGTGGGATTCCCGCCCGGTTCGTCTCCGGACCTGACGGCTCGCACTTTTTCCGAGCCTTTGTCCAAAGCCCTTGGCCAGCCCGTGGTGGTGGAAAACAAGGTGGGAGCTGGCGGGAATATCGGTGCGGATGCCGTAGCCAAGGCCCATGACGATCACACCATCGGCCTGATGATCAACGGCAACATGACCATTGCCAAGCTCATCAACCCAGCCGTGCAATATGACCCACAGAAGGATCTGGCTCCGTTGACGCTGGTGGGCATTTCGCCACTGGTGCTGACGGCCCCCCTGCAACAGCCTGGGGTGCCCAACACAGCGGACGCACGCGAGTTTCTGGCAGCCGCACGCGCGGCAGGTGACAAATGGAGCTATGGCACGCCAGGTGTAGGTACAGTGGGTCATATTGGCACCGAATTGCTCAAGGCACGCAGCGGCATCAACCCCGTGCATGTGCCCTACCCCGGCTACCCTCAGGTGGCCACCGCCATGCTGGGTGGGCAGCTGCAAATGGCACTGTTGCCCCCGGCACTGGCACAGGCTCAGGTGAAAGCGGGCAAGCTGCGCGCCATCGGAGTGACCTCTGCGGGCCGAAGCGCCCTTGCACCCGACATTCCCAGTCTGAAGGAAGCGGGCATTCAAGGCTTTGAGCTGGAGATATGGAACGCCTTTGCAGCGCCTGCCACCATGCCCAAGGCGATTCAGGCACGCCTGGCGACCACGCTTGCCGAGATTGCACGCACGCCCGACGTGCGAGCCAAGCTGTTCCAGCAAGGGTGGCAGGCGGTGGGAAGTGCGCCTGAGGGCTTGGCGAACCGCATCAAGGCCGACACGGCTGCCATGGGACAAATCATTGCCCAGCGGGGCATCAAGGCGGAATGAGCGAGAGGGCTGCAACCCCAGGCAGCCGCTTCAAGTCAGCTGGGGTCATTGGCCTCATGGCGAGGCCATCCAATCCCAATCAGGTTTTTTCCTTGAGCAGTGTGCTCACGTCCGCTGCCAAGGCCTGGGCACCGCTGCCATAGCGGTGGTAGACGCGCAGGCGGCCAGCGGTGTCATAGACGTAGCTGCCTGCGGAGTGGTCCATGGTGTAGCTGGTGGGAGTCTTGCCTTCCACCTTTTTGTAGTAGATCTTGAAGTCCTTGGCGACCGCGGCCAGTTGCTGCGCATCGCCCCGCAGAGCCAGGAAGGTGGGGTCAAAGTTGCCCATGTAGGCCTTCAGAACTTCGGGGGTGTCACGCTCCGGGTCTACGGTGACGAAAATGCCTTGCAGGCGGTCCCCATCAGCCCCCAGCATGCGCTTGACCTCCGCCAGCTCTTGCATGGATGTGGGGCACACATCAGGGCATTGGGTAAAGCCAAAAAACACCACGACCACCTTGCCTGCAAAGTCTTTGATGCTGCGGGCTTGCCCGTTGTGGTCGGTCAAGGGCAGGTCTCGGGCGTATTCCGCCCCTGTCACATCAACACCCTTGAACTCGGCCTTCTTTTCCGTACAGGCAGTCAAAAATGCCCCAGCGCCTGTTAATAAAGCGCAGGCAGCTATTAATTTAATAGCATTTCTAGTATTCATGGTAATCACAGAACGTAGTGATCCACCAGCAATGCGGCAAACAGCACGCTCAGGTGAATCAGGGAAAAACGGAAGGTTTTGCGCGCCAGCGCATCAGAGTAGTTGCGCCACAGGGCAAAACCATAGGCACAGAAACCTGCGCTGAGCACCACGGCAAAAGCCAGGTAAATCCACGAGCTCATGCCGTAAACAAAGGGCATGAGGCAGCCCGCAAAGAGGATGATGGTGTAGAGAAACACCTGCAGCCGCGTGAACTCGTTGCCATGGGTCACCGGCAGCATGGGCAGGCCCGATTTACGGTAGTCCTCCACCCGGTAGAGCGCCAGGGCCCAGAAATGCGGGGGCGTCCACAGAAAAATGATGAGGAAGAGAATCAGAGCCTCGGGGCCCACGTCACCCGTCATCGAAGACCAGCCCAGCACGGGCGGCATGGCACCCGAAGCTCCGCCGATGACAATGTTCTGAGGGGTCAGCGGCTTCAGCACCACCGTGTAGATGACCGCATAGCCAACGAAAGTGGCGAAGGTCAGCCACATGGTCAGTGGATTGATCCAGACATACAGCAAGGCCGAGCCTACAGCGCAGAGCACGGCAGAGAACAGCAAAGTCTCCTGGTTGGACAACTCCCCCTTGGCCGTGGGGCGCCAAGCGGTGCGTTTCATCTTCGCGTCGATGCCCTGCTCCACAATGCAATTGAAAGCGGCAGCAGCCCCTGCAACCAGCCAGATGCCTGCGCTGGCCAGCGCCATCTGACCCACCTGAGGCCAACTGGGCAGACCCGGCACGGCCAGCACCATGCCAATCAGTGCACAAAACACGATCAGCTGCACCACGCGGGGTTTGGTCAGCGCATAGAACTGCGCAAAACGCGACGGCGGGGAAACGGCAGCAACACTCATTCAAACACTCTCGGCGCGCCTTGCAGGCGCATGAATCTCAATCGGGGTTCCAGCCACAGCCACTGCACGGCTGGCAGCAAGCCCCCAGGTCAACACCACCACCAGGGCCGCAGCCCCGCCGGTGTGCAACACAGCGGCAACCAAGGGCCAGTCCAGCACGACGTTGGACAGGCCTGTGGCAAGCTGCAGCAGGGCCAAGGCAGCCAGCCAGCGCGCCTGCGACCGCAGACCCGCAGTGCGGTGCAATCGCCAGGCCAGCCAGCCCAAAGCCAGCAGCACCGCGTAGGCCGCAAGCCGGTGCACGTAATGAATGGCCGTGAGGCCAGCAAAGCTGATGTGCGAGCCATCCTTGAGCAAGCCCAGTTCGCGCCAGATCTGGAATCCTTGGCCAAAGTCCATATCGGGCCACCAACTGCCTTGGCAGGTAGGAAAGGTGGAACAAGCCAGCACGGCATAGTTGGTGCTGACCCAACCACCCAGCGCCACCTGCAGCCCCAGAAGACCCAGCACGGCCCACATGGCCCAGCGAAGGCCCGCACTGACCTGCACGGCGGAGTCACCGCAAGCCACCCGCGTGTGCTGGACGGCCTGCACGCAGAGCAAGGCCAGCAGTACCAACCCACCCATCAAATGCAGGGTGACGATGGCGGGGAAAAGCTTCATGGTGACGGTGAGCGCGCCAAAGGCCCCCTGCAGACACACCCAGAACAGGGTGAAGGTAGGCCACCACGGGCTGGGCAGTCCATCGACTTTGGCCACGCCACCGCGTGCTGCGTCAGCATCAGCCCGTGCCTGCATGCGGCGCTGCACCCAGGCAGATGCCGTCATGACAATGATCAGCACCCCTACACCGGTGGCCAAATAGCGGTGGATCATCTCCACCCAAGCCTTGCCGTGCGTTACAGGGCCGGTAGGCATGACCTCTTGTGCTGCAGCGATTTCGTGGCGGGCGCCTACGGGGCTGGCGTTGCCGTAGCAACCGGGCCAGTCCGGACAGCCCAGGCCCGAATCCGTGAGCCGGGTGAACGAGCCGAACAGCACGAGATCGAACGTGAGGAACAGAGTGAGCACCGTGAGCATCTGCAGTCGGCGCGTGGGCGAGGCCCCGCGGCTGCGAAAGCGAATCCAGGCCAAGGGGCCCAGGGCAATCAGCAACCCCAGCAGCATCAGCCTTGCCAGGGGCGCGAGATCGTAGAGAGGTTGCGTTTCCATGTCAGGACGGCTTTCCAGGACGACCCGGTTGATCCCACGAGGCAGAGGCACGCAGCAGACGCTCAAGGTCCTTCTTGGCCTTGGCGGCACCCGCAGCATCCATGGGGGCAGGAAAACGCATCATCCAATGGCCCATGGGGTCTACCACATAGATGTGGTCGGCAAGGGAGTGCCCGGGGGCGGGCGCCAGCCACTGCGCCAGAGCAGCGGCATCCACGCGCCGCACCTGCGCCTGTTGCAGCGCTGGAGCGAGGGTAGCTGGCGGCTGCTGGTTATCGTTGATCAACCAGACCCAATCCATGCGGTCTTTTTCGCGGCCCAGGCTTTCACGCAACTGCCGCTGCAGATATAGGTGTTTTTGACAATCGGCCTGGCAATCGCCACCACTCACGCTGACGAGCAGCCACTGGCCTTGCAGGTCAGTCAACGGCACCGATTGACCCTCCAGCGTTGTCGCAGCAATGGAGGGCATGGCCCGTTGCGGCTCGATCAGCTCGCCATGGCTGCGCCTGCCTTCCGGGCGGATCACGTAGTAGGTCAAATACGAGGCGACCACTGGTGCAGCGCAAATCAGCAGCACGCCCAGCATCTTCCAGCGGCCATGGCGTGTACGCTGGGCAACGTCCATGGCCTGGCCCGCCTCTGGCAGGTTATGAATGGTCAAACCCAGAGGGTGCTCTGCCGCAACCTCAGGGGGTACGCTGGCGGCGTGGGCGAACGAAGCGTCGGATGATTTGGAACCAGACATAAAGAAGTGCAATCAGGCCGCAAAGCCCGAACCATTGAAATGCGTAGCCGTAGTGCTTGTCGACACCCGAGGCAACCACCGGCCAGTCGCGCAGCAGGCCTTCGCTGGCCTCACCTACCTGAACCACGGTGAGACCCCACAGCGGCAACCGCGTTTCACTGCGAAACGCAGCCAAGTCCAGATTCTGCCGGATGCGAGAAGACCCCAGCGCGCTCTCGCCCGCCCCCAACTCATAAAGCCGTGATGGGGCAGCGGCAACCCGGCCCTTCACCTGAATCCAACCGGAAGGTGTCTCCACCTGGGGAAGTTGCGTACGGTCCTGAAAGTTGCGGGGTATCCAGCCGCGCTGCACCAGAAGAACCACAGGGGCGTCATGCAGCAGCAGGGGGGTCAACACAAAAAAGCCGGGGCGCCCGTTCATCTGCCGGTTGTCCAGGTAAACCGTGTGTTCAGGCAGCCACCGGCCTTCCAGCGCCACGGCACGGTGCAGCAAGGCTGCGCCCTCCGCAGAGATGTCTACGGGCAAGTCAGCACCCTTGAGCGGGAGCATGGCAGCTCGGGTTTCGATCTGTGCCTGGTAGTCCAGCTTCTCCTGGGCCCGCCCCAGCTGCCAGCGGCCCAGCATGGCAGTCACGGTCATGGCCGCAATGGCTGCCACGGTGATCACGATGAAAAGCACCCACTGTGTACGTGAGCGAGGTGTCACGGGATAATGCCTTTCATGAAATACCTTGTGATTGTTGCATTCGTGGGAATCCTGGCCAGCCTTGGCTCTGCGCTGTTCTTCATGATGCGCAACGGAGGCAATGACCGCACCAAGGGTAACCGCATGGCCCGCGCGCTGGCAGTACGGGTAGGCCTTTCGGTCGTGCTGTTCCTGTGCATTCTGGTGGCATGGCAACTGGGCTATATCCAGCCTACCGGTTTACCGGCAACCCGGTAAGCCGTTTTCCAATCCACAGACGTTTGCCTCTGGCACATCTGACTGTCCAACAAAAAAGCGCCTCACGGCGCTTTTTTGTTGAGTGACCTTGATCGGCAGACTAGGCCTGGCACGCAGGGCTGTGCAGCCCCTCGAAGGGACCACCCGACAAACGGGCGTCCTCTTCGTTGCTGTCACATCCAGTAAACCAGCACGTAAAGACCCAGCCAAACCACGTCCACAAAGTGCCAGTACCAGGCCGCACCTTCAAAACCAAAGTGCTTGTCTGCCGTGAAATGACCCTTTTGCAGACGCAGCGTGATGAACAACAGCATCAGCATGCCCACAAAAACGTGGAAGCCGTGAAAGCCGGTCAACATGAAAAATGTGGAGCCAAAGATGCCGGAGGACAGCTTGAGGTTCAGATCGGTGTAGAGGTGGTAGTACTCATAGCCCTGCACGGCCAGGAACACGATACCCAGGAGCACAGTCGCCCACATGAAGGCAATGGTTTTGCCACGCTGGTTCTCACGCAGAGCGTGGTGGGCAATCGTCAGCGTCACACCCGATGTCAGCAGCAAAGCAGTGTTGATGGTGGGCAGCCAGAAAGGGCCCACGGTCTGGAACGGCTCCACCGTACCCGCTGGAGAAGCTGTGACACCCGCTGAAACGCTGGGCCACACCGCCTTGAAGTCTGGCCAGAGCAAGGCATTGTCCAGGCTGCCCAATGCAGGCACTGAATGCGACCGTGCCCACCACAGCGCGGTAAAGAATGCACCGAAGAACATGACTTCCGAGAAGATGAACCAGCTCATGCTCCAGCGGTAAGACAAATCAATCTTGTGGCCGTACAACCCGCCTTCGCTTTCACGGGCGGCGTCACGGAACCATTGGTACAGGACGAAAAGCCACCACACCAGGCCTAGTGCCAGGGAATACTTGCCCCACTCGTGGCCATTGATCCACTGGCCAGCACCGAGGATGACAAAAAACAGCCCGGCAGCCGCCATCACAGGATGACGAGACTCTGCTGGCACGTAGTAGTACGGTGTTGTGCCGTGTGTTGATGCACTCATTTCAGCTCCTGACTCTCTCTAAATCGTTGTTATCCGTTTCGGGGGCAAACCACTGGGTCACACAATCCAGTTGACCAGCGCAATCAACGCCAGCACCAGAGTAAAAACCGCCACGAGCCCCACGACGATGATGTGGATGGGGTTCAGCTTCTCGACATCCTGAGCGTATTCGGCCCCTTTGCGCAAACCAATCAGCGACCAGGCGACTGCGCGCACGGTACGCAGCAAAGAACCCTTGCGCTGCGTGGCTGGCACTTTGGCTGAAGGCTCCACGGATGTCATGAACCTGCTTTCTGCATCTGTAGCGCAGGCGCTGCAGCGGTGGACTCAGGTGCTGGCGGCGTCTTGCCCCCGACCTCAAAGAAGGTGTACGACAGCGTGATGGTGGTCACGTCTTTCGAAAGGCGAGGATCAATGACAAACGCGACAGGCCATTCCTTTTTCTCACCAGGCTCCAGCGTGTACTGGTTGAAGCAAAAGCATTCCAGCTTGGTGAAGTGCGCCGCAGCCTGACGGGGCGCATAGCTCGGAATGGCCTGGGCGGCCATGCGACGGTTTTGCACGTTCTGGAACTCGTACATCACGGTGGTCAGCTCGCCCGGATGTACCTGCACAGAGCGCTGCGCAGGTTTGAAATCCCAGGGGCCACGCGCATTGGCATCAAACTCCACCGTGATGGTGCGACTCTTGTCTACCTGCGTATTGGCGGGCACACGAGCGTCTTTGCCCGCCACGCCGTTGCCGGGCACCTGCCGCTCGGACAGCGACAGGATGTTGATTCCGGTCATCTCGCAAATGTGCTTGTAGATGGGGATCAGTGCATATCCGAAAGCGAACATGCCAGCCGCAATCACGACCAGTTTGCCCACCATCTTTGCATTTTCCCGGCGCAAGCTCATAGGACGTCCTCAGCGTGACAGCAGCGCGACTTTGACCATGAATCCCACAAAGAATGCGACAGCCACCGAGGCCAGAATCAAGGCCATGCGGAGGTTGCTCTTCTTCTGCTCAGGCGTCATGTAAGGCTCCTCAACCCACCACGCGGGTTGCAGTGGCGTCGAGCTTGGGGGGCGTTTCAAAAGTATGGAACGGAGCTGGAGAAGGCACTTCCCATTCCAGCCCCTCGGCGCCTTCCCATGGCTTCTGAGGTGCCTTGGCACCCTTGCCGCGCATGGCAGGGAACACCACAAACAGGAAGAAGTACACCTGCATCAGACCAAAACCCAGCGCGCCCACTGATGCAATGGCATTGAAGTCAGCAAACTGCATGGGATAGTCGGCATAGCGGCGAGGCATACCGGCCAGCCCCAGGAAGTGCATGGGGAAGAAGGTGATGTTGAAAGTGATCAACGAACCCCAGAAGTGGATCTGACCACGGGTTTCGCTGAACATGACACCGGTCCACTTGGGCGCCCAATAGTAGTAGGCGGCGAACATTGAGAACAGGGAGCCTGCCACCAGCACATAATGGAAGTGGGCCACCACATAGTAGGTGTCCTGCAGCTGGATATCGATAGGAGCCATGGCCAGAATCAGGCCAGTGAACCCACCCATGGTGAACACGAAAATGAAGCCCACCGCAAACAGCATGGGGGTTTCAAAGGTCATGGAGCCGCGCCACATGGTGGCGATCCAGTTGAAGATCTTCACGGCCGTAGGCACGGAGATCAGCATGGTGGCGTACATGAAGAACAGCTGTCCAGTGACTGGCATGCCTGTCGTGAACATGTGGTGAGCCCACACAATGAAGGACAGGATGGCGATGGAAGACGTGGCGTACACCATGGATGCGTAGCCGAAGAGCTTCTTGCGCGCAAACGCGGGCACGATCTGGCTGATGATGCCGAAAGCCGGCAAGATCATGATGTACACCTCTGGGTGGCCGAAGAACCAGAAGATGTGCTGGTACATGATCGGGTCACCGCCACCGGCGGGGTTGAAGAAGCTGGTGCCAAAGTGGCGATCGGTCAGCGTCATGGTGATGGCACCTGCCAGCACAGGCATCACGGCGATCAGCAGATAGGCGGTGATGAGCCAGGTCCAGGCGAACATCGGCATCTTCATCAGCGTCATGCCGGGGGCACGCATGTTCAGGATGGTGACGATGATGTTGATCGAACCCATGATGGAAGAAGCACCCAGGATGTGCATGGCGAAAATGCCCGCATCCATGGAAGGGCCCATCTGCAGGGTCAACGGTGCGTAAAGCGTCCAGCCCGCTGCCGGAGCGCCACCGGGCATGAAGAACGACGACACCAGCATGATGGCCGCAGGAATCATCAGCCAGAAACTGAAGTTGTTCATGCGGGCAAAAGCCATATCGGATGCGCCGATCTGCAGTGGCAGCATCCAGTTCGCAAAGCCCACGAAGGCCGGCATGATGGCCCCGAACACCATGATGAGGCCATGCATGGTGGTGAGCTGATTGAACAGTTCAGGGTTCACCAGCTGCAGGCCAGGCTGGAACAGCTCGGCACGGATCAGCAGAGCCAGCACGCCCCCCACCATCAGCATGGTGAAGGAGAACAGCAAATACAGCGTGCCGATGTCTTTGTGGTTGGTGGCAAACACCCAGCGGCGCCAGCCAGTGGGTGCGTGGTGGTGGTCGTGGCCGTCGTGTGCGTGATCGCCAGCGTGTCCGTGGTTATCGAGAACTGCGCTCATTTTGAATTCCTCAATGCGATTGGGCCTGATTACTTGCCACGCTGGGCCACCACTTCAGCTGGCTGCACCAGCTGGCCAGTCTTGTTGGACCAGCTGTTCTTCGTGTAACTCACCACTGCCGCGATGTCTGTGTCGCTCAACTGCTTCCACGAAGGCATTGCACCGTTGGCAGCACCGTTCAACAAAATCTGGATCTGCTTGGCATGGTCCTGATCCAGAACGATGGCAGAGCCATCCAGCGGCTTGATGGGGCCCGCGCCCTTGCCGTTGGCCTGATGGCAGGCGGCGCAGTTGGCGGCGTACACCTTTTCACCACGCTTGATGATGTCGGCCAAGGCCCACACCTTGGTGGGATCATCCAGCTTCGCTGCAGCCTTCTTTTTCTGATCAGCCACCCAAGCGGAGTAGTCTTCTGCAGACAGAACCTTCACATGGATGGGCATGTAGGCATGCTCTTTGCCGCAAAGCTCGGCGCACTGGCCGTAATAGTCACCCACCTTTTCAGCGCGGAACCAGGTGTCGCGCACAAAACCGGGAATCGCATCCTGCTTGATACCAAAGGCGGGAACCATGAAGGCATGGATCACGTCGTTGGCGGTGGTGATGATGCGCACCTTCTTGCCCACGGGCACAACCATCGGGTTATCCACCTTGAGAAGGTAATCTGCAGGGGCTTGAGACACGTTGCCACTGTCGGACATCACACGGTGATTGCTGTCCAGCGTGGAAATGAACGCCAACCCCTCGCCTTCACCATTGAGATAGTCATACCCCCACTTCCACTGGTAACCCGTGGCTTTGATGGTCAGATCGGCGTTGGTGGTGTCCTTTTGTGCAACCAACACCTTGGTGGCAGGCAGAGCCATCAGGATGACGATGATGAAGGGCACGATGGTCCAGACGACCTCTACAGTGACCGATTCATGGAAGTTGGCTGCCTTGGCACCCCGAGACTTGCGGTGCTTCCAGATGGAATAAAACATCACGGAGAACACCGCAATGAAAATCACCGTGCAGATGATGAGCATCATCCAGTGCAGGAAGTGTTGCTCCTCGGCAATCTTGGTGACCGGCGGAGCCAGATTGAGCTGATTGACCGAGGGGCCGCCGGGCAGGTCCTGAACGGCGTGGGCTGCGCTACCCACCCATGCACCAGCCATCAGCAGCAGAGAAGCCAGCTTGTTGGGAATGCTCTTCATAGTTCTCATTTACTTCCAAGCCTCAAATTAACCAATCCCTGCGACGCCTGCGTGGGGTCAGGCTGCCCGCAGGGCCATGCGGATCTCCGAGGCCAGCGCGGAACGAAGTTCTGGACGAACAAAGCGCCCCACCTCTACCGACCGGCCATGTGCAGACAAGGTGATGAGTGATCTGTCGCCTGACTTGGGCTCTACACGAACCCACCACCGGTCGAATTCAGCCCTCTCCAGCCTGCCTGCTGTCTCCCGTTCCACTACAAGGCGCGACCCCTGCAGAGAAATTCTTTCGCCATCCGTCGCATGACGACCGTACATGGCAAATGCAATTCCGACAACAGCAATTTCCAGAGATGCGAACGGCAGTACAAGGCGGGCTCCCAGCAACCAGAACCCCATGCCGATTCCCAGCGATACGCAGCACAGCGACGCGTACATCCACCCGAGCTGCTTTGGTGACAGGGAGCAGTTGCGGGCGAGATGCCATGCGACTCCGTTATCCGACACCGTGGCAAAACGAAAAATCAAGCCAGTCACCGGAAATACCCACCAGGACCGCAGGACGTCGCATGGTTTAGCCTGGATGCGCGCCCCGCAAATTGCGCGGGAAAATGCCCGAAAGTTCACATCTCAACTGCGAAGAATTGTAGCGCGCCTTGTTCTAAATCATTGACAGAGCGCGCCAGATTACTTATTGCCGGAGCCGTTACGCAACATGCTGCGCATGTCACTCAAAGACACTGTGCTGCTGGCACTGACAGGTACCTTGGGTGCGGCCTTGAAAGCATGTCCATAGATGATTTCGAAAGTGAGCGACAAATCACCCGAACCACCGTTTGAACCCAGCTTTTCAGCCAATACCGCATGGAGCCGATCACGCCACTTGCGCCCCCTCAGGGCACCGAACCGGGCGGGGTGCAGATTGCAGCCAAGTTCACGCAATTCCTGAAGGAGACGCTGTGGCGTCGCAAAGGTGAGGGTAATGCGTTCCATGTCCATCACAGGTTCGGCAAAACCCGAATGCACAAGCATGTCGCCCCAGTCATGCATATCGGTGAATGAGTGACCTGCCGGGGGCCAACCCAGCTCTTCATAAACGCGACGAAGCTCCTTTGCAGTGTCTGGCCCCAGGCAGGAAAACATGAGGTAACCATCCACAGCAAGAGCCTTGTGCCACTGCGATATCAGCGCTTGAGGGTCGGAGGCCGTATGCAATGCCATATTGGCCCAGAGCATCTGCACACTTCCATCTGCCGGTCGACCAAAAACGGGGGAAGAGCCAGACCACCGGGTTGGATTCCACCATGGCTTTTCAAGCACCTCCTGCGCCGCAGCCAGGCCGCGAGCAGAAGTTTCTGTCACGGTACAGCGGGCTTTCGGGTAGCGGGCACTTACCAGTGCGTGACCCTGCAGCCCACCACGCACTGCATCCCAATGACACCATGCGGAAGGAGACTGGCGAATCCACTGCAGCCGCTCCTCCATGCGACGTGCCACTTCCTCATGCAACCAAGGTGAAGCGGCAGGTGCACTGGCGTGCCAGCGGGCTGCAGCAACGGGGTCAATTGTGGGTGGACGCTCTGTGGACATGGATCTCAGGACTGGATCAAGGGGCTGGCGAGTATATTGACTGCATGCTTTCGAAGTGGATGTCAGGTTTATGGCGACCTTTGGCAACTTGGGGTCAACACATCCCAAGCCAGTGCTCTGTGTGCCGAGCCTGGCCCACACAAAGGGTGTGCAACGCTTGCGTGGCTCGCTTTGCCCAGCCTGCAAGTCGTTGCATCCGCTGCGCGATGATCGTACCCAGTGGAGTCCTTGAGTGCGGGGCATGTCTGAAAGAGCCGCCTGAGCTGAACGCCTGCCTCACAGCTGTGGACTATGCCTATCCATGGGCACAGGCAATCCGTGAGTTCAAATTTCACGGAGATACTGGCTGGTCTGCGCCTCTGTCCACCCTGCTGCGCAGCGCGCCCTGGGTGGAGCCGGCGCTGGAAGCCGCTGACTGGGTGCTGCCCATACCGCTGTCGCAACAGAGGCTGCGTGAGCGAGGATTCAATCAGGCGGCCCTGATTGCCAAGCAACTGGCCCCTCACAAGACAACAACCCAGGCCCTGCTGCGGCTACAGGACACCGCCGCGCAAAGCGGCCTGACGCGAACACAGCGCATGCGCAACCTGCAACAGGCATTCATGGTTGAACCCACCCAAGTGTCGCTTTTGCAAGGCCGCAAGGTGGTGCTGGTGGACGATGTCATGACCACTGGGGCCACACTCAACGCGGCAGCCACCGTACTGCGCTCATGTGGCGTGGCACACATCACCGGTATTGCAGTGGCGCGAACGCCAATGGGTTAGGCAGACTGCCCGGCAGCGCCGCGCCATCTTCACCCTATGCACCCTTGCGCCACCGCATGCGCAAGGCAATGATTTCGCCCATGATGCCCCGCCGGAAGGCGAGCACACAGACCACGAAGATCAGCCCGGTGACCATGGTGACCGACTCACCCAGGGTTTTGAACCAATCCACACTGGTCAGTGCTGCAAGCAGGTTGCCCAATTCGCCAATCTTGTTTTCGAGCAGGACCACCACTGCAGAGCCCACCAGAGGACCTGACAACGTTCCGAGTCCGCCAACAAGATTCATCAGGATGACCTGCCCTGAAGCCGTCCAGTGCACATCTGACAGGGTGGCAAACCCCAGCACCAGGGTCTTCAAAGAGCCCGCCAGCCCTGCCAATGCGGCCGATAGCACGAACGCGAGCAATTTGTAGCGGTGGGTGTCATAACCCAGCGAAATCGCCCGCGCCTCGTTCTCCTTGATGCCCTTGAGCACCTGGCCGAAGGGCGAGTGGATGGTCCGCACAATCAGGCAAAACGCGGCAACCACCACAACGAGGGCCACGTAATACATGGTGAGATCGCTCCCGAGATCCAGCACTCCCAGCAGCTTGCCGCGCGGAACGCCCTGAAGCCCGTCCTCCCCCCCGGTGAAAGGGGCCTGCAGGCACGCAAAGTAAAGCATCTGTGCCAACGCCAGCGTGATCATCGAGAAATAGATACCTTGTCTGCGGATGGCCAGCCACCCGAACAGCAGCCCGAGCAGGGCCCCCCCCAGCGTACCCAGCAGCAAAGCCAACTCTGGCGTCAGCCCCCACACTTTCACGGCATGCCCTGCCACATAGGCTGCACCACCGAAGAAGGCGGCATGCCCGAACGAGAGCAAACCTGTGTAACCGAGCAGCAGATTGAACGCGCAGGCAAACAGGGCGAAGCACATGAGCTTCATCACAAACACGGGATAGGCCCCGGCAAACGGAGCCACCACCAAGGCCAGCAACAGCAAGCCATATCCCAACTGGGAAATTTTTCTGGAGTTCATGGCATGCCCCCCTTATTTTTCTTTGCCAAAAAGGCCTGCGGGGCGTATGAGCAAAACCACCACCATGATGACAAACACGACAGTGGATGAGGCCTCGGGGTAGAAGACTTTGGTGAAGCCTTCAATGACCCCCAAACCCAGCCCCGTGAGGATGGAGCCCATGATGGACCCCATACCCCCAATGACCACCACAGCAAACACCACAATGATGAGGTTCTGCCCCATCAGCGGAGTGACCTGATAGACCGGTGCAGCGAGCACGCCCGCGAATGCGGCCAGTGCAGCGCCAAAGGCGTATGTCAGCGTGATCATGACCGGCACATTCACACCAAACGCTTCAACCAACCGAGGGTTCTCGGTACCTGCGCGCAGGTATGCACCCAGCTTGGTCTTCTCTATCACGTACCAGGTTCCCAGGCACACAACGATCGAGGCCACCACCACCCAAGCACGGTAGTTAGGCATGATCATGAATCCCAGATTCGTGGCTCCCTCCAGCAACTCGGGCGTGTCATAGCCCAGGCCCGACACCCCGTAAATCGAGCGAAAAACACCTTCAATCAACAAGGTAAGACCGAGCGTGAGCAGCAGGCCATACAGGTGATCCAATTTGTAGATCCACCGCAGAAGCAGCCGCTCTACCAGCACCCCGAACACCCCCACCACCAGCGGTGCCAGCAGCAGCATCCACCAGTAGCCAATCCCCAGGTAGCTCATGGCCATCCATGTGAGCAAGGCCCCCATCATGAACAGCGCACCGTGTGCGAAGTTGATGACATTCAGCAGCCCGAAAATGACTGCAAGACCCAGGCTCAGGATGGCATAGAACGACCCATTCACCAGCCCCAGAAGAAGCTGGCTGAGCAGGCCGGGCAAGGAGACACCAAAAATTTGCATGTGAGGCTGCGCTGGTGAGCGGAGTGTTCAGGTCAATCGATACACCACGGGTAGCAAGGGAGCAAAAAGCCCCGTCACTTCCACAAGGGGCACTTGCTCTCCGCCTTGGTGGTGAAGACCTGCTCACCAGGCAGCTTCTTGATCAGCTTGTAGTAATCCCAGGGCTTGGTCGATTCCGAGGGCTTCTTCACCTCCATGAGGTACATGTCATGCACGTAGCGTCCGTCAGCGCGCAACTGGCCTGAACCAAAAAAGTCACTCATCTTCATGCCGCGCCAAGCCGTCATCACCTTGTCCGCGTCCACACTCTTCGCCGCTTCCACAGCCTTCAGGTAATTCATGGTGGCGGAATAATCAGCGGCCTGGATCTCGGTCGGCATGCGCTTGGTCTTCTCAAAGAAACGCGCCGAGAACTTGCGGGTTTCCTCGTTCAAATCCCAGTACCAGCTGGTGGTGAACTGCAGGCCCTCGGTATTGCGCAGCCCTAGGCTGTGCACATCGCTGATGAAGATCAGCAGACCAGCCAGCTTCATGCTTTTGCCAATGCCGAATTCCTTGGCAGCCTTGATGGAGTTGATGGTGTCGCCGCCAGCATTGGCCAGCCCCAGAATCTGGGCCTTGGAATTCTGTGCCTGCAGCAAGAAAGAGGAGAAGTCAGAGGCATTGAGCGGATGACGCACCGAGCCCACCACGTTACCGCCCTTGGCCTTGACCACCGTGCTGGTGTCCGCTTCCAGCGCGTGGCCAAAGGCATAGTCCGCTGTCAAAAAGTACCAGCTCTTGCCACCTCCATCCACGATGGCCGAGCCGGTGCCTTTGGCTAGTGCCACGGTGTCATACGCGTAATGCACCGTGTAAGGAGTGCACTGGTCATTGGTCAGAGCCGACGTCGCGGCACCGTTGTTGATGTACACCCGCTTCTTCTCGGCAGCCACTTTGGCCGTCGCCAGCGCCGTGCCCGAATTGGTTCCACCAAACACCATCGTCACACCCTGGGTGTCAATCCACTCACGGGCCTTGGAAGCGGCAATGTCTGCCTTGTTCTGGTGGTCTGCGGTGAGCAGCTCGATCGGCATGCCCAGCACCTTGCCCCCGAAGTCATCAATCGCCATCTGGATCGCCAGTGCTCCGTTCTTACCCTCCACATCGGCATACAGGCTGGACATGTCTGTGATGAATCCGATCTTGACTTTGTCTTGTGCTTGCGCTGTGGTGGCAAGCCCTGCGGCGCCCAATACCAAAGCCAATGCGGCGGCGAGTCTGCTCTTCTTCATGGTTTGTCTCCTGTAGGTATGTGAAGGATGGACGAATCAACCGGAATGCGAGAAACACAGAGCCCCTGAAAGGCGGCAACGCATGGCGCTACACACCCAAAAGCTCGTTGAGCACAGGCATCTTTTCCTGCAGCTGGCTTGCACCAAACTGCTCAACAATGCGACCGTGCTCCATGACGTAAAAACGGTCTGCCAGCGGCGCAGCAAAACGGAAGTTCTGCTCCACCATCACCACCGTGTACCCCTTCTGGCGCAGCGTGGTGATCATGCGGGCGAGGGCCTGAACGATGACGGGAGCCAGCCCCTCAGAGATTTCATCGAGCAACAGCAAGTTGGCACCCGTACGCAGGATGCGCGCCACTGCCAGCATTTGCTGCTCGCCACCCGAAAGCCGGGTGCCCTGGCTGTGCCGTCGCTCTGCCAGATTGGGAAACATGGCATAGATCTCCTGCACCGACATGCCTGGTGTGGAGGTCTTGAGCGCAGGCGGCAGCAGCAGGTTTTCCTCGCACGAGAGGCTGGAGAAAATGCCCCGCTCCTCTGGGCAGTAACCCACACCAAGATGCGCTATGCGGTGCGTTGGCATGCCCACCGTTTCCACGCCATTGATCTTGACAGATCCCTTGCGCGCCCCAGTCAGGCCCATCACGGCACGCATGGTGGTGGTGCGCCCTGCTCCATTGCGGCCCAGCAATGTCACCACTTCGCCGGGCTGCACAACGATGTCCACTCCGTGAAGAACATGAGACTCACCGTACCAGGCCTGCAGATTTCGGATTTCCAGCGCAGGCGTGCCGGATGCGGAGGCGCGGGTTGCCATGTCAGTGGGCTCCCTGCAATTGGCCATCCGTGGTGCCCATGTAGGCTTCCATCACCTGCGGGTTGCTGGAAACCTCTTCATAAGGCCCCTCAGCCAGGACCGCACCGCGCTGCAGCACCGTGATGCAATCGGCGATGGTGGAAACCACCTTCATGTTGTGCTCCACCATCAAAATCGTGCGCCCGGCAGAGACTTTTTTGATGAGCTGCGTGACACGGTCTACATCCTCATGCCCCATGCCTTGGGTGGGCTCGTCCAGCAGCATCAGCTCGGGCTCCATGGAGAGCGTGGTGGCAATCTCCAGAGCGCGCTTGCGGCCATAAGGCAGGTTCACGGTCACCTCATCGGCAAGGTCTTCCAGCCCCACCTCTGCCAGCAATTGCATGGCCCGATCGTCCAGCTGGTGCAGGGTGCGTTCGCTGCGCCAGAAATGAAAAGACGTGCCCAGCTTGCGCTGCAACCCGAGCCGTACGTTTTCCAAGAGCGTGAGGTGCGGAAACACTGCAGAAATCTGGAAGGATCGAATCACACCCCTGCGCGCAATCTGCGCGGGCGCCTCAGCAGTGATGTCCTGCCCGTTGAAGCGGATCACCCCCGAGGTGGGCACCAGAAACTTGGTGAGCAGATTGAAGCATGTGGTCTTGCCCGCACCATTCGGTCCAATCAGTGCATGTATCGAACCCCGGCGCACAGCCAGATTGACGTTGCTGACAGCGGTGAAGCCTTTGAACTCTTTGGTCAGGCTCTGGGTTTCAAGGATGACGTCACTCATTGCGCCTGGGTTACTCCGTGGTGCAGGATGAAAGCTCGACAGGTCAGGCGCACAGCGTCGCCCTTGACTGCGTTGCATCGTATGCGCCGAGGCGGGTCGGCAGATACTGGGAGTAATGCCTATGTATTAATGCCGAGACAATGACCCCACCCCAGCGATACCCAGCGATACATGAAAACCCCTAGCATGTATGTCGCGCAGGTACTGGCATCCCGCTGAAGCCCTGCACCGCACCCGCTCCCTCATCCATCCGCCTCATGGCCCCAACAAACTCCTCTTCATCCGCTCCACGGGGCGCACCCCGTTCACTGTCCGGGCTTCTGCCTTTCCTGCGGCCCTACAGGGGTCGCATCGCCTGGTCCTTGGTTTGCCTGGTCATGGCGGCTCTGGCCACACTTGCATTTCCGCTGGCGCTGCGCGACCTGATCGACACCGGGCTCAGTGGCGACAGAGGCTCCCAGGCCATGGCTCTGCAGGGACACTTTGGTGCGCTCTTTCTGGTGGCCGTGGCGCTCGGGGTGTTCTCTGCCGCACGGTTTTATGCCGTGAGCTGGCTGGGCGAACGCGTGACCGCAGACCTGCGCCAGGCCGTTTACAGCCATGTGCTCAGGCAAAGCCCACAGTTCTTTGAAAGCACCCAGACCGGAGAGGTGTTATCCCGCCTCACCGCAGACACCACCCTGGTGCAGACCGTTGTGGGCTCGTCCCTTTCCATGGGGTTGCGCAATGCAGTCACAGGCCTGGGGGCACTGGGCATGCTGGTGTGGACGAATCCCTATGTGATGTCTGTGGTGCTGCTCGCCTTGCTCGTGGTTGTGCTTCCGGCCATGTGGATCGGCAGGCGGGTGCGGCGACTGTCGCGTGACAGCCAGGACCGCGTGGCGGACTCCAGCGCGATTGCGGCAGAGGTGCTCAATGCCATTCCGGTGGTGCAGAGCTACACCGCGGAAAAGCTGGAAACACAGCGCTTTGCCTCGGCCTCAGAAAACGCCTTTCATACCGCGGTGCAACGCACCCGTGCCCGCTCTGTGCTGGTGGCCTTCATCATCATTGCCAATGCAGCGCTTCTGCTGTGGGGCTTGTACCGGGGGACGCAGGCCGTACTGGCGGGCGAGATGACCGCAGGCCACCTGGGGCAGACGGTGGTGTATGTGATGCTTCTGGCCGGTGCGGTGGCTGTGCTGGGCGAGGTGTATGGCGACCTGCTGCGTGCGGCAGGAGCCACTGAACGGCTGATGGAGCTGCTGGCAAGCCGCTCGCCGGTAGAAGAACCTGCGCACCCCCAACCTCTGCCGCATACCGGCAAGGGTTTGGCAGTGGAGTTTCGCAACGTGCAGTTTCGCTATCCCTCTCGCCCCGAAAAGCCTGCGTTGGCGGATTTTTCGCTGTCCTTGGCGCCTGGAGAGACCGTGGCACTGGTGGGAGCCAGCGGCGCTGGCAAAACCACGGTGTTCCAGTTGCTGCAGCGTTTTTACGACGTGGACCCTATGGCGGCAGACCCCCAGCCCTGCGGCATTTTTCTGAACGGGCAAGACATTCGCACGTTGGCATTGGACACCCTGCGCGGCCAGATCGGAACGGTGCCGCAAGATGCGGTCATCTTCGGGGCCAGCGCGCTGGAGAACATCCGGTACGGCAAGCCCGGTGCCAGCCTGCAAGAAGTGCGAGACGCTGCAAAGGCAGCGTTTGCGGACGATTTCATCATGGCGCTTCCGCAAGGCTATGACACCTTCCTGGGTGAGCGCGGTGTTCGGCTCTCCGGGGGCCAAAAGCAGCGTATTGCTATCGCGCGCGCTATCCTCAAGAACCCGCCCTTGCTGCTTCTGGACGAGGCTACCAGCGCGCTGGACGCCGAAAGCGAACGCATGGTGCAAGCGGCGCTGGATACCGCCATGCAGCGCCACACCGGCCAGCGCACGACCCTGGTCATTGCACACCGTCTGGCCACGGTGCAGAACGCAGACCGCATCGTGGTGCTGGAGCACGGCCGCATGGTGGAGCAAGGCACGCATGCAGAACTGGTGGCGGCCAAGGGTGTGTACGCCAAGCTGGCAGAGCTGCAGTTCACAGCCTGAATGCCGCCCTACTCGTCGCCCCCGCTTCGCCACAGGCCTGCGTAAGCACCAAGGGCTCCCCCGCGACCAACGACAATGGAGCCATGTTTCACATCGTTCTTGTCGAACCCGAGATCCCGCCCAACACGGGCAACGTGATCCGCCTCGCAGCCAACACGGGCTGCACGCTGCATCTGGTGGAGCCCCTGGGCTTTTCCATGGAAGACCGGCTAATGCGCCGCGCGGGGCTGGATTACCACGAATACGCCGAGGTGCTGCGCCACCGCAACTGGGATGCCTTCCTCGCCAGCGCACAGCCCGATCCGCAACGCATGTTTGCGCTGACGACGCGCGGCACGCGCGCCGTGCACGACACATCATTCCTGCCGGGAGACTGGCTGGTGTTCGGCTCAGAAACCCGCGGCCTTGCCCCCGAGCTGCGCGACAGCTTCGCCCCGGAACAGCGTCTGCGCCTGACCATGGTGCCCGGACAACGCAGCCTGAACCTGTCCAACGCGGTCGCGGTGACGGTGTTTGAAGCGTGGCGGCAGAACCACTTTGCCCTGCCGCTAACCCAGGCTTCCGCCCCCCAGCCTCCCGCCCCTTCCCACTAGGACTTCACTGGCTGCAGACGGGCCACCTCTGCCTGCTTGCGCAGCGCCACGGCCTGCCGCACCTGCTCGCTCAGAAAGTCCAGGAACACCTTGGTACGTGCGGGCAACATCCGCCCGGTGGGCAATGCCGCGTATACGGTGTAGCGCGAATAAATCCAGTCGGGCAGCAAGTGCACCAGCTCGCCACGGACCAGATGCTCCTGCGCGAGCAGGCGCGGTGCCACCGCCACCCCCATGCCATCGACAGCAGCACGCATGAGCACTTCGGTGCTGATGGATTGCAGCACGGAGGGCACCTCCACTTCCTGAGGCGGTTGGGAGCCATCCAGGCGCGCCAGGCGCAGTCGCCGCCCCAAGCCTGGCTGGGTTCGGGCTGCCATGCCAGAGTCGCGCAGATAGTCGTGGTGTGCCAGGTCCTGCGGCTCCGAAGGGTGCCCCAGCCCCTTGCGGGCCAGATAAGCCGGGGCTGCCACCACAATGGCTTCCCCCTGCATCAACGGTCGGGCCACGATGTTGCCGTCAAAGTACTCTCCGGCCACCATCAACGTGACGTCAAACTCGTCCACACGGCCAGAGGCATAAGCATCGATGTCAATGTCCAGCATCAGACGGGGATGCTGCGCGTGCCAGGTGGCCAGCAAGGGGGCGAGAAAGTTGCTGGCCAGCACGGGAGATGCCACCACACGAATGCTGCCACGCAGATCACGTGTGCTGGCGGCCGCAGCAGCTTCGGCGTCCTCGATCTCGTGCAGGATGGACCGCACCCGCGCCAGATAGGCCTCACCGGCTTCCGTCAGAGCGAGCTTGCGGGTGGTGCGCTGCAGCAGCCGGGTGCCGAGATGCTGCTCCAGATCCGCCACCAGCCGGGTCACCACCGGAGGGGACAACTCCAGCCACCGTGCGGCGGCTGCAAAGCCGCCTTCGTCCACCACGGCCTGGAACACCCGCATCGTCAGAAGCCTATCCATTTGAGCAATGATTTTTTACACAGAAACTGGATTATTTCTGTTTTGCGAATTATTCGTTGCCGACAGTGCTATTTTTCAAAGGGATAACCCTAGGTACAGTCTATCCCATCGATGAGCGAACCGCCAAACGGGCACTCACCGAGGCAGGACAGGAACCCGGCGCAAACCCGGGTTTCTGCCCCGGAGAACAGGCTCATTTTTGAAAGGACATCCTCATGAACTCGTACCGCACACTCGCCGCCGTCACCCTCGCACTCACCACTTTCGCTGCACAGGCTGACTCTGCCCTGCCACGCGATGGCGACTGGAACAGCTACCCCTTGGCCACCACCAGCAGCACCCTGACCCGCGAAGCCGTGGTGGCTGAACTGGTGGCCGCCCGCCAGTCCGGCACCCTGCCACAAGATGCCGAGTGGTACAACGTGCCCGCACCGCTGAACATTCCTGGCACAGCACTGAGCCGCGCCGAAGTGCGTGAAGGTGCCGTAGCCGCCGCCAAGGGCGCACGCACAACTCTTAGCGCTGAGTAAATAGCGCCCACAGACTCGGGGCTGCGACACACAGAGCCCCAGTAAAAAAGGCCTGCCGGACATATCCGGCAGGCCTTTTGTCATGACCGAGCGCCCGACGGCTCTACTGCTTCAAGGAGCTGCACCGTAGTTACGAGCCAAGGACTCCGCCACACACACGGGTTTGTCGCTGCCTTCACGCTCTACGGTCACCAGCCATGTCATCTGGATGCCGTCCGGCTCGATGCGCTCTGCCGCTTGCAACAGCAGGCGTGCGCGCAGGCGACTACCCACCGGCACCGGGGCGGTGAAACGCACCCGGTTGAGTCCGTAATTGACGCCCATGCGCGCGCCTTCGATCTTCAAGCCCAGATCAAAAAACCGGGGAATGAGTGACAGCGTAAGAAAACCATGGGCAATCGGAGCACCGAAGGGACCTGTCTTGGCACGCTCCGGGTCTACGTGGATCCACTGGTGATCGCCGGTGGCATCGGCAAACAGGTTGACTTGCTCTTGCGTGATGGTGATCCAGTCGGTCACGGCCACTTCCTGGCCGACGCAGGCGCTGACTTCGGTGTATGAGCGAAAGGTTTTCATCGCTTCAATGTAGCGCTGCAACCGGGACGCGCTTGTCTGGCGCGCGACAGCGAAGGGATGACGGGGCCAACGGGCGGCAGGACGGCGAAACCGGCCCGGCCGCCCCGGCCCCTCACATCAAGCGTCCAGCCAGCGGCAGATGCCCTGCCACTGTTCACGGTCGCGTGCCACGCGGGTGGTCGTGCTCACGTCAAACACCGTCAAACCCTGGGCAGCCAGGTGCACGTAATTCTGCGTGTCGCGCACATAGCCCAGCACCGGCAGGCCCAGTCCGTCCACGAAATGGTGCAGCTGCTCTGCCGAGCGGGTGCGCTCGTCAATGCGCATGCCCACAATGCCCACCTCTACCCCCGCCGACTGGCGGTGAGCCCGCAGCTCATCCAGAAAAGCCTGGGTAGCGTAGATATCAAAAATGCTGGGCTGCAGCGGCACGATGACCTTGTCGGCCACCTTCAACACATCTTTGAGCGCACTGCCATGCAGCCCGGCGGGCGTGTCCAGCACGGCATGGGTGGTGCCTTTGGGCGGACTCGTCAGGGCTCCCGTCTGGGTATCCCACTGGCCAATGGCGGCCACACTGGCCGGGCGCAGGCTCAACCACAGATGGGCCGACTTCTGGGGGTCAATATCGCCCAGCACGACCGTGTGCCCCTGGCTGGCGTAGTAACCCGCGACGTTGGTCGAGAGCGTGGACTTGCCCACACCGCCCTTGGGATTGGCAACAACAACCACTGGCATGTTGATCTCCTTGTGACGAGAAATAACCATCAAAAACCGGCTCTGCGCTTATCAATACGGCGCAAGAAGCTATCAAAAGAATAGCGTTTCACTTTGCAACCGCTATGCGTGCTGCGCACCGCGCTTCACGAAGAAGAGCCCCGCGCCCACGGCCATCAGCAGCCCGCCAAACACCCGATTTTGCACACGCACCGCACGAGCACTGCGCATCAAGCGCCGCAGGGCGCTGGCACCTGCCGCATAGCCGTGCATGACCACCACATCCACCGCCATGGTGGTCACGGCCATCACCAGCAGCTGCGTCCACAGCGGGCGCGTGTCGGTCATGAACTGGGGCAGCACCGCCACCATGAAGATGATGCCTTTGGGGTTGGTGGCGTTGGTCAAAAAACCGGTCAGGCAGCGCTTGGTCCACGGCCCGGCAGGGGCGGCCTCATCGCCGTGGATGGGAGAGCGGTCCCCCGCACGCCATTGGCTCAAGCCCACATAAATCAGATAGCAAGCGCCAGCCACCTTCACGGCGCTGAAAGCCACCTCAGACGCCAGCAGCAGCGACCCCACCCCCGCACCGGCAATCAGCAAGATGAGCAGCAGGCCCAGTTGGAGCCCGAGGATGGTGGCGCTGGTTTTGCGCACCCCGTACGACAAACCGTGGCTCATGGACAGCACTGCCCCCGAGCCGGGCGAGACCGCAATCAGGCAAGACGCCGCAAAAAAAGCCAGCCAGGTCTGGAAATCCATGAATGCACCGTAGGGAGAGAGCCGGGGAAGCACGGCTCAATGCAAAGCACCAAGCCGCGGATGTGGGCAGCGATGATAGCGCCAGTTTGTATGCCATACCGGAGCGTTGCGCAAGCCAGACAAGCGCCAACCGCTATGTATTAGATAGCACCAACACATCCTGTCCTGCACTGTTCACCCCAGCCATGAGGCACTCAGAGGTGTCAGAATCCCCATGACTGCCGCGCTCCCGGCATGGCTCCGCCCCCTCCTCTGACCTGCCTATCACCAGCCCCTCCGACACCCCATGGAACACGCACCCACCTGGCTTACCTACGGCTTGATGTACCTGAGCGCTGCCGTGCTGGCCGTTCCCCTCTCCAAAGCGTTGGGACTGGGATCCATCATTGGCTATCTGGCTGCCGGGATCGCCATTGGCCCCTGGGGCATGGGCCTGGTGAGCAATGTGCAGGACATCCTGCACTTTGCAGAATTCGGCGTGGTGCTCATGCTGTTTTTGGTGGGGTTGGAGCTGCAGCCCAGCCGCCTGTGGGCCATGCGCCGCCCCATCTTCGGCACCGGCAGCGCCCAGGTGCTGGGCTGCGCGGCCGCCCTGTTTGTGGCGGGCTGGCTAGCGGGCATGCCCTGGCGCATCAGCCTGGTGGCAGCACTGGGGCTGGCGCTGTCGTCCACCGCCATTGCGCTGCAGGTGCTGGCAGAGCGCAACCTGCTGCGCACCAGCAGCGGGCAGGCAGGCTTTTCGATCCTGCTTTTTCAGGACGTAGCTGCCATCCCCATTCTGGCGCTGCTGCCCCTGCTGGGAGCCGCCGCCGGGGCGGACGACAGCCACTCGGCAGGCGAAGTGGCGTTGGAGGCACTCAAGATCGTGGGCGTGATCGGTGCCATTGTGCTGGGTGGCCGCCTGCTGCTGCGCCCCCTGCTGCGGTGGATTGCCAAGAGCAAGACGCCCGAAATCTTCACCGCTGCGGCACTGCTGCTGGTGGTGGGCATTGCCTACTTGATGGTGATGGTGGGCCTGTCCATGGCGCTCGGCGCCTTCTTGGCAGGCGTGCTGCTGGCCGACAGCGAATACCGCAGCGAGCTGGAGGCCGACATTGAGCCTTTCAAAGGGCTGCTGCTGGGTCTGTTCTTCATCGCTGTAGGCATGAGCATCGACTTTGGGGTGCTCATGCGTTCCCCTGGGCTCATGCTGGCCATCCTGCTCGGGTTCATGGCAATCAAGGCGGTGGCCATCTACACGCTGGCCAAGGTAGTGAACATTCCCTACCAGGAGCGGCCCGTGTTCACCCTGCTGCTGGCCCAGGGCGGAGAGTTCGCCTTTGTGGTCTTTCAGGCCGCTGCAGGGGCGCAAGTGTTTTCGGGCGAAACGGCCTCTTTGCTGATCGGCGCAGTGGCCTTGTCCATGCTCATCAGCCCGCTGCTGCTGGTGGTGATGGACCGCGTCCTGCTGCGCCGCTACGCCCGCCTCAAGACGGCGGTGCCTCAGGCGCAGGAGATTTCGGAACAGCAGGAGGCCCCGGTCATCATTGCGGGCTTCGGCCGCTACGGCCAGATCGTTGCGCGGATGATGCTCACGCAAGGCATTCCCACCACGGTGCTGGACCACAGCGTGGAAATTCTCGAAATTGCACGCACTTTTGGGTATCGCGTGTTTTATGGCGACGCCACACGCCTGGACTTGCTGCGCATTGCCGGGGCCGAGCACGCGCGCGTGCTGGTAGTGGCAGTGGACGATCCCGAGCAGTCCCTCAAGATCGTCACCCTGGCGCGCAAGCATTTCCCCCAGCTACAGATAGTGGCCCGCGCTCGCGACCTGACGCACTGGAATGCACTGCGCGACGAAGGCGTCACCCTCGTGCAACGCGAACTGTTTGAATCCAGCCTGGTGAGCGCACGCACCGTGCTGGAACTGATGGGCCAGACACAGGCACAGGCACTGGAAGTGGCCCGCCGCTTCCGAGAGCACAACATCGCGCTGGCCGACCGCATGTACCCCCACCACAAGGACCGCGCCAAGATGATGGCCGTGGCCCGCGAAGGCCGTGCCCAGCTTGCCGAGCAAATGGCCAAGGAACGCCAGGAACAGGCCGCGCGGGAGGCTACTGCGCAGGTCTATCCAGGGTATGGCGGGGCTGAGGGTGAAGACTCCACACAGAATCAGCCCATTGCAGAGAATGAACCCAGTTCCGGGGTGAACAAAGACCGTTCCTAGTTTCAACAGTCAGCGTCAACAGCCATGCTCTTTGCGATCATCTTCACTGACAAACCCGGCTGCGGCGATCTGCGCGCGGCCCACTTGCAGGCGCATATTGATTGGCTGGAGGCACATCAGGAATTGATTCCTGTGGGCGGGTCTCTTCGCACGGAGCCCGGCGCTGTGCCCCAAGGGGGGTTATGGATCGCCACTGCCGAGTCCAAGGCACAGCTGGAAGCGTTGATTCAGAGCGACCCGTTCTTTATCGCGGGACTGCGCCAGCGTTACGAAATCCTGCACTGGTCGAAAGCCAACGACGCGCGCAAAGTCCTCATTTAACGCGGCGGGCATATACCCACTGGCGTCGTTGTTCCGCATGCCTGTCGCACTGCCAGACACGAAACGCTAGCCGCCACTGAAGCACCACGCTGATGGGGTTGCCTTTAACCTGAGAACAAGAACCGTTCTCAATAAATATACAATACTTTACTTAGCAACTGTTCAGAGCCTTTTTGTTGGACTCACGTCCAGAGAAGGCCTTGAACAGACCTGTACCCGCACCCCGGAGCCTCCGCGGTGCGAGCCCCGCCAGCCAGCGTTCCGACCACGCAAGCCCGCGTCCTGTTGTTGTCTTCGGAACCTGTCATGCCCCTTTATTCCCTGGCCTGCGCAAACCGCTTGCGCCTGGCGCGCGCATTCACCCTTACTCCCTTGGCCTTGTGCCTGGCGCAGGCAGCCGCTGCGCAGACGGCTGCGGGAGAAACCGCCGTGCAACTGCAGGAAGTCCGCATCAACGCCAGCACCGAAAAGGACATGGGCTTTGCGCCGGTAGAGGCTCAAACCGCCAGCAAGGCACCCATGCGCAGGCTGGAAACTCCGCAGTCCATCAGCGTGGTCACCCGTGAGCAGATGGAGTCGCGCCAGATCACCAACGTGCAGCAAGCGCTGCAGACCGTGGCGGGTGTGAGCCCGGTCAACTTTGGACGGCGGGGCTTTGACGACATCAACATCCGGGGCTTTCGCTCCACCGAATCCATTCTGGTCGATGGCCTGGTGCAAAGCCCTGGCATGTGGGCCAAGTTGCAGCCTTACGGCTACGAGCGCTTTGAAGTGCTCAAAGGTTCGGCATCGGTGCTCTACGGGCAGGTGCAGCCCGGCGGCATCGTCAATGCGGTGAGCAAGCGGCCCAAGAAAGAAGCGCTGAACGAGGTGGGCGTAGAGGTAGGCAGCTTTGGCCAGCGCACGCTGCAGGCAGACATCAACAGGCCGCTGTCCGAATCTGGCAAGTCTGCGCTGCGCATCAATGCGCAAGTCTCCAACGCCGACGACCCCACGCAGTTTGTGTACCGCAAGGACCGCTGGTTTGCGCCCTCGCTATCGCTCGACCTGGGGCCGCAGACCGACCTGGTGCTGTTTGCCACCTATAGCCAGAGCCAGTGGATGCGCCAGCAGGGCATCTCGCCCTATGGCACGGTGCTGCCCAACCGCAACGGCACCCTTTCGCGCACCCTGTTCACGGGTGACCCGAGTTTTGGCGGGTACGACGTAGAGAGCAAAACCGTGGGCTACACGCTGGAGCACAAGATGTCGGAGGCCATGACCTTCCGCCAGAACGTGCGCTACGAAACCGAGAAAGGCACGGGCAACTTCATCTCCAACCTGGCCCTGCAGGCCAACCAGCGGCTGCAAAACCGCCAGGCAACGCGCCAGTACATCGACTACGACCTGCTGGCCACCGACACCTCGCTGCTGTCGCGTTTTGAGGCGCTGGGGGTCAAACACCAGCTCGTGACGGGTCTGGACGTGCGCTCCGGCCACACCTACCAGGGCCAGCGCCGCTGCACCATTGGCGCGCTCGACCTGTTCAATCCTGTATATGGCATGGCAGCGACCTGCCCCACCAACCTGACGAGCGACGCACCCGAAAAGCTCACGGTGGCAGGCCTGTATGCGCAAGACCAGATCAAGTTCGGCCAGGGCTGGACCGCGCTGGTGGGCATGCGCCGCGACTGGTCTACCAATGAGATCAATGACCGCCTGGTCAAAAAGCAAACCCGCCAGAAAGACAGCGCCACCACGCTGTCAGCAGGCCTGGTCTATGAATTCAAGCCTGGCTGGTCTGCCTACGGCAGCTATGGGGAATCGTTCCTGCCTGTGTCAGGCCAGACCTTTGGCGGCTCCGCCTTTGCGCCGGAAACTGGCAAGCAATGGGAAGCGGGTATCAAGTACGAAGCCCCGGGCGGGCAACTGACGGGCTCGCTGGCCGTGTTTGACTTGGTGCGTGAAAACGTGACAACGGCAGACCCGGTGAACACAGGTTTCAACGTGCAGACGGGCCAGCAGCGCGCACGCGGCCTGGAGGCCGAATTGGGTGCAGACCTGAAAAATGGCTGGAAGCTCACCAGCGCCTACACGTACACACAAACCAAGGTCACGCGTGACAACAACGCCGCCATCGTCGGCCTGCCGCTCAACCTGACCCCGCGCCATACGCTCACGGCCTGGGCCACCTACAAGCTGCCGCAATACCCGCGCGTAACGCTGGGCCTGGGCGGGCGCTACGTGAGTGAACAGATCGGCTCCTACCCGTTCACACTGCCCTCGTACTTCGTGGCCGATGTGTCGGTGAGCTACGTGGGCGAGAACTACCGCATCACGGCAGGCGTCAAGAACGTGTTTGACCGCGCTTATTACGACGGTGCGATCAATGCCAACGTGGTGTCGCCCTCGCTGCCGCGCAACTTCAGCGTGGGGCTGACCTACTTCTTCTGACCTCCCGCCCACACGCTCCCATGCGCACCCGCGCACCCGCGCTCATCTCACCACCGCCAGCCACACATGCCCAGCCAGCGCACCCTTCACCGCCTCTTTGTCCTGCACTCCTGGGCAGGCATCGTCACAGGGCTGCTGCTGTTCATCGTGTGCTTCTCGGGTGCGGTGGTGGTGTTCAAAAACGAGATCGACTTGTGGGCCAACCCATCGCTGGCCCAATTGCCCAGGGCTGAGCCACCCGCACCGCTGGACACCGTGCTGGCAAGCCTGCAGGCCCGCTACCCCCAGTCGGTCGTCGAGACGATTGCGCTGCCGGACCCGATCAACCCCAACTACTTTGCCTTTGTGCGGGAGCCCGGCGCGCCCGCCAGTGAACGCACCAAGATCGCACTGCGCTCGGACACCGGGGCCGTGGTGGGCCCGGTGGACAGCCAGCTCGGCCAGTACCTGCGCATGCTGCATGTGTTCCTGTTTTTTGGGCCCCGGTGGATCGTGGGCTTTCTCGGCGTTGCCATGCTGGTGCTCATCGGCACCGGCATCGTCATCCACCGCAAAATCCTGGCAGAACTCTTCACCCAGCGCTGGGGGCGCAGCCTGCGGGTGGTGATGTCGGACCTGCACAAGTGCATCGGCATCTGGGGCCTGGGCTTTCACATCCTGATTGCGGGCACCGGGGCCTGGATGGGTCTGGCAACGCTGTTTGAGCAGAGCTTTCTGTTCGCCACCACAACTACCGGCGCCAATGCAGCGACCAAAACCGCAGGCAAGTCCGACACATCGCCCGCCACCATGCAGTCGCTGGATGGCTTGCATGCCGCTGCCGTGCAGGCGGTGCCCGGCCTGCAGACACGCTTTGTGTCGCTGCAGCGCTGGGGCACTTCCCAGGCCAAAGTCTCTTTCACCGGCAACCTGGACGGGCACCTGCTGAGCACCACGCGGGTGGAAGCCAACGCGGCCACGGGTGTGCTGACCCGCGTGCACGACCCGCGCAAGCAAGGCTTCTGGTCACAGTTCAATGGCCTGATGGAGCCGCTGCACTTTGGCGACTTTGGCGGGCTGGCACTGAAGTGGCTGTACTTTGTGCTGGGCATGACGCCCGCCTTTCTTTCCATCTCCGGCACGCTGATCTGGCTGGACTCGCGCAAGCAGCGCCAACGGGAGTCTGCGCAGGCTCCGATCCCTGGCGCATCCACTCACTCTGCCCCGGCGCACTAACCCACCGCCAAGCGCAACTGCCAAGACACGCCCTTGCCCGTGAAACGATCCATCCGCTTTTACCTCGCCCTGCATGCCTTCGTGCCCCTGGCACTGGCGGCATCCATGGCCCTGCATCTCGCCCCCACCCCAGCCCATTGGGCAGCGTTGGCACAGCGCCCGGTGTGGACGGTATGGGCGCTGATCGGTTTCTGGCTCGTGGTGTCTGCCCTGGCGGCTGCGTTGCAGCCCGTCGCACTATGGCGAATGGCCTTGTGGGCCGCAGGCGCCATGCTGCTCGCCCTGGGGCTGGCTGCGCTGCCACTGGGGGCGGCCTTGGGCGGCAGCATGTTGGGTGGTTTGCTGGCCTGCGCATTCGGTTGCGTGGCAATGGGCTTGGCGATTGCACCGGCGCGAGTGCAGGTCAAAGTGCCCAGACCAGTGCAACGCGCACCCCGCGCCGCACCACCTGCACAGGCCCTCACCGCCGAAACAGCGGCACATCGCCCCCTCTGGCACCGGATTGCCCCCTTGCACCACCTGGCTCAGTGGATGCGCTGGCCCCATTGGCCGTTCGTGGTGGTGGCGGCGCTGGGCATCGAATCGTTCCGCCTGGCCCATGTCGTGGGTTCCGGGATAGCTCGTCCGTCAGGCATGGCGGGCTTGCTGGTCGCATTCTTTCTGGCACTGCCTGCGGCCACCCTGCGCCACTGGTGGGGGCGGTGGGCAGCTGCGCTGTGGTTGCTGGCAGGCGTGGCCTACATTGGCCTGGCATTCAAGTCCGGGCTGCCCCAATGGCCAGTGGCTGCCGCACTGTGCTTGTGGCAACCCGCCTGGGCACTGCGCCAGCGCCTGCGTTTGCGCGCAACGCAGGCCAAGGCCGAGCACCAGACCGCATCCACAGGCACACCCGCTCGCTCCACCCCTCAAAGCGCCGCCTGACCATGGACGACCTTGCCTACCTGAGCATTGCCCTGGCCTCCCTGCTGGGGCTGACCACCTGGGCCCGCAGCACCCACACCCGCGCCTGGGGCGAGCCGAGCACCAGCCGCCGGGCCAAGGCACTCTTGCCCGCCACCCTGTTGCTGCAGGCCTGCACCGCCTGGCTCACCGGGCCCTGGGTGACGGGCATCACGCTGATCGCCGCCGCATGGATGCTGCTGGGTGCCGCCCTGGTACAGGCCATGAACCAGTGGCCTGCACGCACCCAACGCTGGGCCTTGCGCCTGGGCTGGCTGGGCATGGGCGGTTGCGCGGTGACTCTGGCTGCGACCCTCACTCAGGGCATACATTAAATCGGCCTCTAGCGCCTGAGGACAGAGCGCAAGCAGCTACATTTTCAATAGCAAACAGATTCTCCACACCCAAGCCCGGCACAATCGCGGGCATGCAATGGACTGTGACCCCCTGGATTGAACTGCTGCGCTTGGCGCTGGAAGTAGCCGCCACCGTGGCCTTTGCCCTGTCGGGCGTGATGATGGCAGCGCGCAAGCGCTTTGACGCTGTGGGCGTGTGCGTGGTGGCGTTTGTGTCGGCCTTTGGCGGGGGCACGCTGCGCGACCTGTTGCTGGACCAGCGCCCGTTTTTCTGGGTGCGCCATACCGAATTTGTCTGGGGCATCCTGGCGCTGAGCGTGGCCGCCATGCTGTTCATGCGCCAGCGCCACTTTGAGCCCACCGAGCGCGCCATGCTGCTGCCCGACGCCATCGGCTTGGGCCTGTTCGCTGCGGTAGGGGTAGACATTGCCGCCGCCGTGGGCATGCCACCGCTGATTGCCGTGATGATGGGCGTGACCACCGGGGTGTTTGGCGGCGTGCTGCGCGATGTGCTGTGCAACGAGGTACCGCAGGCCTTCAGCGACCATCGCCCCTACGCGCTGTGCGCCTTTGCAGGCGGCTGGGCCGACATGGCTCTGCGGCAGATTGAGGGCACGGCCGTCAGCCCCCTGCTGGCCTGCGTGGTGGTGACGGCCGGGCTGAGGGGCCTGGCGTTGTGGCGCAACTGGCAACTGCCTGCCTGGCGGGTTTAGATCGGCTGACACCCCCCTGGCGTCGTTGTTCCGTCTTGTCGTACTGCTTGTACTGCCTGCGACGGAACGCCTAGCCAGAGCCGCTTCGCTGAGTTGTTTCAGCCGCTCTTGGAGCCTCTTTCACTGGCTCCACGTAAAATCAGCCGCCCAGCCCCTGGATGTACACCATGAATTGCTGCCCCACGACCCACACCACACTCCCCATTGCCCGCCCGGCACGACACACGCTGCGCAACTTGCTGCTTTGCTCAGCGCTCGGCACTGCGGGCCTGCTCGCGCTGCAGCCAGCCCAGGCCCAGGTGGTCAGCCCGCTGGGTAACGTGCGCAATTTTCCCGAGAATGCCGTGCGAGGCACGCTCACCATCAACAGCGTGCAGGAAGCCAAGCTCGACAACAAGGACGTCCGCATGGCCCCGGGCATGCGCCTGTTCAGCCCACAGAACTCGCTGGTGCAACGCCACACCGTGATCGGGCAGACCTACAAGGTCAACTACGTACTTGAAGCCAGCACCGGGATGCTGCTGTCGGCCTGGATTCTGAGCGAGGCCGAGGCGGCCAAGCCCTTCAAGGGCAGCGACACAGTGCTCACCAACATCAACGTTTCCAACGGCAACGTATCCACCGGCAACGTTCTGAAGTAACGCTGCCTGCAGCCCGGCACTGCGTCCGGGCCCAGTCCCCCCCCACAGTCCGCGCCCCACAGGCGGCGGGCCTGTTTGCTATTTGCGGATTTCCCATGGCCAAAAAAGTCTTTATCAAAACCTTCGGCTGCCAGATGAACGAGTACGACTCGGACAAGATGGCCGACGTTCTCAATGCCGCCCAAGGCTACGAGCCCACGCAGAACGTGGACGAAGCGGACCTCATCCTCTTCAACACCTGCTCGGTGCGCGAAAAGGCGCAAGAGAAAGTCTTCAGCGACCTGGGTCGCATCAAGCACCTGAAGGCACGCGGCGTGAAGATTGGTGTGGGTGGCTGCGTGGCCAGCCAGGAAGGCGCGGAGATCATCAAGCGCGCCCCGTTTGTGGACGTGGTGTTCGGCCCGCAGACACTGCACCGCCTGCCCGAACTGCTGAGCCAGCGCGAGCGTCAGGACCGCCCCCAGGTGGACATCAGCTTCCCCGAAATCGAGAAGTTTGACCACCTTCCGCCCGCCCGTGTCGAGGGCGCCTCGGCCTTTGTCTCCATCATGGAAGGCTGCAGCAAATACTGCAGCTACTGCGTGGTGCCCTACACGCGCGGTGAAGAAGTGAGCCGCCCGTTTGACGACGTGCTGGTGGAAGTGGCGGGCCTGGCCGACCAGGGCGTGAAGGAAGTGACGCTGCTGGGCCAGAACGTGAATGCTTACCTGGGCAAGATGGGCGGCACGGCAGAGGTGGCCGACTTTGCCCTGCTGCTGGAGTACGTGGCAGATATTCCGGGCATTGAACGCATTCGCTACACCACCAGCCACCCCAACGAGTTCACACCCCGGCTGATCGAGGCTTATGCCAAGCTGCCCAAGCTGGTGAGCCACCTGCACCTGCCGGTGCAACACGGCAGCGACCGCATCCTGATGGCCATGAAGCGTGGCTACACGGCCATGGAATACAAAAGTACCATCCGCAAGCTGCGCGCCATCCGCCCTGATCTGGCGATGAGCAGCGACTTCATCGTGGGCTTCCCAGGCGAGACGGAAGATGACTTCAACAAGATGATGAAGCTCATCGACGATATCCACTTTGACAACAGCTTCAGCTTCATCTTCAGCCCACGCCCCGGCACACCGGCCGCGAGCCTGCACGACGACACGCCACACGACGTGAAGCTGCGCCGCCTGCAGCACCTGCAAGGGGTCATCAACGCCAACATCAAGTCCATCAGCGAGAGCCGGGTGGGTACGGTACAGCGCATCCTGGTCGAAGGCACTTCCAAGCGCGACACCCACGAGCTGATGGGCCGCACCGAGTGCAACCGCGTGGTCAACTTTGCGGGCCAGGCGCGGCTGGTGGGGCAGATGGTGGACGTGAAGATCACCGAAGCCAAGGCATACACCCTGCGCGGCGAGGTGCTGGTGCGTGAGGACGCCCCGCTGGCGGCCTGACGAAGGCACAGCCCGCTAGTCGCTGCTCGCTACTGCACCCAAGGCCCCATGGCAGCCCCTGCTCCAAGCCCTGCCACCCCAGCGCACGCGCCAGACGCCGCGGGCGTGCCCAGCCCAGGCCCTGCATCCGGCAAGCCGCGCCAGAATGGCCCCTCGTTCCAGCAACTGCTGTTGCTGGCCTTTTTGCTGATTGCGGGCTTGCTGGGCACCAGTGCCTTGCGCGCAGTCTTCATGCTGGAATCCCTGATCGGGCAAAGCCAGGCCAGCGCAGCCCAGGCAGCCGCCCTGAGCGTGACAGCGCAAACGCTGAACCAGCGCGGCCAGGCCCTGGAGCGGCTGGCACGCCAGTCGCTGGTGCTGGGCGATGCACAGCTGCGCCAGGGCTTTGACGACATGGCGGCCGATGCAGCACGCCTGCTGGAGCAGTTGACGCAGGCAGGCCTGCCGCAAGACCTGGCGCAGCAGTGGCAGGGCCACATGAAAACGGTACACACCCTGCTGCGAGCAGCGCCCGGCCCTTCGCTTGAAAATGAGCGCAGCGTGGTCGAAGAATTTGTGGCGCTGGACAGCCTGCACGCGGCCATTACGCAGGCCGTGCAGCAACTCAACGAGCGCAAGAGCCGCGAGTTGCAGGCCATGGTGGACGCCAGCCGGCAGGGCGTGACGCACCAGCTTGTCGGAGCCATCGTGCTGGGCCTGGTGCTGGCCTTGTCGCTGGGCATCTGGCTGGCACGTCCGTTCAAGCGACTGGAGCGTGCCATTCGCCGCCTGGGAGAAAACCAGCTGGAGCGCCCCGTGGTCATCAGCGGCCCCGCAGACGTACGCCGGGTGGGGCTGCAACTGGAGTGGCTGCGCCTGCGCCTGCTGGAACTTGATGCCGACAAAGCCCGCTTTCTGCGCCACGTATCCCACGAACTCAAGACCCCGCTGGCTTCGCTGCGTGAAGGCGTGGCCCTGCTGCAGGACGAAGTGACCGGGGCGTTGACCGAAGGGCAGAAGGAAGTCACCCAGATCCTGCTGCAAAACACGCTGGTGCTGCAAAGCGAAATTGAAGCCTTGCTGCGCTTTAACGCCGCAGCCTTTGAGGCACGGCAACTGCAACGGCGCGAGACCGAACTGATCGGCCTGCTGGAAGACCTGGCGGACAACCAGCGCCTGCAGTGGCAGGCCAAGGGGATGCGTGTGGAGGTGGAAGGTGAGCCCACCGTGCTCTTGCTGGACCCCGAAAAAATCGCCTCGGCCATGGGCAACCTGCTCTCCAACGCCATCCGCTTCTCGCCGGAGCAAGGTACCGTCCGGCTGTCTGTATCGCGTGCGGCAGGTATGGTGCGGATCGATGTCACCGACCAGGGTCCGGGCGTAGCCCCTGCAGACCGCGCCCATGTGTTTGAGCCCTTCTACCGCGGCGAGCGCCAGCCCGAGAACGCCGTGCGCGGCACGGGCATTGGTCTGTCTATCGTGCAGGAATACATCCACGCCCACGGGGGCAGGGTGCAACTGCTGGATGCACCGCCCCGCTCCTTTTTCCGGATTGAATTACCTGATGCATCCTGACCTTACCCCACCGAGCATGCCCACCCGCGTGCATGGCACCCCTGTGCTGGCAGCCGCGCTGTGTTTGGCCTTGCTGGCAGGATGCGCCACCACCGCACCGCAGACGCAAACGCCTGCACCTCCCCCGCCCGTGGAAGAGCCCCAGATGGCAGCGCCTGCCGAACCTGAACCCACGCAGGCGGAAGAAGCTGGCCCCACTACGCCGCCCAAAGACCGCCTGCGCGAGCTCCTGGACTATGCCGACCGCATGCAGCGGGCCAGCACCGTAGACCTGGCGCGGGAGATGGCCCGTTTGTCTGACGGTGACGAGAACAAGCCCGGGCGCAACCTGCGCCTGGCCCTGGTGCTGATCCAGACCCGGCAACCTGCAGACACGGCCCGCGCCCTGGGCCTGGTGCAGCGCGCACTGGCCCATGCCGATGCCCAAGACCTGCACCCTTTGGCACGCCTTCTGGAAGCACGTTTGACACACCAGCGCAAGCTGGAAGACCAGCTGGAGCGGCAAGCCCAGCAATTGCGCGATGCGCAGCGGCGCAACGACCAGCTGAGCGATCGGCTGGAAGCCATGCGCGCAATTGAACGCAGTCTGACCACGCGTCCGCCCACGTCCGTCGCCCCCGCCAGCAATCCCGCCTCACCCAGCGGATCTGCCAGCAGCACCAACGCCGGTAAACCCTGATGCCCCGTGCCATGACCGCGCCCCACAACCCATCGCAGCCCTCCCGCCCTGCCCAGCACCGCATCCTGGTGGTGGATGACGACGCGGACATGCTGCGCCTGCTGTCGCTGCGCCTGAAGGCTGCGGGGCATGACGTGGTGGCCGTGGGCTCTGCCGAGGCAGCCCTGGCCCAACTGGACATTGCCAGGCCCCAGCTGGTGCTCAGCGACGTGCGTCTGCCGGGCAAAGACGGTCTGGCGTTGTTCGACGAGGTGCATGCGCGCCACCCTTCGCTGCCCGTGATCCTGCTCACGGCCCACGGCACCATTCCCGACGCGGTGGAGGCCACCTCCCGCGGCGTGTTCACTTACCTGACCAAGCCCTATGACGGCAAGGAGCTGCTGGAGAAAGTGGCCGAAGCGCTGGCCCTGAGCGCGCCAGCCGTACACCAGGCCCATGCCAACGAAGCCTGGCGGGCCGATATCGTCAGCCGATCCACGCGCATGACCGACCTGCTGGCCGAGGCGTACATGGTGGCCCAGTCAGACGCCAGCGTGCTGCTGCTGGGCGACAGCGGCTCGGGCAAGGAGCTGCTGGCCCAGGCGATCCATCGCGCCAGCCCCCGTGCGCAGCGGCCTTTTGTGGCGGTCAACTGTGGGGCCATCCCGGAGGCCTTGCTGGAGTCCGAGCTTTTCGGCCACGTCAAAGGCGCGTTTACCGATGCCGTCAGCAACCACAAGGGGCTTTTCCAGGCGGCAGACGGTGGCACCCTGCTGCTGGACGAGATTGGGGATATGCCACCGGCCCTGCAGGTCAAGCTGCTGCGCGTGCTGCAGGAACGTGCCGTGCGGCCTGTAGGGTCCAGCCAGTCCATTCCCATCAACGTGCGCATCATCTCCGCCACGCACCGCAACCTGGAAGCGGCCATGGCGGCCGGTCAATTTCGCGAAGACCTGTATTACCGGCTCAATGTGGTGACGCTGCTGCTGCCCACGCTGGCCGAGCGGCGGGAAGACATTGCGCTGCTGGCCAACCACTTCCTGGACAAGCTGGCCCACAAATACGACAAGCGCCTCTCAGGCTTTGCGCCCGAGGCGCTCAAGGCCCTCACCACGGCTGCATGGCCTGGCAACGTGCGGCAGCTCTACAACGTGGTCGAACAGGTGTGCGCCCTGTCTACAACCCCCCTCGTGCCCCTGACACTGGTGCAGCGGGCGCTGCGCACGCCTTCCACCCAGGTGCTCAGCTTTGCAGAGGCACGCCAGCGGTTTGAGCGCGAGTACCTGGTGGGCCTGCTCAAGATGACCGATGGCAATGTGGCCGACGCCGCCCGGCTGGCCCAGCGCAACCGCACCGAGTTCTACCGCCTGCTGCAAAAGCACGCTCTCACCCCCGGCCAGTTCAAGGCCGAAGGAAGCGGCACCGACGATGTCGCCGATGAGCGACAAGAGTAAGTCTTTGATTTAAAAGCGTTTTCCTGCGCACAACTACAAGTCGATCGCTAGACAGCGACAAAAAATCAAGCGTTACCCCGCAAAAACGCCTCTGGCGGGACGTCAACGCCTGCCTGTACCTTTGCTTACGTACAAAGCAGCAGCTAAGCATTTGATTTGAAACAGCTTTTCAAAGCTGGCACAGGGTTTGCCCTAAACAGGGCATGCAAGCCCTTTTTCACTCCATAACCCTCAGTGCACCCGCGAAGGCACGGGTGTTGGCAGCATGCGCCGCCCTCTGTGCGATGGGCCTCGGCGCAGCGGGCGCACAGCCCGTCCGTGCGTCCTCCACTTCCTCTTTGCCTCCCGCGTCGCCCGCCGCCCCGCAGGTGGATCTGGACTATGTCACCCAACTGGCGCGCCAGCGCGCGGCCCAGCCCTATGCCGCGATGAACGTGCGGCTGCCGCCCGAGCTGGAGTCCATGAACTATGACCAAGTGCGCGACATCCGCTGGCGGCCGCAACAAGCCCTGTGGCGCACAGAGCAGTTGCCGTTTGAAGCCATGTTCTTCCACCTGGGCCTGTACCAGCGTGAGCCTGTGCTCATCAATGAAGTGACGCCCCAAGGCAGCCGCCACATCCCCTACCGGGCGGCCGATTTCGACTATGGCAAGAACAAGGTCAGCCCTCAAACCTGGGGAGACCTGGGGTTTGCAGGCTTTCGCCTGCATTACTCGCTGAACACCACAGCCTACAAAGACGAGCTGGTGGTGTTCCAGGGAGCCAGCTACTTCCGCGCCTTGGGCGCGGGCCAGCAATACGGGCTGTCGGCCCGGGGCCTGGCGATTGACACCGTGGGCGGTGCGGGCGAGGAGTTTCCGCGCTTTACCGAGTTCTGGCTTGTGCGCCCCCAGCCAGGCGAAAAGCAGGCCACGGTGTATGCGCTGATGGATTCGCCCCGCGCTACAGGAGCCTACCGTTTTGACATCCAGCCCGGCCCGCAGACCGTGACGCAGGTGCGCGCCCGCATCTTTGTACGCGGTGCAGCCGCAGGGCCCATCAAGACGCTGGGTATCGCGCCGCTGACCAGCATGTTCCTGTTTGGCGAAAACCAGCCCCGCAAGGACGACTTTCGCCCCGAGGTCCACGACTCGGACGGCCTCATGGTGGCCACGGGCGAAGGGGAGTGGTTGTGGCGGCCCCTGCAAAACCCCAGACAACCGCTGGTCACCTCGTTTGCCACCACCAACCCCAAAGGGTTTGGCCTGATGCAGCGTGACCGGCAGTGGAGCAGCTACGAGGACGTGGAAGCCCGCTATGAGCGCCGGCCCAGCGCCTGGGTGCGCCCTTTGCACGACTGGGGCCCTGGCCGGGTGGAACTGGTCCAGCTGCCCACGCCCGACGAAACCCACGACAACATCGTCGCCTACTGGGTGCCCCGCCAACTGCCCGCAGCAGGTACGCCCCTGGAGGTGAACTACGAGCTGCTCTGGCAGGGCGACGAGCAGCAGCGCCCCCCGGGAGCCTGGGCCACGCAGTCGCGCCGCGGTGTGGGCTACACGCAGCAAAGCGCAGAGGCGCTGCGCAAGCAGGTGCAGTACGTGGTGGATTTCACCGGCCCGGCGCTGGCCCCCCTGGATGCCCAGGCCCCCGTGAAAGCCGTGGTGACCAGCGACGGCAATGGCCGCGTGTTGGAAAGCGGTGTCTACCGCAACCCCGCCACAGGCCAATGGCGCATGACCGTGCGCATTGAGCGATTGAGCAAAGACCGCCCCATCGAACTGCGCGCTTTCCTACAACACCTCCAACACGCTGTGAGCGAAACATGGACCCACGTGATTCTTCCCGAGTAGGCCGTCATCCCACCCGTTTGCAGACGACACAGGAGCCCACCATGCATGCAACCCGTACCGCCACCGAAGGGCTGGCCCGCCGCGGGGCGTCGTACCCGCGCCCTGCACGTCCGGTAGCCAGCTCACGCAGTCCGCTGCGCGAGGAACGGCACCCTAATAGCGTCACCGCCCCACCCATGCACCGCGGCTCCATGCCGGTCGTGCCGTGGAAAGGTTTCTGGAACAGCCTGGCCAGCGCCTTGCTAGGCCGCACACCCAATACACCTCAGGGGCCTTTGGAAGCTGCCCCGCAACAGGCCTGGGAACAGGCAGCGCAGCGCCGCCGCTGGACCTTTGCGCTGCTGGTGCTGGCCAGCACGATACTGGCCAGTGTGCTGTTTGCCCAGGTACAGCCCGTGTATGAGAACGCCTGGCTGGGCTGGGGGCAGGTAGGCCTGTTTGCCCTGCTGTCTGCGTGGGTGGTGTCCGGCTTCATCACCGCGATGATGGGCTTCTGGGTGATGCTGCGGGGTGACCGGCATTCCCTGTCTGCCCGCAGTGTGGCCAGCCACACGCTATCGCCCGAGGTACGCACGGCCATCATCATGCCGATCTGCAATGAGGATGTGGCCACGGTGTTCGCGGGGCTGCGTGCCACCTGCGAATCGGTCGCGGCCACTGGGCACGGTGGCAGCTTCGATGTGTTTGTGCTGTCTGACAGCTATGACGCAGACATTGCCAAGGCAGAGCGCGCCGCCTGGGAAGAGCTGCGCAGCGCTCTGGCAGGCCAAGGGGGCGCTCAAACCCAGGTGCAGGTGTACTACCGCCTGCGCAAGCGCCGCACCCACCGCAAGGCAGGCAACGTGGCCGACTTTTGCCGCCGCTGGGGCAAGGACTACCGATACATGGTGGTGCTGGACGCCGACAGTGTGATGAGCGGTGACTGCATCGTCTCCATGGCCAAGCTGATGGAAGCCCACCCCACGGCGGGCATCATCCAGACCGCAACCCAGGCCATTGGCCACGTCACGCTGCATGCGCGTGCCCAGCAGTTTGCATCGCGGGTCACGGGTCGGTTGTTCACGCTGGGCATGCAGTTCTGGCAATTGGGCGAGTCGCACTACTGGGGCCACAACGCGATCATTCGGGTGCAGCCCTTCATGCAGCATTGCGCGTTGGCCCCCATTCGCGGCACGGGCGGGCTGTCGGGCGGCATCATGTCGCACGACTTTGTGGAAGCGGCACTGATGCGCCGCGCGGGCTACCACGTATGGCTGGTAGGCGACCTGGTGGGCAGCTACGAGCAGCAACCGCCCGACCTGCTGGCCGAGCTGCAGCGTGACCGGCGCTGGTGCCAGGGCAACCTGCAAAACGCCCGCCTGATGGCCGAGCCAGGCATCCACCCCGTGCACCGCTCCATGTTCATCACAGGAGCCATGGCTTACCTGTCTGCCCCGCTGTGGCTGGCGTTCCTGACCCTGGGTACCGCCCTGTGGGTGTCGGGCTCGCCCCTGCTGGCCAGCTGGCATATCTTGCCTGCCGAGTTGCTGGCCCTGTGGGCCTGGACATTGAGCATGCTGTTCCTGCCCCGCATCCTGGGGGTGGCTGCCGTCTTCATGCGGGGCGAGCAGCAACGCTTTGGCGGGGCGCTGAGCCTGCTCAAGAGCGCGGCCCTCGAAAGCGTGCTGGCCATCCTGCAGGCGCCTGTGCGCATGCTGGCCCACTCCCTGTTTGTACTGGTGGCGCTGACAGGCATCGCGCTGGACTGGAAATCCCCCCCGCGCGAGGCACAGGCCGTTCCATGGCGGGACGCTGCAGCCCAGTTGGCCCCCATGTCGCTGGTGATTGCGCTGCTGGCCGCGGGCGTTGGTGCTATCGACAGCGGCGCCTTGCTGTGGCTGGCCCCGGTGGCTGTGCCACTGGCCTTGGCCATCCCGCTGACCGTGCTGACCAGCCAGATTGCGCTGGGCAAGGCATTGCGTGCGCAGCGGTTCCTGCTGATTCCGGAAGAGGCCTGGTCGCCCCCCGTGCTGCGCAAGGCATGGCGTCACGCCCAGCGCCTTGCCCAGCCTGCGCTGCGCCTGGCAGCATGAGGGGCTAGTCCACTTGAATCCTTGAAATCGGCGGTGCGCCGGGGCTGCAGCGGAATGCACGGCAACGAAGAGTGCGGCCTAGCCAGACCCTCACGCACCGCTTTCAGTGGACTAACGGTGTTTCGTGAGAAACGCCACAGTTTCAAGGTCGGTGCTTGCACCGGCCTTTTGTTTCAAAGCTCTGTTTTTGATAGCAGCTTGCGCTCTTGGCATGAGCGCTAGAGGCTTGGCCAGCGTGTAACAGGGCCACTCAATCCAGCAAACAGGCACTTTGCGGGTCGCTACGATATGGCCGACTGCGGCCTCCGCCGCCCCTGTGACCTGCCCTGTTGAACGGATTTGCCTGTGAACTCCGCGCTCATTTCTACACCTTCCCCCAGCGCCACTTTGCCATCGCGCCGCTTTTTCCACTCCAGTCTGCTCGTCCTGGCCCTGCTGGCAGCGGGCTGTGCAACGCCACCAGAACCTGCGCCCGAACCTGCTCCTGAACCCGAGCCAGAGCCGGTAGCGGCCCCCGCACCGCCGCCTCCGCCACGGCTGCTGTTCGCGGGTTTTGCCATGCACTCCCAGTCCAAAGCGTTCCGCAACGATGTGCTGGCAGCAGAAAAGCTGGTGACGCAAATCGACCCGAACGCCCTGCTGGTCAAGCTGGCCAACCCGGCAGCAGGCCAAAGTGCCGACTGGCCTCAGGCAACGGTCGAAAACTTTGAACTGGTAATGAACAAGATTGCCGAAGTGGCGCGGCCCCAGGACAAGATGCTGCTGCTGATCTCAACGCATGCCAATCCGGGCACGCTGAATATCCAGGCCGCGGGCAAGAACCTGAAACCACTGACCGCCCAGACACTGAGCGCCGCCATGGCTCCGGTGCAGCACATCCCAGCCATTGTGGTGCTTTCCGCCTGCTACAGCGGCTCTTTCCTCAAGCCTCTGCAAGCACCCAACCGCGTGGTGATCACCGCCACCGACGTCAACCGCACATCCTTCAAGTGCCAGTACACGGGGGACTACACCTTCTTTGGCGATGCGCTGTTCAACCAGGAACAGGCCACGGAACTCTCAGTGACCGACTGGATGGCCGCAGCGCGCAAGAGCATTGAAGCCCAGGAAAAGCGCCGCCGCCTGCCCGCGTCGAAACCCCAGATTCATGTGGGCGAAGAAGCCAAGGCATGGGCAGAGAGGCCACTCAAAGACTGGATGCAGGTGTCTGCACCACAGTAAGGCTTCGCTCAGAATCCGTTCAAAGGCCTTGAACAAAAAGAGCTGCTAGCGCCCTGTACACAAGCGCTAGCAGCTCTTTATTTTGTAGCAGCCTGATAGCTGCAGTTCAAGGTCGCAGCTCAGCGGGGTCCGCCGAAAGGCATCTTGGGCATGCCCCCCATGCCCTTGAGGCCGCCCATGCGCTTCATCATCTTCATGAGGCCGCCGCCCTTCATCTTCTTCATCATTTCCTGCATCTGCTCAAATTCCTTGAGCAGGCGATTGACCTCTTGCACATGCACGCCCGCCCCGTTGGCGATGCGCTTCTTGCGCGTGGCTTTGATGAGTTCGGGCTTGCGCCGCTCTTGCGGCGTCATGCTATGGATGATGCCTTCCTTGCGGCGGATGTCTTTTTCTGCCTTGTCCATGTCGATGGAGCCTGCTTTGGAGGTCAACTCGGTCGGCAGCTTGTCCATCAGGCTGGAGAGCCCGCCCATCTGCTTCATCTGCTGGATCTGTGCCAGGAAGTCGTTCAGGTCAAAGCCATCCCCACTCTTGACCTTGGCTGCCAGCTTCTGGGCAGCTTCCAGGTCCACACCCGCTGTAACCTGTTCCACCAGGGCCACGATGTCGCCCATGCCCAGGATACGGCCCGCATGCCGCTCGGCATCAAAGACCTCCAGCCCGTCGATCTTCTCGGACACCCCGGCGAACTTGATGGGAGCCCCGGTGACCTGACGCACAGAGAGCGCGGCACCACCGCGTGAGTCGCCATCGAGCTTGGTCAACACAATGCCGGTCAGTGGCAGGGCTTCCTTGAATGCCTTGGCGGTATTGATTGCATCCTGCCCCTGCATGGCATCCACCACGAACAAGGTCTCGACGGGATGGATGGCAGCATGCAACTCCTTGATCTCATTCATCAAGGCTTCGTCAATCGCCAGGCGGCCCGCGGTGTCCACCAGCAGCACATCAAAGTAATGCTTCTTGGCATAGTCCAGGGCTGCACGGGCAATATCCAACGGCTTCTGGTCGGGGGTACTGGGGAACCACTCCGCGCCCGCCTGAGCCGTCACGGTCTTGAGCTGCTCAATTGCCGCAGGGCGATACACGTCGCCAGATACCGTGAGCACCTTCTTCTTGCGCTTTTCAATGAGGTGTTTGGCCAGCTTGGCGGTGGTGGTGGTTTTACCCGCACCTTGCAAGCCCGCCATCAGGATCACGGCAGGGGGCTGAGCAGCCAGGTTGATATCGGCCACTCCTTCGCCCATGGTGGCCGCCAGTTCGCGGTTCACGATGCTGACCAGCGTCTGCCCGGGCTTGAGGGAGCCCAGAACCTCCTGGCCCAGGGCCTTTTCCTTGACGCGTGCAATGAAATCGCGCACCACGGGCAGCGCCACGTCGGCCTCCAGCAATGCCATGCGCACTTCACGCAGCATGTCCTGCACGTTGGATTCGGTAATGCGGGCCTGGCCACGCATCTCCTTGACGAGTCGCGTAAGTTTGTCGGTAAGTGCGGAGGCCATAGGCTGAGGGTGGGGAAGGATTCTGAAAACACCCATCTGGCGGCATCCATGCAGGCATCAAGAGTGAAGCAAACAGGGCGCCAGGGGCGGGCAAAAGGCTAAACTGTGACCCATGATTTTAGCGAGTAGCTCCCCCGTCAGCTGGCTGCTGGCCCTGGCCGCAGCCTTGGCATACGCCACCCCGGCCGCCGCCGCATCCCGGCTTGGCCAAAAGGCGTCACGTAACGCCTTGCTGCTGGCGTGGGTGCTGCATGGTTTGTTGCTGGTGTGGGGCTTGTGGGGAGAGACTCCACGCTTCGGTTTTGGCCCGGCCTTGTCCGTGACCGCATGGCTGGTGCTGACGGTCTATGCGGTGGAGCGGCAACTCTTTCCGCAAATGCAGGCCCGCTGGATTCTGGCCGCCCTGGGGGCTGCCACCATCGTGCTGGCATTGCTCTTCCCTGGTCAGCCCCTGCACGTGACCGCATCCGCCTGGCTGCCACTGCATCTGGCCCTGGGCATCGCCTGTTATGGCCTCTTTGCGGCAGCGGTGGTTCACGCCTGGCTCATGACTCGCGCAGAGCATCACATCCGGCAAGCAGAAGACCCCCACAGCGGAGTGCCGCTTCTGACTCTGGAAAGACTGACCTTCAGGTTTGTGACTGCCGGCTTCGTGCTGTTGAGTGCGACCTTGCTGGCAGGCTGGCTGTTTGGTGAGACCCTGTATGGCCGCGCCTGGCGCTGGGACCACAAGGCGGTTTTCTCGCTGCTCTCATGGCTCACGTTTGCCACACTCATCATCGGCAGGGCACGTTTCGGATGGCGGGGCCGCAATGCCGTCCGGGTACTCTACGCAGGCTCGGCATTGCTCATGCTGGCGTATGTGGGATCGCGCTTCGTGCTGGAAGTAGTTCTGGGTCGCAGCGCATGAAATACCTGGTCCTGTTTGCCATTCTGGCGGTTGTCTTCGGCGTGTGGAGACATCGTCGCGAACCTGTTGCGCAGCAGCCTCCGCGGGCAGGTAACCCACCCCCTCCGCAAGATATGGTGGCATGTGCGCATTGCGGACTGCATTTCCCTCGTGCCGATGCCATCGTCCAGCACGGACGCGCATATTGCTGCGCAGACCACCTGCGCGCAGGCAGCTTGTGATGAACGATGGATTGCTGGCCGAGCCACGGCTGAACGCCGCGGACGCGCCGTTTGCCCGACTGTGGCGGGGCTTTCTGACCGGGCGGCTGATGATTGCGGTGGCGTTGCTGACGCTGCAACTCTTCAGCCTGTTTTTCAACCAGCAGCTAGACCCGGCCTCCTTTGCAGTTTGTACTGCCTATCTCGTAGCCACTGCCTTGCTACGGATCCTGGGCAGCCAAGTGCCCCCGCCACCTAATACTGGCCCTCACTGGCTACCCTCCATCGGGCTGGATATTGCCGCGGTGTGTGCATTGCAATTGCTGCACACCGGCACCATGAACTTCACGCCCCTGTTTGGGCTACCCATTCTGATGGCAGCTGTCCTGGGCTCACTCACCCTTGCCCTGGGAACCACTGCCGCCGTCACACTGCTGCTACTGATGTGGGCAGGCTGGACCAGCACACAAAACCTGGGAGATGACACGCAACGCTACCTGCAAAGTGCGCTGACAGGCACCGGCTACTTTGTGGTGACCTACTTGGTCCACCAACTCTCTACCAGGCTGGTAGGCGAGCAGGAAATTGCGCAGCGCAACCGGGTGGCGGCACAGCTGCAGATGCAGGTCAGTGCGCTGGTGATTGAGCACCTGAGTGACGGGGTGCTGGTGGTGGACGAGAACAACACCGTACGCATGGCCAATCCCGCAGCGCAAACCTTACTGGGTGACAGTACCCCCACCCTTCTTCCCTTCTCATTAAACCGTGGCGATGGATGGCAGCCTCTGGTGCAGTTGGCACATCAGACCTTCCAAAGCCATCAGCCGCAGGCGGCCGATGTGGCCCTGCTGCATCCCGGTGAAAGCCCGATGGGGCTGCATGCACGAACCTGGCTGACCTCCACAGCAGAGGGCGCATCGCCAGGCAAGGGAGAACAGCTGTGCGTGATGTTTCTCCATGATCTGCGCGAGATGGAAGCACGCCTGCGCACCGAAAAACTGGCGTCCATGGGTCGCATGTCTGCCGCAGTGGCCCATGAAATTCGCAATCCACTGGCAGCCATCGTTCAGGCCAATGCCTTGCTGGAGGAAGATCTGCAAGATCCCGCCCAAAAACGCTTGGCCCACATGGTGCAACAGAATGCAGACCGTCTTGCCCGCATTGCCGAGGAAGTGCTGGACATTGCGCGCGTTCAGCACCAGATCAGCCACGCACCGGCCTCCACCCTGCCGCTGGACGCCAGCGTTGCGCAGATGTGGAACGATTGGGCAGCTCATGATCCGGCGCGCAGAAAAGGACAGCTGCTTCTCAACGCCAGCCAGCAGCATGTGGAGTTTGACGCTGAACATCTGCGCCGTGTGCTGGTCAACCTTCTGGACAACGCAGCGCGCTACATGGGGTCCGAACAGGATTCTCTGATGGTGCAGACCCGCATCAGCGTCACGGGCCAGATCACCTTGCAGGTGTGGAGTGACGGCGCGCCTATGGACAAATCGGTGGAACGCCACTTGTTCGAGCCATTCTTCTCCTCCGAGAGCCGTTCCAGTGGCCTGGGTTTGTATATCTGCCGGGAACTCTGCCAGAGGCACGGCGCATCCATCAGTTACCAGCGCACTACGCGCGCACTGGAGCGCGGGGCCATTGGGGGCAACGCATTTACGGTGGCATTCCGCAGGACCACCCGCCCCATCGAGCCCGCCACACTTTTTGATTCCATCGTGATCTGAAATCCATGAACGCCTTAGCTGCATCCATCCTGGTCATTGATGACGAACCCGACCTGCGCACGCTGTACGAGTTGACCTTGTTGCGCGAGGGCTATCGGGTCGAAACGGCATCGACCCTGCAGGAAGCCCGAGAGCAGCTCAAAGCGCAGACCTACGATGTCGTCATCACCGACATGCGCCTGCCGGACGGCTTTGGCATGGAGATCCTGCAAGACCTGCGCGATCAACAGCGAAGAGAGCGATGCGTGGTGATGACGGCCTATGGCTCCGCAGAAAACGCCGTGGAAGCGCTGCGGTCTGGAGCATTCGACTACCTGACCAAGCCCGTAGACCTCAAGCAATTCCGCTCCGTAGTGGCATCTGCAGTGCAGGGTACCGGCGCGACGCCGCCACCACGCTCCACGCGTCAGGTGACCGGTGCCCGCGGTGCGCCAGCCAAAGATACGGGCAGCGCAAGCACAGCTATCGTCAACACGTCCCTTGAACGCCTGGTGGGCGACTCCGATGCCATGCGCAATGTGAAGCAGCGCATTGCCAAGGTAGCACGCGGCATGGCACCAGTGCTGGTAAGAGGCGAGTCGGGCACCGGCAAGGAACTGGTAGCGCAGGCCCTGCACGCCTGCAGCCAGCGCTCAGATGGCCCCTGCGTTGCAGTGAACTGTGGAGCGATCCCTGAGAACTTGCTGGAAGCAGAATTCTTTGGCGCAAGAAAAGGCTCCTACACGGGCGCCAGCCAGGACCGTGAGGGGTATTTCCAGGCGGCCAAAGGAGGCACGCTGTTTCTGGACGAAATTGGAGACCTGCCGTTGGCCATGCAGTCCAAACTGCTCCGTGCCATCCAGGAACGCAGCGTGCGCCCCCTGGGCTCTACACAGGAAGAGACCGTGGATGTGCGCATCGTCAGCGCCACACACCGCGACCTCGCAGCAGATGTGCAGGCAGGACGTTTTCGGCAGGATCTGTACTATCGGCTCAACGTCATCGAGATCGTGATTCCCCCCTTGCGGGAGCGCAGGGAAGACCTGCCGGCTTTGTGCGCGACGTTGTTGGCGCGTATCAGCCAGGAATCCGGCATGCCAGTCCCACGTCTCACCGACCAGGCCTTGCAGGCCATTGCCGCCCATCCACTGACGGGCAATGTGCGGGAGCTGGAAAACCTCCTGCACCGGGCCGTCGCACTCAGCGATGGGGATGAATTACAGATAGACGGCGTCTCCCCGCCTCCTTGCCCACCCGACATGAGGGTGACATCTCAACCGCAGACACCACCAGCCGCTACGTCGTCAGCAGTGGGCTCCACACAAGATGCCAACCCCACATCCCAAGCAGCCGCAGGAGCGCTGGGATGCCCCCCTCTGCCCGATGATCTTCAGGCTTGGCTAGACCAGCAGGAACGGGAGATTCTGGTGCGGGCATTGAAAGAAAGCGGCTTCAATCGCACCGCGACTGCCGCCCGGCTGGGCATCAGCCTGCGACAGATTCGCTATCGCATTGCACGGCTGAACATCGCAGTGCCCAATGACCCGGATTTTCAGGAAGAGATCGGCTGACATGAGCGCAGCCTCCTCTGTCTGGGAAGACGACTGGTATCGCCAAGCCACCCGGCTGCCTTCTCCCAACTTTGGCTTCCGCCCCTGCCCGGCACGTGAGTCCGTAGACCTTGTCGTGGTGCATTCCATCAGTCTTCCACCAGGGCAGTACGGCACAGGAGCCGTGCAAAGGCTGTTCACCAACACTCTGGATTGGGATGCCCACCCCTATTACGAGCAAATCCGCGGACTTCAGGTCTCCGCCCATTTCTTTATTGAACGCAGTGGGCAACTGTGGCAATTTGTAGGCTGTGATCAGCGCGCATGGCATGCAGGACAGTCCTTTTACCGAGGTCGGGCCAATTGCAACGATGACTCCATCGGTATCGAACTCGAAGGACTGGAGGGCCTCACTTTTGAAGAAGCCCAATACCAGACACTCGCCTCCCTGTGCAATGACCTGGCAGTTCGCTACCCCCTCAAATACATTGCGGGGCATGAACATGTGGCCCCGGGGCGCAAAGCAGATCCGGGTGTCGGCTTTAACTGGCACAAGCTGATGCAGTTGGTTGAGGCAAGCACCCTGAGCGCGCCTAGTCAAGTCGCAGCGAACTAAACCTGAGCAGCGTTCGGGTTTAAAAAAAGCGGCCAAATCAGGGTAGGATCGCCCCCCTTCAAAAACAACGATCCAAGCCCCAAGCGGCCTCGCAAGAGAAATCCTGCGCGAGCCCGCACAGTTACGCCAACAGCCCCCACGAAATCCCATGGCAGAGCGGTTTTCCGCACCCTTTGCCGACCTGTCTGAGTGGTGATACAGCTGGTTGCCAGAAACCAACTGATGCCTCACGGTACACTACCAGTAGTGCCTTGAACACGAACGACACACCATATATAGTGTGCAAAGCCGAAAGGCTGGTGCACCGCTCTCGTCTCTGCTGCAGCTCCCGCAGCTGCCAGCCCACCCCGTCAGCCCATAGAAGAGGACACCCATGCAAGCTGCTTTGAACACGCCCGAAACCACTCGCGCGCCCCTTGAAGGTGCAGTCACCGACACTGCCGAATCGGCAACCGGTACGCAAGGTCACTACCAGATCATTCGGCGCAACGGCGCGGTCGTACCGTTCGAAGCACCCAAGATTGCCATCGCACTTATGAAAGCCTTCTTGGCCGTACACGGCACGCAAGGCGCTGCCTCCGCCAGCGTGCGCGAAGTAGTGGATGCCCTGACCCAAGGTGTCACACGCGCCCTGATGCGCTCTCGCCCCGGCGGCGGAACGTTCCATATAGAAGATGTGCAAGACCAGGTAGAGCTGGGTCTCATGCGCGGAGGCCACCACGAGGTGGCCCGCGCATATGTGCTGTATCGCGAGCGCCGCACGCAAGAGCGCGCCAATTTGGTCAAGCAACATGCTCCCGCCACGCCCGTCCTTCATGTACTGGACAACGGCCAGCGCGTCACACTGGATCTGCACCGCCTGCAGTCACGCATCGAATCGGCCTGCGTTGGGCTGGGCAAGGACGTCAAGGCCGACCCCATCTTGGCGGAAACCATGCGCAACCTCTATGACGGCGTGCCCATGGACGAGGTGTACAAGGCATCCATTCTGGCGGCTCGCACACTGATCGAAAAAGACCCCGACTACACCTACGCCACCGCACGTTTGCTGCTGCACACCATCGTGCGTGAAGTGCTGGGTCGCGACGTGATGCAGGACCAGATGGGCGCGGCTTACGTCGATTACTTCCCCCAATTCATCCAAAAAGGCGTGGACAACGAACTGCTGGATGCACGTCTGCTGAAGTTCGACCTGGCCCGCCTGGCAGCCGCCCTGAAGCCTCAGCGCGATCTGCAATTCGACTACTTGGGCTTGCAGACACTGTACGACCGCTACTTCCTGCACGTGCGCAAGAGCCGCATCGAACTGCCCCAGGCCTTCTTCATGCGCGTGGCCATGGGCTTGTCGCTGAACGAAGCCGATCCTGAAACACGGGCCATCGAGTTCTACGAAGTGCTCTCCAGCTTCGATTTCATGTCGAGCACGCCCACCCTGTTCAACAGCGGCACCCTTCGCTCGCAGTTGTCCAGCTGCTATCTGACGACCGTGCCGGACGACCTGGACGGCATCTATGAATCCATCAAGGAGAACGCGCTCCTGTCCAAGTTTGCCGGCGGTCTGGGCAACGACTGGACCCGTGTACGTGCCCTGGGTTCCCACATCAAGGGCACCAATGGCGAATCCCAAGGCGTCGTTCCCTTCCTCAAGGTGGTGAACGACACGGCTGTGGCCGTGAACCAGGGTGGCAAGCGCAAAGGTGCCGTCTGTACCTACCTGGAAACCTGGCACCTCGACATCGAGGAGTTTCTGGAACTGCGCAAGAACACAGGCGATGACCGCCGCCGTACGCACGACATGAATACGGCCAACTGGATTCCAGACCTGTTCATGCGTCGCGTGATGGAAAAGGGCACCTGGACGCTGTTCTCTCCTTCCAACGTTCCAGACCTGCACGACCTGTTCGGCGCAGAGTTCGAGAAGGCCTACGTAGCCTATGAAGCCAAGGCTGCCAGCGGCGAACTCAAGCCCAGCAAGACAGTGCAGGCCACCGATCTCTGGCGCAAGATCCTGACCATGCTGTTCGAGACAGGCCACCCCTGGATCACATTCAAGGATGCCTGCAACGTACGCTCGCCCCAGCAGCACGCAGGTGTGGTGCACTCCTCCAACCTGTGCACGGAAATCACGCTCAACACCAGCGATACGGAAACCGCTGTCTGCAACCTCGGCTCCGTGAACCTGCGTCAACACTTGAAGGACGGGCAGATCGACCACGAGAAGCTGAAAAAGACCATCACTGTGGCCATGCGCATGCTGGACAACGTGATCGACATCAACTACTACGCCGTCAAGAAAGCCCGCGATTCCAACCTGCGTCATCGTCCCGTGGGTCTGGGTCTCATGGCGTTCCAGGACAGTCTGTATGAGTTGCGTATTCCTTATGCATCGCAAGAAGCTGTGGAGTTTGCGGACAAGTCGATGGAAGCCATCTGCTACTACGCTTACTGGGCTTCTACTGAATTGGCCAAGGAACGTGGCCAATATTCCAGCTACAAGGGGTCTCTGTGGGACCGCGGCATCCTGCCCCTGGACACACTGGACATGCTGAGCCAAGCCCGTGGTGGCTACGTGGAAGTGGACCGCGCCTCGACGCTGGACTGGGATGCGCTGCGCAAGAAGATAGCGCAGGACGGCATGCGCAACTCCAACTGCGTGGCCATCGCTCCTACAGCCACCATCTCCAACATCGTAGGAGTGGACGCATCTATCGAGCCATCGTTCGGCAACCTGTCGGTCAAGTCCAACCTGTCGGGCGAATTCACGGTCATCAACGGCTATCTGGTGCGTGACCTCAAGCGTCTGGGACTGTGGGACGACGTGATGATCATGGACCTCAAGCACTTCAAGGGCTCGCTGCACCCGATTGATCGCGTGCCCTCCGATGTGAAGGCTCTTTACTCCACTGCGTTTGAAGTCGAACCCAAGTGGCTAGTTGAGGCTGCTTCACGCCGTCAGAAGTGGATTGACCAGGCACAGAGCCTGAACATCTACATGGCTGGCGCATCGGGCAAGAAGCTGGACGACACCTACAAACTGGCATGGGTACGTGGCCTCAAGACCACTTACTACCTGCGCACCCAAAGCGCTACTCACGTCGAAATGAGCACGGTCAACACGCGTCAGCTCAATGCCGTGTCATCGGGTTCTGAAGGTCCTTCGGCTCACTCGGCCGACAACACCTCGAACGCTGCGCAAGCCAGCGAAGCACATGGCACTGCAGTGCCAGCAACCGACGTGAAGTTCACTGCCATCGACGACGTGGCATGCGAGGCGTGCCAGTAACGCCAACCACGCAGCACGCCTTCATCAAAAAGGCGTGCTGCTCATGTGCTGTGAAGCAACAAAACGTTGCTGCACAACGCTTCAGTGCTTTTCTTTTTGCAGCACTGCTTTCATAATCCGCACACTGGAAAATCTATGCTGACCTGGGACGAAGAAGTCAAGCCCTCATCGCAAAATCCAACGGACGGTGGCATGCACAGCAGCCACCAGGCAGAGCAGTCTTCGCTGTCTTCGCAGACACCTGCACTGCAATCCGTTGCAAGCGTTCAGCAGAACGCATCTCCAGCTCCTGCCGCCACTCACCGCCGTGTGGTCGCAGCAGACAAGCGCATCATCAACGGACAGACTGATGTGAATCAGTTGGTGCCGTTCAAGTACAAATGGGCGTGGGAAAAGTACCTCGCCACCTGCGCCAATCACTGGATGCCGCAGGAAGTGAACATGACGCGCGACATCGCACTCTGGAAGGACCCCAATGGTCTGACCGAAGATGAGCGTCGCATCGTCAAGCGCAACCTCGGCTTTTTTGTCACGGCAGATTCGCTGGCCGCCAACAACATCGTGCTGGGCACCTATCGCCACATCACGGCGCCCGAGTGCCGCCAGTTCCTGCTGCGCCAGGCATTCGAAGAGGCAATTCACACCCATGCGTACCAGTACATCGTTGAATCGCTGGGTCTCGATGAGAGCGAGATCTTCAACGCCTACAACGAAGTCGCCTCCATCCGTGACAAGGACGAGTTCCTGATCCCCTTCATCGAAGCGATCATGGATCCCAACTTCCACACGGGTACGCCACAGGCCGATCAGACATTGCTCAAATCGCTGATCGTGTTTGCCTGTCTGATGGAAGGCTTGTTCTTCTATGTGGGCTTCACACAGATTCTCGCGCTGGGTCGCCAGAACAAGATGACAGGCGCTGCAGAGCAGTACCAGTACATCCTGCGTGATGAGTCGATGCACTGCAACTTTGGCATTGACCTGATTAACCAGCTCAAGCTGGAGAACCCCCATCTGTGGACTGCAGAGTTCAAGGCCGAAATCAAGGCCCTGTTCCTCAAAGCCGTAGAACTGGAATACCGCTATGCCGAAGACACCATGCCGCGTGGCGTGCTGGGCATGAACGCATCCATGTTCAAGGGCTATCTGCGGTACATCGCCAATCGTCGCGCCACCCAGATCGGCCTGGAAACGCTCTTCCCGAACGAGGAAAACCCGTTCCCGTGGATGAGCGAAATGATCGATTTGAAGAAGGAACGTAACTTCTTCGAAACACGGGTCATTGAGTACCAGTCTGGCGGAGCGCTGTCCTGGGACTGATCCCATTGCGTGCTTTCAGGCCATGGACGCTTACACCACACCCCGCCCACCAGCCCTCGTGATGAGAGCTTGCGGTGGTGTTCCCGTATTCATGGTGATGGAGCCAGACAGCGTCCATCACCATGGATCGCTTCACGTCCACTGCAGATGTGAAGTGCTCTTTGCTAATTGACCCAAGGAGAACATGATGGCAACTGCGAAAAAACCGGCCGCAAAGAAAGCCGCCCCAGCAAAAAAGGCGACTCCCGCTAAACCCGTAGCCGCAGCGAAGAAGGCTGCTGCTCCAGCGAAGAAGGCTGCTGCTCCAGCGAAGAAGGCTGCTGCCCCAGCGAAGAAGGCTGCTGCCCCAGCGAAGAAGGCTGCTGCCCCAGCGAAGAAGGCTGCTGCTCCAGCGAAGAAGGCTGCTGCTCCAGCGAAGAAGGCTGCTGCCCCAGCGAAGAAGGCTGCTGCCCCAGCGAAGAAGGCTGCTGCCCCAGCGAAGAAGGCTGCTGCCCCAGCGAAGAAGGCTGCTGCTCCAGCGAAGAAGGCTGCTGCCCCAGCGAAGAAGGCTGCTGCCCCAGCGAAGAAGGCTGCTGCTCCAGCGAAGAAGGCTGCTGCCCCAGCGAAGAAGGCTGCTGCCCCAGCGAAGAAGGCTGCTGCTCCAGCAAAGAAGGCTGCTGCCCCAGCGAAGAAGGCTGCTGCTCCAGCAAAGAAGGCTGCTGCTGCAAAGAAAGTGGTGAAGGCTCCAACTGCGCCTGCAGCGCCAGCCGCACAAACTACCCTGAACCCTCAGGCTGCATGGCCCTTTCCCACAGGCGCAAAGCCCTGAGGAAAGCGTTTCACGCTCAGTCTGACCCGGTGCCCGCACCGGGTTTTTTTTGCCTATTTCAGAGGCAGCGCCCCTCAGAGCCGGGCTGAAGCCCCACATGCTGCCGGAATTGGATTACCCGAGGTATGGTGACGCAGCCAATCATGCGCACCCACTGAAACTCCAAACGCGAGTCAGTCAGCGAATGGCATGGTTCAAGCCTCTGATCCATCAGAGGCTGAATGGGCATCTCAAGCGAAATCGGCAGGTGAAAAATCCAGCACGTAGTTTTGGGGCCCACGCTGAGCAATCTTCAATGCACCGACCCGATTACCCAGGGCAGCGCAACGGGTCAAAGGCCAGCCCTGCTCCAGGCCGAACAGCAGGGCTCCGCGCCAAGCGTCACCACACCCCGTGGGATCGACCACAGCGGCGGGCTTGACTGGCGCAATACGAGTGGACTGTCCATCCACCCAGACATCACAGCCCTCAGCCCCCAGAGTCACCACAAGCCCCTGCACCTTGCGGGAAATATCTTCCAGCGAGAGGCCCGTCCGGTCGCAGAGCATCTTGCCTTCGTAGTCGTTCACGGTCACCCAGGTGGCCTGCTCGATGAATCGCCGCAATTCATCGCCGTTGAACATGGGCAAGCCCTGCCCCGGGTCGAACACGAACGGGATTCCCGCCGCAGCAAACTGCGCCGCATGCTCCAGCATGGCATCCCGCCCATCGGGTGAAATGATGCCCACGCGCACCTGTGGGTGGGCATCAATCTTGGAGATGTGCGCCTGAGACATGGCACCCGGATGGAAAGCCGTGATCTGGTTGTTGTCACGGTCCGTCATGATCATGGCCTGCGCAGTGTAAGTGCCGTCCACCTGCCGCACGTAACGATCATCAATGCCCAGAGACTTCAAACGCTGCAGGTAGTCGGCTCCGTCGGTTCCCAAAGTCGCCATGGGCCAAGGATCACCACCCAGCAGCTTGAGGCTGTACGCGATGTTGCCTGCACAGCCTCCAAAATCTCTGCGCAACGAGGGCACCAGGAAAGACACATTGAGAATGTGCAACTGATCGGGGAGTATCTGCTCCGCAAAGCGCCCCTCGAAAGTCATGATGGTGTCGAAAGCCAGGGAACCACAAATAAGAGCAGCCATAGGAGGACAGAGAAAAGAGAAAAAGAAATTGCTCAGGGATAAAACGCCAGCAGGCGATACCCGGCGACCTTGGAACCACCGGTAGTCACCAGCACTGACACGGACGCAGTCCACTCACCGCTTGCGGCAAGCTCCTGAGGAGCACCCAACTCAGTCGGCATCAGCACGCGCCTGAGTACTGGTTGATCCTGCGCATCTGTCAGTGTCAACTCCACAGCCGGCATCTCCAGCGGAATGGAAGCGCGGCTTTTCATAGTCAGAGCGAGTACATAGCTATCGCCCCGGGCCTTGTTGAAAGCCGAGCTGTCGATCACGACATCGCTGATCTGACGCTGCGGTGCCAAGACGCACTCCAAGGGTTGACACAAGGCGTGCAACAGAGGTCGCAGGCGCGGCTCCATAGCGGCAAGACGGTTACGCTCGTAGACCGCCACTTGAGCCACCAAAAGCAAGAGCAGACTCAGGCCGACAAGACTGAGCGCCACACGAACCATCGGACGCCGCCAGAAAGCCCGACGCCGGGCCGCCTTGACGAAACTCACATCCTCCGTCGCCTCTTGAGAGGAAATCTCTTCCTCATCAGGAAATACGGAGGTATCCACGGCGTCGGCTGCACGCGACTCATCAGCCTTCTTCGCGACCGGGTCTGGCACAGCGGTGGGAAACTCCACAGAGGGTAAAGGTGGCTCCCCCAATGGATCCGTGGGCATATCCACCAAGGCTTCGCTGGCAAGCACTACCGGCTCCGATCCGGCCAGCACTCCGCCCTCCGAGCTGGGCTCGTCCGGGGCTGCTGACAAGCGCTTCGCGGGCAGCTCCAGCGGAGGGTACCCAGACTCGACTACCTTCTGGGATGGTGCATCGGTCCCGGTTCCAGAATGACTTGGTGCCTCCAGATCCACCGCGACCTCAAGGTCCTTCGCGTCTTCAGGCAGCAATGCGGTATCAGCAAAGTCCTCTGCGTAGGGCAGCTCGTAACCGCCCGGCTGCGGCACCGGCAATGACGACACCGGAACCTGTAATTCTTGGGGAGGAATCACCGGAGAAGCCGCCACATTCACACGCGGCGGTTCTTGCAGAACCAGCTCCAACATGTCTGCCGTGAGAACCCGGCTTTCCTCACGCTGTGGCACGACAGGCTCAGAAACAGAAACCTGGGGCGCAGGGGCGTCGCTAAGACGGCTGCGATCAGCCGACCAGGCAAACGGGGACAGAGGCTCAAGCCCCAACTCCTGCTCCGCTTTGCTTGGTGCAGAGCTTGCGGAGGTCAAAAAGGCCGGGGGAACCGGGGGAGGAACATCCAGTACCGGGGCTTGGCCCTGAGGGGTTTGCAACAAAGGCGAGACTGGATCACGCACCGTCCCGACGGGGTGTGATGCCGGCGAGGGAGGTAGCCCACCCTCCTTGATTGGAGCCAAGACCGATGGGGCAGCAGGAGTTGCAACCCTTCCGGTGGGTGCCGCGCCCCAGGCACGGGTCGATTCATCCGGTCGCGCCACAGGCATCGGCGGTGGTCGCACATCCGTCAAGGAGACATCCGGCAGCAGTGCTGGCGGCAGCGCAGGCATGAGGGACTGCGAGGCATCAAACACCTCTGCACAGTTGCCGCAGCGCACCCATCCTTCAGATATGCGCAACTGGTCCGCGACCACCTTGAACTGGGTCGAGCAAGCGGGGCAGCGTGTGATCTGGCTCATCTGCAATGGATTGTAGAGCGCGCGCCCCACAGCCCGCGGGGCCTGGCGAGGGTCAACGGCTGGCCGTCATCAAAATCCAGCCATCTTCAGAATCGGCCACCTGCAACTGCAGCCAAGGGCCGTAGGCCTCCTTCAACTCGTCAGCCTGGCGCTCCAGAATGCCTGCCAGCACCAGATGGCCGCCCGCAGCCACATGGCCACACAACAGTGGCGCCAAAACACGCAAGGGTGTTGCCAGAATATTGGCCAGCACCGTCTTGTATTCGCCTTGAGCCTTGTCTGGTAATCCGGCCTTGAGCTGCACGCCATTGGCCTGCGCATTCTGCAGTGTGGACTCCACAGCTGCAGGATCAATGTCCACAGCGTCAATATCCACTGCACCAAACTTGGCCGCACCAATGGCCAGAATGCCCGAGCCGCAGCCGTAGTCCAGCACGCGCCCAAGGGAGCTGACGCCGTCTGCGCCCACCGTACCGTTGCGCGCAATCCAGCGCAGGCACATGCGGGTGGTGGGATGGGTGCCCGTGCCAAACGCCAAACCAGGGTCCAGGCGAATGCTGCGCACCGCTTGCGCAGGCAGCTCATGCCAGGTCGGCACAATCCAGAAGTCGGGCGTGATATCGACCGGGGCAAACTGCGATTGGGTCAGGCGCACCCAGTCTTGCTCAGGCACTTCTGCCACGCCGAGCACCTGGCAACCTTCAAAGAAATCCTGCACCGCCAGCAGCTGGCGCGCTTCTTCTGCTGCATCTGCGGACGGGAACAGCGCCACCACACGGCTGCGCTGCCAGCCATCCTTGGGCGGAGGCATGCCTGGCTCACCAAACAGCGCCTGCTCTGCGTCGGTCTGCGCGTCAGCGTCCTCCACAGAAACGCTCAGCGCGTCCAGCGCATCCAGCGCATCGCTCACCGCTTCAATGCGGTCTTCAGGGCACATCAGGCTCAGCTCAAACATGGAAAACGCCTCTTTGCAAAAATGAAATGCTGGCACCTGTTTCCAAGTGCCAGCATGCAGGGTAACTCAGCGCCTCACAGCGCCTTTCTTCAACGCTTTAGCGTTTGTGTTGCGCCAGCCACTCTTCCAGGTAGTGGATGTTGGTGCCGCCAGCCATGAACTTGGCATCCACCATCAGCTCCCGGTGCAGGGGCACGTTGGTGTTGATACCTTCGATCACGGTTTCAGACAGTGCCGTGCGCATGCGGGCCAAGGCCTGCTCACGCGTGTCGCCATGAACAATGATCTTGCCGATCATCGAGTCGTAGTTGGGCGGCACGAAGTAGTTGGTGTACGCATGCGAATCCACACGCACGCCTGGACCGCCCGGTGGGTGCCAGGTGGTGATGCGACCAGGGGATGGAATGAACTTGTAGGGGTCTTCCGCGTTCACCCGGCACTCGATGGCATGGCCACGGATCTCGATCTGGCGCTGCGTGAAAGGCAGCTTCTCGCCCGCTGCCACCATGATCTGCGTCTTCACGATGTCCACACCAGTGATCCATTCGGTCACGGGGTGCTCCACCTGCACGCGGGTGTTCATCTCGATGAAGTAGAACTCGCCGTTTTCGTACAGGAACTCGAACGTGCCCGCACCGCGGTAGCCGATCTTCTTGCAGGCAGCCACGCAGCGCTCGCCGATCTTCTCGATCAGCTTGCGGGGAATGCCCGGGGCTGGCGCCTCTTCAATCACCTTCTGGTGGCGGCGCTGCATGGAGCAGTCACGCTCGCCCAGGTACACGGCGTTGCGGTGCTTGTCGGCCAGCACCTGGATTTCGATGTGGCGAGGGTTCTGGAGGAACTTCTCCATGTACACCGCAGGATTGCCGAAGGCCGCACCTGCCTCAGCCTTGGTCATCTGCACGGCGTTGACCAGCGCTGCTTCGGTGTGCACCACGCGCATGCCGCGGCCGCCGCCGCCGCCTGCAGCCTTGATGATGACCGGGTAGCCCACCGCCTTGGCAATGCGGCGGATCTGCACCGGATCATCGGGCAGCTCGCCGTCAGAGCCGGGCACGCAGGGCACGCCTGCCTTGATCATGGCTTGCTTGGCCGATACCTTGTCACCCATGATGCGGATGGACTCGGGTGTGGGGCCGATGAACTGGAAGCCACTCTTTTCCACGCGCTCGGCAAAGTCGGCATTCTCGGACAGGAAGCCGTAGCCGGGGTGAATGGCCTCAGCATCAGTCACCTCAGCCGCCGAGATGATGGCGGGCATGTTGAGGTAGCTCAGGGGCGAAGGCGCGGGGCCGATGCACACGGCCTCTTCGGCCAGCTTGACGTATTTCGCATCGCGGTCCGCTTCGGAATAGACCATGACGGCCTTGATTCCCAGCTCGCGGCATGCGCGTTGGATACGCAGAGCAATCTCTCCGCGGTTCGCAACCAGAATTTTCTTGAACATGGGCGCCTTATTCGATGACGAACAGCGGTTGTCCGTATTCCACGGCTTGGCCGTTTTCGCCCAGGATGCGGGTCACGGTGCCCGACTTGTCGGCCTCGATCTCGTTGAGGATCTTCATGGCTTCGATGATGCAGAGGGTCTCGCCCTCTTTGACCTGACTGCCCACTTCCACAAAGGCCTTGGCGCCGGGGCTGGACGAGCGGTAGAACGTACCGACCATGGGCGACTTGACCACATGACCTGTCGGGGCTGCCGCTGCGGGGCTGGGCAACTCGGCCACGGGTGCCGCGACAGGGGCTGCAGGTGCCACGGGGGCCTGTACAGGCGCTGCCACATATTGCTGAACCACGGCACCACCGCTCTTGACGATACGGACTTTGCCTTCGGCCTCGGTGATTTCGAGTTCGGAAACGTTTGACTCGGACACGAGGTCGATCAGGGTTTTGAGTTTTCGCAGATCCATGGAAGCTCCAACGGCTATAAAACTAAATAGGGCGCGAATTTACTCTAATTTCGCACTACCCCAGCCTTCCGGAGGTAATTTTCAATAACGTCGAGGTCAAACCAAAGCAAAAAAGAGGGTTTGAGCCGGTTCGAAAGCGCTGAAGATCAGCGCAAAGAGGACCACTGCTGCAGGTCCTGGACGGTCACTTGCCCCATTTTACGATGCAGCACCCGCCCCTCCTGCCCGAGCACGACCGTGAACGGAAGCCCCCCCGTCAGGTTGCCCAGAGAGCGGGCCAGATCCGTTCCGCCCAGCCCCGCAAGCCCTACCGGGAAGTCCAGCGGTAGGCGCTGCAAAAACTTGCGCACGGACGAAGGCTGGTCAATTGCCAACCCCACCACCTGCCAGCCTTTGGCGGCCTGCTCGCGATAAAAGGTGTTGAGCATGGGCAGCTCTTCCACACAGGGCGGGCACCAGGTGGCCCAAAAATTCAGCAGCACGGGCTTGCCCGCCAGCGCCTTCATGGCCAGCGGTGCGCCACCGGCGGGGGTTTCAAACTCCAACCCCCACAGCGCCGCTTCGGCCCCATCTGCCATGGCGTGGGGTTGCAGCCGCCACCATGCAATGCCCGCCCCGCCCGCAGCGGCCACACCAGCCACAGCGCCATACAGCCAGCGCCTGCGGGAGACACTGCTGGGCGCAGAAGAGGGTTGCGACGCAGAAGCCCCTTGCAGCGGCGGGACATTCTGGTTTGCCTGCATTTCGGGGTGGGGTTCTGATCGGAGTTCGGTCATGGTGCAGTTTCTTCCAGCAGACGGCGCACGGCGGTCACATCGCCGCGGGGAACGCGGCCCTTGGAGTCGGGGCGCAGGGCTCCGCGCAGGTCGTCCAGGTCATAGATCATCAGGTGCACGCCAATCATCTCGTTGAGTTCGGGGCATTTGCTGCCCAGACTCAGCGCCTCCACCGATTCGCCATGAAACCCGGTCACCGTGCGCGGTTCATAGTCCACATGGTGATCGATCAGCGCAATCTCGGCCGACTTGGGGTCATCACAGAACAGCTGGATATAGATATCAGACAGCCGCGTGGCCGTGCCGTGCCACACGGCCCCCGCAAGGTGGGGGCGAAACTCGGCCATGCGCCCCATCCACACCAGCGCCAACTGGCGCAGGGCGCGCAGCTCGCGCGGCTGGGTGTCGGCACAGAACAGGTCGATGTATTCACGCACCGCGGCCTCCACCTCGTCGTTGTCGGGCAGCGGGGTACGGGCGGGCAGGCCCATCTGCCGCACGGCGCGGCGCTTGGCCGGGCCCCATTCCAGGCCCTCCTCCACCACGATGCGGGCCGTGGTAGCTGCAATTTCGGCGCTGAGGGGGGTAGAGGTAGTCATGGGAAAACCCTGAGGAGATCGGCAGCCGCCATTGTGGCCCGAACACCGCCAGCACAGGGGCCGCACGCCCGTGTACGGCTGAGGGTCTTTGGAGGCCCAGCGCAGCGGCAAGGCACTAGTAGAACGACGCAGACGCTATCAAAAAGAAAGCAGCCTGCGCAATATCAGCAAGCTCCTGAGCGACATTCAGCTGCAAACTGCATCGCCCATGCAACGGCAGACCAGCCGCTGCCTCGATGGAAGCCGCGCCAGCTGGTCGCACCGACTACCGGTTTGGTATAAAAAACACTGCCAGCGCCCACTCCATAGGCGCAGGCAGCTATGTTTTTTGAAGCAAACAAAGCGTCAATCTCAATCCAGACTGGCCCCGGACTCCTTCACCACCTTGCCCCACTTCACGCTCTCGGCCTGGATGAAGGCAGCAAACTGCTCTGGCGTTTCGCTGACGGTTTCCGCGCCCTGCTCGTTGATCTTCTTCTTCACATCGGCCTGGTTCAGCACTTTGACCAGAGCCTTGTTGAGCTGGGCCACCACCGGGGCGGGCGTGCCTGCTGGCGCAAACATGCCAAACCATGATGTCGCTTCATAGCCGGGCACGCCTGCCTCGGCAATGGTGGGCACGTTGGGCAGCTCGGGCGAGCGCTTGGCGGTGGTCACGGCCAGCGGCACCAGCTTGCCGCTGCGCACATGCTGAATGGCCGAGGGCATGTTGTCGAACATGACAGCAATCTGGTTGCCCAGCAGATCCGTCACCGCCGGGGCGCTGCCCTTGTAGGGCACATGCTGCATGTCCACCTTGGCGAGGCTCTTGAACAGCTCGCCCGACAGGTGGATGGAGCTGCCGTTGCCCGACGAGCCGAAGTTCACCTTGCCGGGGTTGGCCTTGGCGTAGGCGATCAGGTCCTTCACCGACTTGAACGGCTGGTTGGGGTTGGCCACCAGCAGGTTGGGCACGTTGGCCACGCGGGTCAGCGGTGCAAAGTCCTTGATCGGATCGAAAGGCATCTTCTTGTACAGGCTGGCATTGATGGCGTGGGTGCCCACGGTACCCATGAACAAGGTGTAGCCATCGGGCATTGCCTTGGCTGCCGCCTGCCCACCGATGTTGCCGCCCGCACCCGCGCGGTTGTCCACGATGACGGACTGGCCCAGCTCGGTGGTCAGCGCCTGCCCGATGATGCGCGCCAGGATGTCGGTAGTGCCGCCCGCAGCGAACGGCACGATGATGGTGACGGGCTTGGTGGGGTAGCTTTGGGCCAGCGCGCCTGCGCTGCCCAGCAAGCCTGCACCAGCCAGAGCCGCGGCGGCCAGGGCAGAGAAGGCCTGTCGGCGTGTCGTTGAAATGCGGTTCATGGTGTTGTCTCCTTCAAAAGGTGGATGGAATCGGTGCATGGCGGCAGCAGCGGGCCGCGCCATGGCCTCAACCAGGGCTCTGCGGCCCCGGGCGAGAAAAGTGTTGCGCCCCTTGCTCAGGGGTTGGGAAATCCGTACTGGACGTGAGCTGCTTTAAACCGGTGCCACCCCCAGCGTGGTGCCGCCGCACACGTACAAAACCTGACCCGTCACAAAACCGTTGTCGGGCGACAGGAAGAACAGCGCCGCGCGCGCCACGTCGTCGGGCGTGCCCATGCGGCCCACAGCAATGCTATTGAGGATGCGCTCGGTTTGCGGCGCGCCCTCGGGGTTGCTCTGGCGGAACAGCTCCGTGGCAATCGGCCCAGGGCCAATCGCGTTGACGGTGATGCCATCTCCCCCCAACTCCATGGCCAGTGTGCGGGTCATGCCAATCAGGCCCGCCTTGGTGGCGGAGTAGACGATGCGGTCGCCCTTGCCCAAAGCAGCGCGGGACGACATGTTGACGATGCGGCCCTGCCCGCTAGCACGCAGCGTGGGCAAAAAGGCCTGCACCAGCAGCATGGGCGCACGCAGGTGCAGCCCCACCACGTCATCCAGCTGCGCGGTGGTGGCGGTGTCGATGGTGCCGGGGCGTGTGGCGCCCGCGTTGTTCACCAGCGCCGTCACGTTGTGCTTGGCCGCAATCTCGGCTGCGCGTTCGCGGGTTGATGCTTCATCGGTCAGGTCGCCCTGGTAGGACGTGAGCAGCGGGTGGCTCCAGGTGGGCAGCACGTAGTCCAGGTTGACCACGGCGCGTCCCTGGGCCAGCAGGGCTTCGGCAATGGCCTTGCCAATGCCGTTGCTGGCACCGGTGACGACGGTGACCGGGGTGACGGAGGTGCTGTTGTGTTCTGTCATGCTCACACGCGCTCCAAAATCACGGCAATGCCCTGGCCCACGCCGATGCACATGGTGCACAGCGCGTACTGGCCCGCGTGTTCGTGCAGGCGGTTGACGGCGGTGGTGACCAGGCGCGCGCCGCTGGCCCCCAGCGGGTGGCCCAGCGCAATGGCGCCGCCCCATGCATTCACACGCGCGTCATCGTCCTTGATGCCCAGGGCGCGCAGCACGGCCAGGCCTTGGGCAGCAAAGGCTTCGTTCAGCTCGATCACATCCAGGTGGTCGATGGTCAGGCCCGTCTGCGCCAGCACTTTCAGCGTCGCCGGTGTGGGGCCAAAGCCCATGATGCGCGGCGCCACACCGGCCACGGCCATGCCCACCACGCGGGCGCGGGGCTTGAGGCCGTATTTGGCAGCGTTGGCCTCATCGGCCAGCAGCAGCGCGCAGGCGCCGTCGTTCACGCCCGATGCGTTGCCCGCCGTCACCGTGCCGTCAGGCCGCACCACGCCCTTGAGCTTGGCCAGCGCTTCCAGGCTGGTCTCGCGCGGGTGTTCGTCCTGGCTGACGATGATGGCGTCGCCCTTCTTTTGCGGAATGTGCACGGGCACGATCTCGCGCGCCAGGTGACCGGCCTTGATGGCGGCCACGGCGTTGAGCTGGCTGCGCAGGGCCATCTGGTCCTGGGCTTCGCGCTCAATGCCAAAGTCCGTCGCCACGTTCTCGGCGGTTTCGGGCATGGAGTCCACGCCGTACTTTTCCTTCATCAGCTTGTTGATGAAGCGCCAGCCAATCGTCGTGTCATACACCGCGTTGTTGCGGCTGAAGGCGCTCTCGGCCTTGGGCATGACGAAGGGCGCGCGGCTCATGCTCTCCACGCCGCCCGCGATCATCAGGCCCGCCTCGCCCGCCTTGATGGCGCGCGCTGCGGTGCCGACAGCGTCGAGCCCCGAGCCGCACAGGCGGTTGATGGTGGCGCCGGGCACGTCGATGGGCAGGCCCGCGAGCAAGCTGCTCATGTGGGCCACGTTGCGGTTGTCTTCACCCGCCTGGTTGGCGCAACCGTAGAGCACGTCGGTCACCGCCGCCCAGTCCACGCCGGGGTTGCGGTCCATCAGCGCCTTGATGGGGATAGCGCCCAGGTCGTCGGTGCGCACGCTGCTCAATGCACCGCCGTAGCGACCAAAGGGCGTACGGATGGCGTCGCAGATAAAGGCTTGGGGTTGGCTCATGGGTTTGTCTCCTGGAATCTGAATACGGAATCAGGCCGCGGGGCGGATGGGCAGGCCCACCAACTGCTCCAGCTCGGCCAGCGACAGGCCGGGCACGGTGTCGATGAGTTGCAGGCCTGTGGGGGTGCAGGCCAGTGTGCACAGATCGGTGTAGATGCACTTCACGCAGGCGACACCGGTGAGGGGGTAGGTGCACTGCGTGACCACCTTGCTCGCGCCCTGCTTGGTGAGCAAATCCATCATCACCCAGGTCTGCTTGGCACCAATGGCCAGGTCCATCGCCCCGCCCACTGCGGGAATGGCCCCGGGCTCGCCCGTGCTCCAGTTGGCCAGGTCACCCGTGGCGCTGACCTGAAAGGCGCCCAGCACGCAGATGTCGAGGTGGCCGCCGCGCATCATCCCGAAGCTGTCGGCGTGGTGAAAGTACGCGCCGCCGGGCAGCAGCGTCACCGGCTGCTTGCCCGCGTTGATGAGGTCGTAATCCTCCTGCCCCGCAGCGGGTGCCGGGCCCATGCCCAGGATGCCGTTCTCGCTTTGCAGGATGACTTCGCGCCCCTCAGGGATATGGTTGGCCACCAGGGTGGGCTGGCCGATGCCCAGGTTGACATAGGCACCGTCGTGGATGTCCTGCGCCACGCGGCGGGCGAGTTCGTCTTTGCTCCGTTTTTGATAGCTACTCACGCTTTCTCCTTGTGCGCCAGAGGCATTTTTTATGTAATCAGGCGGTCTTCTTGAAGCCGCCTGCCTGCGTGGCAGTGCGCTCAATCTTCAACACATGGCTCACGTAGATACCCGGCGTGACGATGGCTTCGGGGTCCAGCGCCCCCAGCTCCACCACTTCGTGCACGGTGGCGATGGTGGTCTTGGCGGCGGTGGCCATCACCGGCCCAAAGTTGCGGGCCGACATGCGATAGGTCAGGTTGCCCCAGCGGTCACCCTTCTCGGCCTTGATCAGAGCCACATCGCCGTGGATGGGGTACTCCAGCACGTAGTGCTTGCCATTGATCTCGCGCGTTTCCTTGCCAGCCGCCAATTCCGTGCCATAGGCCGTGGGGCAGAAGAAAGCGCCGATGCCCGCGCCCGCAGCGCGCAGCCGCTCGGCCAGATTGCCCTGGGGCACCAGCTCCAGCTCCAGCTTGCCGCTGCGGTACAGCTCGTCGAACACGTAGCTGTCCACCTGGCGCGGAAAGCTGCAGATGATCTTGCGCACCTGCCCGGCCTTGAGCAGCGCAGCCAGCCCTTGGTCGGCATTGCCTGCGTTGTTGTTCACCACCGTCAGGTCGCGCGCGCCGTGTTCGATCAGGGCGTCAATCAGCTCGCCGGGAATCCCCGCCGTGCCAAAACCGCCAATCAGCACCGTGGCACCATCGCGCACCCCGGCCAGCGCTTGTGCGGCCGAGTCGGCTATCTTGTTGATCATGAATCCTTGTCTCCTGCAAAACGGATGGATGGGGCGAGCACCCCGGCACCAAAACTTGGGCACGAACCGAAAGCCCCATCGGCACATCGATTCAAAGCACCTGCATCAAATGTTCGCATATAGAACATTTGTTCGTATAATGAATTATAGAGACTGAATCCACCATGCCCACCCCTGAAAACCCCGAGGCCACCTCGGGCTTGCCTGCGTCCGCCTCTTCATCGGCCGCTTCCGCAGACGCTTCCTCAGCCCCTGCGGCGGCCGAGCCACCCAGCGCGCCCAAGCCGGGCGACAGCTATGTGCAATCGTTCGCACGGGGGCTGGAGGTCATCTGCTCGTTCAGCGCCAGCGCACCCCAGCAAACCCTGAGCGAGGTCGCCGCCCAGACGGGCCTGACCCGCGCCGGGGCGCGGCGCATCCTGCTCACGCTGCAAACGCTGGGCTATGTAGAGACCGACGGCAAGCTGTTCCGCCTCTCGCCGCGCATCCTGGACCTGGGCTTTGCCTACCTGTCGTCCCTGCCCATGTGGAACCTGGCCGAGCCGGTGATGGAAGACCTGGTCGAGCAGGTGCGCGAGTCGTCATCGGCCGCCGTGCTCGATGGGCTGGACATCGTCTACGTGCTTCGCGTGCCCACCCACAAAATCATGCGCACCAACCTGGGCGTGGGCTCACGCCTGCCCGCGCCGTGGACATCCATGGGCCGCGTGCTGCTGGCGGGGCTGAGCGACGATGAACTGCAAGCCCGCCTGTCCACACTGGAGCTGCACCCCTTCACCGCCCACACCGCCGCTGACCTGCCCACGCTGCTCGAACGCATCCGCCAGGCCCGCACCCAAGGCTGGTGCCTGGTGAACCAGGAGCTGGAAGAAGGCCTGATCTCGATTGCCGCGCCGCTCACCAACCGCGCCGGGCAAACCGTGGCGGCCCTCAACATCAGCGGCCAGGCCAACCGCACCAGCGCCGAGCTGATGCAGCAAACCCTGCTACCCCCGCTGCTGCGCGCCGCGCAGACCATCTCGCGCATGATGGGTGCGGCACGGCGCTGACCCGCCCCCCATCCCCATCCACATGCCCCCCGGCCCTGCCAGGGCTGGGTGTGCGTGCTACCCTCCCAGCCCATGTTCAACCCCTCTCAAGCCGATGTGCGCCGCTTTCTGTGCGGTGTGCACGCCAAAGCCCAAAGCGGCGCGCCCATGGAAGCCATCGAAACGCTGGCCAGCCTGTGGATTGCCGAGCACCCCGAGTACCACGCCGACCTGTCGGACGTGGACGCAGCCATTGCCCGCAACTACGACGAGACGCCACAGCAGACCAACCCGTTTCTGCACCTGTCCATGCATCTGTCGATCAGCGAGCAGTGCAGCATTGACCAGCCACGCGGCATTCGCCAGGCGGTGGAACTGCTGGCCAAGCGGCTCGACTCGCTGCACGACGCGCACCACGCTGCCATGGAGTGCCTGGGCGAGATGCTGTGGGAAAGCCAGCGCTCGGGCCGCCCACCCGATGGCAATGCCTACATCGCAGCCGTGCAACGCCGCGCCACCCGCGACTGAAGCCTCGCCGCCATTGCTGACCAGACCACGAACGGCATCCCCCTGCTGGGCTTGAACCGATGCTTCACTACCTGCTCCACGCGTCTGAGGTGCCGTGGCAAGACCAGTTGCTCTACGCTGGCATCTTCGTCGCAGCCATTGCCCTTGTTTTTCTGGTCCTGTGGTGGCGCAGACGTGCGGCGCACCCTCGGCGGGGTGATTTCGCTGCTTTGGTGGAGCAACCCGACGTGGCTCAGGCCCTGGCTGCGCAGGAAGAGAGCCCACTGAGCGATGCAGCGCATGCCTGGCAGCAGACAAGGCACACCATGGCGAACGTCAAGACCGGGGTGGAACGGTTTCTGGCCTTGATCTGGGCCCTGCTCAGTGGCCTGCTGTGTGCCATCAGCGTGTCTGCCGTGATCAGCGACCTCTGGAAATTCCCGGCCGTGGACTGGCGCCTGTTTGCCTTCTACGCCGTGCTCGGTGTTGTGTCTGCCTGGTTCACCCGCGTGCAATGGCGTGACTTTCGCGGGCGCACATAACGGCCTTCACACGCGAGGGGCACGAGCGCGCTTGACGGTATGAGAGCCTGTTGACGATCTGCCGTCCGCCCTACAGCACACCTGCCCGCAACGGAGACTCTGACCACACGGTCCACTCAAGAGTCCCGGTTTGCAGACAATTCCGCCTTACCCACCGGAGGCACGATGCAAACCACACCTGCAACCCCACCATCAGCAACCCCATCGCTGCCGCCACAACTGCCCACGCCCGTCGCATACCTGGGTTATGGCGGGCTGCTGCCCTTCGTGGCGCTTGCCCTGGTGGGTTGGTGGGCACCCGGCACCCCGTTGTGGGCCACGGCCCTGATGGGCTACGGCGCAGTCATCCTGAGCTTTGTGGGCGCGCTGCACTGGGGCCTAGCCATGGCACTGCCGGACCTGGATGAGGCAGAGCGCACACGCCGCTTTGTCTGGAGCGTGGTGCCCTGTCTGCTGGCATGGCCCGCACTGTTGCTGCCCCCGCAGATGGGCGCCCCCTTGCTGATGGCAGGCTTTGCCGCACACCTGTGGCAAGACCACCGGCTTGCACGCCAAGCCACCCTGCCCACCTGGTACCTGCCACTGCGCTGGCGCCTCACGGTGGCTGCCTGCGTGTGCTTGGCACTGGGTGCGGCAGCGGCCTGATGACCCTTGCACACAGCTCGTTCACCAAGCCGCTTCAGCTATCTATTTGATAGCTGCCTGCGCTTGATTGATAAGCGCAACGGGCGATTTCTGCCTAGATGCAGAAATACGACAAGACCGCTGTGTGACATACGCCCCATGCAGGCAACTGGCTACACTCCGTTGACTTTTTTGGCAGCCATCAACCAAGGGCCGTACACCATGTCTTTCCTCTCTACACGCAGTCTGCTGGCGGCTGCCATGCTGGTCGGCACCGGCCTGTCGTCTGCCCAGGCGGGCAATCTTTTCAAGTGCACAGACGGCAGCGGCCAGGTGGTCTACTCTGACCGCGCCTGCGCCAGCGAGGCTCCCAAGCCTTCAGCCGCTGCCACCGCTGCTGGCAAAAATGCGGCCAGTTTCAGCAACGCCGCCGTCAAGGGCAAGATCACCGAGGCCGCCATCGCCGCTATCCTGCGGCAGGCCATCGATCTGGGCACACGCGGCGACTACAAAGGCCAGTGCGCCCTGGCTGCGCCAGACATAGCCTTCTCCATCACCGACACCTCAACCAAGCCCCCCAGCACCATGTCGGGCAAACGCAAGGAACTGTGCGAGCTGCAGCGCACCTCTGCCCAGACCCTGGCATCCAATGGTCTGCGGGCCAGCGTGCAGCAATCTGGCGTACAGATCAAGATCAGCGCTGACGGCACACAGGCCACGGCCAAGCACACGCATACGACAACCGTGAAGGAGGATGGCGACGTGGTGATGGTGCAGACCTGCCAGCAAGATGATGCGTTTGGCATCTACGACGGCAAGATCCTCTACAACAGCGTGCGTTCCGTCTGCAAGCAGACCTCCTGACCGCGAGGCACCACGCAAGACCCCAACAAAAAGGCCCGCAGATGCGGGCCTTTTTGTTGGGGGGTAAGTAATGGTCGCGGTGTCAGACCTGCGATACCTGACCGCTGAAAGTCATCGGCGGAAGCGCGACTGGGGCACCACCTGCAGGTCGCCCTCCACGGTGCCCAGGTAGTTTGCAAGTGCCTTGAGTTCCGCGTTGGTGAACTGCTTGGCGACACCGCCCATGATGGCGTTGTTGCGGCCCACATTGGCGTTGCCCGCATCAGCCTTGTACGACTTGAGCGCTACGAACAGATAGTCGGAATGCTGGCCCGCAATCTTGGGGTAAGAGGGATCGATGGGCTTAGCGAAGTTGTCGCCGTGGCAGGACACGCATGCGCCCTTCTTCAGCAACTCAGCCACTTGGGCGCTGGGTTCGCGTGTGGGCTTGGCAGGCAGCTCAGTGGCCTTCTTGCCGTGCTGTTCGTAGTAGGCAGCCACATCGGCGATGTCCTGGTCGGACAGCGAATCGGCAATGCCACGCATGGTGGGGTGCTTGCGGTCGCCCTTCTTGTAGGCTTCCAGCGCAGAGGCAATGTACTTGCCGCTCTGGCCCGAAATCATGGGCACCTTGTGCACTTCAGGAAAGCTGGCCTGATAGCCGGGAATGCCGTGGCAACCGATGCACATGGCAATCTTCTTTTCGCCCGCGTTGATGTCACCCTTGACTTCCTGAGCTTGAGAAACAGCGGTCACAGAAGCGACAGCCAAGGCAAATATCGTGGTCAGCGTTTTGTTCATTTTGCGCGCACAATCTCGTGGAAGTTCGGTTCTGGGCCCCGCTCGGCGTTTGATTATACCGAGCACCTGTCAAGCCCATTCATCAACGATTCGGTGATTTCCCTTATGAAATTTCACGGTTCCCAGAATTACGTAGCCACCCAGGATTTGATGTTGGCAGTGAATGCCGCCATCACCTTGCAACGCCCTTTGCTCATCAAGGGCGAGCCCGGCACCGGCAAGACCATGCTGGCCGAAGAAGTGGCCCAGGCCCTGGGCATGCCGCTGCTGCAATGGCACATCAAATCGACCACCAAGGCGCAGCAAGGGTTGTATGAATACGACGCCGTGAGCCGCCTGCGCGACAGCCAGCTCAATGATGGAGACAGCGCCGAACGTGTGAAGGACATCCGCAACTACATCGTGCAGGGCGTGCTGTGGCAGGCCTTCACGGCCGATCAGCCTGTGGCGTTGCTGATCGATGAAATCGACAAGGCCGATATCGAGTTCCCCAACGACCTGCTGCGCGAGCTGGATCGCATGGAGTTCTATTGCTACGAAACGCGCGAGCTCATCCGCGCCAAGCACCGGCCCCTGGTGTTCATCACCTCCAACAACGAGAAGGAACTGCCCGACGCCTTCCTGCGCCGTTGCTTCTTCCACTTCATCAAGTTCCCTGATGCCGACACGATGCGCCAGATCGTGAACGTGCACTTCCCCACGCTCAAGAGCGACCTGCTCACCGTGGCGATGAAGACGTTCTACGAGGTGCGCAACCTGCCGGGTCTGAAGAAGAAGCCATCGACCAGCGAGCTGATCGACTGGCTCAAGCTGCTGGTGGCCGAAGACATTCCACTCGAAGCCCTGCAAAGCGCAGACAACAAGGTGTCGGTGCCGCCGCTGGTGGGCGCGCTGCTCAAGAACGAGCAGGACGTGAGCCTGTTTGAAAAGCTGGTGTTCATGAACCAGCGCAACCGCTGAGACCACCATGAGCGAGACCCGGCGCCTGCTGGTGGAAGGCCTGTCGGACGCGGTGGGCTTTGTAGGCGGCGCGCTGGCGGGCTATGGTCTGGCATGGCTGATGGGGTTTGACATTTTTGCCCCCGGCTATGGCCCGGCGAGTCTGCTGGGAATTGCACTGGTGGGCCTGGGCGGCGGCCTGGGGCTGCACGGTGCGCGGCGCTGGCGGGCAGCGCAGCCACCTTCGGACACATCCACCCCACCAGCGCCCAAGGACAAAGGCTGACACGGGTTGCATCACCCGAACGCCACCGCTATTGATTTAAGAGCAGCCACCGCACATCCACACAGCGCGAGAGGCCCCTATGCTGATTGATTTTTTCTACACCCTGCGCGCGGCCAAGCTGCCCGTGTCCGTGAAGGAATACCTCACCCTGCTCGAAGCCCTTCAGGCCGGGGTGGTGGGGCCGCGCTCTGACGACGCGTGGAGTCTGGACGACTTCTACAACCTCTCGCGCCTCACGCTGGTCAAGGACGAGAAGCACTACGACAAGTTCGACCGGGCCTTCGGCGCCTACTTCAAGGGCGTGGAGATGGTGGCCGACTTCACCAAGGAAATCCCCGCCGACTGGCTGCGCAAAGTGCTGGAGCGGGAGCTGACGCCTGAGCAAAAGGCCGCCATCGAGAAGATGGGCTGGGACGAGCTGATGGAGACGCTGAAGAAGCGCCTGGAAGAGCAGAAAGAACGCCACGAAGGTGGCAACAAATGGATCGGCACCGGCGGCACCAGCCCCTTTGGCCACGGCGGCTACAACCCGCAGGGCGTGCGCATTGGCGGCGCGGGCAAGAACAAGAGTGCGGTGAAGGTGTGGGAGCAGCGCGCCTATCGCGACTATGACGACCAGCAGGAATTGGGCACCCGCAACATCAAGGTCGCGCTGCGCAGGCTGCGCAAGTTTGCGCGCGACGGGCACGAGATGGAGCTGGACCTGCCGGACACCATTCGCAGCACAGCAGCCAACGCGGGCTACCTGGACATCAAGATGATTCCCGAGCGGCACAACAACGTGAAAGTGCTGCTGCTGATGGACGTGGGCGGCACGATGGATGAGCACATCCAGCGTGTGGAGGAGCTGTTCAGCGCCGTCAAGAGCGAGTTCAAGCACCTGGAGTTCTACTACTTCCACAACTGCGTGTACGACTTCATGTGGAAGAACAACAAACGCCGCTTTGCAGAGAAGTTTCCGACCTGGGACATCATCCGCAAGTACAACAAGGACTACAAGTTGATCTTTGTGGGCGATGCCACCATGAGCCCCTACGAAATCCTGCAGCCCGGCGGCAGTGTGGAATACAACAACGAAGAACCTGGGGCCGAATGGATTCAGCGCCTCACGCACGCCTTCCCGAAGTTTGCGTGGATCAACCCCGAGCCCCAGGGCGTGTGGCAATACCGCCAGAGCATCAGCATCATCCAGCAGCTTATTGGCAACCGCATGTTTCCACTCTCGCTCAAGGGGTTGGAAGAGACCATGCGACTGCTGTCCAAATAAAGCCTCTGCCGGTGTAAGTCACGCGCGGCAACGCGCCGATGCTGTCCTACAGAAACGGAGGCCTTTTCAAGGCATAGTGCCGGGGGCAGCGGCAGTCCATACTTATCTGCTGCCCTGCCTTTAGCGACATGAATTTTTCTCTTCCTTTTTCCGTGGAGCGCGCCCTGGCCAGGGCCCAGGCGCAGTCCCATCCAACGCCGGCCGCTTGGTCGGCGTTGCTGCTTTGTGGCGTGCTGGGTTTGTCTGGCTGCAGCCTGCTGCCCGGCAAGCAGACCGAGCGCAAGGACGATGCTGCCGCCGTGACCACCAACGACGCCCAGCCCACCTTCACCCTGGAGGTGAACGCACCGCCTTCCGTGCGCGAGATGCTGGAGCGGCATCTGGAGCTGCAGCGCTTTCGGCAACTGCCCGATCTGCAGGCCGAAGAATTGCGCCGTTTGCTGCATGCCGCAGACGCCAACGCCCGCGAACTGCTGGGCACGCTGGGCTACTTTGCGCCGGACATAGCCATCCAGGTGCGCGAAGTTGCACCGCCCGCGCCCCGCTATGCGGTAACCATGACCGTGGAGCCTGGCACGCAGACGCGTATTGCACAGGCCGACATCCGCTTTGCCGAAGGGGCGGAGACCGAGCCCGGCGCACGCGTGCGCCAGCTCGAACGTGTGCAGCGCGACTGGGCCTTGCCCGCAGGCAGCCCCTTCACCCAATCGGCGTGGGACGACGCCAAAAAGGCAGGCCTGCGCCAACTGCAGGTGCGCCGCTACCCCACCGCAAGCATTGCCAGCAGCCGTGCCGAGGTGGACGCTGACACCCATGAGGCCAATCTGGCAGTGACCTATGACCCGGGCCCCGCCTTCCGCTTTGGCACGCTGCAGGTGCGCGGCAACGAGCGGTACAGCCCCGAAGGCGCCCGCCGCCTGGCCCGCGTGCCCACCGGCAGCGTCTACGATGAGGCCGAACTGCTGGATGCGCAGCAGCGCCTGGCCAGCAGCGGGTATTACGACGCGGTGTTCCTCACGCTGGACACCGAAAGCCCCAACCCGCAAGCCGCCCCGGTGATTGCCCAGGTGCGCGAAGCCAAGCTGCAGAAGCTGGTGTTTGGCGTGGGTGTCTCCACCGACAGCGGCCCGCGTCTGTCCATCGACCACAGCCACAACCAGTTTCCCGCCGATGGATGGCGTGCCGTCAACAAGCTCTCGCTGGACAAGAACGCGCAGCAGATTGGCACGGGCTGGACCGCCCTGCCCGATGACAACGGCTGGCGCTGGTTCACCTCAGGCCTGGCACAGCGCCAGCAGACGGGTGACTACGACGTCAACAGCGTGGAAGTGCTGGGGGGCCGATCCAAAAGCACCAAGAGCATCGACCGCACGTACTACCTGCGCTACGACACCACCCGCGCCCAGGGCCTGAATGCCCCGGCAGACAGCGCGGCACTGAGCGTTAACTACGGCTGGACAGGCCGCTACTTCAACAACAACACTGCGCCCACACGCGGCTATGGCATTGCTGTGGAACTGGGAGCAGGCGTCACCCTGCGCCCTGAGCGCACGCCCTTTACCCGCACCCTGGTGCGGTGGCAGTCGTTCTTCCCCGCAGGGCGGGTGGAAGCCGCCGATGGCGTGGCACGCAACGCCCGCCTGTCACTGCGCACCGAAGTCGGTGCCGTGGTGGCGCGCAGCAGCGCCGAGATCCCGGTCACCCAGCTCTTCCTGACCGGTGGCGACACCACCGTGCGCGGCTATGGCTACCGCGCCATCGGTGCCCGCACCAGCAACAACCAGCTCTACGGAGGCCGCTACATGGCCGTGGCCAGCGTGGAATGGCAACGCCCCATCGTCTACGGCGGCAACATGACCGACTGGGAAAACACCCTGTTTGTAGACGCCGGTGCCGTAGCCGACCGCGTGGGCGACCTGGACCCGCGCGTGGGCGTAGGCACGGGCGTGCGCTGGCGCAGCCCCGTGGGGCCCCTGCAGGCCGATCTGGCCTGGGGCGTGCAATCCAAAAAACTGCGGCTGCACCTGCGGCTGGGGTTCACTTTCTGATCGTCTGATGTCGCTTCCCCAAGACCCCCACACGGGGCCAGAACCTGTTGCCCCCGGTGTGGAGCCCGGCCCCCTGCGCAAGGCTCCTCACGCCGCTGCATCGGCGCAGACACCGTGGCCCGATGACCTGCGACCGCCCCCACCGTCACCACAGCCACGCCGCCGTGGCGCCGCACGGCTGCTGCAATGGCTTGCAGGCTGTGTGCTTGCGCTGGTGCTGGTGGCCGGGCTGGTGTGGTGGTGGGCGAGCCAGTCCACATCGCTGGCGACGGCGCTGGAGCGCGCTGCGCAATGGCTGCCCGCAGGGCAGACCCTGCAAAGCCGCGATGTGAGCGGATCGCTGCGCAGCGGCGGACAGATTGGCTGGCTGCGCTGGAGCAGCCCCAACCTGACCGTGGAAGTGACCGACGCCCGCCTGGGCTGGCAACTGCCCGCCCTGCTGCAACGCAGGCTGGAGCTGAGTGAGGTGAGTGCCGCCCGCGTGCAGATCATTCCCGCAGAACCGCCGGAAGACGCGCCCAAACCACCTACCGAGCCCCTGCAGCAGTTGCTGCTGCCCCTGGCCATCGACCTGCCCTTGCGGGTGGACACGCTGCAATGGGGTGCAGATGCTGCGGCCCCCACCGTGCAGATCAACGGCCTTGCGGGCCATTACCGGTTTGACGGGCAGAACCACCAGTTGCAGATAGAGCAACTGGTGCTGGCGCGGGGCCAGTACACGGCGCAAGCCACGCTGCAGGGTGCAGCACCCATGGCGCTGCAGGCGCGCGTGGATGGCACCGTCACCACCGCCTTGCCCGGCCGCACTGAAGCCTTGACGGCCCAGGCCCATGCCAGCGTACAGGGCACGCTGGCCAGCGCCGCAGCACGCCTGCAACTGCAGGCGGATTTGCTGCCTGATGACGGTATCGCCACGGCCCCGGCGAACTCCACCGGCAAAGCGCCTGGCAAGTCGCCCAATCCGCAAGCTGCGATGCGCGCTACCGTGCAGGCCACCGTGTTGCCCTGGGCACCACAACCCCTGCAACAGGCCAGCGCCACACTGCAGGCCCTGAACCTTGCAGCGCTGTGGCCCCAAGCGCCCGTCACACAGCTGCATGGCACGCTCAATGTGGGCGTGGCACCTGACGAGGCGGGCCAGCCCACCCGCTGGCGGCTGGGTGTGGATGTGGCCAATCTGCAAAGCGGCCCCTGGGATGTGCAGCGTCTGCCCCTGTCGCAGTTGAGCGCCCAGGCCACGTATGACGGGGCGCGCTGGTCCGTGCCATCCGCGACAGCCACCGTGGGCAAGGATTCGGGCACCGGGGCTGCAGCGGGCTCCATCACCCTGCAAGGTCAGTTCACCCCGGCAACCCAGGTGTTTGAAGGGCAGGCGGCATTGCGCAACCTGTCGCCCGACGCGCTGCATTCCGCGCTGGCAGCCGCGCCCCTTTCTGGCACTGTGCAGGCGCGGGTGGTATCCGACACCACTCAGGCCGTGCGCTTTACGGCAGACATCCGCGCGGCACGCCCCGCCCCCTCCGCCAAATCTGGGGCACTGCGCGTGGATGCGTTCACCACCCAGGGCCAATGGAGCCCGCACGAGAGTGGCGGCACCGCACACATTGACAGCCTGACGCTGGACGCACTGCAGGCCCACGCACAGGCGACGGATCTGCGCATCAGCCTGGGGGAAGCGAAGGCCGACGTGGCTTCCCCACCCCAGCGTGCCGTGGCAGCACAGGGTTTGCTGAACCTGCGCATTCCCGGCAGTGACTTGCGCCTGCAAGGCAATATCGCCCCCCGCACAGGCAAGGGCGAAGCGGCGGTGCGCGTGGGCGATGCGGACCAGAGCCTGCGCTGGCTGGCCGCCCTTCCCTGGCTGGGCAAGGCCCTGCAGCCTGCGCTGCAGGGCATCACGGCCAAGGGCCAGGCGCAGCTGCAAGCGCAGTGGACGGGTGGCTGGCACAGTCTGCAGCAGCAATGGGCCGCCGCCCAAAATGCAGCGCCTGGCACCCCGACAGGTGCAGGCAGCAACGCAGGGCCGTTTTCTGTGCAGGCCACGCTGACCAGCCCCCAGCTCGACACCCAGTTACCCGCAGGCGAAAGCAGCAACACGGCCACCCACATTCAGTGGCGTGGCATCAAGGCCGAACTGCAAGGCCAGATCAACCAGGCCAGCCTGACGCTGGAGGGTGAGGCACGCAGCGGCACGCAGCGCTTGAGCGTGCAGACCCGCGTTACGGGAGGAGCAGGGGGTGCAGGCAGCACAGGGGCTGCAGCAGGCCCCGGCCACTGGCAGACGCAATGGCAAACCCTGCGCGCCCAGTGGCAAGACACCCGCCGCCCTGGCGCATGGACAGCACAGCTCACATCGCCCCTCACAGTGTCGGTGCGCATGCAGCCCCCTGCCCAAGCCACCAATGGCAAGCGTGACACCCGCAGTCATCGAGACAACCCGGCCAACCCACCCGCCCAGCCATCCCGCATGGAGATTCAGGCCTCCGCAGGCCAGGCGCAGGTGACCGGCCCGCAACCCGGCACGGTGCAACTGCGCTGGCAGCCGCTGCATCTGGCCACCGGTGGCGGCACCGCGCCGCGCCTGCAAACGCAGGGCACGCTGCAAGGCCTGCCCCTCGCCTGGGTGGATGCCCTGGGCACCGTGGCCGAACCCGTGCCCGTGGCTACGCCCGCAGCGGCGCCGCTGCCCGGCGCAGCCCCCTCGCCCACTGCGCCTATGCTGGCACCGCAACCCCTGCTGGCACGCCTGGGCTTGTCTACCGACCTGCTGCTGGACGGTGAATGGAACGTGGACACCATGAACACCCCCGACACCCCGCGCGCCACGGCCAGCCTGCGCCGCACGCAGGGCGATCTGCGCATCCTGGGTGGCGAATCCCCTGCGGGGGCCATCAGCGTCAGCAGTGGGCAAGGCCTGGGCGCGGGCAGCGTCACGGCCATGGCTACCCCTGCTGCAGGGGGCACCGCAGCAGGGGTGCGTCAGGCCGAGCTGTCTGTGCAACTGCAAGGGGATGCCCTCAGCGCCCGCCTGCAATGGGCCAGCGCACGCGCGGGGGAGATCGATGCCAGTGCCTCCACCCGCATTCAGTGGGGTGCGCAGGATGCCAACAGCGCCCTGTGGGCCGCTGATGCGCCACTGGCGGGCACCGTGCGTGCGCGCCTTCCCGATGTGGGGGTCTGGTCTGCCCTGGCTCCCCCCGGCTGGCGCGTGCGTGGCACGTTGGATGCCAATGCCACCTTGTCCGGCACACACAATGCGCCCCGCTGGGTAGGCACCCTGGCGGCAGACGACCTGGCCGTGCGCTCGCTGATCGACGGGGTGGACCTGCAAGGCGGTCGGCTGCGCGCCACCCTGCGGGGCAATCAGGTGGAACTGACCGAGTTCCAGCTGCAGGGCGGGCGTGGCAGCAAGGCCCGCATTACGGGCCAGAGTGGCAACCGCACCCCTGCCCCGGAGGAGCGAGGCACCCTGTCGGCCACAGGCCGCCTCGGCTGGAGCGATGCCGACACCGCCACGGGCGCGCCGCCCCGCATCACCCTCAACCTGCAGGCACAGGCCAAGGCGCTGCAGGTGCTGGTGCGGGCAGACCGGCAGGTCAGCGTGTCAGGCACATTGCAGGCGCGGCTGGAGCAAGGCCAGTTCAGCCTGACAGGTCAGCTGACCACAGACCGCGCCACCATCATCCTGCCCGACGAATCTGCGCCCAGCCTGGGCTCTGACGTGGTGGTGCGCTCTGCCGCCCGCGACAGGCAGGCCCAGGCCAGCGCACAGGCGGCGGGCCGCGCCCAGCAAAAGGCCGAGCAGGAAGCAGCCCGCTCTGAGCCAGCAGGCGTCTCAGGGAGCCCCCAGATGGTGCCCGCCAAGCCCCCGGTGATGGCTGTCACGTTGAACCTGGGCCGCGACTTTGCGCTGCAGGGCCGAGGCATCACCACCCGGCTGACCGGCGAGGTGGAACTGCGCAGCAGCCCCACACCCGGTGCCCCGCCCCGCGTGACGGGCGAGGTGCGCACCGAAGAAGGCCGCTACCGCGCCTGGGGCCAGGTGCTGGACGTGGAAACCGGCCTGATCCGCTTCAACGGCCCCTACAACAATCCCTCGCTCGACATCCTGGCCCTGCGGCCCAACATCAGCGTGCGCGCGGGCGTGCAGGTCACCGGCTCGGCCCTGGCCCCCCGCGTGCGCCTGTACTCCGACCCCGAACTGCCCGACGCAGAAAAACTCGCCTGGGTGGTGCTGGGCCGCGACGCCACTGCAGGCGGCGCCGAGGCCGCCGTGCTGCAACAGGCCGCACTGGCCCTGCTGGGTAACCGCGGCCAGTCGGTCACCGCCAATCTGGCCAACCGCGTGGGCCTGGATGAAATCGGCTTCAAGGGCGCAGCTGCGGGCGAAGATGCGAGCAGCGCCGCGCTCACCTTCGGCAAGCGCATCTCCAAAGACCTGTACGTGACCTACGAGCGCACCCTTTCGGGCACCATGGGGGCGCTGTACATCTTCTACGACCTGTCACGCCGCCTGACCCTGCGCGGCCAGGCCGGCAGCAACAGTGCGCTGGACCTCATCTACACCATGAAGTACGACTGAATCAGACTTCAGAGCGGCTGACACCCCCCAGCGAAACGGCCCTTGCCAAGCGTTCCGTCGCAGACAGTACAGCAGTACGACAAGACGGAACAACGAAGCCAGGGGGCGTTGTGTCAGCCGCTCGCAGAGAACCAGGGCGCGCAGCCTCTACAATCGCGCCCTGTCTCCTCGTAGTTCACAGGGAATCTATCGAGGAGTTTTTTAATTCCGTATCACTTTTGTATCTACGTACGATCAATGGAGCGTCAGCATAGATACGATTAGCGGCAGTCCTGCCCATGGATACCCGCCGCATCGGGCAGCAACGGCCACGAGCAGTCGGTAGTGGCCGGTGAAAGCGGACGCTCAACGTCGGCTGCTGCTTAGTGTTGGGCGCGCAACTAAGCAATGTCAGCCCCGCTGGCAAACCGCTTGATGAACTCAACTCCCGCATCTGTTACCCAGTAGGTAAAAGTCATGGGGAAGCTCTTCGAGTAACCACTGTCACCCTTGATGTCGAAGCTCATACCCTGAACGTGCTTGTCCTCAAAGAAACCATCTTTGACGGCATTTGCGACGAGTAGATCGCCCGCGGCTCCCAGTACGAAGACGCGCTCCCCCGACTTTGCAAGCAGTTCGAAGAGCCTTCGCTCGAACTCGCCGTATCGGTTGTTCAAGATGCCTAGGTTATGTTTGTACATCTTTACTGCCAGCCGATCGATCTCTTTTTTCTGGTCGAAGCGGGTGTGACAGTTCGGACAAAGAGCAATTAAATTCTCAAAAGAATTGTCTTGTGTGTCAGCCCAAGGAACGATGTGCGCGATTTCAGTGGTAGTCGCACGGCATGTCGGAATTGCACAGCGGTGCCCCGCTTCCACGAGAACGGCGCGCTTTACATCGGCTGGAATTGTGTCTCGGCTCATTTAACTCTCCGATCTAGCGCCCAACGTAACTTAGACCGCAAAACCTGCGGGATAAACTGGACCGTGCGGGATATTCTGGACACGAATTTCTCCTGTAGGCGGCTTGCTGCATGGCTTGGCAAGGGATGGCCTGTTTAGACGTCCAGGTATAAAAATTCCGCAAAACCCGGTGCGCGTCAGCTCGACAAACTATAGCTTGCCGTAGGCAGACACCGGGATTTCCAACAGTAGCGTGCAGCAAGTCAAAGGCAGCTTCTGGGTGACGCTTCTGAACGACGGCTCCGGGCCCAAAGCAGTCTCTAACCCAGCTTCAAAGCAGCCTTCGCTAGCCCGTTACTTAAACAGCATTCCGCAGATAGTTATCGAAGACAAGTCGAATAAATCTTCCGGTACGCCTGTCTAGCGAAGCTGTGACAAGCGTCAGCGGGCAACATTGAGTTTTCTGCCCAGCCATCCCGACTAGCTGAGGCAGGGCGTAGAAGACGTTATTTTTATCCGAATAGTCAATGACCCACTTGCCTCCTAGCCGCCGCCGGAATACCTCGCCGACGTGTCGGGCCATGCCGTCGACAATTGCGGCCTCGCTTTGCTCCAGGGCTTGCCCCACAGTCGAATACTTTGCAAGGCCAAAAGACTCGACGACTCCCAAAGATTCCGGTGAATAGTCGAGCTGTCCCTGCAGTTCACTTGGCAGTAGTCGCTGAAAGCGCTCGATGGCCTCGTCCATGTCCATAAGCCATATCTGGAATTGGTTGCTTTCTTCTTCAGTCATTGCTGTCGTTTCCTCCTCGCAGCAAACATTGGCAAAAATCGGCTACTTCCGAACGTCTGCTTTTGGCCGAAGACGGGCACTCAGAACAGCTTCCATATATCGGAACAGGGTAACGAGCGTACGAGCCAGTTCGGCGCCTATGGCTCAAGATCTGCGTGCTTCCCATTGATACAATGGGAAGCGCGTATCACCGAACGCTCAATTTGAAGCCAATTCAATGACAAAATCAATTGCAAGTCATTGATTTTAAAAGGCTTTTTTAGACCCTCTTCGTAGTTCAATGGATAGAACGAGTGCCTCCTAAGCGCTAGATACAGGTTCGATTCCTGTCGAGGGGACCACTTCCCGAGGTGAAAACAGCGCTCCAACGCTTATCCAACAAGCGCAGGCAGCTATACAAAATATAGCAACCGCTTCTTTACCCCACATGGACCGGTCATCGCAGCCACTTGCGGCGTGGCTTGGGGGTCACGGTGATTTCTACGGATTGCTTCACCGCAGGGCGTCCGCTGGCTGGGTCGGTATCCACCACGTCTTCCAGGGCGATGCGCTGCACCTCAGTGTCTGTGGACGCCTCCAGTTCTTCCAGAATGCCACTGATCTTGCGCTCAGCCTCATCAACCTGGGGCTGGGATGGAGGGGGAATGGGCATGGCTGGGCTCCTGTTTCTGGGCCGTGGCCTGCTGCACTGCGGCCACCGTGCCGTCGTCGGCAAATCTGCATTCTGTAGAGCCTGGGGTGCAGCGCACGTCAGCGCGCACCGACATTGGTCGTGCTACGCCGACTGACCGCCCCCGCGAACTTGGCACCGGTTCAAAATGCATCACGCCGCAGAAGGTGCCGCCGCTGCCGGGGCCGGCCGCCCCGCTGTTGCAGCGCTGCCCATGGATGCCCCCACGATGCAGGTGATGGCCAGCCATTGCACTGCTGTGAGGTGCTCCCCCAGCAGAGGCACGGCCAGCAGCGCGGCCACGGCGGGCTCCATGCTGATCATGATGCCGAAGGCCTCTTTGGGCAGGCGCTTCAAAGCCATCATCTCCAGGGTGATGGGCAAGGCGCTGGAGATGGCGGCCACGGCCACGCCCACCAGCAGCACAGAAGGAGCCAGCAGCGCCGCACCGGAATGCGCCACGCCCACGGGCACCACCACCATGGCAGCCACCAGTAAGCCCAGAGCCACCGACTGCCCGGCATGCAGATGCCCCACGCGCTTGCCATAAATGATGTAAAGCGCCCAGAAGACGGCCGCCCCCACGGAGTAGAGAATGCCCACGGGGTCCAGCGGTGTACCGCCCAAGCCAAGCGGCAAGAGCAGACCCAGCCCCGCAATGGCCAGCGCCACCCACACAAAGTCCACCGCCCGGCGCGAGGACCAGATAGCCACGGCCAGCGGCCCGGCGAATTCGATGGCCACAGCCAGACCAAACGGCAGGGTGCGCAGCGACATGTAGAACATGAGGTTCATGGCCCCCAGCGCTACGCCGTACAGGGCCAGGGCCTTGGCATCCGTCCCCGACAGACGCCAGCGCCAGGGGCGCCACAGCAACAGCATCAGCAAGGCAGACAATCCCACCCGCACGGCGGTGGTGCCTTGGGCCCCCACCACCGGAAACAGCGCCTGCTTGGCCCACGATGTACCAATGCCCAGAGCCGTGACGGAACCCAGAACAGCGAGGAAGGGAATGAAACGTTGAAGACGGGATGCACTCATGCGCAAAAATGTAGTGCGTCCACCCCGTACTTTTTGCTCTGTTTCAGGGCGCTTGACGCAACTTTCGCTCACGCATGCCCCCACTGCCTGCCATTCACAGGAAGCCCATGACCACCCCAGCCGCCCCGCTTGACCGCTTTGACCTGGCCATTCTGGACATCCTGCAGGCCGACAACACCACGCCCCAGCGTGTGATTGCCCAGGCGGTCAACCTGTCAGCCCCTGCCGTGCAGCGGCGCATTCAACGCCTGAGGGAAAGCGGGGTGATCCGCGCCAATGTGGCGGTGCTGGACCCGGTCAAGATGGGCATCCCGCTGACCATCGTGCTGGAGGTGCATCTGGAAAACGAACGCCCCGACCGCACGGCCCCGCTGCGGGCGCGTATCGCCGCTGAGGAAGCCGTGCAGCAGTGCTACAGCGTGACGGGCGAGGCGGACTACCTGCTGGTGGTGAACGTGGCTTCCATGGCCGACTACGAGGCGCTGACGCAGCGGCTGTTTGACGGGGATGACAATGTACGCAGGTTCCGCACCTCGGTGGCGCTGGGCTGCCTCAAGTCGGGCTTGCGGGTCCCTCTAGCCGGGCTCAGGCCGCTGGCCTGAGGGGCCGGATGGCCCGCCCCACCTACCGCAGCGTCGTGAACGCAGTGTTCAGAGGTTCAAGAGTTGACGCAGTGCTGCCCCGCTGAGACGCTGGCGCGGCCCCGAGAGCAATTCACACATGCGCGCATTCAGCGGCGCGGCCACGCCCTGCTGTGCTGCCAATCGCACCACGGCGCCGCAAAGCGCATCGATCTCTGTCACGCGCCCGGCTTCCAGGTCGTCCCACATGGACGAGCGCGCCTGCGCATCCATGCGCAGCATGCGCTGGGCCAACCGGGCAAACAGCCAGGTGGGCAGACGCATGACATGGGGCAGCCACGCTGCGGGTACCGTGGCCACCTGGGCCGGGCGGATGCCCGCCTTGCTCAGGGCGCGCAGCGCCTCGGTCTGCAGCGCGGCCAAGACGTAGCGGCAGTCCCGGTCCAGCAACTGCTGGCGCAGGGGCATGCCGCACAGGGCATTGACCGGGTTGTTCAGGTTGAGCAGCAACTTGCCCCACTGCACTGCACGCATGTCGTGCGACAGCACCAAAGGCAGGCCCGATGCGCCCCATACCGGGGCAAGATGCAGCGTGGTCGGATGGTGCTGCAGGTGCAGCAGGCCCGAGGTGGCCCGGTGCACATGCGTGCCGCGCAGCACCACGTTGTAGGGCACCATGCCCGCCAGCACCTGCAGTTGCGGGGCAGCCGCCTGCAGCTGCGCCACGTTGTCCACCCCGTTCTGCAGAGAAATCACGGTGGTGCCTGGGGGGCACTGTGCTGCCAAATCGTGCGCCGCAGCCGCCGTGGCACCGCTTTTGACGCACAGCAGCACCGTGCAGTCACCGCCCGCCTTGTGTGCCAGCTCCAGTGCCTCGGCCAGCGTGGCGCACAGATACAGGGCCGTGGGCGGAACGGTGTGGTCGTAGCCTTCCAGATCCGTCACACGCAAACCCTGCGCAGCAATGGGCCCGAGGGTGTGACAACGCCCCACCAGCGTCACCGCGTGCCCCTGGGCAGCCAACCGCCCACCCACATAGCAGCCAATGGCGCCTGCGCCGAAAACGATGTAGTGCATGGTGAAGGACTCCCGTCCAGATCAACAGGTTGGCAGAACCTGTTCAAAGAGATATTGGCTGGGGATGCAAGCATCGCGCCCGGCAAAAGAGTTGCCTGGGCTTTTGGGATTACTCGCACCACTGCCTGAAGAAGTGCCATTGTGAGGGCAGCGGCAAGGGCCGTCTGGCAGACAGGCGACTTTCGCGCTCAACGCCCTGAGACGAGCCCTGCAACGCGCCCTAAATTCGATGGAAAAACGCTTCTAGCGCTTATCCAATCAGCGCAATCAGCTATTTAATTGATAGCAAATTGCACCACCACCTGCAAGCCCCCCAGCCTGGCGGACTGTCCCAGCTGCACCGTGGCCTGGTGCGACTGGGCAATGGCCTGAACAATGGCCAGACCGAGACCGCTGCCCTGCACTGCACAGGCGCCACCTTCTGCACCAGCGTGTGCACCACCATCGGTCGCGCGCACAAACCGCTGCATGGCACGCTCGCGGTGCTCTGGGGCGATGCCGGGGCCGCTGTCCTCCACCGTGAGGGTGGCGTGGCCCTGCTGTACCGTCACCTGCACATCCACCTGCCCGCCCTGCGGGGTGTATTTGATGGCGTTGTCGAGCAGGTTGCGCACCAGCATGCGCAGCGCTTCGGCGTTGCCAGGCACGGTGGCGGCCTGCGATTCCAGAAGCCCCACGTCCATGTTCCGCGCCTGGGCTGCGGGGGCCACGTCGGCCAGCGCGAGCTGGGCCACAGCGCGCAGCTCCACCGGCTCGGCAGGAGCGGCACTGGCCTCCTGCCGGGCCAGCGTCAGCAGCTGCTCCACCAGGCGCGTGGCCCGGTCGATGCCTGCGGACAGGCGCTCAATGGCGGCGGCGCGCCCGGCTTCGTCACCCGCGCGCTGCAAGCCCTGCAGCTGCAGGCGCAGCGCGGCCAAGGGGGAGCGCAGTTCGTGCGCGGCATCGGCCACAAAGTGCTGCTGGGCCTCAAAGGCACGCTGCACGCGCTCAAACAGTAGGTTCAGCTCACCCACCAGGGGCTGCACCTCGTCAGGCAGCTGGGCGTCGTTCACGGGCGAGAGGTCATCCGCCTGGCGGCTTGCCAGCTGGCGGCGCACGCGCTCCACGGGGGCGAGAGAGCGGCTCACGCCCCACCACACGGCCAGCACCAGCAGCGGGGCCATCAGCGTCAGTGGTGCCAGCGTGCGCAGCGCCAGGCTGCGGGCCATGTCGCGCCGCGCTGCCATGTTCTGCGCCACCTGGATGACCTGTGAGCGCGTCTGCATCGAGAACACACGGTAGGTGCCGCCGCGCGCCTGCACATTGGTAAACCCCAGCACCGCAATCTGCGGCAGCGCGGCCCCTACGGCCGATTCAAAAATGCGCAGACCTTCGTTGGTCCACACCTGCACGATGAATTCGTGGTTTTCATCTTCCGGCTCCAGGCCGGGGCCCAGGCCTTGGGCGTCCACCGGCAGGCCAGATCGCAACGCCAGCGCGGTTTGCTGCATGTGGTAGTCAAACAGCGCATCGGCCTCGGCCAGCGCCGCCCGATAAGCCAGCGCCCCCTGTACCGCCCCTGCCAGCACGATGGCGGCGAGCAGGAACACCAGCAACTGCATGCGCAGGGAACGCGGTAGCAAGCCCCGCAAAGCGTTGAAGAGCTTGCCCATCACATCTTCGGCACCAGATAGCCGACGCCGCGCACGTTGAGGACCAGTTCGGCCCCCAGCTTCTTGCGCAGGCCGTGGATATAGACCTCCACCGCGTTGCTGCTCACCTCGTCACCCCAGCCGTAGAGCTTGTCTTCGAGCTGCTGGCGCGACAGCACCATGCCGGGGCGGGCGATGAGCGGCTCCAGCACCGCCCATTCACGCCCCGACAGCACCACCGGCGTGCCGCGCACCGTCACCTCGCGTGTGGCGGGGTTGATGCACACGCCCTGGTGCTCATACACGGGCTCGGCACGGCCCGCAGCGCGGCGCAGCAGGGCGCGGATGCGGGCCAGCAGCTCGTCCAGGTCGTAGGGTTTGAGCACGTAGTCGTCCGCCCCGGCGTCCAGCCCTTCGATGCGCTGGGCCACGGCGTCGCGGGCTGTGGCCACCAGCACGGGGGTGCGGTCTTTGCGGGTGCGCAGGTCGCGCAGCACCGCCAGGCCATCACGTTTGGGCAGGCCCAGGTCGAGCAGGACGAGGTCGTAGGGCTGCGTGCGCAATGCAGCGTCTGCCGCATCGCCATCGCGGGCCCAGTCCACCGCATAGTGCTCGGCGCGCAGCAGGTCCTGCACGGCTTCGCCTATCATGGGGTCGTCTTCAACAAGCAGCAATCGCATGGTGGGCAAGCATAGCGAACGGTGGAGGTGAATGGTCTGTGCCCTGGCTTCGACAAGCTCAGCCCGAACGGATCAGGGTCGCGAACGATCGGGGGCGCGAAAGGTCAGGCCAAGGGCTTTCGCCCCAGCCTGTCTGCTGCATGTCCGCTGCATGTCTACTGGCTGTCGTGGCAGGTCAGCCCAGCCGCACCGGCACAAAGATCTTGTTGCCGTCGCGCTCAATCAGCAGCGCCACCGACTTGCCCGCCTTGGCCACGGCGCTACGCACCTGGTCAATGTCACGCGCGGGCTGGCCGTTGACGGACAGCAGCACATCGCCCGGTTGCACCCCGGCGGCAGCGGCAGGGCCACGGGCCTGCTCAATCACCAGCCCTTCGGCCACACCGGCCTGGCGGCGTTCCGCGGGCTCCAGCGGGCGCAGGTATAGCCCCAGCTGGCCCTTGGCCACGGCTTCCTTGCTGCTGGCCACCTTCTTGCCCTTGTCGCCCGCATCGCCCAGCGTGGCGGTCAGCTCCAGCGGCTTGCCCTGGCGCCACACCGTCAGGCGGGCGCTTTGGCCGGGCAGGGCCTGCCCCACCCAGGCGGGCAGGTCGCCTGAGGCCACGATGGCCTGCCCATCCACCTGCCGAATCACGTCGCCCGCCTTGAGGCCCGCCTTGTCAGCAGGGCCGCCCGGCGTCACGCTGGCGACCAGTGCGCCCTCGGGCTTGTCGAGCTGGAAGGACTCGGCAAAGGCCTGGTTCACTTCCTGCACCGCCACGCCCAGCTGAGCATGGCGCGCCTGGCCGGTGGCCACAATCTGGTCCTTGATCTTGGCGGCCAGCTCGATGGGGATGGCGAACGACACACCCTGGTAGCCCCCCGAGCGGCTGTAGATCTGCGAGTTGATGCCCACCACCTCGCCGCGTGCGTTGAACAGCGGCCCGCCCGAGTTGCCGGGGTTGACCGCCACGTCGGTCTGGATGAAGGGCACCAGGCTGTCGTCAGGCAGCGATCGGCCCTTGGCGCTGACCACGCCTGCGGTCACGCTGTTCTCAAAGCCAAAGGGCGAGCCAATGGCCAGCACCCATTCGCCCACCTGCAGGTCGCGCGTGCTGCCCAGGCGTACGGTGGGCAGGTTCTTGGCGTCAATCTTGAGCACCGCCACATCGGTCTTGGCATCGGCACCCAGCACCTTGGCCCGGAACTCGCGCCGATCGGTGAGCTTGACGACGACCTCGCTGGCACCCTTGACCACATGGGCATTGGTCAACACCAGCCCGTCAGGGCTGACGATGAACCCCGAGCCCAGCCCGTGGGTGGGCACGCTGCGCTGGGCCTGCGCGCCTGCGCCCGGAAAGCCGAACTGGCGGAAGAATTCATAGAAGGGGTCGTCCGGGTCCAGCTGCGGGCCACGCTGCTGGCGGGCCGTGGGTTGTTCATCGTCGTCATCATCGTCTGCGGCTTGCCCTGCCTTGGTGGTGCCGGTGACGCTGATATTGACCACCGCTGCACCGTTTTGCGCCGTGATCTGGGCAAAGCTGGGCAGCGCCACAGTGCCTGCGGGCGAGGTGGCCTGCGCCACCAGGGGCGCAGCCTGCAGCCCCGATGCCTGAGCGCTGGCCTGCCGCCCCACCACCAGCCCGGCACCTGCGCCGCCCAATGCGCCTGCGGCCACCAGGGCCAGGATGAGTCTGCGGGGGGTTGCGAGAAGGGAGTTCATGGTCTGCCTTTCCTGTCGGGTTGCGATGGAAGGCAGTGTGGGGACGCAGACTTAGACGAAACTTAGAGTGGCTCCCCCCCCACACAGAGGCCTCATTCAGAAGCCAGGGCCACCACAGGATCGAGCTGCGCAGCGCGCCGCGCAGGCATGTAGCCAAACACAAGGCCTGTGCCCACCGCACACGCAAATGCGCCCGCCATGGCCGTCACGGAGAAGATGGCAGGCACGCCCGCCACCATGAGCGCAGCGCCCACCACCAGCCCGATGACCACGCCCGACGCGCCGCCCACCAGCGTCACAAGCACTGCCTCGGTCAAAAACTGCCGCAGGATGTCGCCCTGGCGCGCGCCCGTGGCCATGCGGATGCCGATTTCGCGGGTGCGTTCGCGCACCGTCATCAGCATCACGTTCATCACGCCAATGCCCCCCACCACGAGCGAGACGGCGGCAATCAGCCCCAGCATCAGCGTCATCGCGTTGCGCGTCTGCGCCTCGGCCTGCAGCTTGGCTGCGGGGTTGCCAATGGCGAAGTCCTCGCGCCCGTGGCGCTGCAGCAGCAAGGCGCGCATGGCCTGCTCGGCCGCCTGCACCTGGGCCACCGATGCTGCGGCCACCACGGTGTAGTCGGGCTGCGTCTGGGCGCGGTACACGCGGGCGCGGCCCGCCTGGTAGGGGATGAACACCATGTCGTCATAGTCCTGCGCGCATGAGCCGGCACCGCGCTCGGCGTGTTCGGAAAGAACTGCTCCTTGGCCTTGCCCCAGCACCACCAGCATCTGTGAGCTTGGCTTTGCTATCGCAAAGGCCGGGGGAATGCTTTTGGATCTCCAGTCATGTGAGGTGGAGTAATCGGAGACAGATCCCGATTGATGACGGCATTGGATGCGCTCAATCAGCGCCATGGCAAAGGCTCGGTGCATTGCAGCAGCGCGGGGACTGCATGCTAAGTCAATAGCTGGGGCATGAAGCAGGAGGGCGTGCACCGCAATACACGATTCGCTGGGAGGATGTGCCTATTGCGCGTGCGTGAGAGCTATTGGCCTTCAACCAGCAGTTTTTTCGGACAGAGGAAAAGAGCGTGGGTCAAAAGTCGTTGGATGCCTGGATCAGCTCAGAATCCGAAAAACATATCCTCAAGCACCAATGTCGTGGTTTTGGCAAAATCGAAAGTACGATCGCGCGGGTCAAAAATCTTAATGACGGATTTGAATTTCTACATGCACGCAAGTCTAGATGATCTTGACAGTTAATTAACAAAATTGATTGCATTTATCGGATTGAGCCGTGAGGCCTTGACGGCTGGATAAATTCCGAATGCAAGGCCTGTGCATATTGTTGAAACAATACTAATTAACGCCGCAGAAAAAGATATGGAAATAGGGAGTCCAATGAATAATTCAACAGACAGCGAAATTGTGAAGCCTAGAAAAGTTCCAAATATGCTGCCAGTAAAAGTTGCAAAAAATATCTCAAATAAGAAAAGCATTGTGACATCTGAAGGCTTTCCGCCTACGGCAAGACGAATACCAATTTCACGTGACCTTTCACGAGTTGTAAGTAACAGGGTACTGGCAATATTAATTGCACCCAAGACAATTGTGGAAATTGCACCAAACATGAGAAATTTTGCTATCAGTCTAGCCTGTGAAGAAATGAGTTCTGTTAATTGAGTTGGTCTTATTATTGCTGGATCAGGAGTGTAGCCCAAACTTCTGATTATTTTCTTAGCATATTCTGAAGTTTCATTTGTTGAATTGGCTGATGTTTTTACTAGCGCCATATCAAAACCCATAGGATTTTTAAAGTGGCTAATTGATTGATAGGTGAATATGCTACTAGAAATATCGAACGGCAAAACTTGAGGATAATTAATATTCTTTGCAATTCCAACAATCCTATAAAATTTTGATCCTATATTTAGCGTTTGTATAGAACTATCGTGTGGGTAGTTGATCTTTTTTGCAATCGTTGAGCCAATCACAATTGCCCCTGTATTGAGATCAAGGTCTGTAAGCATCCTACCAAATGAGACATCGAGAGCAACTATCCTATTGAAAGAGGGGGATGCATTTACAATATTATAAGACTGGTTATCCGCCAAATTAAAAACTTGAGAATTTTCAAAAATTATCTCTGACGTCAATTCTACGTTTGAAAGTAGCTGGGGTAATTTTTGAAAATCTTCTAATTTTAATCTTTTAAAACCAGAGTTAGTTGGCGCTTGAAGTCGAATTAGCCAAACATTCGGATGCAATTTTTGATGCTGCTCTTTAGCGTAGGCCCAAGACGAGTTGCCTAAGTTTATAGATAATGAAGTAATAGCCACACCAAGGACAATGCCGACTGTAGGAATTAAAGCTCTGGCTGGTGATCGCTTGAATGTCAAATACGCGTCATGCGCAATGTAAAAAATTCCAAGGAAATATCTAAATATCATGCGTTCCAAATATATAAATGAAGATTATAGAGATTCCAGAAGTTCACTGGTCGAACTCCAGGGTGTTGTAAAGACACACGGCAGTCAAAAAAATTCAATACTAAGCGGCATTGATTTTCAAATCAAACCTAGTGATTACGTAGCAATCACGGGAGTTTCAGGATGCGGAAAAAGTACATTACTCAATATTATAGGAATGCTAGATTATCCAGATGAAGGGAATTATTTTCTCGATGGTGAAAATATTTTCCAAAAAAATACAGCGGAACTTTCGGTACTCAGAGGAGAAAAGATTGGATTTATTTTCCAATCATTTTGCCTTGTGAGCAATAGAACAGCACTAGAAAACGTGATGATGCCATTGATTTATAGGGGGTGGAACAGAAATGAGGCAACAGAGCGTGCCAAATGCTTAATGAGTGAATTGAACCTATTTTCCAAAACGGATTGCTTTCCACACCAACTTTCAGGTGGACAACAACAAAGGGTTGCGATAGCAAGAGCTATAGCAGGTCGCCCCAAGATGGTATTGGCAGATGAACCCACGGGAAATTTGGACGCTGAAGCAACTCAGGACGTTATAAAAATAATCGAAAAAGTTGTAAGCTCCAATGGAGTGGCATTGGTGATGGTCACGCATGATAAAAATTTGTTTGATAGAGGAGGGAGAAAAATCGTTCTATCAGAAGGCCTAATAAGAGAGATCTAATAATCAAATTTTTTATGAATTATTTTATCGCCTTCTTTTAAATCACCAATAACTTCCGCCATCTCAGTGTCAATAGTCTTGGCTTTAATAAAAATTTTTTCTTCGCCCCCATCTGCTTTTATTTTAGTCACATATGTTATTGACATTTCCCCAGAGTATTCATTTTGAATAAACTTGATTGGTAAAACTAGACCTGTTTTGTTTTTTTCTAGCAGGATATGAACTAAGGCTGATGCGCCTTGAGGAATCTCATCAGAAAAATTTTCTAGTTTAATTCTTATTTCGTACCTATTGGCTTCCTCGCTGTGAGCAGTGTCACCTGATGGTAATCTTGAAAACGAAGAAACAATTCCAGAATAGGTTTTCTTTGTCGTAGAAATGAACTTAACATTCGCCGGCTGACCAATCTGAATCTTCTGATGTTCATCTTCAGCAACGAAACCTCGTATCTCTAATCCATCAAGACTATGTAGTCGGAAAAGAGACTCACCTCTTTTTACAAATCGCCCAACTTCGACGTTGAAGGATTCCCCTGGTTTGTTAGGGATTTCTCCAATTAATACATTACTATGTGATGTAATTTTTTGTTGAGATGCTAATTCATTTAGTTCATCAACTTTGATTTTGGCTAATGTAAAGTTTGTCTCAGCCAATGCAGCATCAACTCCTTTACTTTTCTGCAAGTTGTAGCTCAGATCATAATTTGCAGAATCCAATTGATCTCTTATCTGCTGATTTTGATTATATATTTCTTCCAGTTCATTTCTCGGAATAATACCCAAATCAAATAACCTTTGGCTTTCGAGTAACTTTTCTTCTCCCTTCTTTTGGGCTCTTTGTAAAATAGAAATTGTGCTACGCATGCGACTGGCATCAATGCCATCTTTCCAGTTCCTGATTTCATCCAACTCTTTTTTTGATTTTAGTAGATTTGCTTTGGCAAGCTTTATTTGATCGTCTAACTCTGTTAGCGACAGCTCAACAAGTACCTCCCCTGGCCCCTTTTTTTCGCCGAAGCGAAAGTTCTTTGCTTTTATATATGCATCAAAAGGAGCGGTTACATCGGTGATATTTCCAGATATCAATTTACCGGAGAATTCAAATGACTGGTTGGTACTTCCAATTTTAATTATTGTTGTTTCGCCTTGTATGGTTTCAACTTTGCGTAGTGCACCAAATAAATAATTTGATGCAAATATTGTTGCAACCAATATTACAATGCCTGCGAGCACTATTGGTTTAATTTTCGACACTTATTCCCCAAGTTTCTAGCGTGGTTCCAAGCTGGTTGTCCAGTATGGTTAAGTAGTTAAGATAATTAATCTTTGTGTCGATGCTGGAAAGTTCTGCTAGTCTTAGTTCTTCTTGATAGGACAAAAGTTGAAAATTAGAAGAACGACCAGCCTTGAATTTCTCTAGCTCTATTTCTATTTTCTTTTTGGACAAAACTATCCTTCGTTCGGATATCAATATTTGCCTTTCTAATATTTCAATATTTCTAACAATGGAAACAATGCTTCGTGCTATGCGTAGTTCCGACGCTTTTAATTCAACGAGCGATTTTTGCAGTTTCACATCTGCTTGCACGGCCGCACGCTCTGTGGAAAAATCATTTATAGGGATTTGAAGAACTAACCCCACTGATTTATCTTGCCTTGAATTTAATGGTGATTTGTATCGGGTAGAATTAATTTGAAGCGAAATTTCTGGCAACTGAGCATCTTTAGCAAGCCGCTTGGCAATTTCACTCTGCTCTGTCTGTAAAAGCATTGCTTGATAATCAGGATTTCTTGAGAGACCAGTGCTAATAATTTCCTCAATTTTTCCTAGTCTGACTGGTATGGCCTGGATTTCATCGACTGGATCAAACTGGGCACTTGTAGGAATTGCCATCCAAAGAGCTGAAAGTTCACTAGAGGCAACAAACTCTGCTAAAAGTGCTTGGTCGAGAGATTGTTCTTGACTAGATAAGTCGAAATCAACACTTAAATACTCACTCTCTGGTATTCGGCCCGCATCAATTAGTTCTCTAGTAATTTTCAAGAACTCTTTGGCTCTTTTTAAGCTTTGTTCTGCAATTATTCTTGCTTGCTTTGCTTTTTGAAGGTTTCTATAGAAAAAAATAACGTCCGTTATTTTTGAGGATATCAAATTTTTTCTTTGCAATTGAAGTATTTGATTTTGATTTTCAGCTATCTTTACGCTGGCGTACGAGTTTGAAAATCCGGCTCCTCGCAAAAGTGGCTGAGATATGGAAAGCATATCGTTTGCGTAATTTTTTGACCCATTACCAGCATCATTTAATTCCCAGGCGTAAGTTATTGACGCGCCAGTCGGAAGTGTCCAAGTTACTTTTGGGCCAATCGATTTTGAAAAATTAGCCACATTTTCTATCGAGTTTTTATATATTCCAGCATCAACAGAAAGAAGTGGGGTAAATTTTCTGTGGGCTAATTTAAGATCTGCACTTTCACTGGTTTTTTCCAGACGCGATAATAAAATACTATCGTTATTCGTCAGTGACTCTTTTATTGCTTCAGAAAGCTTTAGAGAGATCACGGTATGCTGTGCGGGAGCCGTTCTGGCTATGCATGTGAGGAAAATGATTAAAATCACGCCTGCCATTCCTTTGGATAGCAATCGTTTTTTTCCTAGTATGCCTGAATTGATGCTTGTTAACAATTTTTATAAATTTCAGACTTGCGTTGCCGATAACTACTATGTCATCAATTAACAGTAGTGGTGCGAAATGAGCTTAAATATTTCTTCTTCATCATCATTTTCAGAAAATCTTACACCATTAGTCTCTGCAGATAAATATCGAACCAGTGGAGCGGCTGCCAATGTCAGGTCAACAAGAAATCTTGATTTTTGGTGGGATTAAAGCGAAATTTTGCCTGAGGCGGTGATGCTTGCAAGTGAAGCTATCGATGTGAAAAGCCAGAAACCGTGTGGAATTCCTTGGCGAGTTACGATTTTAAGAATATACCATCAAAAGAATTAGCTTTTTTCGTACCCACGCTTGCCGAGACCGGGAACATTGATGATAAAAATGCGTTTCTTCTCATCGGAGATGAATTAACGCATAAAATCTACTGGATTCAAAAAAGGCTACCAATTTAATAAGAATGCTTGAGGAAATTTTGGTAGCGAATATTGCTATAGGCCCGTCGGCAATGGCTGGAAGAGACTATCATGTGAGAGCGCTTGACTAAACAAAAAGCTAGAATTTTTTGCTTTATCAAACCAAAATGAAATATAAAAAAGGGAGCATTTGCTCCCTTTTTTTATGGATGGCTGTACTTTAGTTTGTAGTTCCCATTGCCACCGCGTGAGTTCACGATGACATAGCGATAGGTGCCTGGCGGTTGATCCAGAGCTGAAAGTATTGCGCCACCTACATCCTTCCAAGAACCATTTACATTACGTTCGATCCTTGCATCCAGCGATGCGTTTGAAAGATTCGTCAACGAGCCCGTATGACTGCCCGTGCAACTCGTTGTGTAAGGTCCGATTACCACGAGGGTCGTGGAAGCTGGAATGCTTCCGGTGGGAGAGCCAGAAAAGTAAATCGTGCAGTTCGCCGCTTGGGCCTGCGTCAAACCTAAGCCCAGAGTAAGGGCACCGAAAGCAACAGCCTTCGCCAAAAACTTAGTACTCATGAATTCTCCCATTTTAGAAATGTACAAATAGTCGTACTTCGCTATTATCAACCAACGTTTAACAATTCGTCAACAATTTATTCTGTGCGTATCGTGCACATGAAGTACTATTTGCCACTGCATCAATGCAGCCTCAATTGGCGGGTGTGGGTGGCAGCCCATGTGAGTGCTTGAGTCACGCGACGTACCCTATTTAAGAGCCTGTCAAATTCTTTGCCTGAGGTGTGACTGCAGCTATGCTGCTGCGCCCATGAGAGCCAAGTACCCCAGCGACATCAGCCCAGAGCAGTTCGAACTCATCCGCCCTTTGCTGCAGAGTGCTCGCAAAGCAACCCACCCGCGCAGTGTTGATCTGTACGAGGTGTTTTGTGCGGTGCTGTATTTGCTGCGCACCGGTTACCAGTAGAGGGCGCTGCCAAGTGACTTTCCCAAGTGGCGTACGGTGCATGCGCACTTTGCGATCTGGAGTGAGCCGCGTGAGGGCAGCAGCCTGCTGGAGCAGGCCTTAAAAAATAAGGTTGGCGCGACCCGAGAGAGACTGGTGCGCAACGTCTCAAGCGAGTTCTTGATTGTGGACGCGCAGAGCGTGAAGAACACTGACACAGCGGCCTTGAAGGACTATGACGCAGGCAAGAAGGTCTCGGGCATCAAGCGTCACATTGCAGTGGACACGCAGGGGCCGCCACATGCTATCGCGGTTACCACCGCCGAGGTGACGGACCGCAAAGGAGTGTTGCAGGCCCTCAAGCGCTGCGAAGGTAGCTTGAGCCGTGTGAAAGGACTGCTTTGTGACAGCAGTTATGTGGGCAAGCCGTTCGCCCAAGGCATTAAAGACATTCTGAGTGCACATGTGAGCGTACAGATTGCCAAACGCTGCGAGCTTCACACGTTCAAGACGATGCCCCAGAGTTGGGTGGTCGAGCGCAGCTTTGCCTAGCTGGATAAGAACAGGTGATTGTGGAAGAACTGCGAGAGGCTGCTGAACACCAGCTTGCAGTTGATCCACTTGGCGTTATTGACTCTGCTACTCAAGAGATTTTGAACAGGTTCTCAGACACCAAACCGGTACACGATGGCCCCGCGCACCACTTCGCCCGGCAGCCACCAGCGCACGGGAAACGCGGGGTGGTTGGGGGCGTCTGGGTATTCCATGGGCTCCAGGCAAATGCCGTCGCCAGGCTGCCACAACCAGTCGCCCTGCCCCTGGCTGGCGCGCCCCAAGTCGCGTACCGGGTCGGCCTTGAGGCCATGCCCTGCATACACCTGCACACCGGGGGCTGTGCTCCACACCTGCATGCTGCGGCCACTGGCAGGGTCGGCCAGCTGCGCCACGGGGCGCAGGCCCGCAGGCGTGACGGGTGAGGCCGGAGCCGCACCCCAGGCTTGTGAGGACTGCGGCGCATCGTCCAGCACCAGGTAGTGGTCCAGACCGCCTGCACGCGCCAGTTGCTCATGCGGCTGGGCTGCGGCGTCGCCCACGCTGCGGGGTTGGCGAAAATCAAAGGGCGTATCGGCCACAGATTCCAGCGTGCCCAGCGGGCACACATCGGCAGCCAGCGGCACGTAGCGGCTTGCTGGCACCTGCAGCGTGTGGCCATGGGTGCTGCCCACCCCAGCCAAGTTGAAGAATGCGTGGCCCGTGGGGTTGAACACGGAGGGAGCATCGGCCACCTCGGCAGACCAGGCCATGTGCAAGGCATTGTCTGGCGCTGCGTGCAGGTGCAGCGTGAGCCGCACGGTGCCGGGCACCCCGTCATCTTCGGTGCGGAAGGTGTGGGTCAGTGTGATGGCATCGGGCTGCACGGCCTGCACGGCAAACACCTGAAAGCGGCAGCCCAGCGGCCCGCCGTGGTGGTGGTGCGGCCCGCTGTTGGTGGGCAACTGCAGCGTGCAACCGCCGGGCATGCGCAATTGCCCGGTGCGCAGGCGCCCCGCCCAGCGGCCAATGAAGGCCCCCATGGAAAGCTGCCCGTCCAGATAGCCCTGCAGGCTGGGATAGCCGAGGGTGACATCCACCAGGCCGCCTTGCCCGTCGGGTACGGCCAGCTGCACCAGGCGCGCGCCGTAGTTGCTGACGGCCACCTGCAGGCCGCCCGCACCGCGCAGGGTGTACAGGTCGGTGCGCTGGCCGTGCAGCTCTTGTTGAAACGCGTCGCGTGAAAGTGTGTAAGCCATGTGCCCGAGTTTATTTGGCTGGCGCGGTGGAGGCTGCAGCCTTGGGGACTGGGGCGTCGCGCGTGACCAGCCAAATGCCTAAGCACACCAGCACCAGGGCGAGCAGGTTCTTCCACTCCAGCAGCGCCTCGCCCAAAAAGATGGCTGAAAGCACCGCGCCAAACACCGGCACCGAGAAGTTGAACACGGTGATCTGGCTGACCCGGTTGTGCTTGAGCAGCAGGCTCCACAGCGAAAACGCGGCTGACGACAACAGCGCCAGGTACACCAGCAGCAGGGTGGATTGCCAGGTGAAGCCGGTGAGCGAGCCCCCCAACCCCCAGCCAATGGCCAGCAGCGCCGCGCCGCCCAGGGCCAGCTGCCAGCCGGTCATGACCATCGAATCCATGCGCTGCGACACCTGCTTGCCGTAGATGCTGGCCGCGGCCAGCACAAAGGCGGCGATCACCACAAAGCCCTCGCCCAGCAGGGTGAAGTCCATGTCAAGCGTGCCCCGCCCCAGGTTGACCACCATCACCCCGGCAAAGCCCACGACACAGCCCCAGATCTTGGCGTGGCTCAGACGGTCGTTGTGATAGATCCAGTGCGCCAGCAGCACGCTAAAAAAAGTGCCTGTGGCATTCATGATGGAGCCCTTCACCCCCGTGGTGTAGGCCAGGCCAATGTAGAAAAACACGTACTGCAGCGTGGTCTGCGCCAGCCCCAGCACCACCAGTTGCCGCACAGCCCCGGCCCCCAGCCCCCAAACGGGGCGACGCGTGGCCAGTGCCAGGGCCAGCAGGGCCAGCCCCGCCCACAGAAAGCGCCAGCCCGCAAACACCAGCTTGGTGGGCACATCATGGGCAGCGATGCCAAACCACTCGTAGCCCGTCTTGATGGCCGGATAAGAACTGCCCCAGAGCAGGCAGCACAGCAGCGCAAGGGCTACAACGATTTTGCGGTCTGAGAAGCGGGAAGAACCCATGCAATAGCCTTTCTTCAAATGCAGCCTTCTGAGAATCCGTTCCAAGAAGCTGCGTTGGTCACACAAAGCTGCGCAGGGCAGCAGAAGGAAAAACGGGCGGGTACCCAAGGCACCCGCCCGCAAAGCCAGAGGGCAAGGCCCGCTGGCGTACCTCCATCAGTCAGCGCTCAACCCGTCTTCAGGATCAGGTTGGGCAGCCACATCGAGAACGAAGGCACATAGGTGACCAGTGCCAGCGCCACGATGAGCGCGCCATAGAAGGGCCAGATGGTCTTCATCACAGCGCCAACCGAGATGCCACCGATGGTGCAGCCAATGAACTGGGTGGTACCCACCGGAGGCGTGTTCAGACCCAGTGCGCAATTGATCAGCATGACGATGCCGAACTGCTCGGTGGTCATGCCAAACTGCTGGCAGATGGGCAGGAAGATCGGTGTGCAGATCAGGATGGTGGCAGCCATGTCCAGGAACGTGCCCAGAATGAACAGGATGACGTTCACGCTCAGGAAGATGACCCAGGGGGTGGTGCTCATGGAGCGCAGCGCCTCTGCAGTCATCTCCGCCACGCCGTACAGGCCGATGAGGTAGCCGAACATGGAGGAAATGCCAATCAGCAGCAGCACGGTGCCCGTGGTCTTCACGGCCTTGGAAGCTGCCTTGAGGAACTGCTCACGGGTCAGGCGGCGGTATACCAGTGCCGAGAGGAACAGGGCCCAGACCACTGCCACAGACGCGGATTCCGTGGCAGTGAAGGCGCCAGACAAGATGCCGACGATGATGATCACCACCACCGCCAGACCGGGCACGGAGGCCTTGAACGACATCCACACGATGGCCCAGCCGGGGAACTCGCCCGCGGGGTAGCCGCGCTTGACGGCCACGAAGTACGCAGCAGCCAGATTACAGATGGTCAACAGCAATGCAGGCACGATACCGGCAAGGATCAGAGCCGCAATGCTCACCTTGCCACCCGCCGCCAGCGCAAAGATGATGAGGTTGTGCGAAGTGGGCATGAGCGCACCTACCAGCGAGGCGTGCGTGGTCACGTTCACCGCATAGTCGGCGTGGTAGCCCTCTTTCTTCATTTGCGGGATCAGCACCGCCCCCATGGCCGACACGTCTGCCACCGGAGAACCGGAGACTCCGCCGAACAGCGTGCAAGCCAGCACGTTGCTCATGCCCAGACCGCCACGTACGTGGCCTGCAAGGCTCTTGGCAAAGTCCACGATGCGGTCGGCAATGCCGCCGTACATCATGATTTCGCCGGCAAAAATGAAGAACGGGATGGCCAGGAACGAAAACGGATTCATCCCCGAAATCATTTGCTGAAAGCCTACCGCCAGGGGCAAGCCTTCATAAAGAATGGTGGCCAGCGATGACAGGCCGATGGAAAAAGCCACGGGCACGCCCAGCAGCAGAAGCAGCGTGAAGCTCACGCACAGAATGGTCAAAGCCATGATGAAAATCTCGGTGGGTGTCTGAGAGTGAAAGGCTCAATACCAGGCGGGCTCGACTTCTGTGCCACGCACCAGGGCAATGATGTGTTCGAGTGAAAACAGCGACACCAGCACCCCCGCAAAGGCAGGCGGTACGTACTTGAACGCTTCGGAAATACCCAGGGTGGGAATCTTGTAATCCATGACCGACTCGGCCAGCACACCGCAGTTCCAGGCCATCACCACGCCGAAGATGAGCACCAGCACATGGATCAGGATTTCCATTTTCAGGCGCAGCCACTCGGGGGCCAGCACCAGGAAGGACTCCAGGCCAATGTGGCCTGCGTCACGCACGCCCACTGCCATGCCCAGCATGGTGACGTAGAGCACCAGCAGCACGGCGCCGCTTTCAGCCCAGGTAGGGGTGTCATTGAAGATGTAGCGGCCGATGACCTGGTAAAGCACGGCAAAGACCAGCAGCACCATGCCAGCGACGCCCACCATGAGGCAGGAGCGTGCGATGAAGGCGCACAGCCGCGTGTAGAGATTGAACATACGGATGACTTCAGGAGGGGCCGCGGGTTCATCGCCCACGACCTGTTGACATGCCTTAAGGGGCGATTACTTCACTGCCTCGATGCGCTTGACCATGTCCTGCAGCTTGGGGTCCTTCAGGAACTTGTCGTACACAGGCTTCATGGCTGCCTTGAAGGGAGTCTTGTCCACTTCAATGATTTCAGCACCACCGGCCTTGACGATGGCCAGCGACTTCTCTTCGCGCTCGTCCCACAGCTTGCGCATGTAGACCACCGACTCTTTGGCAGCAGCGCGGATGGCCTTTTGCTCATCCGCACTCAGCTTGTCCCACACGCGCTTGGAGAACAGCAGGATTTCGGGTGCCATGGAATGCTCGGTCTTGTTGAAGTACTTGGCGACTTCAAAGTGGCGCGAGCTTTCGTAGCTGGGGTAGTTGTTTTCGGCAGCATCCACCAGACCGGTCTTCAGAGCCGTATACACCTCGCCGAACGGCATGGGCGTTGCGTTGGCACCCATGGCTTCAAGCAGGGACACCCACAGATCGCTTTGCTGCACGCGCACCTTCAGCCCCTTGGCATCGGCCAGGGTCTTGATGGGCTTTTTGGCGGTGTAGATGGAGCGTGCACCGCTGTCATAGAACGCCAGACCCACGAAGCCCTGCGATTCGCAGTCTTTCAGAATCTCGTCACCAATCGCACCGTCCAGCACCTTGCGCATGTGTTCCTTGTCGCGGAACAGGAAAGGCATGGTGGGCACCATGGTGGCGGGACAGATGTTGTTCATCGGTGCCACGTTCACGCGGGTCATGGCAATGGCACCCAGCTTGGTCTGCTCGATGGTGTCCTTCTCGATACCCAGAGCACCCTTCGAGAAGACCTTGATGGAGTGTTTGCCACCTGTGGCTTTGGAGAGCACTTCGCTCATGTGGCGCACGGCCAGCACGGTGGGGTAGTCATCGGGGTGGATATCCGAAGAGCGGAATTCGGTGGCCTGTGCAGCCAGGCTGCCCAGCGCAACACCAACGGCAACAGCAATGCGGCCCAGAAGATGTGGAAGTTTCATGGGTTGTCTCCTTGGTTGATGGGGTCAACGCCCCGATGTGGTCGATGAAAAAGGGGTTTCAGGCAGGCCGCACACGCCAGGCCGGGTGACGAACACCGCGCCGCCGTGGGCTACGTCATCTCCTGCGGGTTGGGCCGGACGAATGGAGGTGATGAACAGCGTGTCCAGAGCGGGTCCGCCAAAGCTGCACATGGAAGGTTTGCTGCCAGGCACCCGGATGGAGCGATCCAGACGCCCTTCTGGGGTGAAGCGGTGCACCATGCCCGCGTCGTTGGCACAAATCCAGTAGCAGCCCTCGGCATCCACCGCTGCGCCATCAGGTCGGCCGGGCAGGTCTTTCATGTCCACCAGCAGCTTGCGCTCACCCAGACTGCCGTCGTCATGCAGGGGCAAGGTCCAGATCTTCTGCACCGACGGGTGGCTGTCGCTGAGGTACATGGTGCGCCCGTCCGGGCTGAAGCCCAGACCGTTCTGCGTGACCAGCCCCTGCACCAGCGGGGCAGAGAGGCCTGAAGCGTCCGTGCGATACAGCCCGCCCGCGGGTCGGGCCAGCGACATATCGCGCACCATGGTGCCTGCCCAGAAGCGCCCCTGGCGGTCGCAGCGTCCGTCGTTGAAGCGCATGCCTGCTTCCGGGTGATGCACCATGGACAGCAGCTTGCAGTCAAGCAGACCTGCAGCACCGGGACGTACGTGAAAGACACCCGACTCCATGCCTGCAATCAATCCACCGTCGGCGTGCAACGCCACGCAGGCGATGCGCTCTGGCGCAGCCCAGCTGGTGAGCTGGCCATCGGCCATCGACCAGCGGCGCAATGCGGGCGCCTCAATGTCCACCCAGTACAGCGCCTGCTCGGTCACGCTCCACACAGGGCTTTCGCCCACCGCATCCAGGTGCCCTGGCAACAGAATGTCTACGGCGGGCTGAGTCATTCGAAAGGCCCTGTGCGCACAAACGGACCACCCTGAAAGATCACGGCGGGGTCTGTCATGTCGGGATTGGGGTCAGCCGCCTCGATCTTGGCGCGGAAGGGCTCCGAGCTGTCTTGCGGGCGGTAGCCGATATGACGGGCCAGGGTGTTGTCCCACCAGGTGGTGGTGTTGTCGCCCATGCCATAGATGATGCTGTGACCCACCACAGGGGCTGTGAGGCTACTCACCACCAGGCGCTCCAGGTCGTCGTAGCTCATCCATGTGGCCAGCATGCGGCGGTTGCGCGGCTCAGGGAAAGACGAGCCGATGCGCAGGCAGACGGTTTCAATACCGTAGCGGTCGAAATAAAAACGTGAGAGATCTTCACCAAACGCCTTGGACAGGCCATAGAGCCCGTCGGGGCGCTTGGGGTCGCGCAGGCCGACCACTTCATCCTGGCGGTAGAAGCCGGTGACATGGTTGGAACTGGCAAACACGATGCGCTTGACGCCCTGCTTGCGAGCCGCTTCGTACAGGTTGTAGGCACCAATGATGTTGGCCTGCAGGATGGGCTCCCAGGGCTGCTCGGTGGATACACCGCCCAGGTGCACCACGGTGTCCACATCCTTGAGCAATTCCAGCACCGCGGTGGCATCTTCCAGCTTGGCAGGGCAAAGTTCCTCGCCCGCTTGCGCCTCGCCCAGATCGGCAATGTCCGACAGACGGACCGTGTTGCAGTAAGCCTTCAGGCGGGTACGCAATTCACGCCCCAGGCCGCCTGCAGCGCCGGTGAGCAGAATGCGGTTGAATCGGATCGATGTCGGGTGACTAGGCATGGCAATTCGGCTGGTTCTTGGTACAGTGACACTCATCACAGTTGAACGTCATCAGTTGTCGTACAACGAAACACAATGTACTACGTAGTTCCACGAAGAAACATAGGGATAACACCGAGACATGAACACCGACACCACACTCCGCCGCAAGCCCCGCACGTTGGCCCTGGAGCTGGTGGATTCGCTGGGCGACCGCATTCGTGACGGTCGGCTGGCCGTGGGCGACAAGCTGCCCACAGAGGCCGCGATCATGGCCGAATTCGACGTCAGCCGCACCGTGGTCCGGGAGGCCATTTCCAAGCTGCAAGCCTCGGGTCTGGTGGAAACGCGCCACGGCATCGGCACCTTCGTTCTGGGCGTTGGGCAGACCCCCGGCTTCAAGATCACGCCTGAGCAATTCAGCACCTTGCGCGATGTGATTGCCGTGCTGGAGTTGCGCATTGGCGTCGAGACCGAGGCCGCCGCCCTGGCCGCCCTGAGGCGCACCGAGGCCAACCTGAACACCATGCGGCAGGCACTGAACGCCGTGGCCCAGGCTGTGGACGAAGGACGAGACGCCGTGGCCTCGGATTTCCAGTTTCACCTGGAGATTGCACGCGCCACCCAGAACAGCCATTTCACCGAGTTGATGAGCACACTGGGCAGCATGATCATCCCGCGCGCACGACTGGAGAGCCCTGACGACCAGAGCGACGAACGCCGCCAGTACCTTCGCCGGGTCAATGGCGAACACGAAAACATTTTCGACGCCATCGTGGCGCAAGATCCCGACGCCGCACGCGCTGCGATGCGCACCCACCTGGCCAACAGCCGCGAGCGCCGCCGTCGTGCCCAGGCCGAGGCCAGCTGATCCGGCCTGAGAGCCTACCCAAGAGGTCTTCGCGAACAACAAGCCATCGGCGCGCTACCCCATCAGTAGTAACCCGATGGCTTTTTCTTGATTTACGTTGTACGATGACATACAACATGAAGTTCTCATGTTCTGAGATACCCCACTCATGAGGGTTCTCGGAAATCCCCATTTATTGCCTACGGAGCCCGACCATGTCCCCTCAAGAACTCAAAAGCGTATTGCAAGCTGGCCTGTTGTCCTTCCCACTGACCGACTTCGACAGCAACCTGCGCTTTGCCCCCAAGCCCTACGCTGACCGCCTGGAATGGCTGCAGCCTTACGGCGCTTCGGCCCTGTTCGCTGCGGGCGGCACAGGTGAGTTCTTCTCGCTGGAGCCCGGTGAATACAGCGAAGTGATCAAGGTGGCTCTGGCCACCTGCAAGAACCGCACCCCCATCATCGCGGGCGCTGGCGGTGGTACCACCCTGGCCATTCAATACGCACAGGAAGCTGAGCGCCTGGGCGCCCAAGGCATCTTGCTGCTGCCCCACTACCTGACCGAAGCCAGCCAGGAAGGCCTGATTGCCCACGTGCAGGCCGTGTGCAAGAGCGTGAAGTTTGGCGTGGTGGTCTACAACCGCGGCGGCTGCCGCCTGACACCTGCCAGCCTGCAAGTGCTGGCCGACACCTGCCCTAACCTGATCGGTTTCAAGGATGGGATTGGCGACATCGAGAAGTTCGTCAGCATCCGCCAGACCCTGGGTGACCGCTTTGCCTACCTGGGCGGCCTGCCTACCGCCGAGCTGTTTGCAGGTGCCTACAAGGCCATGGGCTGCCCCGTGTACTCGTCGGCCGTGTTCAACTTCATCCCCAAGACAGCGATGGAGTTCTACAACGCCCACGCTGCGGGCGACACTGCGACCTGCGACCGCCTGATCCGCGACTTCTTCCTGCCCTACATCGCACTGCGCAACCAGGGTGAAGGCTATGCGGTATCCATCGTCAAGGCGGGTGCCACCATCGCAGGCCACAGCGCCGGCCCTGTGCGCCCACCGCTGTCTGACCTGAAGCCTGCCGAAGTGGAGCAACTGCGCGCACTGATGGCACCCCTGGGCCCCCAGTAAACCGCCCTGCGCAGAACCCATAACCACAAGGCGCACGAACTGCTCAACAGGTTCCAAGCGCCATCCCGGCCCCAGCCCACTGGGGCTTTCTGCTTTATCCAACCACCATCCGAGGAGACACTCATGAACCCTATCGCTTCCGCTTCCCATTGGACCTATCGCTGCGCTCAAGGCGTCACCCTGGCTGCAGCGCTGATCGCAGCCCCCCTGGTGGCACACGCCCAGGCCACCCCCGATGAGCAAGCCGTGGCCTCTGTGGTGGAGAAACTGCGCGCAGCCATGGTGGACCCGGACCAGGCCGTGCTCAAAGACCTGACCAGCCCGCTGCTGAGCTACGGGCACTCCGGCGGCAAGATTGACACCCAGGCCAGCTTCATTGCAGCGCTGATGGATGGCTCCTCTGATTTCGTGTCCATCACCTTGTCGGACCAGACCATCAGCGTGTCGGGCAACGTGGCCGTGGTGCGCCACACGCTGTCGGGCGCAACCAATGATGGTGGCAAGCCCGGCAATGTGACCATCAAGGTCCTCACGGTGTGGCAAAAGGACGGCAGCCAATGGCGTCTGCTGGCCCGCCAGGCCGTGCGCCCCGCCTGATACTCTTACCCATCATTTACCGGACCGACCATGCAACCTTTGCAACGTGTACTGCAGGCGGGCAAGCTCGTGCCAGCCCTGGATCAGGCCTTGCACGCCCGCTACTCTGTTCACCGGCTGGCTGACGAAGCCGATGCCCAGGCATTTCTGGCGACACACGGTGCCCAGTTTGATGCCGTTGTGACGAGCGCAGCCATCGGCTTGCCCGCGCACTATCTGGAGTCATTGCCATCGGTCCGGGTCATCTCCAGCTTTGGCGTGGGCCTGGACAAGATCCCCGTGAAGGAAGCCCAGGCGCGCGGCATTGCCGTGGGCTACACGCCCGACGTTCTCAACGACTGCGTGGCAGACACGGCTTTCGCACTGATGCTGGATGTGGCGCGCCGCACCACAGAGGCGGACCGATTTGTGCGCGCAGGCCAGTGGGCCCGGCTGGGAGGCAACAGCTTTGGACTGGGGCGCAAGGTCAGTGGTGCGCGCATGGGCGTGGTGGGCCTGGGCCGCATCGGCCAGACCATTGCAAGGCGCAGCCTGGGCTTTGACATGGAAGTGCGCTACCACAGCCGTCGGCCCGTGGCAGGAGTGCCTTGGCATTACGAGGCATCGCTGGTCGATCTGGCGGCCTGGTGCGACTTTCTGGTCGTCGTCACGTCTGGCGGCCCCGCCACGCGACACCTCATCAATGAAGACGTACTCAATGCGCTGGGCTCCACAGGCTTTCTCATCAACGTGGCACGCGGCACGGTGGTAGATGAAGCCGCATTGATCCGCGCGCTGCAGGACGGTCGCATCGCTGGTGCCGGACTCGACGTGTTCGAGAACGAGCCCCACGTGCCCGACGCCCTGATGGGCATGGACAACGTGGTGCTGCTGCCGCATATTGCCAGCGCCACGCACGAAACCCGCCAAGCCATGGGCCAGCGGGTGATGGACAACCTGGAAGCGTTTGAGCGCACTGGCCAACTGGTCTCTGCCGCGTATTGAACGCGCCCTGGAAAGCTCTCTTATTTTTACCAACCCACCCAAATGACCATGAAACAGAACCTCATTGGCGGCCAATGGACCGAAGGCGTCCGCACCTACCAGAACACCAACCCCTCCGACACGCGCGATGTGATCGGTGACTACGCCGTGGCCAGCCGCGAACAGGCGCTGCAAGCCGTGGCAGCCGCGCACGCTGCCTTCCCGGCCTGGAGCCTGTCCACACCCCAGCAGCGCTTTGACATCCTGGACGCGGTGGGCAACGAAATCATCGCCCGCAAGGCCGAGCTGGGCGACCTGCTGGCCCGCGAGGAAGGCAAAACCCTGCCCGAAGCGATTGGCGAAGTGGGCCGCGCTGCAGCCATCTTCAAGTTCTTTGCTGGCGAAGCACTGCGCCCCGGTGGCGAAGTGCTGCCGTCGGTGCGCCCTGGCGTGGGCGTGGAAATCACCCGCGAGCCCCTGGGTGTGATCGGTCTGATCACCCCCTGGAACTTCCCTATCGCCATCCCCGCCTGGAAGATTGCCCCGGCCCTGGCCTATGGCAACACCGTGGTGTTCAAGCCCGCAGAGGTGGTGCCTGGCTCGGCCTGGGCGCTGGCCGACATCCTGCACCGCGCAGGCCTGCCCGCAGGCGTGTTCAACCTGGTGATGGGCCGTGGCTCTGAAGTGGGCGCCGTGCTGCTCGAAGACGAGCGCATCGCGGGCGTGAGCTTCACCGGCTCCGTCGGCACTGGCCAGCGCGTGGCGGCTGCCTGCGTGGGCCGTGGTGCCAAGGTGCAACTGGAGATGGGCGGCAAGAACCCGTTTGTGGTGCTGGACGATGCCGACCTGAACGTGGCCGTAGGTGCCGCCATCAACAGCGGCTTTTTCTCCACCGGCCAGCGCTGCACCGCCAGCAGCCGCGTGATCGTGACCGAGGGCATCCACGACCGCTTCGTGGCCGCCATGATCGAAAAGATGAAGACCCTGAAGGTAGATGACGCCCGCAAGGCCGGCACCGACATCGGCCCAGTGGTGGACGACCGCCAGCTGGCGCAAGACCTGGAGTACATCGCCATCGGCCAGAAGGAAGGTGCCAAGCTGCACGGCGGCGAAGCCCTCGCCACCAACGCAGACGGCGCACCAGGCTACTACCTGCGCCCCGCCCTGTTCACTGAAACCACGCCCGAGATGCGCATCAACCGCGAAGAAATCTTTGGCCCCGTGGTCAGCATCCAGCGTGTGAAGGGCTACGACGAAGCCCTGGCCCTGGCCAACGACACGCCTTTTGGCCTGGCCAGCGGCATTGCCACCACCAGCCTGAAATACGCCACCCACTTCAAGCGCCACGCCCAGGCGGGCATGGTGATGGTGAACCTGCCCACCGCTGGCGTGGACTACCACGTGCCGTTTGGTGGCCGCAAGGGCAGCAGCTACGGCCCACGCGAGCAAGGCCGTTACGCCGCCGAGTTCTACACCACCGTGAAGACGGCCTACACCCAGGCCTGATGACGGACCCACGCGGGGGCGCAATGCCCTCGCCGTTTTTTCGCACTCCTGCCACCCTGCAACAGGGACATCGGCACGGCAGGGGTGCCATTTCTTCCCGATCATTCAGCGCACTGGCTTCATCACCTGGCCCTGGTGCGCAGCGTGCGCGCCAGCAGACCGAGCCCCCCATGGCCCGTCATTAGAATCCCCCGCCATGCACATACACATACTCGGAATCTGCGGAACCTTCATGGGCGGCCTGGCAGCCCTCGCCCGCGAGGCAGGGCACAAGGTCACCGGCTGCGATGCCGGGGTCTACCCCCCCATGAGCGACCAGCTCCGCGCCCTGGGCATTGACCTGATTGAAGGCTTTGGGGCCGAGCAGCTGGCGCTGCAACCCGACATGTTTGTGGTGGGCAACGTGGTCAGCCGTGCCCGTCTGGCCGATGGCTCACCCAAGTTCCCGCTGATGGAAGCCATTCTGGACGCAGGCTTGCCCTACACCAGCGGCCCCCAGTGGCTGGCCGAGCATGTGCTGCAAGGCCGCCATGTGCTGGCCGTGGCGGGCACGCATGGCAAGACCACCACCACCTCCATGCTGTCGTGGATTCTGGAGAGCGCAGGCTTGCAGCCGGGCTTTCTGATCGGTGGCGTGCCGCTGAACTTCGGCATCTCTGCCCGCCTGGGCGCCGCGCAGCGCCCACAACCCGGCCCTGGCGCGCAAGGTCAGCGCCCGCTGTTCGTGATCGAGGCGGACGAGTACGACACCGCCTTCTTCGACAAGCGCAGCAAGTTTGTGCACTACCGCCCCCGCACGGCAGTGCTGAACAACCTGGAATTTGACCACGCCGACATCTTTGACGACCTGGCTGCCATCGAGCGCCAGTTCCACCACCTGGTGCGCACCGTGCCCCCCTCGGGCCGCGTCGTGACCAACGGGCTGGAAGAGAGCCTGACCCGTGTCTTGAACAAAGGCTGCTGGAGCGAGGTGAGCAGCTTTGGTGCTGCCGTGAGCGACTTCACGGCCGAAGGCGACCCGCAGGCCTTTGATGTATTGCACCAAGGCCGCAAAGTGGCGCGGGTGGAATGGGCGCTGACCGGCGTGCACAACCAGCTCAATGCGCTAGCGGCCATCGCCGCCGCGCAGGATGTGGGCGTCCACCCCGAGGTGGCCGCTGCCGCGCTGGGCCAGTTCCAGAACGTGAAGCGCCGCATGGAGCTGCGCGGTACCGTGCGCGGCATTGCCGTGTACGACGACTTTGCGCACCACCCCACCGCCCTGCGCACCACGCTGGATGGCCTGCGCCGCAGCCTGGGGGCGGAAGCCCGCATCCTGGCCGTGTTCGAGCCCCGCAGCAACACCATGAAGCTGGGGGCCATGAAAAGCCAGCTGCCCTGGGCGCTGGAGCCTGCCGATCTGGTGTTCTGCCACACAGCGGGGCTGGACTGGGATGCCGCCGAAGCCCTGGCACCGCTGGGCGTGGGCATGGGCCAACGTGCGCAGACTGCACCAGACATTGCCACCCTGGTGGAGCAGATCACCCAGGCCGCTCGCCCCGGCGACCATGTGGTGTGCATGAGCAATGGCGGTTTTGGCGGCATCCACGCCCGGTTGCTGGAGGCGCTGCAACGCGGGTAACGCTACGGCAACGTTACAAGCACTATAAAAACAATAGCTGCCTGCACTTATCCATCAAGCGCTGGCAGCTATTTTTATGCTCATCACTTGTGGAATGGCAATGCTGAAGCTCGGCCGCTTGGAGCGGCTCACACAAGCCAGCGAAGCGACCCTGGCCAGGCGTTGCGTCGCAGGCAGTACAAGCAGTACGACAAGACGGAACAACGAGGCCAGGGGGGGTTGTGTTGGCCGCTCTCAGTACGTGATGGCCATGGCTGGCACATCCACACGCACGATCGGCCGCGCCAGCGCCGCACTGGCCGCCAGGGCAAAGCGCTGGCCCCACTCTGCTTGCGAGAACAATGCTGCCCCGGCAGCCTGCGCCACGGTCAGCACCTTGTCGGCCAGCAAGACTTTGCCGCTGGCCCGCAGCGGCTCGCAGTCGAGCGTGGTGAATTGCTCGTCCAGCCACAGGCGGGCGGCCTCGTGGGCCATGGGCTCCGCGCTGGACAGGTCAAAACGGTATTCCTGATCGGCAGCCAGACGGACGGATACTTCACTGGGCATGGGGTGACCTCGTTGCAATCGTGGAAGAACTGGGATGAGTTCCGGTGAGCTTACACGCTGTGCCCACCGGGTGCATCTCCGTCTTTTCCCTGTAGCGCCAGCCCGCCGCTTCAGCGAGCGCGGCGCGCCTGCACGGCAGCCGACAGGTCTGCCAGCGCCGTCAGCGAGTCGTCCCAGCCCAGGCAGGCATCGGTGATGCTCTTGCCGTACTCCAGCGCACAGGCATCGTCCTTGCCGGGGGTGAACTTCTGCGCCCCCGCGTTGATATGGCTTTCGATCATCACGCCGAACACGCTGCGCGAGCCGCCTGCAATCTGGGCCGCAATGTCACGCGCCACATCCAGCTGGCGCTCGTGCTGCTTGTTGCTGTTGGCGTGGCTGCAGTCCACCATCAGCGTGGCGGGCAGCTTGGCGGCCTCCAGGTCCTTGCAGGCGGCGGCCACGCTGGCAGCGTCGTAATTGGGGGCCTTGCCGCCACGCAGGATCACGTGGCAATCCTTGTTGCCGTTGGTGTTGACGATGGCGACCTGGCCATTCTTGTGCACGGACAGGAAGTGGTGACCGCGGCTGGCCGACTGGATGGCATCCGTGGCAATGCGGATGTTGCCGTCTGTGCCGTTCTTGAAACCGATGGGAGCGGACAGGCCCGAAGCCAGCTCGCGGTGCACCTGGCTCTCGGTCGTGCGGGCACCAATGGCACCCCAGGCAATCAGGTCGCCAATGTACTGGGGAGAGATCACGTCCAGGAACTCGCTGCCCGCAGGCATGCCCAGGCGGTTGATGTCGATGAGCAGCTGGCGCGCAATGCGCAGGCCTTCGTCGATGCGGTAGGTCTCGTCCAGGTAGGGATCGTTGATGAGGCCCTTCCAGCCCACGGTGGTGCGGGGCTTTTCGAAGTACACGCGCATCACGATCTCGAGCGTGTCCTTGTACTGCTCGCGCACCACCTTCAGGCGGCGGGCGTAATCGAGCGCAGCCACGGGATCGTGGATGGAGCAGGGGCCGATGATGACGAGCAAGCGATCGTCCTGTCCGGCCATGATGTTGTGGATGTTCTTGCGGGTCTGGCTGATGAGCCCTTCCACCGGCGTGTTGCTGATGGGGAAGAAGCGGATCAGGTGTTCGGGAGGAGGCAACACGGTGATGTCCTTGATACGTTCGTCGTCGGTCTGGCTGGTTTTGTCGACGCTGCGGTACCAGGCATCGCTGGCGGGAGTGGCTTGCACGCTCATGTTGTCTTCCTCGTGAGGGTTGAAAGATGAAAAAAACGGGGGGCTGAAAAAACAAAAACCGCCGGGCTTTTCAGCTTCGGCGGTTGTCTGGTGAAGGTTTTTTAGGTGCTTGCGCGTTTCCCTCTCATCCGCCTGGGACCGAGATAAAAAACCAAAAATAAAACGCGCTGCGAACTTGCATGTCTTTCAATGTAGCACAGCCTGGGGGTGGTTCGGCAAGGGCGGCGTCACTCGCTGGCCCCAAAAAACCACAGGCGACTTCAGCGCGCTGTGATCCTGGAAGCATCGGAACCGGAGAAAGAGGCGACTCAGCCCCGGCTTCCCAGCCAACGACGCCGCAAGCGATCCCACCAGCTTGCAGGGCGGGAAGCCGTTGAAGCGTCGTCTGTGGTGGTATCCGCCCGCCCATCATGTTCATACATGTCGATGAGCAGCAAGGCCTCGCCCAAGGTACGCCATGCCAGCAACTCAAACCGGTCAAAGCAGGCGGCTTCGCCGCTGCTGCGCTGCTCCAGCGCCTGCTTCCAGGCACTGATGGCAGAACGCAGTTCCCACAGGGCTCGCTGATAAGCGTCGAACTCGTACAGCCCATGCCATGCAGAGCCCAAGCCGGTCAACAGCAACTGGTGTTCTCGCGCATTCTGAAAAAGCTGGGTTGCAGCGCGCAGGATGACGGCCGCATCGGTGCTGGAGCGGCGGGCGCGCACGGCCTCTTCGATCAGACCAGAGAGCACGCTCAGGCTGTCACGCAACTGGCGCGAATCCTCGTCGGCCACACCTTCGCGCAGAAAGCGGCTGATGTCTCCAAAAGACTGAAGACTGGGTGGCAGGGATGTGCGCGGCACGGACATGCGGCGATTGTGCGCCCGGCACGGTGCTCTGTGCAGGTCCGCACAGACGCAGCCGGGGCCCTGGGCAGCAGGCAACCACCTGCAGGTGGCCGCCACGCAACACAAGCCTCAGCTTTTAACGATGTTTTTACACTCTCAAAGATGCTTGCTGCGCAAGCGCAGCTCAGCGCAAAACCCGCTCAGGCCGTTCCGCCGACGGTCAGGCCCTCAATGCGCAGCGTGGGCTGCCCCACGCCAACCGGCACGCTCTGGCCTTCCTTGCCGCAAGTACCTACGCCGCTGTCCAGGCGCATGTCGTTACCGATCATGGTGACCTTCTTGAGCGACTCCGGGCCGCTGCCCACGATGGTCGCGCCCTTGACGGGATACTGGATCTTGCCGTTTTCCACCCAGTAAGCCTCGCTGGCGGAGAACACGAATTTGCCGGAGGTGATATCCACCTGCCCACCCCCAAAGTTGCTGGCGTACAGCCCCTTTTTGATGCTGGCAATGATTTCCTGCGGGTCCTTGTCGCCGCCCAGCATGTAGGTGTTCGTCATGCGGGGCATGGGGATGTGGGCGTAGCTCTCGCGGCGACCATTGCCCGTGGGCGCAACCCCCATGAGGCGGGCGTTCAGCGAATCCTGGATGTAGCCACGCAGAATGCCGTCCTCGATGAGCACATTGCGCTGGCTGGCGTTGCCCTCATCGTCCACGTTCAGCGAACCACGGCGGTCGGCAATGGTGCCATCGTCCAGCACCGTGACGCCCTTGGCCGCCACCCGCTGGCCAATGCGGCCACTGAAGGCGCTGGAACCCTTGCGGTTGAAGTCTCCTTCCAGCCCGTGGCCCACGGCTTCGTGCAGCAGAATGCCTGGCCAGCCCGAGCCCAGCACCACCGTCATCTCGCCAGCAGGTGCAGGACGGGAATCCAGGTTCACCAGCGCGGCGTTGACTGCCTCATCCACATACTGGCCGAGCAGTGCATCGTCAAAATAAGCCAGACCAAAACGCCCGCCACCACCGGCAGATCCCATTTCGCGGCGGCCGTTCTGCTCTGCAATGACCGTGATCGAGAGACGCACCAGAGGGCGCACATCTGCCGCCAGAGTGCCGTCGGCACGGGCCACCAGCACCACGTCGTACTCGCTCGCCAGGCCCGCCATCACCTGGGCCACGCGGGGATCTTTGGCGCGGGCGCGCTGCTCCAGACGCTCCAGCAGGGCCACCTTGGCTGTGCTGTCCAGCGAGGCGATGGGGTCTACGCCCTGGTATAGGCTGCGGCTGGTGGCGACCTTTTTGGCAGGCACACGCACCCGCCCCGCCTGGGCCACTGACGAGATGGAACGCACGGTGCGCGCTGCGTCCAGCAAAGAGGCCTCGGAAATATCGTCCGAGTAGGCAAAGGCTGTCTTTTCGCCACTCACGGCGCGCACGCCCACGCCCTGGTCAATGCTGAAGGAGCCCGTCTTGACGATGCCCTCTTCCAGGCTCCAGCCTTCGCTGCGGGTGTACTGGAAATACAGGTCCGCATCGTCCACCTGATGGGCGCGAATCTCCGCCAGAGCGCGGGCCAAATGGCTCTCGTCCAGCCCGAACGGGGTCAGGAGCAGTTCGCGGGCAACATCAATACGTTGGGTGGTGGCAGCGCGCTGGGGCGCAGCAGTAGAGGAGCGAAAGGTCATCGCCACATTTTAGGCGCGCAACCCCATCCCCGCCGCCACAGGGGGAAACCACCAGAGTGAGCCCCGCAGATGGAATCAGGATGCCGTCAGGTCGTGCAGGCTGGCATCCTGCGCATGGCATTGCACGGCCTCAATGCCCGCATCCCGGGCCTTGGCGCCCGAGTACATCTGGCTCTGGCCAATGACCTGCCCGTTGGCGGCCTTGAGGGTGAAGTACGGTGCGCCGTTGCGGGCGCACAGACGTCCGTAGCGGGCGTCATGGGGAGCGTGCTTTTTGACCGACTCAATGCCCTGCAGGGCACTGGCATGCGAGTGGTAAGTCTCGCTGGTCAGTATGACCTGCCCGTTGGACGCGAGCAGGTTGAACACGAACTTGTCGTCGGACGTCTTTTTCAGCTCGAACTTGGCCGCCATCGGAAACACCTCCAAGAGACCCCACTGCGCGCGTTGTACCCGCTGTGGCGGGGCGCAGGCAAGGGTGGAGACCCCATTTCCCTATGCCGTGGCGGGGTCCAGGAGTAGCGAACTCTCAGCGTTTCAGCTCAAAGCGGCGTTCGCGCTTTGGCGGGTTCCTGCCGCTGGGCGCGGGCCACCGACATCAGGATGCCCAGGGCCAGCCCCAGCGTCACCATGGCCGTGCCGCCGTAGCTGATGAACGGCAGGGGCACGCCCACCACGGGCAGGATGCCGCTGACCATGCCCATGTTCACAAAGGCATAGGTAAAGAAGATCATGGACACCGCGCCCGCCATCAGACGGCCAAACAGGGTCGTGGCCCCCAGCGAGATATACAGCCCACGCCAGATGAGCAGCAGAAAGCCCACAATCAGGAACAGATTGCCGGCCAGCCCGAACTCCTCGGAATACGCTGCAAAAATGAAGTCGGTCGTGCGCTCGGGAATGAACTCCAGATGGGTTTGCGTTCCCGCCATGAAGCCCTTGCCCGTGAGCCCACCCGAGCCGATGGCAATCATCCCCTGGATGATGTGAAAGCCCTTGCCCAGCGGGTCGCGTGTGGGGTCCAGCAGGGTGCAGATGCGTTGCTGCTGGTAGTCGTGCAGCACCGGCCAGCGCACCCCGTCGGCGCACAGCTGGGGTTCAAACCACACGATCAGGGCAATGCCAATGCCACCGATGATGACGGGCGGCAGCACCAGCTTCCAGGACAAGCCCGCAAAAAAGATCACCGAAAGCCCGGCGGCCAGCACCAGCAGCGATGTCCCCAGGTCGGGCTGCTTCATGATGAGCCCGACCGGCACCGCCAGCAGCAGACCGGCAGCAGCAAAGTCCAGCGGGCGCAACTGCCCTTCCCGTTTCTGGAACCACCAGGCCAGCATCAACGGCATGGCAATCTTCAAAATCTCGCTGGGCTGGATGACCAAGCCCACGTTCAGCCACCGGGTGGCCCCCTTTTTGGTAATGCCAAAAAGCGCCACCGCCACCAGCAGCAGCACCCCTGCCGCGTAGAGCGGCACGGCAAACGCCATGATCTTCTGCGGCGGCACCTGGGCCACCACAAACAGGATGGTGGCGGCAATCACCATATTGCGGCCGTGGTCCACGAACCGGGTGCCGTGGTCGTAGCCCGATGAATACATCGCAACCAGCCCGGCACTGGCCAGCATCAGCACCACAAAGATCAAAGGCAGGTCAAAACCCCGGAACAGGGGCAACACACGCTGCAGGAGGGAAGTCTTTTCAAAAACGGCGGCCATCCCCGATTATCGAATGCCACGCGCGCACCGGGGTCACTGCAAGCCCTCCTGACCTTGCACCGGAGTGCACAATCCGCCCTTTTTCAGCGTTCCAGCCCAAGCATGCCCCTCACCCACCTTCTGTACCTGCACGGCTTTCGCTCATCCCCCCAGTCGGCCAAGGCCCGGATGATGGCGGAGTACATGGCGCGAGTCTGCCCGCAGGTGCAGTTCTGGTGTCCGCAGCTTCCGCCCTCCCCCGCCCAGGCCATGGCCGAGGTGATGCAACAGGTGAAGCACTGGCCGCACAGCAGCATGGCAGTGATCGGGTCTTCGCTGGGCGGTTTTTATGCCAGCTGGGTGGCAGGGCAGACCGGTTGCCCCAGCGTGCTGCTCAACCCCGCTGTAGACCCTGCCCGGGATCTGGCCCGCTACCTGGGAGAGCAAACCAGCTGGCACAACCCGCAAGAGCGATTTTTCTTCCTGCCCGAATACATAGACCAGCTCAAAGCGCTGGACCTGCGCCTGAACCCCGCACCTGCCTCCGCAGCGCCGGAGCTGGCCATCATCGCCAAAGGGGATGAAGTGCTGGACTGGCGCGAGATGGTGGGGCGCTACCCCCACGCGCAGTTGCGGCTGCTGGAAGGCGGTGACCACGCCCTGAGCGACTTTACCGACCACCTGCCCCTGGTAGCGCAGTTTCTGGGCCTGCCGCCACCCTGAAACCCCTGATGCCTTTGCGAAATCAACGCGCAGTGGCTGCCGAGGCCGCTTGCGCAGCCAACCAGCGCGCATGCTCTGCCGGATAGGCGGCGCGGTAGCGCTGCAGGTGGAAGGCGGCTTCCTCATCCAGGCCCAGCAAGAGTGCACTGTCTACCACCCTTTCGATCACCCGCGGCTCAGGCGAGAAATGCAGCAGCGCCAGCGCCACCTCATGCACCTGCTCGGCATTCTGGGGCGTCAAGGGATGGGTGGTCAGCCAGGCAAACCGTACCTGGTCAGGAAACAGGGTTCCCAAAGGCACCGCGGCAGCCCGCAGGTCACGCAGATCTGCCGGGCGCTTGTCCACCGGGCGGTAGAGCTGGCTCACTGCCCGGTATTGCCAAGAAACGGTGGCCAGGCCCGCCGCCCCCACCACACAGGCCGCGCAAGCCAGCCCCCAGATCACCGGGCCGGTGCGGCGCCCCAGCAACAACAGCAGGGCAAAAATCGTAACCACCTGAAACGGCCCGTACCACAGCGGGTACTCCACCATGCTGTGTGCCATCACCAGCGCCAGCAGGCCCCAGGCCAGCTGGCGCACCGGGTCCGATTCACGCCAGGGCCTTGCCCATACCGCCGCCGCGCAGACGCTACCACACAGCAGCAGCGCAAAGGGCAACCCCAACTCCACCGCCAGATGCAAGGGCAAGTTGTGGGCGTTGTCCAAAAGAATGCAGAAGCGCTCCCCCGGGAACAACGTCACGTAATGGGCGTAGCCCAGCTCCCCCCAACCCCAGCCCCACCAGGGCTTGAGGTCAATCAGGTGCCCCATGTTGGACCACAGCACCTGGCGGCTCACGCACTGTCGCCCCTCGCCCGCCAGCCGGGCAAACAGCCCCTCAGCCTGGACTCCTTTCCAGTGCAGCAGCAATTCGGGCAAGGCCCAGGCGGCCAGCAAATACAGCACGCCGCCCAGCACCGCCACGGCAATAGCCTGCCGCGCGCTGGTGCGGTGCCACAGGCACAGCAACACCAGCATCAACCCCCATTGCAGCGCGCCGGTGCGCGACACGGTGGCGGCAGAAGCCAGCGCCAAAAGGGGCAACAGGGCGCCGAGCGCCACGCCCACCCAGCGCCGCCCCTGGTTGTCGGCCCGCACCCACAGCCACATCAGCGCCCACACGCCCATGGCCATCAATGTGGCCTGCTGGTTGCGCTGGCGCAGGTTGCCCACGGCCTGCCCGGCGGTGGAGGGGTGTATCCACGGCAGGCCCAGCGGCTCCTCGCCCAGGTATTGCAGCAGGCCCACCACCCCACCCACCACCGCAGCCAGCAGCAGGCCCCAGGCCAGCACCTGCGCCGCCTGCGACACGAACCGCGCGCGCGCGCCGGGGGTGTGTACCCGCCCGCCTTGCACCAGGCCCCATACGGCCAGCACCAGCCCACAGGTCCAGGCAAACACCAGCGGCCAAAAGTTGGGCGACGGTGGAGCCGTCACCGCAAACAGAAAGGGCAGCGCCACGGCCAGCACGGTCAGGGGTAACGCAAGGACGGCGAACGGCATCAAAAGGCACTCGTGGAAAGCACTCGGCAGGCAACGGCTGCAAAGGGTGGAGACAAGGGTGGGGATGATAGGGGTATTGGCCCTTCCGGTTCTGGAAGGCTGCAGCGCTTGTAGGCAGTGCGCAACCAGCTATTGATTCAATAGCACCCACCGCCTGCGTGGCTGACGTTGGCAGACCAGGATGGGCGGCAGGCAAGTGCCCCCTGCCCGCCAGAGCGGCGCGGCGGATCGGCCATGGGACAATCCCGCCATGCATGCACTCTTTGAAGAAGCCGGCAAATTCATGGCCGGACGTATCCTGTCCGAAGCGGAAAGCTCAGCCCAGGTCGAGCTCGATTCGGGCAAGCGGGTCAAGGTCAAGGCCGCCAACATCCTGTTGAAGTTTGAAAAGCCCGCTCCCTCCGAGCTGATCGCCCAGGCGCAGGCCGTGGCCGAGACGATTGAGCTGGACCTGGCCTGGGAATTCGCGCCCGAGGACGACTTCGGCTTTGCCGACCTGGCCCGCGACTATTTTTCGGACAACGCTACGCTGGCCCAGCAGGCGGGCGCGCTCTTTCGCCTGTACGACGCGCCGCACTACTTCCGCCGCGCAGGCAAGGGCCGCTTCAAGAAAGCCCCCGCCGAAATCCTGCAGCAGGCCCTGGCCGCCATCGAGAAGAAAAAAGCCATCCTCGCGCAGATTGACGAATGGGCCGCCGCCCTGGGCCGGGGCGAATGCCCGCAGCCCATCCGCGACCAGCTCTACAAAATCCTGTTCAAGCCCGACAAGAACGCGCCCGAATACAAGGCCGTGGTCGAGGCCAGCCGCGCCACGCACACCGCCCCGCTCGATCTGCTGCAAAAAGCAGGCGCTATCGACTCTGCCTACCAGTTCCACTGGAAGCGCTTTCTGTTCGAGAACTTCCCCAAGGGCACGGGCTTTCCCGCGCTCACGGCCCCGGTCATTGCGGACGAGCTGCCGCTGTCGCCCGCACAGGCCTACTCCATCGACGACTCGCAGACCACCGAAATCGACGATGCGTTGTCCGTGCAGGGCCTGGGCACCGGCACCGTGGTGCTGGGCATTCACATTGCCGCACCGGGTCTGGCCATCCAGCCCGGCAGCGCCATTGACCAGCTGGGCCGTGCCCGCCTGTCCACCGTATACATGCCGGGCTACAAGATCACCATGTTGCCCGACGAGGTGGTGCAGACCTACACCCTGGACGAAGGCCGCGCCAACCCGGCTGTGTCGCTGTACGTGACCATTGACGAGGCGACGCTGGAATTCCAGGGCACCGAGACCAGGCTCGAGCGCGTGCACGTGGCCGCCAACCTGCGCCACGACCAGCTCGACAGCGTGGTGACGGAAGAATGGCTCACCAACCCCGCGTTTGAGCACCAAAACGACCCGCAGCGCTTGTCTGGCTTGCGCGAGCAGCTATCATTTTTATATCGCCTTGCCAAAGACCTCAAGGCCCGCCGCGAGGTGGTGCGCGGCAAGCCCGAGAACTTCAACCGGCCGGACTACAACTTCCGCCTCGTTGGCAACAACGGCGCCGAGCCCACGGGCAATGAGCAGGTGCAGATCAGCGTTCGCCAGCGCGGCGCGCCGCTGGATTTGATCGTGGCCGAGGCCATGATCGTGGCCAACAGCACCTGGGGCAGCTGGATGGCCGAGCTGGGCGTGCCCGGCATCTACCGCAGTCAGGCCAGCATGGCACCGGGCGTGAAGGTGCGCATGGGCACCAAGGCGCTGCCGCACGCGGGCATTGGCGTCAAGGCCTATTCGTGGGCCACATCACCCCTGCGCCGCTACACCGATCTGGTCAACCAGTGGCAGATCATTGCCTGCGCGCGCCACGGGGCCACCGCAGCGCTGGCTGCGCCGTTCAAGCCCAAGGATGCGGACCTGTTCTCCATCATCAGCAGCTTTGATGCGGCCTACAGCGCCTATAACGGCTACCAGGCGGGCATGGAGCGCTTCTGGACGCTGAAGTACGTGGAGCAGAACGGCATCACCGAGCTCACGGCCGCCGTCATCAAGGAAGGCCCTGGTGGCAGCTTTCTGGTGCGGGCGGACGATATTCCACTGGTCTTTCCGGTGCTGGGCGCGCAGAACCTGCCACGCGGCGCGCGCCTCAAAGTCAAGCTGGGCGAGGTGGACGAGATCACCCTCGACATCCACGGCACGGTGCTGGAGCGGCTGGACGACCCGGCCGATGCCAGCGATGATGCAGCGGTGGAGGACGAAGGTGACGACGACGCCGTGGCAGGCCCGATTGCCATCGCGGTGGATGTCAACGAAGCCGACAGCCCCGCCCCTGCCAACGCCGATAATCCGACGCCGTGAACATCCGCTCGCTTTTCCGCTCTTTCAGCACGCTGCAGATTGCACTGGGCGTGTCGGTGGCCGTGCATGCGGCCCTCATCTCCGTGCGCTTCATCGACCCGGAGGGCTTCAACCGCGTGTTCCAGGACACGCCGCTGGAAGTCATCCTGGTCAACGCCAAGTCCAACGAACGTCCCGAGAAGGCCCAGGCCATCGCCCAGTCCAGTCTGGCCGGTGGCGGGGATGCCGCTCAGGGTCGGGCCACCAGCCCCCTGCCCTACTCAGCCCTGACGGCCGTGGGCGACGACTTTGAGGAGATGCAGCGCAAGATGGATGCGATGCAGGAGCAGCAAACCCAGCTGCTCACGCAGCTGCGCAAGCAGCTCGCCTCCATGCCCGAGCCTGACCCGCGCAAGCCAAGCGAGAGCGGCGAGCAGATGTCGCAAGAGGAAAAGCGCCGCCAGCTCCTCAAGCAGCTGGCCGAGATTGAAAAGCGCATCAACGAAGAAAACGCCCGCCCCAAGAAGCGCTACATCAGCCCCGCCACGCGCGAAGAGGCCTACGCCGCCTACTACGACATATTGCGCCGCAAGGTGGAAGACAAGGGCACCGAGAATTTCCCGGAGCAGGGCGGCAAGAAACTGTATGGCGAGCTGATCATGATCGTCACCGTCAACCACGACGGGCGCGTGCTGGCCACCGAAATCGTGCAAGGCTCGGGCAAATCGGTGCTGGACCGCCGGGCTGAGGCCATTGCCCGCGCCGCCGGTCCGTTTGGCAACTTCACCCCCGAAATGCGCGCCAAGGCCGACCAGATTGCGATGGTGGCCCGCTTCAAGTTCACCCGCGACCAGACGCTGGAAACCAGCGTGAGGTAAGCCTCAGGTTGGCCGGTAGCGCCTTTTAAAAAAGGGGCTGTCGGAGACCTGGCACAACCCGTCGTAGCCCGTTCCGTAGCGGCCTGGGCTTTCAGCCTCTGACACCGCCCCTGCATGCAGCCCTTGTTGTTCCGATGACTTCTTCGCCTTCCCCCGCCGATCTGTACTGCGTCATGGGCAACCCTGTTGCCCACAGCCGCTCACCCGCCATCCACGCCCGTTTTGCCGAACTCACCGGCCAGCGCCTGCGCTATGAACGCCGCCTGATCGAGCTGGACGGCTTTGTGCAAGGCGTGCGCGACTTCACGGCAGAAGGTGGCCTGGGCTGCAACATCACCGTGCCCTTCAAGTTTGAAGCGCCCGCCATGGCCACGGTGTGCAGCGACCGCGTGCGCCTTGCAGGGGCCGCCAACGTGCTGAGCTTTCAGCCAGACGGCAGCATCCATGCCGACAACACCGACGGCCTGGGTCTGGTAGCCGACATCACCCGCAATGCCGACGTAGCCCTGCAAGGCGCGCGGGTGCTGCTGGTGGGTGCGGGCGGTGCCGCGGCCGGGGTGCTGGGCCCCCTGCTGGAGGCCGGGGCCGCGCATGTCACCGTGGCCAACCGCACCGTGGCGAAGGCCGAGGCGCTGGTGGCATCGCACAGCGCGCTGGCGGCGCTACAAAAAGCAGAGCTGCTTGCGCTTTCCCCACAAGCGGTAGAGGCTGATTTCGACATCATCATCAACGCCACCGCCAGCAGCCTTGCAGGGGCCGGCGTGCCCGTGCCTGCCAGTGTGCTGCGCCCAGGCAGCCTGGCCTACGACATGATGTACGGCCCCGCGGCGCAAGGCTTTATGGACTGGGCCAGCGCCCACGGCGCCGTGGCACGCGATGGGCTGGGCATGCTGGTGGAGCAGGCAGCCGAGGCGTTTGCCCTGTGGCGCGGCGTGCGTCCACCCTCTGCCCAGGTGCTGGAAGAAATGCGCCAGTCGGCCAGTTAAGCGGCACGCCCCATCAACCCACTCATCCCAACGATGACAGCCCAGACCCCGCTGCCATTGCCTTGCACCACCTGCATGCAGGAGCCCACGCCATGAAGGCGCTGGCCCGCTGGGTGGTGCTGGTGCTGCTGGCCCTGGTGGCGCTGCAGCTTTTCTTTGTGGTGCGGATTGCGGCCATGGTGGCCATCAACCCCGAGTCCACCACGTTCGAGCGGTCTGAGGCGTGGGCGCTGCTTCGCAGCAAAGGCAGCATCCCCTGGCGCCAGCAATGGGTGCCCTACGGCAAGATCTCCGACCACCTCAAGCGCGCCGTGATCGCATCGGAAGACGATGGCTTTGTGAACCACGAGGGCGTGGACTGGACCGCCATCGAGAAAGCCTGGGAGCGCAACGCCAAGGCAGAAGCCCAGGTAGCCAAGGCCCAAAGCAACGCCCCCGACCGCCCGGTGCGTGCCCCCAAAATCCGCGGCGGCTCCACCATCACCCAGCAACTGGCCAAGAACCTGCTGCTGTCGGGCGAGCGCACCCTGCTGCGCAAGGGCCAGGAGCTTGTGCTGACCCTGCTGCTGGAGCAACTGCTGAGCAAGGAGCGCATCCTGGAGATTTACCTCAACAACGTGGAATGGGGCGAAGGCGTGTTCGGTGCCGAGGCCGCCGCACAGCACTACTTCCGCAAAAGCGCCGCCCAGCTCACCCCCAGTGAAGCCGCCCGTCTGGCCGTGATGCTGCCCGCACCCAAGCGGTTTGAGAAAACGCCCAACTCGGCCTACCTGGCGGGGCGCACGCGAACGATTCTGGGGCGTATGGGCAACGCGGAGCTGCCTTGACGGCCACACCTCGACCCACTGCGGCTGCCGCACCACGCACTGCGCGCACATCGCGCAGCCCCGGCCACTGGCTTGCCATGGCCCTCTTTGCCACGGGCGCGTGTGCCCTCCTCACCGTCTGTGCAGCCTTGGCATACCGGCATTACGAACGACAGTTCATGCTGGAGTTTGTGCCCGATGCCCTGGGCGTGCGCAGCATCAGCTACCGGCTGGAAGAATCCTGGGGCTTTGGCCCCGGCGGCAACGAGGCGGGCATTCGCATCTACCCTCTGCCGCTGCACGTCGCCCAAGACATTGAGCAGCGCGGCCTGGACTTTTTTCGCACCCTGCCGCCCAACGCCCGCCAGGCACAGCGCTCCTGGCGCGGAGACTACGGCGATTGGAAGCCAACGCCCATCACCGCCAGCGCACACTGGCCTGCACCCACCACGCCGGGGCCGCTGAAGGTGTACGACTACGTCTGCAAATACGGCTTTTGCATCGACATTGCCCCCAGTGTGCTGGAGGACGCCCAAGCCATCATCAACAGCCCAGGCAGCTACTACGCCTATGGGCGCATCGGCGTCATGGTGGTGAGCCCCGCGCGCCAACGGGTGCTGTACCTCTACAACGGCTGACCCATCGGCACCGCCCCAGCGTCGCGCCTGCGCTCCAGCCATACCGACACAGGCTGCTCCGGCCTCAGGGTCACATGCAGGCGCGGGGCGCAAGCGGCCTCTCCTTCAGGCCAGCGCACGGTGTAGCGCTGCAGCAGCATGGCGGCCAGCAGCGTTATCTCCAGCATCGCAAAGTGCTGGCCGATACAGACCCTGGGACCCAGGCCAAACGGAATCCAAGCACCCTTGGGGATGGGCGGGGCACCTTCCAGAAATCGCTCAGGCCGGAACTGCTCAGGTTGCGCAAACCACCGGGCGTCGCGGTGAAGCACCCAGGGCGTGATCCGCAACATCGCACCTTTAGGCACATCCACGCCACCCAGCGTGATGGGTGCGGTGGTCCGGCGGTTCATGAGGGCCGAAATGGGCGGGTACAGGCGCAAGGCCTCTTTGAGCGTAGCGCTCAGCCAAGGCAATAGGGCCAGATGCTCTGGGCCGGGCACACCGCCTTGCAGCACTGCATCCACCTCGGCGCGGGCACGCTCGGCCGCCTCAGGGTGCTGGGCCATCAGCGTCGTCCACCACAGCAAAGTGGTGGCGCTGGTCTCATGGCCAGCCTGGAAAGTGACGAGGCATTGGTCCAGCACCTCCTGCGCGGACAAAGCCGCGCCGGACTCTTCATCGCGCAGAGCCAGCAGCATGTGCAGCAAGTCACTGCGCTGTGCGGCACCTTCCCCATCCACCACGCTGTTCACCACGCCGTCAGGAAACTCGGCGCGACGCGCATCAATATGCCGCTGCACCAGCCCCTTCAAGGTGCGAATGGCTCGGCGCTTTTCAGCCTTGCCAGGCAGGGGCAGCCAGTCTGGCAGCGTGAAAGGCAAGAACATTTCGCGGAATGCAGATGTGGACAAGGTCTGCGTAGCCCAGGCAGCATCGCGCGCATCGGCCTGCGCTGCTTCGCTGAAAAGGGTGCGCAGAATCACATCCATGGCCACATCTGTCCACAGCGCATCCACCGCCACCCGGGCGCAGGGCTGGCCTGCGGGCACGGCGGCATCCAGGGCACGGCTGGCGGCATCGGTCATCAACTGCGCGTAACCCGCCACGCGTCGGGGGGTAAAGGCGGGCATCAGCATGCGGCGCTGGCGTTGCCAGGTCGCTCCTTCCGTCACCAGAACACTCTGGCCAAACACCTGCTCAAACACCTCCATACCGCGCTCCCAGCGGATGAGGTGATGGGCATGGGTGATGAGTGCCTCGCGCACCAGATCCGGGTGCATCAGGTCCCATGCATCCTCGTAGCCCAAGCGCATGCGGGTCAGGTCGCCATGCTGGCGCTGCAGGCGTGTGACAAAACCCAGGTAGTCCCTGCGCATGTCATGCAGCAGGGGCAAGCCCCACCACCGGCTGCTGGGCCCGGCGGGGGGACGGGGTTGATGACCGGGCAGAACCCCGGCCTCCGTGCCGCCACCCGCGGCCGCGCCGGGCAAAGAGTTCATCGAATCAGGTGCATGAGAGGATGTGTTCATGGCACGCATCGTGGCCCGCAAAGTTGCGCTGTGTATTGAACGAAATCGACACGCGCCCCTCGCTACACTGCCCCACCATGGCAACTTTGGCACCCCTGTCTGCAGAGCACCCTTCGGGGCTGATTCCATCGGGTCAGCTCTGGTTGCCCCGTGCGTCACTGACGCACTGCCTTCGCGCATCCATCGTGCGCAATACCGTGGGGTACCGGTTGGCGGATGCACAACGCCTCAACCACTTTCCAGCCTCGCCCTTGTGCAGCCTGAGCTGGTGGTTTACCGGCTACAGCGAGACTCTGGTGCCCCGCACCACGGGTGGTGTGGGGCACCTGGGTTGCGAACGCCTTCCCATGCCGGGCCGCTGGGTGCTGACCGGCCCCCAAACCGTGCCCAGCACCAGCTGGTGCCCCGAGCCCACCGAGGGCCTGATGGTGCTGATGCAGCCGGACGCACTGCACCTGCTGACGGGGCTGGAGCCCGAAGCGCTGACCAACTGTGTGGTCGATGCCCAGGCTGCGCTGCCCGCCGACTGGCATCCCATGCTGGCGGCTGTGCAGGCACAGCCCGACAATGCCCGCCGTCTGGCATGCCTGGAGGATTTTCTGGAACCCCGCTGGGAAGCCTGCCGCCCCGAGCAGCCTGGCCCCGGGCGCAGCTATAGCGACTGGGCCCAGCACCTGGCACAGCGGGCCGCACTGTCTGCCCCCGGGCGCAGCCTGCGCCAGCTGGAGCGGCGCATCAAACGCTGGGCTGGGCTGCCCATGCGGGAGCTGCGTGGCATGGGCAAGTCAGAGCAGGCATTCTTTGATGCGCTGACGGCGCACGTCGACCAGGGAACGGTGTCATGGGCCGGGGTGGCAGCCAGCGCGGGTTTTGCAGACCAGTCGCACCTGTGCCGGGTCACCCGCCGCATCACGGGGTTCTCGCCCCAGGCTTTGTACGAAGGCATCCTGCGCGACGAGGCGTTCTGGGCATACAGGCTCTGGGTTTGATGCCACGGGCACGGGCTGGCAGATTGGCCGGGCTCGCAGCCCATCGCCTTCACATGAACGTCAGGGGATATGCACTTCCTGGAACGTCACCCTGCGCCGCTGCGGGTCGAACAAGCTTCCATCGGGCAGCACATGCATGCGGATGTCGGCCGCCTTGGCCATGGGGCCATCGTCGTCCACGATCTGCGCACGGCGGGCATCAAAAATCTTGACGTAGTAGTTGCCCAGCACCTCCCACATGCCATCGGGGCGCACCAGCAAGGCCGTTTCTTCATCAATGCCCACGCCAATGAGCTGGGGGTGGTCCAGCACGGCGCTGATGAGGCGGTTGTAGCGGGCGCGGTGCATGAAGTGCTGGTCCACAATCGCCCCGCGAAACAGGCCGAACCCCGGGGCCAGTTCCTTCATGCCGCGGGCAATGTTGATCTGTTCCTCTTCCTCGGAATTGCGCGGGGTGCGCCATTTGCCCGTCAACATCAACCGGCTCATCACCGATGCACCGGCAGACGTTCCGCCCACCACAGCCCCGTTCAGGTAGCGCGCCTCAATGGTCTGCAGGGCGCGTGTGCCCACCAGCAGGTTGGACAGGCGCGACTGATCGCCACCCGAGAACCAGAAACCACTGAAGCCTTCCAGCGCCTGCACCACCGCCGCACTGTTGGCCTCGCCAGGGCGAATATCCAGCACCTGCACATCCGCCCCCAGCCGGGCAAAGTCGCGGGCCACCTCCAAAGCCTCCTCGTCCGACTTGGAACTGGCCATGGGGAACACGGCAATGCGCGCCTTCTCAGCCCCTGCCAAGGCCACAAAGCGCTTCTGCACGCTGACCGGAGTCTCCCCACCGCCCACGATCAGCAAATGCCCCTGTGGGCGCATGAACAAACGCAGGGCGGCAGAGAGTCTCCCGGCGTTGGCGGTGGCACTGGCGGCGTTTGGAGTATTCGGAGCGTTGGCATTGCCAGCCTGCGGTGCAGGTGGTCCCATCAGCATGGTTTGCGCCGTGGGGAGCGCAGGCGTTGCAGGGGCCGCCTCTGCCGGTACCACGGCCTTGGGCGGCATCGGCCCGAAGACGCCCTGGGGCACAGGCGGCGTCTGGGCATGCGCCATGCCCACCATCATCCATAACGCCCCGGCGTATCTCATGCCAAGGAGCCCCCCAGAACCAGACCAGCACCCACGCAGCAATGACTGAACGTATCGAAACATGGATCGATAAGAAAAAAGGGAAAGGAAAGACGGCCCGCGCACGCAGACCCAAAGCCCGCGCAGATGACACACGCGGGGCGACAGCGCAGTCCGCAGGGGCCAGGGCATCCGTCGCAAAACAAAGGGCGAATTTTATGCAACCGCGCGGCGGAGCAAGCATGCAGAGCTTTTGCCCGTACCTGCTGCTTGCAATGTGTGGCGAAGCGGTGAAGCAGATTCTTGTGGCATCACGGGATATTCACGATCCCACAACAGATGCCGGATACACGGCTGCAGACGCTCTACCCTCTGCACTCTATCGATCAGACTCTTGCTGTGGCGGGGAAGTCCAGCACGAAGAGTTAGAGCAGCTCACACAACCTAGCAAAGCGACCCTGGCTAGGCGGTGCTTCGGAGGTAGTACGAGCGGTACGGCAAGGCGGAACAACGACGCCAGGAGTATTTTGTTAGCCGCTCTTAGAGCAGCGCTCGAATCGTTGTTCGGTGACCACTGATCCCCATTGGCTTCCAGGACTCTCGTGGACGAGTTGGAAATTGTGTGACTCGTATAGATGCCTTGCGGCATCCAGGCCAGAAAAAGTCCAAAGGAAGGTCTTGCGGTACCCGCACATTTCCGCAAACTCCACTGCCTTTGTCAAAAGTTGGCCACCATGCCCTTGACCCCTTATTGCCTCGGTGGTGATAAACCACCGCAGGTGAGCGCCAGATGTACTTGCGTGAGTACCGTCAATGATGACTGATCCTTCAATACTGCCATTGCGCTGTACGAGCCAAATTCCATCGCGACCGGCTTGATAGTTTTGACAGAAGTCCGCGAGTTCTCGCGCTACCTTTGCCTCGAAGGCGACACCAAAACCATTAGAGACGGAGTAGTAGTTGGCATGGAGTTGAGCAATGCGCCCGATACAGCCTGGGATATAGCCTTCGGAGATGGTGGTGGTCATAGCGGGATGGGTGTTGTGAGGCCTCACGAGCCTGTAAAAAACTTGTTCATTGAGTCAGCACCTTTGAACGTGAATCCACCATTCGGGCTGAGCCTGTCGAAGCCTCATGCGGCGCTTCGACCCGCATACACGCATTCAAGTTAGTTGATGCCGACTCAGTAGTGCAAGCTCCCGCATCGCTATGCGCATCACACACGGGGATGCTCACAGCCTTGACGTTCATGGGCAAGTGTGCCGCAGTTTCTGCCTGTTTGAAGTTTCAGCGCAGTTGTTGTGTATCTGCGGCAATAATGATCTGGTTGGCACTGCGTTCTTTGCTGGCGTTACTGGGCAGTTCGACGCCATCGATGGCGATGAACCGAATGTTGTGCGCACAGGGGCTCGCTCAATCACCCGGCAGTAGATCAGGCACTGGCTGTAGGCCAGCAGCACGATATCGATCATGATGCGTGGGTCGTAGGCGCTGGCACCAGTCTCACCGTTTTTGAAACGCGTACCCAGCGGTACAAGGTCCAGTTCGTGATCGACCTAATAGTTCAGCACGAAGGCAAAGCTGCCGGGGGTGATTTGCTCAGACAGGACCACGGGCAGCGGCAGGCTGTTGCACTCTTGAGGTTTGTAGCGGGCCATGGTTTGCTGTCTCCTTGGGGAGAGCGCAAGTGCTGTTCCAGTTTTCTACAGCCTCAACGCCCTAGGTCAGCGGCACCGGAAGGAGCGCAGCGAGTGAAGAGCACCACAAAAGCTCATGAAAATGGCGAAGCCATGGGCTTTGTTGGCGTCCGCTCGACCAAGTTGTCAGACATTACCGCCTGCCGCAATGAAGGCCTGAATTTCGCCCTCGCGGCGAGGACCGGACTCCAGCCATTCCACGCACCACTCCGTAATGCGCTCTCCTTTTTCATGGAGCAGGGTACCGGGACTAGGCTCGTTAATCCATTCCCGCTGGCGGATGAGCGCCAAGGGTTCCTCGGAGCCTGGAGTGTCTTGCGAAAAGGTCAGCGCCTCTTCGTACGTGCTGAAGGCATAGTAGTAATCGTCTCCTGCACCTTCATCCGGGGCACCCTGCTCTGGATGACACCAGACCCGATACTCCAGCACCTCGTCAAAGAAGTAACCCCCGCCTGACTGGCTTAAGGCTGGGTACTCGCCCACAAGTTCCGGATCTACGGCGACGGGAAATTGGCTCATGTTCATCTCGACAGGTAACGACTGAAAGGGCCTTCCACGCGCCAGTGCCCCGCGCATTTGCGGCATAAGAACCTGTTCAAAGGCATCTCGCTGGTTGGAGGGAAGGGGAAACGCATGACTGCCATTGTCACCATCAGCATCCATGCGGAAAAGAATGTCTGCGCTACCCATGGCGTTGACGCCACAGGCACGCCGAGACTTTTGCGGTCCGGTGTGCCGCGCGCCAAGCTGCTCTAACCCATCGCCGCGCGGCCATCCGCTTGCACCTCAACGGCACCGCCCTGCATTCAAAGCGGCTGCGCTCCTGCCCCGTATCATCCCCGCCATGCTTGCCAAGTTAATGAGTTACTTCCTGCTGGGCGTGGTGCGGTTTCTGACCGGCTCGCAGGCCCGCTGGTATGGCTGCCCGCCCAAGGCAGAGCAGCGCATCTACTTTGCCAACCACCAGAGCCATGCCGACATGGTGCTGATCTGGGCGGCGTTGCCGGAGGAGTTGCGCAGCATTACCCGCCCGATTGCCGCCAAGGACTATTGGACCAAGACGCCGTTCAAGCAGTGGATTACCACAGCCGTGTTCAACGCGGTGTATGTGGACCGGCAAGCAGGTGCAGCGCGGCCTGCTGCGGCACAAACACCCCCCGAAGCACCTGCATTACCCCCATCACCCGAGCCGGAAACCGCCATGGCGGGTGGGCCTGACCCCGCACCAGACCCCGCACCAGACGCTGCACCGCCGCCGCCCAGCCCCGAGGCGCTGCGTGCGGCCCTGCCCGAGAACGACCCGCTGACGCCGCTGGTGCGGGCGCTGGAGAGTGGGGATTCGATCGTGATCTTCCCCGAAGGCACGCGCGGCCATGGCGATGAGCCCCAGCCGTTCAAGTCGGGCCTGTACAAGCTGGCGCAGATGTTCCCGAACGTGGTGCTGGTGCCCGCATGGATCAACAACGTGCAGCGGGTCATGCCCAAGGGGGAGGTGGTGCCTGTGCCCATCCTGTGCTCGGTCACCTTCGGTGCGCCGATTGCCCTGCAGCCCGGTGAGGAGCGCAGACCGTTTCTGGACCGCGCCCGCCGCGCGGTGATGGCCCTGCGCGAGGTGTGACCCCATGAACAGTTTTTTGCGCAATCTCACCCCCTCGCAGCAGATCGGTGCCTTGTTCATCGTGGTGTTCGGGGTTTTGTCGCTGGCCACGGTATGGGGCTTTGTGCGCTCGCTGCGCGAACACGCCACGGACGACCCGTTGGCCGATGCACACACGCAGGAGGTCAAGCGCTTTTGGGGCCTGCTGAAAACCTCGTGGGTGATGGCCACGGTGTTCTGGATCGGCTGGGCGCTGGGCGATACGGTGGCCACGGTGCTGTTTGCCATCGTGGGCTTTTTTGCGCTGCGGGAGTTCATCACGCTGTCGCCCACGCGGCGGGGGGACCACCGCAGTCTGGTGCTGGCCTTCTTTGTGGTGCTGCCGCTGCAGTTCATCATCGTGGGCAGCAAGATGTTTGACCTGTTCACGGTGTTCATCCCGGTGTATGTGTTTTTGGCGCTGCCGGTGGTGAGTGCGCTGGCCAATGACCCGGAGCGTTTTCTGGAGCGCAACGCCAAGCTCCAGTGGGGCATCATGGTCTGCGTGTATGGCATGAGCCATGTGCCTGCGCTGCTGTTGCTGGACTTTCCGGGCTACCGCGAAAAGGGGGCTTTCCTCGTCTTCTTCCTGGTGTTTGTGGTGCAGACCTGCATGCTGGTGCAGCACCTGCTGGGGCGGCGCTTTCCGCACAAACCGGTGGCCCCGCAGGTGAGTCAGAGCTTTCAGTGGGCCAGCTGGCTGGCGGGCGTGGCAACGGGGGGGCTGGTGGGTGGCTTGCTCTCGTTCATCACGCCGTTCAAGCCGGGGCAAGCGCTGGGCATGGCCCTGCTGGCCTGCTTTGCGGGCAGCCTCGGACATCTGGTGATGAAGGCCCTCAAGCGCGACCGGGGCGTGACAAGCTGGGGCATGCAGGGCATGTCAGTCACCGGAGCGGGCGGCCTGCTGGACCGGGTAGATTCGCTGTGCTTTGCCGCGCCGGTGTTCTTCCACTCGGCACGCTGGTATTTCGGACTTTAAGCAAAATAGGCCGCTAGCGCTTGATGGATAAGCGCAGGCAGCTACCAATTCAATAGCAAATGCGCATTTTAGGGATTGACCCCGGACTGCAGACCACCGGCTTTGGCGTGGTGGATGTGGAAGGCCACAAGCTCAGCTACGTGGCCAGCGGCACCATCCGCACCACCACGCTGGCCCTGGGCGATTTGCCTGGGCGGCTGAAGATTTTGTTTGACGGCATCACCGAAGTAGCAGCCCGCTACGAGCCCGACGTGGCCTCGGTCGAGATCGTGTTCGTCAACGTCAACCCGCAATCCACCCTGCTTCTGGGGCAGGCGCGGGGCGCAGCCATCACGGCCCTGGTGGCCAGCAATCTGCCCGTGGCCGAATACACGGCGCTGCAGATGAAAAAGGCGGTGGTGGGCCACGGCCGCGCCGCCAAGAGCCAGGTGCAGGAGATGGTGCGCCGCCTGCTCAACCTGCCCGGCCTGCCCGGCACCGACGCAGCCGACGGCCTGGGCCTGGCCATCACCCACGCCCACGCAGGCGCAGCCATGGGCCGTGTGAGCGAGGTGGCCTCACTGAACCGCCGCCAGCACGCCATGTACAAGGGCGGGCGCAGTTATTGAAGCTGCAGAGACAAAAAGGCTTTAGCCCAAAATAGTCTGCAGCGCTTATGCAATAAGCGCAAGCAGCTCACTTATTGATAGCACGCACCGCCCTCAGCGCCCCAGCCCGCGCTTGAGTTCCTTGAGCAAGAGCAGCACCTGGTTGGATGCGTGGCGGCAACTGGTGTTGAACAGTTGCAGGGCTTTGGGCTGGTCGCCCGCCTGCATCAGCTCCACCAGGGCTGCGGCCTGCTGGTGGAAGTACTGGTGGCGGGCTACCAGCATCTCGAAGGCCGGGAAGTGCCCCAGTCGCAGGCGGCCGGTGCCGCCCAGCCAGCGGCCCAGATCACAGCGGTCTGCCTGGCAGATGGGCTCGGCATGCACGACTTCGGTGGAGCGCCCATGCACCAGGTCTTCCAACTGCTGGCGCCAGACTTCGTGGCTGGTGATGGCAGAGTCCAGATCCAGCTCGGTCATCAGCATGGCCGCGTATTCGGGGTCCAGCACCAGCTCGCTGCCGTTGTCCTCCATGGCCCATGTGGTCTCCACGGTGTCGGGGTCCTGCTCACGGATTTTGAAGATACGGCTGAAAAAGCCCATGCACTGCCTCAGATCGGTTGGAAAAAGTTCAGGTGGACGGTCCACCCGAAGGTCTGTTGTCGGTCTTCTTTTGCGACTCAGGCAGCCTGTCGGCAAGGGTCAGAGCACTGTCGCGGCGGGCCACAGGCCGAGCCTTTCGCGCTCATCTGGCGCCCGCCAGCTTGGCGGCCCTGTCGACACTTTGAAAAGATCGTCAACCAACTCAAGAAACATTTTGTATCGACATTCGGGTTTTGGCTATCAAAAAAACGCATCCGGCGTCTGGCGGCCGACAGCAACCCTTGCTGCATCCACGCCACCGGCCGCACGGGTGCAGGCAGTGAGCGACGGGCAGACAATGTGCAGCATGACTGACCACTCCATTCCACGCCGCCCCCACCTGTCCATGCTCGACCTGGTTGCCGTACGAGAAGGCGGTACCGTGGCCGATGCGCTCCAAATTGCCGTGCGCACCGCCCAGCACGCAGAGTCGCTGGGGTTTGTGCGCTACTGGCTGGCAGAGCACCACAACATGCCGGGCATTGCCAGCTCGGCCACCGCAGTGCTGGTGGGCCATATTGCCGGGGCCACGTCGCGCATCCGTGTGGGCTCGGGTGGCGTGATGCTGCCCAACCATGCGCCCTTGGTGGTGGCAGAAGCCTTTGGCACCCTGGCCGAGCTGTACCCCGGCCGCATCGACCTGGGGCTGGGCCGGGCACCGGGCACCGACCCGACCACCATGCGCGCCCTGCGTCGCAGCCGGGTGGAGACGGCCGACGACTTTCCGCAAGATGTGGCCGAGTTGCAGCGCCTGCTGGGCCCGGTGGAGCCCGGCCAGCGGCTGGTAGCCATGCCCGGAGCGGGCACCCAGGTGCCGATCTGGTTGCTGGGCTCCAGCCTGTTTTCAGCGCAGCTTGCCGCCGAACGCGGCCTGCCCTACGCCTTTGCATCGCACTTTGCACCGCGCTTTTTGCACCAGGCGATTGACCTTTACCGCAACCTGTACCGCCCTTCTGCCGCGTGGCCCAAGCCCTACGTGGCCATTGGCGTGCCGTTGATTGCCGCCCCCACCGATGACGAGGCGGAATATCTGGCCAGCAGCACCTACCAGCGGGTGCTGGGCATCCTGACCGGCAACCGCATCAGTCTGCAGCCTCCGGTGGAGAACTACGCAGCCCGCCTGCAACCCCAGGAGCGGGCAGCGATTGGCGACTTTCTGGCCGCTGCGGTGATTGGCGGGCCTGACACCGTGCGCCAGGGGCTGATGGCCTTGGCCCAGGAGACGGGGGCGGATGAGCTGATTCTGGTGTCTGATGTGTACGACCCGGCGCTGCGCCTGCGCTCGCTGGACATCGCCGCGCAGGCCCATGCGAGCTGGGTGCAAACGCCAGCCGAAACGGCAGCACCAGTCTGAGCAATGCCAGGGGCTTTTGCCCGGCCAAGAGGGACTCACACGACCCAGCGAAGCGGCCCTGGCCAGGCGTTCCGTCGCAGGTAGTACACCAGGTACGACAAGACGGAACAACGACGCCAGGGGGTTGTGTGAGCCGCTCTAAGCACGCCTCGGCCTGGGCAATCATCGTGCCAGGTAACCACCATCCACAGGGTAGTAAGCACCGGTCACGAATGAGGCCTTATCAGATACCAGCCACGTAACCAGCTCAGCCACTTCTTCAGGTCGCCCCAGGCGGCCTATGGGATGCGCCGCCACCAGCATTGCCTGGACGCCAGGGTTGGATTCGAGCCCGCTGATCATGGGCGTATGGATGAACGCCGGGCCCACTGCGTTGATACGCACACCCTGAGCGCTGTACTCCAGCGCGGATGCCTGTGTCAGGCCGACCACACCATGCTTGGCCGCTGTGTAGGCTGGCGCAGTGGCAAAGCCGACAGCTCCCAGAATCGATGCCATGTTGACGATGGCTCCGCCCCCGGTCTTGAGCATGCCCGCAATCTGGTACTTCATGCCGTAAAAGACGCCCGAGAGGTTGACGTTGATGACCTGCGCCCAGCCATCCAGGGGATAGTCCGCCGTGGGAGCCTGAGGACCTCCGATGCCTGCATTGTTGCAGGCGATATCCAGCCGCCCAAAATGCGCCACGGTGCGCTGCACCAAGGCCTCGTTGTCAACAGCGCTGCCGGTATCAGCCGGTACGAAGATCGCGTCGCCCCCGCGTTCTATGGCCATGGCAGCGGTCTCTTCACCAGCCACCGCGTTCACGTCAGACACCACGACACGTGCCCCCTCTCGGGCCCACTGCAAAGCAATCGCGCGGCCAATACCCGAAGCGGCGCCTGTCACCAGTCCTACCTTGTCTTTCAGCATACGTTCCTCCTTGATTTGTTTGCAGGCTTCATCGCTTATGAGCCTCTTTGCGATCCATGGAAGCCATTGAGGAAGCAATCAAGCCCCTGGCATTGTGCGCCCGCGTGCAGCAGCGTTGTTGTCCAGGCTTCACACCAAGCGGCTACCATCGTGGGCGGTGCGGCAACGGCGCAATCCTGGCCCTGCCCCCTCTGTTCACCCACCGCTTACCGCTATCGCACTGGCTGCTGACACATGCCCGCTTTTTCTTTTGAAGCCCTGGACGCCCAGGGCCAGACCCGCAAAGGCCTGCTGGAGGCCGACACCGCCAAAGCTGCCCGGAGCATGCTGCGTGCACAGGCGCTGGTGCCCATGTCGGTCGAGCTGGTGCAAACGGGGCAGACCACGGCGGGCGGCAGTGCATCCTGGAGCCAGCGGCTGCTGACCCGGCCCGTGTTCAGCTCCACCACCCTGGCGGTGTGGACGCGGCAACTGGCGGGGCTGGTGACATCCGGGCTGCCGCTGGAGCGAGCACTGACCGCCCTGAGCGAGGAAGCCGACGACGACCGCCAGAGCCATCTGGTGGCCGCGCTGCGCGCCGAGGTGAATGCGGGCTCTACCTTTGCCAGAGCGCTGGGCCAGCACCCGCGGGAGTTTTCAGACATCTACTGCGCCGTAATCGGTGCGGGTGAGCACAGCGGTGACCTGGGCATGGTGCTGGAAAAACTGGCGGACGATCTGGAAGACCGGCAGGCCCTCAAAGCCAAGCTGATTGGTGCGGCGCTCTACCCGGCCATCGTGACGGTGGTGGCCATCGTGATCGTGCTGTTTCTGGTGGGCTACGTGGTGCCGCAGGTGGCCAGCGTGTTCGCAGGCACCAAGCGGGCACTGCCCTTTCTGACGGTGATGATGCTGACCATCAGCGACATCGTGCGGCACTACGGCTGGGTGATGCTAATTGCTCTCATTTGCATAGCTGCCGGCACACGGTGGGCGCTGACTTTCGAGTCTTTTCGCGAAAAGTTTGACGCGGCATGGCTCAACCTGCCCGTCATCGGCAAACTGGCCCGGGGCTACAACGCGGCCCGTTTTTCAGGCACCCTGGCCATGCTGACGGGTGCCGGGGTGCCCATCCTGAAAGCCTTGCAGGCGGCCGCGGAAACGCTGAACAACCGCGCCATGCGGGCCGATGCGCTGGATGCACTGGTGCTGGTGCGGGAGGGGGCGCCTCTGGCCTCTGCGCTGGCGCAGAAAAAGCGCTTTCCAGGGCTGGTGTCCATGTTTGCACGCCTGGGCGAGCAGACGGGGCAGTTGCCGGTGATGCTGCAACGCGCTGCCGTGCAGATTTCTGCCGAAGTGCAGCGCCGATCCCTCCAGCTGGCGACAGTGCTGGAGCCGCTGCTGATCGTCGGCATGGGTCTGGTGGTGATGACCATCGTGCTGGCCGTGATGCAGCCGATCATCGAGCTGAACCGGTTTGTGAAATAACTGCAAAAACCGCCCCCGCCCAAAACAACAGAAAGACATCTCCATGCCCGTCACGTTGGAAGACAAGCTGGTCGTGGCCATCTCCTCGCGCGCGCTCTTTGACTTTGAGGAAGAAAACCGCGTTTTCGACCCTCTGGACCCCCGCGCCTACATGGAACTGCAGCAGGCCCGGCTGGAAGTGCCTGCCAAGCCGGGGGTGGCGTTCCAGCTCGTCAAAAAGCTGCTGGCCTTCAACACCGACCAGGCGCGCCGCGTGGAGGTGGTGATCCTCTCGCGCAACGATCCGGTGAGCGCGCTGCGCATCTTCCGCTCGGCCAAAGAGGCGGGGCTGCCGCTGGAGCGTGGCGTTTTCACCCAAGGGCGCGATCCGTTTCGCTACCTGCGGCCCCTGGGGGCGCACCTGTTCTTGTCGGCCAACGAAAAGGATGTGAGCGAGGCGCTGGCCCTGGGCTTTCCGGCGGCGCGGGTACTGACTGAATCCGTGGCCGCAGGCATGGACTACCCCCACGAGCTGCGCATAGCCTTTGACGGAGACGCCGTGCTGTTTTCTGACGAAGCCGAGCGCGTGTACCAGACCGAGGGGCTGGCGGCCTTCCAGACACACGAAATCAGCAAGGCCGCCCTGCCGCTGTCTGAAGGACCGTTCAAGCCCCTGCTTGCAGCCCTGCACCAGCTCCAGCAAAAGGCGGGCGCATCGGGCATGCGCTTGCGGGTGGCTCTGGTGACCGCCCGCAGCGCCCCTGCGCATGAGCGAGCCATCAATACGCTGATGAAATGGAACCTGGCGGTGGACGAGGCCATGTTCCTCGGCGGGCTGGAAAAAGGCCCCTTCCTCAGGGAGTTTGAACCTGACTTCTTCTTTGATGACCAGACCGGTCACGTCACATCCGCCGCACTGCATGTGCCCTCGGGCCATGTCCGCAGCGGCATTGCCAACCTGCCTTGAAGCGGGTGCATCCCACCTGCGAAATCGCCATTGCAAAGCTGCAGCGAAAGTGCGCAACGGTTGGTAAACGCCGCTCCGCAGCCATTGCAAAAGCGGCATGATGGCCTGACCTGAGAATTCTCTCTGCCCGCATCGTGCCGTGCAGAGGATCCGTAGATCATCACGCCGCGCCGCGTTGGAGTCAGACCCTTGTCATTTTTCAAAATCATGGCAGCCGCTGCAGCGCTGCTGGCAACCCTGGCCCACGCCCAAACCGACGCGGCAGCCGGTGGGCAGCCCCCTCCTTCCGCCGCACCCGCGCCTGCATCCAGCGGTGCGAGTCAACCGCTGAGCAAGGGCGAAATCAAGGCGATGCGCGACTTCAAGCTGCTGGACTTCAACGGTGACGGCAAGCTGAGCCGCGCGGAAGTGAAACTCTTTCCCCGACTAGCGGCAGCATTCGACGAGGCCGACACAAACCACGACAACTACATTTCGTACGAGGAAGTGCGTGCTTTCGCAGTCAAATACCGGGCTGAGCGAGAGCGTCAGCGTGCGGAGCAGGCGGCAAACGCGACACACGCCACACCGTCGCCCCCTGCCTCTTCAACAGATCCAAAGACAGACTGAGAGCGGCTAACGCTATTGGCGCCGTAGTTGCGTCTCGTGGTATCTCATGCGCTGACCGCAACGATGGAATGCCTGACCATCACCGCTTCGGTGGATTGGTTTAGCTGCTCTGAATCCCCGCAAGCAATCCGCTGGTAGCCCCACAGCCGCTCAGAGCCCGGCGGTTCGTTTGATCTTGGGGTCAGAGTAGGTCAGCTCTTCCTGCTTGACCTGTTGTGCCAGCCGCTCCTGCTGGGTCATCTTGTTGATGTCCTGTGCCATCTCCACGGCAGAGCCGCTGGCCCGCCACATGGACTGGATCAACTCCAGCAGCTGTTTGTAGATGGGCTCCTTCGGAGGCTCTGGCGGCTCTTCTACGGTTTCTTTCTTTTTGACCTCAGTCCAGTCACGGTTGGGAGTGTCTGGCGCGGAAGGCTTGTCCGGCTCGCGCACGATCGCACCCTCCCCAAGTCGGTCGGCGGACTCGACGGGGTTTGGCGCGTTGATGGGACGCACCGCAGGGGCGCCGGAGGCGCCAGTGGAATACAAATCAGCGCCCTGAGGACGCCAGTTTGGCGATCGGTCGACAGGTGGCATTTGCATGGCAGTGGCCCGTAGTGAAATGAAAAATGCAGGTGGCTTTACCACCTTCTTCGTACTTCATTTCGGCAAACAAAAGGGGAAATTAAGCCCTTTTTTGCCTTTTCTTCGGAATTTAAGGGTTAACCCTTAAATTTAGTGCCATAACAACTGCCACCGCATTCGGGCTGCTATTGTTTTCAGAGTGGCCCACACAACCCAGCGTTGCTGGGCCTGGGCCCTGACCAGGTGTTCCGTCGCAGGCAGTACATCAGGTACGACAGACGGAACAACGCCCCCAGGGGGTTGTGTTAGCTGCTCTAAAGGAAGCGCTCCAGCAGCTTGCGGGAATGCTTGTCCAGCGCAGTGGTATCAGGCACCTTGAACTGGCCCCCTTCACCCGCCGCAATCAGAAGCCGCGTGCGCCCCGCCAAACGGCGAATATCCTCTTCAGCCTTCAGAACCAGCCGCGCAGGGCCTCGGTCCGTCAGCACCTCCCAGGTGCTTGGGGTAGAAAAGCTGGATACAGAAACGATTTTCTCGATAGTAGGCACAAACTCTCTGACTGCCAACTCTTCTTCAATCAACTGGCGTTGTTCGGATGGCAACTGATCTAGTCGGTCGATCCAGAGCAGTTCATGGCCGTCCGCACCTACCAGAGATAAGCCCTCGCCGGGAGCGGCAATCGGAAAAGCTCGCACGGGAACCACACCTTCGTGCACAGAACCGTCCGGCTGGGTAAGCACCAAGCGGCCATGGGGGTTGCGACGCAAGTGAAACGAAGTTCCGGCGGGTGCCACTGCCGGAGACACATGGGAAGCAGGGGGAGCAATGGAGGTCGTCAAGATTCTTCTCCTGTCTCAAGGGTTGCCAGCAGGGTGTGCAGGGTGCAGCAAGCTGCTATCGATGATGACGCCAGCGGCCTGCGCATCTTCTTCAGCACGCCGGGCCTGAGCCTCGTACAGGCGCCAGTAAGCGCCCTGCTTTTCCATCAGTTCATCGTGCGGCCCCACCTCGACTACCTCGCCGCGGTCCATCACCACCAGACGGTCCGCCTTGCGCAGGGTGGACAGGCGGTGGGCAATAGCGATGGTCGTGCGCCCTTGCACCAGGTTGTCCAAGGCCTTCTGGATTTCCTTCTCGGTTTCGGTATCCACAGCCGAAGTGGCCTCGTCCAGAATCAGGATGCGGGGATCAATCAACAGCGCACGGGCAATCGAAATACGCTGGCGCTCACCGCCCGAAAGGCCCTGCCCACGCTCTCCCACCAGCGAGTCATAGCCGTGCGGCAGGCGCAGGATGAATTCGTGCGCATGCGCAGCACGGGCAGCAGCCACGATCTCTTCACGCGTTGCGTGGGGTTTGCCGTAGGCGATGTTCTCTGCGATGGTGCCAAAGAACAGGAAGGGCTCCTGCAACACAAGGCCAATGTGCCGGCGGTAATCAGCCACCGCAAAGCGCCGGATATCAATACCATCGACTTGGATCGAGCCGTCGCTCACGTCATAAAAACGGTTGATCAGGTTCACCAGCGTGCTCTTGCCGGAGCCACTGTGCCCTACCAGACCAATCATCTCACCCGCACGGATTTCCAGATCCAGCCCCTTGATGACCGCACGGCTGCCGTAGCGAAAGCCCACGTTCTGCATGGTGATGGAGCCTTCAATCTTGTCCACCTTCACAGGCTGGGCGGGATCGGGCACGTTGCTGACGTGATCCAGGATGTCGAAGATGCGCTTGGCACCGGCGGCAGCCTTCTGCGTGACGGAAACAATCCGGCTCATCGAATCAAGCCGGCCATAAAACCTCCCGATATAGGCAATGAAGGCGGTGAGCACACCCACCGTGATCTGGTTGCGCGACACCAGCCAGATGCCAAACGCCCAGACCACCAGCAAGCCGATTTCGGTCAGCAGCGACACGGTGGGGGTGAACAGGCTCCAGGTCTTGTTGAGCTTGTCGTTGACTTCCAGGTTGTGCTGGTTGGCGTCCCGAAAGCGCTGGGCTTCGCGCTTTTCCTGCGCAAAAGCCTTCACCACGCGAATGCCCGGAATGGTGTCTGCCAGCACGTTGGTCACTTCAGACCAGACTCGGTCAATCTTCTCAAACCCTGTGCGCAGGCGGTCGCGCACGGTGTGGATCATCCAGCCGATGAAAGGCAGGGGCACCAGTGTGACCAGCGCCAGCCAGGGATTGATGGAGAACAGAATCACCGCGGTCATGCAGATCATGAGGACGTCGGTGATGAAGTCCAGCGCATGCAGCGAGAGGAAAACGTTGATACGGTCCGTTTCAGAGCCGATGCGCGCCATCAGGTCACCCGTGCGCTTGCCGCCAAAATAGTCGAGTGACAGGCGCAGCAAGTGCTCATAGGTCGTGGTGCGCAAATCCGCACCAATGCGCTCGGACACCAGTGCCAGGATGTATGTCCGCGCCCAAGACAGCCCCCACGCAGCCAGAGCAGCCAGCAGCAATCCGCCCAGGTAAAGCAGCACCAGGCCCGGGTCAATCTTCTGACCGTTCTGGTATGGAATCAGGATGTCATCCATCAACGGAATGGTGAGGTACGGAGGCACCAGGGTCGCGGCCGTTGAAGCCATGGTGAGCGCAAAACCGGCAGCCAGTTGCTTGCGGTAGGGACGCGCAAAACGCCACAGTCGCAGCAACACCCAAGTCGAAGTCTGCGGTGCCTGAATGCGGGCGCAGGCAGGGCACTCCTCCGTATCCGGCGGCAACGGGGTGTGGCATACGGGGCAGGCAGGCTCCTCGTCGTCAGGGGCGGCAGCGCCTGCACCACGCTCCAGTTGCTGCTCAAAGCGCTGCATCAAACGCAGCGCCTGCGGGTGATTGCTGAGGGTGAAACGCCAGAATGCCAGCCGCTCATCAGGGGTGTGCAACTCCAGCGTTCCCACGCCACCATGGTCTTGCAACTTGAGGGCCAAGCCCTGCACCAGGGGCCAATCCTTCCAGGTGGATGCCCCTGGTTCACGGGCCAAAAGGCGGGAGGAAGTCACAACCACCCACCCTTTGTCAAAGCGCAAATCTGCGCTCAGGTCAACCTGTAACGCGGCCAGGACGTTTTCATGGGACGCGAGTCTGGCTCGCAAATCGGCCCCTTCCGGGCCAGAAAAGACACCCGAGGCGTCTACAGAATGGTGATGTTGCATATTCTTTGTGTTTTCCGCAGCCTGGAGTACAAAACCGCAAGCTGCGCAGATGTCGGAATTTTGACCGAAACCCGGTCCACCAACGAAAGCTGACACTTACACCCGATCATCCCGCCAAATTCATGCCCAACCGGGCGCACAATTGCAACCCTGTCCGGCCCGTCCGGTGTCTCTGAACCGCTCCGATCCATGGCAAAAATCGACGACATCCAACTGCTCCGCATCAACTACCTGCGTGGCCCCAATATCTGGACTTACCGCCCCGTGCTGGAAGTCTGGCTGGACCTGGGAGTGCTGGAAGACCATCCTTCCAACACCCTGCCCGGGTTCAATGACCGCCTGACGGCATGGTTGCCCGCACTGATCGAGCACCACTGCGGCGTGGGCGAGCGCGGCGGTTTCCTGCAGCGCCTGCAGGAAGGCACCTGGTGCGGGCATGTGCTGGAACACATCGTGATTGAGTTGCTCAACCTGGCGGGCATGCCCACCGGCTTTGGGCAAACCCGCAGCACATCGGTGCGCGGGGTGTACCGCATGGTGTTCCGTGCCCGCGACGAGCAAGTCGCCCGTGTGGCACTGGCCCAAGGCCACCGCCTCATCATGGCAGCCATCAATGACGAGCCTTTTGATGTGCAGGCCGCCGTGGCGCGGGTGCGCACTGAAGTGGACGACCAATATCTTGGCCCCAGCACAGCCTGCATCGTCACCGCGGCTACCGACCGTGGCATTCCCCATATTCGCCTCAACGATGGCAATCTGGTGCAACTGGGCTACGGTGCCAGCCAGCGCCGCATCTGGACTGCGGAAACTGAGCGCACGAGCGCCATTGCAGAAGGCATCGCCAGCGACAAGGACCTGACCAAGAGCCTGCTCAAGGCCTGCGGCGTGCCGATTCCGGAAGGTCAGGTCGTCAACAGCCCCGAAGAAGCCTGGGAAGCAGCGCAAGACATCGGCCTGCCCGTCGTGGTCAAGCCATCCGACGGCAACCATGGCCGGGGCGTGACCCTGGACCTGCGCAAGAAAGAAGACATTGAAGCCGCCTACCACGTAGCCTACCCCGAAGGTAGCGACGTGATGGTGGAGCGCTTCATCCCTGGCGACGAACACCGCCTGCTCGTGGTCGATGGCAAGGTGGTTGCTGCCGCTCGCGGGGAAGTGGTGGGCATCACCGGCAATGGCCGCTCCACGGTCAAGGAGTTGATTGACAGCCAGCTCAACTCTGACCCACGGCGCGGCTACGAAGAAGAATATCCGCTCGAAATCATCGACGTGGCCACGGACGCCAAGGTTCAACTGGAACTCAAGCGCCAGGACCTGACACCCGACTCCGTGCCCGAGGCGGGCCGCCATGTGGTCATCCAGCGCAACGGCAATGTGGCGGTGGACTGCACGGACGATGTTCACCCCGAAGTGGCCTACACCGCTGCCCTGGCTGCCAAGGTAGTGGGGCTGGACATTGCAGGCATCGACATGGTTGCGATGGACATCTCCAAGCCACTGCAAAGCCAGGGTGGAGCCATCGTGGAAGTCAATGCAGGCCCTGGCCTGTTGATGCACCTCAAGCCCGCTGTGGGCGCTCCCCGCCCGGTGGGACAGGCGATTGTGGAACACCTGTTCCCGTCAGAAGAAGAGCAGGAAGGCATGGCCGGACGCGTGCCCGTGGTGGGCGTGGCAGGCACCCGCCAGACCTCCACCATTGCACGCGTGGTGGCTTGGCTGCTGCACCTGGGCGGCCACCACACCGGCTTGGCATGCCGTGACGGCCTGTTCCTGGATCGCCGCCGGGTCGAATCGACCGACTGCGCCCACTGGGAGGCAGCACACCGCCTGCTAATGAACCAAATGGTGCAGGCCGCTGTGATTGAAAACGATGCCCGCACCATTCTGCGTGACGGCCTGGCCTATGACCGCTGCACGGTGGGCGTGGTGACGGACATGGATGGCATGGAATCGCTGGCCGAGTTTGACGTGCATGAACAGGACCAGATGACCAAGGTGCTGCGCACTCAGGTGGATGTGGTGCTGGACCACGGTGCCGCCGTGCTCAACGCCGCCATCGAGCAAGTGGCCGCCCTGGCCCCCCTGTGCGACGGCGATGTGGTGCTGTATGCACAAGACGCCACGCTGCCCGTCATCGCAGAGCACCGCGCCAACAACAACGGCCGTGCCGTGCTGGTGAAGAACGGACGTGTTGTGCTGGCCACGGGTTCTGCAGAGCATGTGCTCGGCACGCTGGGCGAACTCACCTTTGGCCGCAATGGCATTGTGCCTGACACGGATGCACTGCTGGCTGCCATTGGCGCTGCCTGGGCACTGAACATTGCCCCAGACCTGATCGGTGCGGGCATCAAGACCTTTGAGCCCGAACTGCAGACACCGCCCAGCCCCCGCCCAGTGGCCGTTGCCGCACTGGAAGCCCGCTGAGCCCAAGCCCCAGAACACCGACTTGTTGCACGCGATGAGAACAGAGCGTAAGGCGCACTGACGGAATAGAGAGAGAGAACTTCATGGATGTAACCCGCACCCGGGCCCTGCGTGGCCCCAACCTCTGGAGTCGCCACATGGCCATCGAGGCCTTGGTGACCTGCAGCGAAGCAGAGCGCGCCATTGGCAAGATGGCTGGTTTTGAAGACCGCCTGCGTGCACTGTTCCCGGCCATCGGGGTGCTGCACCCAGAAGGTGGCGACAGCGATATCTCCCTCGCCCATGTGCTGCAGACTGCCGCGCTGGCACTGCAAGCCCAGGCGGGCTGCCCCGTGACCTTTGCGCGCACCGCAGCGACGACTGATGCAGGCGTGTACCAGGTGGTGGTGGAATACAGCGAAGAAGCCGTGGGCCGCAAGGCTTTTGCCGATGCGCAGCAGCTCATCCAGGCCGCACTGGGCCATGGCAGCTTTGACGCAGAAAAGGTGATTGCCGACCTGCGCGAGCTGGACGAAGACGAGCGCCTGGGGCCCAGCACCGGCGCCATTGTGGAAGCTGCCGTGGCGCGGGGCATTCCTTACCGCCGCCTCACGCGCGGCAGTCTGGTGCAATTTGGCTGGGGTTCCAAGCAACGCCGCATTCAGGCGGCTGAGGTGGACTCCACCAGCGCGGTGGCCGAATCCATTGGCCAAGACAAAGACCTGACCAAGCGCCTGCTGCATGCCGCAGGCGTACCTGTGCCGCTGGGCAAACCTGTAGAAACAGTGGACGAAGCCTGGGAGGTTGCCCTCAAGGTGGGTCTGCCCGTGGTGGTCAAACCCCAGGATGGCAACCAGGGCAAGGGCGTTACTGTCAACATCACCGACCGCGCCCAGCTGGAAGAAGCCTACAAAAATGCCGCCGACTACGGCACCGTGATGGTCGAGCGCTTTCTGCCCGGCCATGACTTCCGCCTGCTGGTGGTGGGTGACCAGCTGGTGGCGGCTGCACGCCGCGAGCCGCCCCAGGTGCTGGGCGACGGCCAGCACACCGTGCGCGAACTGGTGGACGTGGTGAACCAAGACCCCCGCCGTGGCGAAGGCCACGCCACCTCCCTCACCAAGATCCGCCTGGATGACATCGCCGTGGCGCGCCTTGCCATGCAAGGCCTGACGCCCGACTCGGTGCCCGCCAAGGGCCAGCGCGTCATCCTGCGCAACAACGCCAACCTGTCCACGGGCGGAACCGCTACCGATGTGACAGACGACGTGCACCCCGAAGTGGCGGCCCGCGCTGTGGCGGCCGCCCAGATGGTGGGCCTGCACATCTGCGGTGTGGACATGGTGGCAGAAACCGTGCTGCGCCCGCTGGAGGAGCAAGGCGGCGGCTTTGTGGAAGTGAACGCCGCGCCCGGCCTGCGCATGCACCTGGCCCCCAGCTACGGCAAGCCCCGCAACGTGGGCCAGGCCATGGTGGACAAGCTGTTCTCCCCCGGCGACGATGGCCGCATCCCCACCGTGGCCGTGACCGGTACCAACGGCAAGACCACCACGGCGCGCCTGATTGCCCACCTGTTCACCGCGCAAGGTCTGCGCGTGGGCATGACCAACACCGACGGCGTGTACGTCAATGGCCGCCAGATCGACAGCGGCGATTGCAGTGGCCCCAAGAGCGCCCGCAACGTGCTGCTGCACCCCGAAGTGGATGCCGCCGTGTTCGAAACCGCTCGTGGCGGCATCTTGCGCGAAGGCCTGGGTTTTGACCGCTGCCAGGTGGCGGTAGTCACCAACATCGGCGAAGGCGACCACCTGGGCATGAACTACATCACCACGGTGGAAGACCTGGCCACGGTCAAGCGCGTGATCGTGCAGAACGTGGCCCCGGATGGATATGCCGTGCTCAACGCCATGGATCCCATCGTGGCGGGCATGGCCGCCGTCTGCCCCGGCAAGGTGATCTACTTTTCCAGCGACCGCCACCACCCCGTGATGGCGACCCACCGCGCGCAGGGCCACCGCACCGTGTATGCGGATGGCGACACCATTGTGGCCACAGAAGGCTCCTGGCGCGAAACCATTCACCTGCGCGACGTGCCCATCACGCGCAATGGCCGCATTGGCTTCCAGGTTGAAAACGTCATGGCCTCGGTTGCGGCAGCCTGGGCGGCGGGCGTGCCCTGGCAGACCATTCGCCGCGGACTGTCGGGATTTGTGAATGACAGCGACAACGCCCCTGGCCGCTTCAATGTGATGGACTATCGTGGCGCGACCGTGATCGCCGACTACGGCCACAACCCCGACGCCATGCGCGCCCTGGTGCAAGCGGTGGACGCCCTGCCCGCCAAGCGCCGCAGCGTGGTCATCAGCGGTGCGGGCGACCGCCGCGACGAGGACATTCGTGCCCAAACCGTGATTTTGGGCGCTGCCTTCGACGACGTGATCCTGTACCAGGATGCCGCCCAGCGCGGCCGTGCCGACGGCGAAGTCATGGCGCTGCTGCGCGAAGGCCTGGCGGGTGCCAGCCGCACCAAACACGTCGAGGAAATCCGCGGCGAGTTCATCGCCATTGATGCTGCACTGGCGCGCCTGCAACCCGGCGACCTGTGCCTGGTGCTGGTGGACCAGGTGGAAGAGGCACTGGCCCACCTGGCCCAGCGCTGCACCGAAGCCGGAGCCGCGGCATGACATCGCGCCGATTGACGGGCCTTTTGCCTGGCCTGCGGGGCAGCTCAGCAGCGGCAGCCGCGCTGGCAGCAACCCTGCTGCTGGCCGCGGCCCCGGAGGTCGCTCTGGCTGCCTCTGGCGAGAAGATTGGGACGGTGGACACCGCCTTTCAGCTGCTCGGGCGCGACCACGACATCATCGTGGAAGCCTATGACGACCCCGGTGTGCAGGGCGTGACCTGCTACGTGTCCCGCGCTCGCAAGGGCGGCATCAAGGGCACGCTGGGGCTGGCGGAAGACCGTGCCGAGGCTTCGATTGCCTGCCGTCAGGTGGGGCCGGTGAGCTTTCCTGAGCCCCTCAAGAAGCAGGAAGAAGTGTTCAGCGAACGCATGTCCATCCTCTTCAAGCGCCTGCGCATCGTGCGCATGGTGGACCCCGCCCGCAACACGCTGGTGTACCTGACCTATTCGGACAAGCTGATCGACGGATCGCCGCAAAACAGCGTCACGGCGGTGCCGGTAGACCGGGCAACGCCCATTCCACTGCGCAAGTAGCCGCGCGTCGCAGAAGGCTCCATCGGTCATCTGCCACTGCACCCCTCGCCCCCAGGCCCCGCCAGCATCTGCAGGCGGGGCTTTTTACTTGCATCGCGGAAAAAGTGGCTATTACGCCCGCCTGATAAGCGCAGGCAGCTATTGATTCAATAGCAAATCAAACCTGGGCGGCAATCTGGCGCAAGGCCTGCTCAAACACCTCCACCGGCTGTCCACCCTGAATGAGATGGCGCTCGTTCACGATGATGGCGGGCACCGAGTGGATGCCGTTTTGCAGGTAGAACTGCTCCTTCTCTCGCACTTCGTCGGCGTATTGGTCGCTGGCCAGCACGGTGCGGGCTTGCGCGCCATCCAGCCCCACCTCTTGCGCCGCATGCACCAGCACCTCGTGGTCACCCGGGTTCTGGCCGTGGGTGAAATAGGCGGCAAACAAGGCTTTCTTGAGCGCAAGCTGCTTGCCCGAAGGCTCCGCCCAGTGCAGCAGGCGGTGGGCATCAAACGTGTTGTAGATGCGGCTGCGCTGGCCCATGTTGAAGGTGAAGCCCAGTTCAGCCCCGCGGGCAGCGATGGCCTCGCGGTTCTTCTGGCTCTGCTCGGGGGTCGCTCCGTACTTTTGCTGCAGGTGCTCGCCAATGTCTTGCCCTTCGGGGCCCATCTGCGGGTTCAGCTCAAAGGGCTGAAAGTGCATATCCAGCGCCACCGAGCCCTGCAGGCGGGTAGCGGCCTGCTCCAGGGCCTGCAGGCCGATGATGCACCAGGGGCAGGAAACATCGGAAACGAAATCGATCTTGAGCGTGGTGGTCATGCGAGCCTTTGCAACCGGGTGGATGGATATGGGATGAGATATGGGGTGGGTGTGAGATGGTAGGCCGGGTCACGAGCTGCCACCGATACGGCACACATAACCCCTGGAACAGAGCAGGCTGCACGGAAGGCCCTAACAGGCCCACCCGGAGCTGCGTGGCAGGCCTATGGGAAAAGCCCTACGGCACCGGCCATTGATACAAGCAAAGCGCTCCCGATATGACACGCTGATGGCGTACGTGGCCTGCGGCGCAGGTTCAGCGCTGTCCCCTTGAATACCCCCTTGTCATCCAGTGGAGAAAGCCTTCATGACACCTCAGCAACAACAAGCCGTCCTCACCATTGCCATGCTCGCCGCTTTTGCCGATGGAGCCAAGGATGACTCGGAACGTGAGGAAATCCGCCGCATTGCGCAGTCCCTCGCGGCAGACGGCCACATGCCCGACTTGCCCCGGCTGTACCAGGACATGCTGTTGCGGCGCACCAACCTGGCCGCAGCCACAGCCCTGCTGCAAGACCCCGCGCACCGCCACTTGGCTTACGAAATGGCGGTGTGTGTCTGCGATGTGGATGGCCGCAAGACCGCGGCGGAACAGCAGTTCCTGCAAGAGCTGCGCCAGGCCCTGGGCATGGCAGCGGCCGACACCAGCAGCTTCGACCGTGAAGAGCAAACCTTGGTGGATGTAATGGAGCCCCCAGCCCCTGCCGTGGCCCAGCGCACGGCCCTGCAACCCACCACGATTGCAGATGGCGCGGCAACCGCTGCCAACGCCGACCTCGACAAAACCATCCTGAACTACGCCCTGCTCAATGGGGCGCTGGAGCTTTTGCCGCAGTCCTGGGCCTCCATGGCCATCATCCCCTTGCAGGTGAAGATGGTGCACGCCGTGGGGCTGGCCCATGGCGTGGAGCTGGACCGTGGGCACATCAAGGAATTCATCGCCGCCGCCGGGGTGGGCATGGCATCGCAGTACGTGGAGCAATTTGGCCGCAAGCTGCTGGGGGGGTTACTGGGCAAGGTGGCAGGCTCTACCTTGGGCGGACTAGGGCAGGCGGCCACGGGCATGGCCTTCTCGTTTGCCACCACCTACGCGCTGGGTCAGGTGGCCAAGCGGTATTACGCAGGCGGGCGGGTGATGAGCACCGCCGTGCTGCGCGAGACTTTTCAGGAACTGCTCGGTCCGGCCAAGCAATTGCAGAACCAGTACTTGCCCCAGATCCGCGAAAAGGCGGCCACACTGGATGCCAGGCAGATCATGGGGCTGGCAAGGGGCGGGTAAGAGGCGGGTAAGCCACACAGCGCTGAAGCCCATCAAAGCAAAGCCCGTGGAAGCAACGAATGCAGATCGCTATTTATTTGATAGCCACTTGCGCTTTATTAATAAGCGTTAGCGGCTTTTTTGAAAGGAAGTAGTCCAGCTAGGCGTCCCCCTTGGCCAGCAACCCGTGGCAACCAGACTGGCGGGCATCTGTGGCGCAATTTGCACGATCGGCAGCGGGCGGTGCATGCCAGAATGGAACATGCCCGTTTTTCCGGTCCACGCCCCTGCCATACCCCTGATGTCACTGGATTCTCCTTCCGACAGCGCAGTCAACTCTCTGTACCGAGCCGCACTCGGCCCGGTCAATACAGAGCGCTACCTCCCGGAATTTGCCCGGCTGGACGCCATGGGTCGCACGCTGACCAGCTGGAATTGGGCGGCTTGCGTCTTCACCCTGGGCTGGATGGTGTACCGGCAACTGTGGGGCGCGGCACTGGTTTACGTGGCAGTGGCAGAGGCTGTGGCCCTGCTGGTGTTTGGACTGGGTCGCCCCCTGTTGCAATGGCCCCAGGCTGTGGAATGGGGCGTGGTGGGCGCATTCATCGTGGCGGGCAGCGTGATACCGGGGCTGTATGCCAATGCACTGCTGCACGCAGACATCCGCAAGCGCGTAACCAAGGCGCTGGCCGCATCGGCCACCATTCCCGAAGGCTGCGATCTGCTGGCCCGGCAGGCTCCCTCGCGCAAACGTCTGACCTGGGTGGTTGCGGGGCATACGCTGCTGGTCCTGGCAGCCCTGGCCGCCTACTTTTTCATGCCCCAGGGCTCTGCCACCCAATCAGAGCCCGCTGCAGCCCCAGCCTCGTCCAACTGGAACACCCCTTCACCCACACTGGCCCCTGTGGCTGCGCGCGCTGCGTCGGCAGCGGGCACGGTGGTGGCCTCCGCTGCGGGTAGCGGCGAAGCGGAGAAGGCAGTGCCCCCATCGCCACCCGTCTCCCCTACCACAGCAGCCTCCGCCGCTGGTGGGGCGGCAGTGACGTCCAAGAACGTGCCCCCCAGTGCACCCGTGGGAGCAGAAGATGCCCCAGGACCCGCGCCTGCCCCGGCCTCGGCAACAACCCCTGGCCGTCGCGGTGAAAAAGACAAGGAACCCGAGGCCCAAACTTCAGAGGTGGTGACGAAAACTGCCGCCAAGGAAGCCCCGGCAAAAGAAGCCGTGCGAGCACCGGAAAAAGAGAAGGAAAAAGCCAAGACCTCGCCAACGTCCTCTTCTGCTGCCGCCTCTGGCGCCGCCCCGGCTGCATCTGCAAACGCCGTCAAAACAAAGGAAGCCCGGGAAGCCAAAGACACGCGTGAGGCCAAAACTCCCAAGCCAGCAGCCAAGGCCTCTGCCCCTGCCGCAGCGCCCCGCGCGGCTGAAGGTGCGGCGTCCGCCGCCAGTGCGCCCACCGTGGGCGCTGCAGCGGGCTACTACATCAATGTGGGGTTGTTTGCGGATGAGGCCAACGCACGCAAGGCCCAGTCGCGCCTGTTGAACGAAGGCCTTCCCGCATTCCGCCAAACGCTGGAAAGCGCCAAAGGCACCCGCACGCGGGTGCGCGTAGGCCCCTATTCCACACGCGCCGAAGCCGACACCGCCGCAGCCAGCATCCGTTCGCTGGAGCTGGATGCAGTGGTGTTCCACAAGGAACGCTGAGCCCCCGGCGGGGGTCGGCCTCGGGCATCTGCAATAGCCTATTGGCGTCAAAGGTTTCTAAATGTAAGCAAGCTCGGACCAGAGTGGTAAATTGGCGCAAGATGGTGGGCGCGCAGGCCCTGCACTGGCCCAGTGCCCCAGCAACCTACAGGCAGCTATTTGTGGAACTCAGTCGCGACTTTCAGCGCCGTAAGGATTTCTTGTCGCTCACAGCCGAAGACGAGCGCGCCCTGCGCCGCCTGCATGGTTTGCTGGGCGACGAAGCGCCCGGATTTGTTGAGGCGTTCTACGACCACCTGATGTCCTTCAGCGAGACCCGCGCGCTGATACCCGACGAAGCCACGCTGAGCCGACTGAAGAAGCTGCAGTCCGGCTACTTCAAATCCCTGGTTGCTGGTGTGTACGACCGCCCTTATCTGGAAGACCGCCTGCGCGTAGGTCTGGTGCACGCCAAGGTCGGCCTCTCCCCCGGCTGGTATCTGGGTGCCTACAGCCACTACCTCACCGATCTGATGCCGCGCATCGCCCATGGCATTGCAGGCGTTCCTGCTGATGAGCTGCTTGCCACCTTCCAGGCGCTGATCAAGGTGGTGTTTCTGGACGTGGGGCTGGCCATAGATAGCTACATCGCCCATCGCGACGAACTGATTGCGGACCTGCGTGATTACGGCGCTGCGTTTGCCAACCTGCCTTACGGCACCATGGTGGCCACTGCAGACCTGAAGGTGGTGTTTGCCAACCGCGCTTTTGAAAAGCTGTTCGGGTTTGCGCCCAACAGCCTGCGGGGCTGCCCGCTTTCCAACGTGATGGATGTGGACAACATCACCACGCTGATCAGCGCCGCCTTGCGGCAGCAGAACGTGCGCGAGACGCTGGAGGTACGCCCCCACCACAACCCGCTGGCGGTACCCGTCAGCATCACGGCGCATATGCTGCCCCTGTCGGATGCAGGACAGGAGCAGCGCCTGCTGCTGGTGTTTGAAGATCTTCGCGAGCAGACCCAGCTCACGCGCGACCTGCTGAACGCCCAGGCGGTGGCCAACATCGGCACCTGGCAGACCCACTTTGACGGGCACTTTGCCCTCACGCCGCAGGCGGCACGTCTGTTCGGCTGGCCTGTGGCCAAGCCTTTCACCTATCCAGACTTTCTCTCATGCGTGCACGAGGACGACCGCGCACGCGTGGATGGTGAATGGAACACGGCGCTCAAGGTGGGGCGCTTCCGGTTTGAATGCCGGGTGCATTCATCGCCCGGCGCCCGCTGGGTGGAGGCGCGTGGGCTGATTGAAAAAGACAGCCAGGGCAATGCCATTCGCGCTTATGGCACGGTGCTGGACATTTCTGACCGTAAGGCCACCGAACAGGCCATGGAGCGTCTGGCGTTCTATGACTCACTCACCGGCCTGCCCAACCGCACCAACGGCATGATGCTTGCACAGCAGATGCTCGACCAGGCCCGCTACCGCGGGCAGGCGGCTGTGGTGCTTTTTGTGGACTTGGACCGGTTCAAGGAAATCAACGACACCCACGGTCATATCGTGGGCGACAACGTGCTGGCGGAGCTGGCCACGCGGTTTCGCGCCGCATGCGCTCCGGAGGATGTGTTTGCGCGTGTGGGTGGAGACGAATTCATGTGCGTCTACGCCCTGGCACCTGACGAAGACAAGCTGCTGCGCGCACAGCAGCTGCAGCAGGCGCTGACGCGGCCTGTGCTGATCGACAGCCTGCGCTTTGAAGTCGGCGCCAGCATTGGCGTAGCCACCTTCCCCGACCAGGGAGAGAACGTGGAAGACTTGCTCAAGCACGCTGATATCGCCATGTACGAGATCAAGGCGCGCGGCGGCGGCAGCCATCTCTACTCCAACTCTCTGGGCATGAAGCTGGAGCGGCGCATTTCGCTGGGCACCAAGCTCGCCAAGGCGCTGGCCCAGTCGCAACTGCAATTGCACTACCAGCCCAAGGTGCATCTGGCCACAGGCGAGTTGCGCGGGGTGGAGGCCCTGTCCCGCTGGTGTGACGAAAACGGCCAATGGATCAGCCCCGGCGAGTTCATTCCCGTGGCCGAAGAGCGTGGACTGATTGGCGAGTTAGGAGACTGGACACTGACCCAGGCAGCCCGCGATATCCGCCACTGGCAGGAGTCGGGAGCGCGGGTCATTCCACGCGTGGCGGTGAACGTCTCTGCCTCGCAGATGATGGACGAGAGCTTTGCCGAACGGGCCGAGCGCCTGGTGCGTGCCCAAGGTGTCGAGCCCCGCATGGTAGAGCTGGAGATGACCGAGTCAGCGCTGATGAACGAGCCTGAAAAAGCCCGGCATGTGGCGTCCCGACTGGTGCAGGCGGGCTTCAGGCTGTCCATCGACGACTTTGGCACCGGATATTCGTCGCTGGAGCGGCTGCAAAGCTTTCCCGTCTTCAAACTCAAGATCGACATGTCGTTCGTGCGAGGCATGGACACCCACTCGGGCAATTGCGCCATCGTCACCGCGGTGATCGGCATGGCCAAGGCGCTGAAGCTGGAAACCGTGGCCGAAGGCGTGGAGACCGAAGCCCAGGCTACCTTGCTGACGCAGCTGCAATGCGATGAAGCTCAAGGGTATCTGTACTCAAAAGCCATCCCTGCCGGGCTTTTGCTTGAGCAATGGCTCATGCAGGGCGCACCTGCAGCGATTTCAGCACCTGCGGCTACCACGGCAGTCGCGCAAGCACCCGAGCAGACACGACAAGAATCACCCACACCTGCAGCCGCCAAGTGATCTAGTTGGCCCACGCACAGCAGCTTTGCAGCGCAGCAAGGGCAACCCGAATGTTGCACGGCCTGTAAACCTGTTGCGCACAGCCCCCAACAAGGGCAATGCATCTGGCTGCCAACCCTTTCCTGGCCTATGCTACGGCACAGGATTTACCTTTCAACCTATTGCACTTGCCATCATGAGCCACACCAACAACCCCGTCGTATTCGGCACCGAAGACCTGCTGATGAGCCTGTGCAACTCCGTCACGCGCGTTCTGAGCGTTGCCACCCAAAGCCAGGTGCACTATTCCGGCATGGTGCAGCGCATCACCAAAACCTGCCTGAAGCCCGACATTGGCTGCTTTGTGCTGTTTGACGGCGGCTTCTCGGGCCTGGTCATCATCAACTTCTCTGCACAGGCTGCGATGGAGCTGTACCAGAGCTACCTGCTGAGCATGGGCATGTCCAAGGACGATCTGGTGTCCTCCTACACCTCTGACGAAGTCAGCAACGTGATGGGCGAATTGATGAACCAGGTGGTGGGTGACTTCACCGGCAAGATCCGCCGCGAACTGCAGACCCACATCACCCAGAACCAGCCCAAGATGCTGGTGCTGAACAAGCAGGTGATGTTGAGCGTGGACGCCAACCTCGACAACCCCGAGGCCCGCCGCGTGACCTTCTACACCGGCAACAACAACATCTTCTATCTGGAGCTGGCCATCGATCGCACCGAGTTCGTCAAGCTCTACGACTTTGAACCCCAGGAAGCACCCGACCCAGACGCGCTGATCGCCCAGGCCAACCAGCCTGCAGCCCCGGCAGCCGCTCCAGCAGCCTCCATGGATAGCGACACAGACGACCTGCTCAAATCGCTCGGGATGTAATTCCCAGGAACCCCACCAAGGCAGTCTCCGGGCTGCCTTTTTTATTGCCAACCTCTTGCTCTCAATTCCATAAGTCAAATATCATTGAATTATGGAAATCAATGAAGCAGTCAAAGCCATGGCAGCGCTGGCACAAGCATCCCGGCTGGAAATCTTTCGGGCACTGGTGGTGGCGGGCAGCGAAGGTATGACCCCTTCCGCCCTGAGCGAGACATTGGGCGTGGCGGCCAACACCCTCTCCTTCCACCTCAAAGAGCTGAGCCACGCAGGATTGGTGGCGCAAGAGCGTGCGGGCCGCAACCTGATTTATCGCGCGCAGTTTGATCGCATGAATGCTCTCATCAGCTACCTCACAGAAAACTGCTGCCAGGGCCAACCTTGCATGCCTGCCTCCGGTCCAACTGGCTGCGCATGCTGATCTGCGGGGCTTTCACAGCCCCGACACCTTCGCCAAGCCCAATGCTGCATCCCCGCCTCGGCCACAGGCCCAGGCATTCCATCCTGGTCACCCGGAGCCCTGCATGACAGACACCCACCCGCCCCTGAACGTCCTCTTCCTGTGCACGCACAACTCAGCGCGCAGCATCCTGGCCGAGGCCCTACTCAACGCCATGGGCGAGGGGCGTTTCAAGGCCTATTCCGCGGGCAGCAGCCCGCGAGACAACCAGCAGCCCCATCCGCTGGGCTTGCAGGTGCTGCGCAATGCAGGCATTGCCACCGATGGCCTGCGCAGCAAGAGCTGGGACGAGTTTGCGGCCCCCGATGCGCCCCACATGGACCTCATCATCACCGTGTGCGACAACGCCGCAGGCGAGGTCTGCCCCATCTGGCCCGGCCACCCTGCCACAGCCCACTGGGGTTATGCAGACCCTTCCGCCGGTGACGGCACCGAGGCGCAAAAGCTGGAAGCCTTCCGCAAAACCCTGCACGACATCCAGCGCCGCCTGTCACTGCTGATCAGCCTGCCTGCCGACAAATTGCAGCACGCCATGCTGCAAAGCACGGCGCGTGAGCTGTCCGCTTCCACGCACTGACGCATCTCTGCTCCCCACACCCCATGACCACCACAGCCTCCCCTCATCACCACCCGTCGGCGCATCTTCCAGACACCCGCAGCATGAGCGTGTTTGAGCGCTATCTCACCGTCTGGGTGTTTCTGTGCATCGTGGTGGGCATGGCGCTCGGTCACCTATGGCCCGGCGTCTTCCAGGCCGTGGGCCGCATGGAAATCGCCCAGGTCAACCTGCCCGTGGGCTTGCTGATCTGGGTGATGGTGATCCCCATGCTGATGAAGGTGGACTTTGGCGCACTGGGCGAAGTGCGCCAGCACCTGCGCGGCATTGGCGTCACGCTGGTCGTCAACTGGCTGGTCAAGCCGTTTTCGATGGCACTCTTGGGCTGGCTGTTCATCCGCCACTGGTTTGCGCCCTGGCTGCCCGCCGACCAGATCGACAGCTACATCGCCGGGCTCATTTTGCTGGCCGCCGCGCCTTGCACGGCCATGGTGTTTGTGTGGAGCCGCCTCACCGGTGGCGACCCGCTGTTCACCCTGTCGCAAGTGGCGCTCAACGACAGCATCATGGTGCTGGCCTTTGCGCCGCTGGTGGCGCTGCTGCTCGGGGTGTCGGCCATCACCGTGCCGTGGGCCACACTGCTCACTTCGGTGGTGCTGTACATCGTGATCCCCGTGGCCATCGCACAAGCCCTGCGCCGCGCCCTGCTGGCGCGTGGCCCGGCGGCGCTCGACGCCGCACTGCAGCGCATTGGCCCCTGGTCCATCACCGCACTGCTGGCCACGCTGGTGCTGCTGTTTGCCTTCCAGGGCGAGGCGATCCTGGCGCAGCCCCTCGTCATTGCGCTGCTGGCCGTGCCCATCCTCATCCAGGTGTTTTTTAACGCGGGCCTGGCCTACTGGCTCAACCGCGCCGTGGGCGAGAAGCACAGCGTCGCCTGCCCGTCGGCGCTGATTGGTGCGTCCAACTTTTTCGAGCTGGCCGTGGCTGCGGCCATCAGCCTGTTCGGCTTTCACTCCGGCGCGGCGCTGGCCACGGTGGTGGGGGTGTTGATTGAAGTGCCGGTGATGCTGCTGGTGGTGCACATCGTCAACCGCAGCAAGGGCTGGTATGAGCGTGGGCTGAACACGGATTGAGGGCAGTCTGAGCGCAGGCCAAGTACCATTCGCTAGCAAAAATATAGCTGCCAGCGCTTGAAGGATAAGCGCCAGGCAGCTTTTTTACTTCAAACCCATCACACGCGGCGCTGCGCAGCCAGGCGCTGCACCACGGCCACCAGCCGGTCAATCTCGTCCAAGGTGTTGTAGAACGCCAGCGACGGACGTACCGTGGTCTCCACCCCAAAGCGGCGCAGGATGGGCTGCGCGCAATGGTGACCGGTGCGCACGGCAATACCCTCTTCGTTCAGCGCTTTGCCCACTTCTTCGGTGGTGTAGCCCGCCAGCACAAACGACATCACGCTGGCCTTGTGGGCCGCTGTGCCAATGAGCCGCACACCCCGGATGGCGCCCAGGTGATGCATGCCGTAGTCGAGCAGCTCGTGTTCGTAGCGGGCAATGTTCTCGATGCCCACGCGGTTCACGTAGTCGATGGCTGCGCCCAAGCCTACAGCGTCGGCAATATTGCCAGTGCCTGCCTCGAACTTGTTGGGGATGGGCTGGAACACCGTCTTTTCAAACGTGACATCGGCAATCATGTTGCCGCCGCCCTGCCAGGGCGGCATGTCCTCCAGCACCTCGCGCTTGCCCCAGACCACGCCAATGCCCGTGGGCCCAAACACCTTGTGGCCCGAGAAGACAAAGAAGTCCGCGCCCAGGTCCTGCACGTCCACCCGCATGTGCGAGATGGACTGCGCCCCATCGACCAGCGCCTTCGCACCCGCCCGGTGGGCCATGGCCACGATCTCCTTGACCGGCACCACCGTGCCCAGCGCGTTCGACACCTGCGTGACGGACACGATTTTGGTGCGGCTGTTCAGCAGCTTCTGGTATTCATCCAGCAGCACCTGGCCCGAGTCGTCCACCGGAATCACCCGCAGCTTCGCCCCCTTGGCAGCGGCCAGTTGCTGCCAGGGCACGATGTTGGCGTGGTGCTCCAGGTTGCTGACGATGATCTCGTCGCCCTCACCAATGTGCTGCGTGCCCCAGCTCTTGGCGACCAGGTTGATGGCCTCGGTGGTGCCGCGCACAAAGATCACCTCGTTCACATCCGGCGCGTTGATGAAGTTTTTCACCCGCTGGCGGGCACCTTCGTAGGCGTCCGTAGCACGGGCAGCCAGTTCATGGGCTGCGCGGTGGATGTTGGAGTTTTCGTGCTCGTAAAAGTAGCTGATGCGGTCGATGACCAACTTGGGCTTGTGCGTGGTGGCCGCGTTGTCAAACCACACCAGGGGCCGCCCGTTTACCCGCTCGGACAGCACCGGAAAGTCGCGGCGAATGGCATGCACATCAAACGCAGGGTGCGCGCTGCCCGCCACCGCAGGCACCGCCCCCGCCCGCTGCGCCGCGGGGTGGCCGGGCGTGGTGTAGCCGCCGGGCAGCACCACCGCGTTGGCAAAGTAGAACTGCGGCTCTACCGATGGCACCGTGCTGGGCACGCCAGGGCCTGCCGTGGGCGATGTGACCTGGGGCACATGGGCCGCATCGAACGACTGGAAGGGCAGGCGCGACAAGGCATCGAGCCCATCCACATCCTGGGCAGACTGCGCCGCTGCGCTGCCAGAACGCTCACCCACAAAGTAGTACGGCGCAGCGGCTGCGGGCGCGGAAGGCAGTGAAGCCACCGGTGCCACACCCAACACGCCCGAACCCAGGCGCGGCTCGTAGGCAGGCAAGGTGCTGAGCACGGTGTCGGGCACACCATTGCCTGCCGAGGCATGCGGCACCAGCGCAGGGGCGCGGTGCGCCAGCGACAGCACCGGCGTAGGCGATGCAGGCAGCAGGTTGCTGCCCGGAATCTGCCCTTGCGGGATGGGCGTGCCTGGCACCGAGGGCCCCAGCCCGGCCGGGCTGGCCAGGGGCGAGCCGGCAGGGGCCAGGTTCACGGGGGCCTGCACGCCGGGTGGAAAGCCCGCCGCAGCAGGGCGCGGCACGGCAGAGGCGGCGCCAGACAAGTCAGGCGACTCGCCCGGCAGGGCCGCAAACAGGGCCGATGCCATGCGGGCCAGCGCCGCCGTGTCCAGCGGCGACTGTGGCGCAACCCCCGACGGGATCGAGGAAGTGTGAGAAAGGTTCGTCACCGCGCGGCCACCTTATTTGTAGGTGTCTGGGTAGTCGTGGTACTTGTTGATCTCCACATCGTCCAGCACGGCCAGCGCGTCGGGCGTGAGCACGGCCAGCGAGCAGTACAGCGAGATCAGGTACGACGCAATCGCATGGTTGTTGATGCCCATGAAGCGCACCGACAGGCCAGGGCTTTGCTCGCCCGGCAGGCCGGGCTGGTACAGGCCCACCACGCCCTGGCGCTTGTCGCCCACGCGCAGCAGCAAGATCTTGCTCTTGCCATCGGCCACCGGCACCTTGTCCGACGGGATCAGCGGCACGCCGCGCCAGGTGATGAACTGCGAGCCAAACAGGCTCACCGTGGGCGGTGGCGTGCCCCGGCGCGTGGCTTCGCGGCCAAAGGCGGCAATCGCCAGCGGGTGGGCCAGGAAGAAGGCGGGCTCCTTCCACACCTTGGTCAGCAGCTCGTCCAGGTCGTCGGGTGTGGGCGCGCCCGTCAGCGGGAAGATGCGCTGCTCGTCCGTCACCTGCGCCAGCAGACCGTAGTCGGCGTTGTTGATCAGCTCGCTTTCCTGGTTCTCCTTGATGGTCTCGATGGTCAGGCGCAGCTGCTCTTTGACCTGATCGTGCGGGCTGCTGTACAGGTCGGAGATGCGGGTGTGCACGTCCAGCACCGTGCTCACCGCGTTCAGGAAGTACTCGCGTGGGTTCTCTTCGTAGTCCACGAAGGTGCGGGGCAGCTGGTTTTCCTTCTCCTTGGCAGTGCACGCCACCTTGATGGCCTCGGGGTTCTTGACCTGGTTGAGGCGGTAGATGCCCGCCTCCACCGGCACCCACTGCAGCAGGTGCGTGAGCCAGCGGGGCGAGATGGTGGAAAGCTGCGGGGCCGTTTTGGTGGCGTTGGCAAGTTGCCGTGCGCCGCTATCGCTGAGTGCGGTGGTTCCGCCCACTGTTGCCGACATGTGAATACTCCGTCAGGTTGAAAACAAACAAGAAAACAAACAGGAAAGAATCAGAAAGCCCGCCAGCCCACGCAGTCCCCCTCCAGTCAACGGGGTGCGCCATAGCCAGCCAGCCAGCGATCAATGCAGTGTCAAAGCTCTGGCGCCCCGCTTCAACAGGCTATAGCCGCCAACTGCAGGCCGCGCACCAATTGCCGCTGGTGCACCGCCTCGCCGCGAGTGACCAGCACCGAGGGCGCCACGCCCAGCGCGCTGGCCAGCTTTTCGACGGTGTGCAGCGATGCGATGACGCTGCCGCGCTCGATCTCGCCCACGTACGAGCGATTGAGGTCCGACTGCTCGGCCAGCCGCTCTTGCGACCAGCCCTGCGCCTCGCGCGACTGGCGCACTGCTATGCCAAAGCCTTTGACGAGCGTGGTCACAACGACACCTCGGCCAGGATGGACGGAAAGCGCCCCGACGCCTGCGCACTGGCCTGCGTGACATGGCCGCCCGCAGGCACGTCGTGCGTAACCCACACGTTGCCGCCAATCACTGCGCCCTTGCCCAGCGTGACGCGGCCCAAAATGGTGGCGCCCGCGTAGATGACCACGTCGTCCTGCACCAGCGGGTGGCGGGGCAGGCCTTTGTGCAGCACGCCTTCGGCATCGGTGGGAAAGCGCTTGGCCCCCAGCGTCACGGCCTGGTAAATGCGCACGCGCTTGCCAATCACCGCCGTCTCGCCAATCACCACGCCCGTGCCGTGGTCGATGAAAAAGCCCGCACCAATCTGCGCACCGGGGTGGATGTCAATGCCCGTCTGGCTGTGCGCCAGCTCCGACACAATGCGCGCCAGCAGCGGCAGGCCCAGCAGGTACAGGCGGTGCGCAATGCGGTGGTGGATCATGGCCAGCACGCCGGGGTAGCACAGCAGCACCTCGTCCACACTGCCCGCCGCCGGATCGCCCTGGTAGGCGGCCAGCACATCGCTGTCGAGCAGGCGGCGGATGTCGGGCAGCGACTGGGCCAGGTCCTGCGCAGCCTTCAGCGCCAGAAGCTCCACGTCCTGCGGGTCACGCGGGCGGTGACGGTGGGTGTATTTCAGCTCCAGCACCATCTGCGCATGCAGGGTGTGCAGGGCGGCATCCAGCGTGTGGGCCACGTAAAAATCTTCGCTCTCCTGGCGCAGGTCGGGCGGGCCCAGCCGCATGGGAAAGAGCGCGCCCTTCAGCTGCTCCACCACATGCGCCAGCGCATCGCGCGACGGAAACTCGCGCCCGCCGGGCTCCTGCGATCGCTTTTGCGCATCGCGCCATTCGCGGCGCACGCCGTGCAGCGACTGCACGATCTGTTCAATGTCAAAAATGGCCATGGCGTGGTCCTCGGTGCCGTCCGTCAGTTCTGGTCAGTTCTGGTCAGTCAGGGTCAGTCCTGCACCCAGGGCAGGCCATGAAAGCGCCAGCCATCGCTGCCGCCCCGGTGCTGTTGCGCGTCGATCTCCCCCTCGAAGCCTTCAAGCACATTGAAAACATGGGCAAACCCCGCAGCCGCTGCAGCCTCTGCCGCCAGCACCGAGCGCTTGCCGCTGCGGCACAGCAGCAGCACCACGGCGTCCTTGCCGCCGTCCTTGGCCAGCTTGGCTTCCAGTTCGCGCACGAAGCGCGGGTTGCGCACCAGCGATGTGCCAGTGGCCCAGGCCACATGCAGGCTGCCCGGCACATGGCCGACAAACTTGCGCTCTTCGGTCGAGCGCACATCCACCAGCACCGCCTGACTGGCTTGCACCAGTTGCCAGGCCAGTGCGGGCGGCACGCCTCCGGCATAGGTCAGGCCCTGGGCCTGGGCAGCGGTGTGAATGGCTTGCAGTTCAGGAGCAAGGGCTTGGGTATCCAATGCGGTGGTCATGGGAGGGGCTTTCAGTCAAAAAAGGCTCTAGCGCTTATTCATCAAGCGCAAGCAGCTATTTATTTCATAGCAAAAGACACACAGAGGGGCTTCAATACGGCACATCGCCCAGCACGGTGGCGCGGTGCATCACACGGCGGTGGGGCAGGTAGTCCACCGTGGCGTAGTGCTGGGTCAGGCGGTTGTCCCAGAAGGCCAGGTCGTACTGCTTCCAGCGCCAGCGCACGGTGAATTCGGGCTTGGCGATGTGCACCCGCAAGAAGGCCAGGATCGCGTCGCTCTCCTTCTTGTCCAGCTCGACGATGCGGCTGGTGAAGCCTTCGTTGACGAACAGCCCGCGCTTGCCGCTGACGGGGTGGGTGCGCACCACGGGGTGCGGAATGTCGGGGTACTTGGCTGCAGCGCTCTCCCACACCTTGCGCTCCTCGGGCGTGCGGGCATAGCGCCGGGCGGGGAAGGACTGCACAAAGCTGTGCTCGGCATGCAGCGGATCGAGAAACTTGCGCAGCGGCTCGGACAGCGCCTCGTACGCCGCAATGCCGCTGGCCCACAGCGTGTCGCCGCCCGACGGGGGCAAATGCCTTGCCGACAGCAGCGCGCCCATGGGCGGCTTGTCGATAAAGGTCACGTCGGTGTGCCAGTTGTCGTTGTCCGGCGGGTTGTTGTCATCGGTGTCCAGCACGATGATCTCCACCGCATCCGGGTGCGTGGGGTACACGGGGTGGATGTGCAGCTCGCCAAAGCGCCGCGCCAGGTCGCGCTGCTGCACGGGGGTAACGGGCTGGTTCTCAAAGAACAGCACGTGGTGCTGGAGCAGCCCGGCCAGCAGCGCATCGCGCTGGGCGTCGCTCACGGGCTGGGTCAGGTCAATGCCGGTGACAAGGGCGCCAATGGCAGGGCCCAGGGCTTGGATGTGCAAGGTCATGGTGGCGAAAGATGGCTAAAGGCGGCTGAAAGTGGCCTCAAGCATCCCGCCAACCCGGCGGCGCACCAAGCTCGTTATTTGCATTTGCTATGTTGATTTCCTTCCATATCAACTTATTCATCTAAACATAGGATTTCCGTGACACCCCTGCACCGCAGGGCTCCCCACCTGGATCGCACTCGATCACCGACACGGAAACCGCACCATGAAACTCTGGAAACCCTTTGCCCTCGCCGCCGCAGGCACCCTCGCCCTGGCCAGCGCCTTCAGCGCCCTGGCCGCTGACAAGAACGTGGTGGTGGGCTACCAGACCGACGCCCTACCCTCGGCCGTGGCCATTGCCAATGGCGACTTCGCCAAGACCACGGGCTACCAGATCGACTTTCGCAAGTTCAACTCGGGCGCTGACGTAGTGGCCGCCATTGCCTCGGGCGATGTGCAGGTGGGCTATGTGGGCTCCAGCCCCTACGCTGCGGCCGCTTCGCGCGGGCTGGACATTCAGGGCTTTTACCTGGCCTCCATCTCGGGCACAGACGAGGCCCTGGTGGTGCGCAACGGCTCGGGCATCCAAAGCGTGAACGACCTCAAGGGCAAGCGCCTGGCCGCTGCGCCCGTGTCCACCGACCACTACCAGTTGCTGGCCCTCATCAAAAACCTGGGCCTGACCGAAAAAGACGTGACGGTGCTGGCCATTCCACAGCCCGAAATCGTGGCCGCCTACAACCGGGGCGACATCGACGGTGGCTTTGTGTGGGACCCCGCTCTCACCGAACTCAAGAAGAACGGCACCGTGTTGGTCACCTCCAAAGACGTGGCTGAAAAAGGCGCCCCCACCTTCAGCGCCTGGGTGGCTACGGGCAAATTTGCCAAAGAGCACCCCGAGTTCCTGAAGAACTACGCCGCCGTCATCGACAAATACAGCCAGTCTTTTGCCACCGACAAGGCCGCCTGGGGCCCCGACAGCGAAAACACCAAGCTGCTGGCCAAGCTGCTGGGTGGCAATCCGGCCGATCACGCTTCGGCGCTGAAGAACCTGAACCTGGTGCCCCGCAGCGAGCAGGTGACCGACGCCTGGCTGGGCGGTGGCGAAAAGTCTGGCGTGGCCAAGATCCTGAAGGAGACCTCCGCCTTCCTGAAGGAGCAAAAGAAGATCTCGCAGGTGCAGGGCAGCTACGCCAAGTACGTCACGCCCACAGCGCTGAAGTAAGAGCGACTCATAAAACTCCCCTCGCGTCGTTGTCTCGCCTTGTCGTACTGCTTGTACTGCCTGCAGCGAAACGCCTAGCCAGGACCGCTTCGCTGAGTTTTCTGAGTCCCTCTAGGCCCTGAACCACCACTACCGGAGCCCCACCATGCTGTCTGTACGCAACGCCAGCGTTTTCTTTGAAGGCCGCGACGGCCACCCGGTGCAGGCGCTGGACCGGGTCTCGCTCGACATCCCGCCACGCGGCTTTGTGGTGGCCCTGGGCACTTCAGGCTGCGGCAAATCCACCCTGCTCAATGCCATGGCGGGGTTTCTGCCACTGTCTGAAGGCAGCATCACGCTGCATGGCCGCCCCATCACCGGCCCTGGTGCAGACCGGGGCGTGGTGTTCCAAAAGGACACCCTGCTGCCCTGGAAGACCGTGGCCGAGAACGTCGCCCTGGGCCTGCAATTTGCCGGTGCCAGCCGCGCCCAACGGCGCGAGCGTGCGCTGGAGCTGCTCGAACTGGTGGGCCTGCAAGACTTTGCCAATGCGGCGCCCTATGAGCTGTCTGGCGGCATGCGCCAACGCGTGGGCCTGGCCCGTGCGCTGGCCCCCAACCCTGACATCCTGCTCATGGACGAACCCTTTGGCGCGCTGGACAGCATGACCCGCGAGCAGATGCAGGAACTGCTCGTGTCCGTGTGGCAGCGCACAGGCAAGCAGGTCTTTTTCATCACCCACTCCATCGAGGAAGCCATCTTCCTTGGCACCGAGGTCATCGTCATGTCGCCGCGCCCAGGGCGCATCGTGGCCCGGTTTGATCTGGACTATGTGCAACGCTTCGCGCGCGAAGGCAACGCCAAGGCCATCAAGACCCTGCCCGGCTTTGCACAGCTGCGCGAGCAGATCCGCGACATCGTCCACAGCGCAGAGCACACCGCAGCACCCACGGAACAAGGAGCCCTGGCATGAACGACCTGGTGTTGAACTACCTGCTGCCCACGGCAGAAAAAGGCGACGATTACGGCGATGGGTACAGCGATGCAGTGGCCCCGGCCCCTGCGCCCATCCCTCCCGCCCCGCGCACCGTCAAGCCCCGGAGCTTTGGCGTGGGCGAGCGCTCCACCGTACCCATCAGCATCGGCGCCGCGCTGGCCCTGCTGCTGACCTGGTGGCTGGTGGCGCAGACCGGCTGGGTGCCCAGCCTGTTCATGCCCACGCCTGCCGAGGTGTGGGCCACGGGCGTGACCATCTTTACCGAAGGCTATGCCAACGCCACGCTGTGGGAACACGTGGCCGCCAGCCTCACACGCATCGTCAGCGCCGCCGTCATCGCCATCGGCCTGGGTGTGCCGCTGGGCCTGCTGATGGGTCTGAACCGCTGGGCCAAGGGCGTGCTCGATGCGCCCATCGAGTTCTACTGGCCCCTGCCCCCACTGGCCTACCTGCCGCTCATGATCATCTGGCTGGGCATTGGCGAGACCTCCAAGATCGCCCTGCTGGCCCTGGCCATGTTCGCGCCCGTGGTGCTGTCGGCCCAGGCCGGTGTGCGCGCCCTGCCGCTGGAGCGGGTCAACGCAGCCCTGTCCCTGGGGGCCACCCGCAGGCAGCTGTTCACCCACATCGTGTTGCCCTCGGCCCTGCCCGAGATCCTCACCGGCATACGCATTGCCCTGGGCGTAGGCTGGGGCACGCTGGTGGCGGCCGAGCTGATCGCCTCCACCCGGGGCATCGGCTACATGATCATGTCGGCCTCGCACTTCCTGGCTACCGACGCGGTGTTTGTGGGCATTGGCGTGATTGCAGCCCTGGCCTTCTCCTTCTCGCTCGTCATGCGCCTGGCAGAGCGGGTACTGGTGCCCTGGAAAGGCAAGCAGTAAGCCTGCCCCAACACCATTCAACCCAGCAGCAAAAAGCCCGCGCCCCCTGCAAAGGGAGCGCGGGCTTTTTGTGGTTGATGCCCCAGCGATTCGGAGCGATCTGGGCGATCAACTCACATGGTTACTGCCGCATGCAGCCGCAGTCGCAGAGGCATGCAGCACTACGCTTACACCTTCTCCAGCGCCTGGGCCAAATCAGCACGCAGGTCGTTGATGTGCTCAATGCCCACTGACAGGCGCACCATGTTCTCGCTCACCCCGGCCTTGGCCAGCTCTTGCGGGTCGAGCTGGCGGTGGGTGGTGGATGCCGGGTGGGTGGCCAGCGACTTGGCATCGCCAATATTGACCAGGCGGGTAAAGAGCTGCAGTGCGTCCAGGAAGCGCGCACCGGCGGCGCGCGGGTCGGCATCGCTGCCCTTGAGACCAAAGCTCAAAATGCCCGAGGCCTTGCCGCCCAGCTGGCGCTGCACCAGCGCATGGTCCGGGTGGTCAGGCAGGCCTGCGTAGCGCACCCATTCCACCTTGGGGTGGCTTTGCAGATACTGGGCAATGGCCAGCGTGTTTTCGCAAATACGGTCCATGCGCAGGGCCAGCGTTTCAATGCCTTGCAGGATGAGGAAGGCATTGAGCGGCGCCAGCGTGGCACCCATGTTGCGCAGCGGCACCACCCGTGCGCGGCCAATGTAGGCGGCAGGGCCCAGGGCTTCGGTGTAGACCACGCCGTGGTAGCTCACATCGGGCTCGTTCAGGCGCGGAAAGCGTGCCTTGTGCTCGGCCCAGGGGAACTTGCCGCTGTCCACAATCGCGCCGCCCACGCTGTTGCCGTGGCCGCCCAGGTATTTGGTGAGCGAGTGCACGACGATGTCGGCCCCGTGCTCAATGGGGCGCAGCAGGTAGGGGCTGGGCACAGTGTTGTCCACGATGAGAGGCACGCCGTGGTCATGAGCCACCTTGGCCAGCGCGGCAATGTCCGTCACGTTGCCCAACGGGTTGCCAATGGATTCGATGAAGATGGCCTTGGTGCGACTGTCGATGTGCTGCGCAAAGCTGGCAGGGTCGCGCGGATCGGCAAAGCGGGTGGTGATGCCCTGCTGCGGCAGCGTGTGGGCAAACAGGTTGTAGGTGCCGCCATACAGCGTGCTGGCCGACACGATGTTGTCGCCCGCCTCGGCAATGGTCTGGATGGCATAGGTGATGGCCGCCATGCCCGATGCGACGGCCAGCGCGGCAATGCCACCCTCGAGCGCCGCCACGCGCTTTTCCAGCACATCGGTGGTGGGGTTCATGATGCGCGTGTAGATGTTGCCCTGCACCTTCAAATCGAACAGGTCTGCACCGTGCTGGGCGCTGTCAAAGGCATAGGCCACGGTCTGGTAGACGGGCACGGCCACCGCCTTGGTGGTGGGGTCGGGGCTGTAGCCCGCATGAACGGCAAGGGTTTCGATCTGCATCGGTGTTGTCTCTTCAGTCAAAAGGGTTGGAAGGAAGCGGGCTGCGCACAGCCACCCGGCAACGTGCGCCCGCCGTGCACCAAGAAAGGCACTCAGGCAGGCTGGGCGGCAAAGGCCATTCTGCGCCCTGGGGCAGGTAAGCGATACGAACGAATGGCTATGTGCTTATGCCCCTGGCGCACTCCCCAGCCGCCAGCCGCCCGCACTCAGATGGCACGGGCGCAGCCTCAGGCCAGGGATGAAAACTGGCTGTCAAAGGTCTTGCTCACATCCAGCTTCTGTTTGACCAGGCCCACCTTCAGGTAGAAGTCTGCCGTGCGCTGCTGGTCGGCCACCACCTGCGCATCAATGCTGAGCCAGCGGGTTGCCCGGCGCTCAAACTGCAGGCGTGCAGCTTCTTCGGGGATGCCGATGATGCGTGCCAGCGCTGCACCAAACTCCGCCGGGCGCTGGTAAGACCACACCTGAGCCCGCTCCACCCGCGCCTTGAAGTCCTGCAGTGCGGCGCGCTTGTTTTGCAGAGCCGATTCGGTGGCCGCCAGAAAGCTCAGGCCTGAAGACAGACCGCGTCCATTGACCAGCACGCGCGCATGCTTGCTGGTTTCGGCCAGCGCGGTGTAGGGCTCCCAGGTGGCCCAGGCGTCCACCGAGCCCTGGGTCAGCGCCAGCTTGGCATCTGCGGGCGGGATGAATTTGATCTGCACATCGTCGGCCGTGAGCCCCACGGATTCCAGCGCCTTGAGCGTGACGTAATGCCCGATGGAGCCCCGGTTGGTGGCAATGCTCTTGCCCTTGAGGCTGCTCGCGTCCTTGAGGGGGGACTGGGGCGTGACCAGGATGGCTGTGCCATACGGGTCAGACCGGTTGGCGGCAAACGCCTTGATGCGGCTGCCTGCGGCCAGGGTAAAGAGCAGCGGCGCATCGCCAATGGGACCAAAGTCCACCGCGTCGGCATTGAGCGCTTCGGCCAGCGGCGCGGCGGCAGGAAACTCGGTCCATTTGATGTCGTAGCTCAGGTCTTTCAGCTCACCCGCCGCTTCCAGCAGAGCCCGCAGGCCGCCCTTCTGGTCACCCGCGCGCAGCACGGTCCTGGCTTGGGCGTGCACCAGCACGGGCGAGAGGAAGGAGGCTGCAGATACCGAGGCGGTGAGCAGGCGGTGGAAGTGGCGGCGTTGCATGGTCAAACCTTGAAAGTCAGTATGCCGACCATTGCACCAGCCGCGTGGCCTGCGGCCAACGAAGCAATTTGCAGTTGGATATGCGCCCAATCGCTGCGGGCGGTGCATTCAACCAAGCACACCTGTTCACGCTGAGCCTGCTCAAGCGCAGCGCATGACTTCGACAGGCTCAGCCCGAAGGGGCGGGACTCTGACGAACAGGCCGCGCCCTACAGCCCCAGCGCCCAGCGCCCCGCCGCCACGCGTGCACTGTCGTCCTGCGGGGTGTGGATGCGGCCACACAGCACATCGCGCAAGTGGCGCTCCAGCGGGTTCTTGCGGGCCAGGCCGTGGTTGCTGGTCAGGGCCAGGGCCTGCTCCACGGCCTGCACGGCGTTACCGGTGGTGATGGACTTGATGAGCCCGCTGTGCACGGCAGACAGCGGCGCACCTTCATCAGCGTCGCGTGCCAGGCTGGCAATCAACCGCTGGTTGGTGAGCAGCAGCGCCTCGATACCGCCCAGCGCCTCTTGCGCACGCGGCAGGGTGGCCAGCGCAGCGCCCAGGCTAGCAGGTTTGCGATCGTGCAGAAAGCCCACCAGCCAGTCACGGGCAGCCTGGGCCACGCCGGTGTAGAGCGAGCCCAGCATCACAGCCATCTCCACCTGCAGCCAGGGCTCCCCACCGGCCCAGGCGGCCGGGGCGCGCAAGTCCAGCGCATGGTCGTGGGGGATGAGCACATCGTCCAGCACCACGTCATGGCTGCCACTGGCGCGCAGGCCCAGGTGGTCCCAGGTCTCCACAATGCGGATGCCGGGCAGCCCTGCCTGCACCAGAAAGCTGCCCACACGCGGCTCGGCTTCGTCAGTGCGGGCCCACACGCTGTACCAGCGCAAGATGGGCGAGCCGGTGGAATACACCTTGTGGCCGCTGATGCGCCAGCCCTCAGGCGTGCGCCGCGCCACCGTGCCGGGCAGGCCACCGCGGGCGGGCGACCCCAACTCCGGCTCCACCCGCAAGGCATTCACCAAAGACACCCCGGCAGCCGCCTCTGCCACCAGCTTGCGCGCCAATGGCTCGGGCCAGGACCGCGCCGGATGCGACCGCCCCATGCTGCGGTGCTGGATGTACTGCATGGTCAACACCAGGGCCGTTGCGGGGCAGGCGTAGCCCACGGCCCCCACCACCGCCCCAAGCTGCGCCACCGTCGCCCCCTGCCCGCCCAGCGCCTGCGGCGCAGCCAGCGTGAGCAGACCTGCACGTTGCAGGTCCTCAAAATTCTCAAACGGAAAGCTGCCCTCGGCATCGTGCCGGGGCGCTCGGTGGGCAAACTCCACCGCCAGGGTGCGCGCCGCCTGCTCCCAGGTCAGCGGCGCGTTCACTGCAACACCTCGGGCTGTTGACGCACCACAATGTCGTACAGGCTCTGAAACGCATGCTCGGCCCCGCCGGGACGGCCAATTTGTGAATGGGTGAGTGCGGCTACATCGTGCGGAATCGGGCTGGGCGTGCCCGCCGCCTCGGCCAGCAACTGGGCCTGGCAGGCGTTCTCCAGCGCGATGTACCACCACGCGGCCGACTCCACCGAAGGCCCCGCCGTCAGGATGCCGTGGTTCTTCAGAATCACGGCCTTGTGCTGGCCCAGCGCCTTGCCAATGCGAAAGCCTTCGTCCGTCTCCAGCACCACACCGCTGAAGTCATCAAACAGGCCATGGTCGCCATAGAACACACAAGAGTCCTGCGTCAGCGGGTCCAGCTTGCGGCCCAAGGTAGACCAGGCCTTGCCGTAGGTGGAATGGGTGTGGGCCGCGGCCACCACATCGGGGCGCACCTCATGCAGGGCGGCGTGGATGGCAAAGGCGGCGCGGTTCAGCGGCCCCTCGCCCACCACAATCTCGCCCTGCGCATTCACCAGCAACAGGTCTGACACCTTGATCTGCGAGAAGTGGATGCCCAGCGGGTTGACCCAGAAGTGGTCCAGCCACTCCGGGTCGCGGGCAGTGATGTGCCCTGCCAGGCCGTAGTCAAAACCAAACTGCGCAAACAGCCGGAACGCCACGGCCAGGCGCTCCTTGCGGTAGCGGCGCTCGGCCTCCAGCGTGGGACGAGCGGGGGCTGGGTCAAACCAGTCTTTGCGCTGGGGGTGGGCGTTGAACGCAAGGGTGGAGGCAGCAACGGGCTGGAGAACGGCGGACATGGCGGCGGCTTTCAGGAAAGAGGGTTGCAGAGGGAAAAACAGACCACCCCACCATAAAAGCCCCACACCCCCATGCCAACGAAGAAATCCGCGTGACCACATGCGGTTTCGGCATGAGCTGTCTCTGCTTTCACCTTGTCTGCTGCCCCAGCAGCCCCCGCATCTCCACCTGCGGCAACCGCATATCGATGCTACGCAACAGTCTTTGCGCAGCGGCATCGCTTGCCTGAATCTTGCGGCCTATTCCATTGCTACGCCTGCCCTATTGCCATGCCAGACCAACCTCCACTGAACCGCCGCCACCTTCTGCAAGCCAGCCTGGGCGCTGCCGCCTGGGCCGCTACAGCCCACACCACCGCCCTGGCGGCAGGGTCGTCGCCCCCTGCAACAGACCTTGCCAAAGTGACCTTGCGCATCGGCACCTACAAGGGCCTGTGGCGTGCGCTGCTTGCGGCTTCTGGCCAGGGCCAGACGCCTTACCGCATTGAATGGCGCGAACTGAACAACGGCGTGCTGCACATCGAAGCCCTGAACGGCGATGCACTGGACCTGGGCTCGGGCAGCGAAATCCCCGCCCTGTTTGCCGCAAGGCAAAAGGCCCAGGTGCGCTTCATCGCCATCACACGCGAAGACCTCAACAACCAGGTCACCCTGGCGCGCAAGGATGCGCCCATCCAGCGCATTGCCGACCTTAAAGGCAAGCGCGTGGGCTATGTGCGGGCCACCACATCGCATTACTACCTGAGCAAGCAATTGGCCGAGGCGGGCCTGAGCTTCAACGACATCCAGGCCATCAACCTCAGCCCCGCAGACGGCCTATCGGCCTTTGACCGGGGCGATCTGGATGCCTGGGCCATCTATGGCTACAACGGCCAGCTGGCCCGGCTGCGCTACGGCGCACGCGTGCTCAAAACCGGGCTGGGCTACCTCTCAGGCAACTTCCCCATCTACGCCAACCCGCGCGCGGTGGACGACCCGCTGCGGCACGCCGCCATCAGCGACTACCTGCAACGCCTGCGCCGCGCCTACCTGTGGGCCAACCAAAACTACCTGGCCTACGCCCAGGCCCAGTCCGCAGAAACCCGCGTGCCCGTGGGCGACCTGATTGAGCTGTGGAACAACCGCAGCACCGACTACGACCTGCGCGCCGTGGACGACACCGTGGTGCAAGGCCATCAGGCTGTGGCTGATGCGTTTTTGCAGCTGGGCGTGCTGGACGGGCCTGCGCAGGTAGCACCGCTGTGGGACAGGAGTTTCAAGGCCGCGCTGGGGGGTAAGGCGATGTAAGCATCGGCTTTTTACCAAGGCCTGCAGCGCGACGGGCGTTGTAGCACGAGCCCTAGGGGGCCGCTAAGGATGCGAGCAGTGAGGGTAAAGTGATAGGCAGAAACCGGCCAGGAAGCCGGTGAGGGCAGATGAAAGCGAACGCTCAACGTACGAATTCACGTGTGCCTATAGGCGTCCCGTTGAATGAGGGTTAGGCCACAGTTTCACGGTGCTCAACCTTTGACGCGAGTACCCAACCACTCAAACCGTACGAAGACGAAATTTCAAAGCACTTGGCCTGCTTGCGGCTGAGATGCTCCAAAGTTTGCCCAATCGATCCGCGCCAAAACAAAGGCCAACCCCACTTTTTTTCTTGCTCGAAGCGCTCAGCGTTTTGCGAAAGAAAAGTTTCCAGTGGTACTTCAGATATTGAGTACAGGATGTTGCCGCCTAGATCGTGCTCAAAGAAATAGCCTTCGACTTCAGTGAAGACAACCGAAGCGCACTTGATATCGATGGTTGATTCATACGGCCACGACACATCGAACTTGACTTGACGCTTTGCGCCTTCTACAGAATAGCCGTTGAGGTGATAGTCGTGCCAAGAACGCATGAGGAGCCTAACGTAATGTGGACCACACCAAGCCGCAGGCAATATCTGATGTGTGGGGTCTAAATTGGTTCGAAAAGAACGCGGAAAGTGGCTGGTAGCCGTAGCTTTACGGCATGCGTGCTGTATGTAAATCCAATACCAAATTCAGTCATGAACCCCGCCGCCACTCCCGTGTTGCGCGCTACACGTTGCTTGATCCGGTCCGTGCGCGAGTTCATCAAAAATACTATAGCCTGCGCACGGAGTTGGGCCATGCCCCGCGGGCTTAGTACATCGTCAGATGGCGGCTTTGTGGGTGTCGTCTGAAGGGCAGTTCAGGGCCCACTGCAGTCTTCCGACTCTGCCAATTTCAGTCATTACTCAGAGCAGAAAGTGGCTGCTCGCCTTCAGCCTTTGCACTCCTAAAACCCACCTTGAGGGCCGGTCACACTACGTCGAAAATGCCCCACCAAGGCTCAGCAAGCGGGTCTGGAGTGGGGTTGTGACGTCGGTACTCCCAAAAGTCTGCCGATAGACGGACTTCAGTAGGTGCCACGCCTCGAAAGGTCACAAACGCATCACTTCCCTTGATTTGCTGTGCGAACTCCTCGTGGTCACTTGGCGACCAAGTGACAAACGACTGACCGACGCCATACGTACTATGACGCGAGAGGTATTGGATGACGGTCATGTCCATCTTGTATTGCAGTCGGAGCCATAGCCTAATCGCGGGCCATCGAGATGCACCCTCGTCTTCGGGTGGCAAGCGCAATAGGCGATTGATTGCTATCTCAAATCGCGTGCCTCGATCCTTCGTTCCCAGATGTGCATCAAATGCAAGTCCGTCGCCACAGGGGTTCAGCACTGGGTATGCAGCAGCCGTGGCGCGAAACTGACTCATCGCAGTCAATGCGTCTCCCAGATTCAATGTCTTGAGCGATAGTCCCTGCTTCTTGAGAAATGCACGCATATCCTTCTCGACTTGCGGCGCGGCAATCCGCCCTTGAATTGTCATTGGTAGGTGGTCGTGTTGAATGTCTGGTAGTGGCCGGATTCTGCCCCACGACGAGAGACGCGAGTGGGCCCATAGCGCCGCCTCATTCATTTCAAAACGCGCAATAGATGCGCCCACAAAACCCGGACTCTTCCCTGCAACCCCCGCCCCGCGTACCATCCTTCCCTCACCTGAAGGGGACCATGATGACGACGATGAACAAGCGCAATTTTGTGGCGGCGGGCGTAGGGATGGCCAGCCTGTGGGGCACTGCCAGCGTGGGCCACGCTGCGGCCAAGTTGCCGCAGGGGCCCACCTTGCTGACCATCAGCGGTGCGATCACCAAGCCTAACCGGGGCGCGCTGGACACCACCATCGATCAGATGATGGGCAAGCAGGGAGTGCTGTTCAACGAAGCCCATGCACTGGATGCTGCAGCACTGCAGCGCATGCCTTCGGTCACGATCAAGCCCACGCTGGAGTACGACGCCCAGCGCCACACGCTGCAGGGCCCCCTGCTCACCACTGTGCTGGCGGCGGCCGGTGTGCCCCAGGGCAGCAATGTGCACCTGGTGCTGCGCGCCATTGATGGCTACACCGTGCAGATCAGCCTGGCTGATGCACAGGCCTACCGCATGATCGTGGCCACCCACATTGACGGCAAGGCGATGGCGCTGGGAGGCCTGGGGCCCCAGTGGGCGGTGTACGACGCAGACGTCATTCCCGCCTTTCAGGGCAAGTCGCTGAAAGAGCGGTATGCCCTGTGCCCCTGGGGCATTTACCACATCGAAGTGCAAAAGAGCTGAGAGCCTGCAGATCCAGCGGCAGACCTAAAAGCTCTGTTTTTGATAGCTGCCAGCGCTTTATTGACGAGCGCTGCAGCCATTTTTTCTCAAATCATCCTCCACCTCAGGCACCGGCTCGCCACACCTGCGTGTCGGTGATGGCCGCCACATCCACCCGCGCGGGCAGGATGCCGTCGCGGGCGGAACGGTCGGCCACGGTTTGCAGGGCGGTGATGTCGGCCTGCGTGACGGGCCGGGAGGCTATGGCGGCGCGGGCGGTGATGGTGCGCGCAGCCTCGATGGGCAGGCGGGTGAGTTGGGCGTAGACCTGCGCATAGGCCTCCCGATTGGCCAGAGCCCACTCGCCAGCGCGGGCCAGGCGATGGAGGTACTGCACGATGGCAGCGCGCTTGGCGGGGTCGGCCAGGGCGGCGTCGGTGGCGGTGATGAAGCCCAGCGCGGTGTTGATGCCGCGCCCGTCGCGCAAGATGCGGCCGCCTTGCTGCAGGGCAATGGTGTAGTACGGGTCAAAAATGGCCCAGGCGTCGATTTGCTTGGACGCGAACGCAGCAGCGGCATCGGTGGGCAGCACGAACTTGACGGTGACTTCTTCGCGCTTGACGCCCGCCTCTTCCAGCGCGCCGTAGAGCTGGTATTGAGAGATGCTGCCACGTGCGGACGAGACGATCACGGTCTTGCCCCGCAAGTCGGCCACGCTGCGCAGGGGCGAGTTGCCTTGCACCACGATGCCCAGCGAGTCGGGCTGGCCGACGCGGGTGGCAACGATCTTGAGCGGGGTCTTGCCCACGGCGGCGGCCAGCACGGGCAGGTCGCCCGCCATGGCGGTGTCTACCGCACCGCTGCGGTGCGCCTCAAACAACGGGGCTGCGCCCTGAAAGTTGGCCCAGCGCCAAGCAAAGGGCGCGCCGTCCAGCGTGCCAGCGGCCTCGAACAGCGCCTTGAGCCCCCCGGCCTGGTCGCCCAGCACCAGCGACGGCTGCGCGGCATTTTGGGCCCAGGCTGCGCTGCCCCACCCTGTGCTGGCCACGGCCAACGTGGTGCCCACGCCTTGCAACCAGGCGCGGCGGGTGCTGGCAGGAGTGCGTTCAGCCACTGGGGCCGACAGAGACATTCGCTGTGCCATCGCTCAAGCCGCCTTTCGTTCAGCGGGCTGGGCTGCACGCTCTGCATCGCGCTCGGCCACTTTGGCGCGCACCAGGGGCAGTAAATCGCGGCCGTAGGTAATGGCGTCCAGCAGCGGGTCAAAGCCCCGGATGAGGAAGGTGGTGATGCCCAGGTCGTAGTACTTGAGCAGGGCGTTAGCCACTTGCTCAGGCGTGCCCACCAGCGACGTGGTGTTGGAGCGCCCGCCGGTTTCACGCGCGATGGCCGTCCACAGGTGTTCGTCCACGCGGTCGCCCTTGGCGGCATCGGCCAGCAGGCGGCGGGCACCCTCGCTTTGCTGCGGGCCGCCGCGTGCGTAGCCTTGGTCTACACGCAGGCGGCGGGTTTCTTCCAGGATGCGGTAGGCGCGGGTCCAGGCTTCGTCTTCCGTCGCGCCCAGAATGGGGCGGAACGAGATGCTGAACTGCACGGTGCGGCCATGGCGCGCAGCCTCGGCGCGCACGCGGCGCACCAGGTCGCCCGCTTGCTCCAGCGATTCGCCCCACAGGGCGTACACATCGGCGTGCTTGCCAGCCACCTGCAAGGCAGGGGCAGATGCACCGCCAAAGTAGATGGGAACGTAAGGCGCCTGCACGGGCTTGACTTCTGACCACGCACCTTTGACGCGGTAGTACGCGCCCTCGTGGTCAAAAGGCTTGTCAGCCGTCCACACCTGGCGCAGCAGGTCCAAGTATTCGTCGGTGCGGGCGTAGCGCTCGTCATGGCCCACAAAGTCGCCATCGCGCTGCTGGTCTTCGTCCGACCCGCCGGTGATGTAGTGCACCGCCACGCGGCCACCGGTGTAGTGGTCGAGCGTGGCGAGCTGGCGCGCGGCCAGCGTGGGCGCCACAAAGCCGGGGCGGTGGGCGAGCAGGAATTTGATTTTGTCGGTGACCGAAGCGGCGTAGTTGACGGTGAGCAGCGTGTCGGGGCTGGAGGAGCTGGCGGGCACCAGGATGCGGTCAAAGCCCGCGTGCTCGTGCGCCTGGGCAAACACCCGCACATAGGCCGGATCGACCGCGGGGCCCTTGCGGGTGATGGTTTCAGAGACTTCGTGCGGCTGGATCATGCCGATGAACTGGACGGGCATAGCGGGCTCCTGAGGGTGTGAGAGAGATTCCTTTCATGATCCGCACCTGCACACGCCAAGCCAACGAAGAAAAACGTGTTTGTAAACTCCGGCTTTGCATACCATGTGGGTTGCACTGCAGGATGCAATGCAAGCGTGACTGCGCCGCCCCGACGGCGCGACCACCGACGGACAGGACGTGCTTATCGCCAGGAGCCCCCGATGTCATCCACACCCCAGACCAGCGCCGCCCCATCGGCAGCCACTTCAGCAGCCACACTGGCCACCGAACGCGTGCTGCACGCCAGCCCGCGCAAGGTGTTCCAGGCCTTTCAGCAACCCGAGCTGCTGGCCCGCTGGTGGGGCCCCGCCGGGTTCAGCAACACGTTTGAGCAGTTTGACTTCACCCCCGGTGCACGCTGGGTGTTTGTGATGCAGGGCCCGGACGGCAAGCGCTACCCGAACGAGTGCGTGTTCCGCGCCATCGAGCCGAACGCAGGCGTGGTGATTGAGCATGTGGTGGCACCCCACTTCACCCTGACCGTGCAGTTGCACGCGCAAGGCGATAACCACACGCGCCTGACCTGGGCGCAGACCTTTGAAACCGCAGAGCTGGCGGCCCAGCTGCGCGACCTGGTGGTGCCCGCCAACGAACAGAATCTGGACCGGTTGCAGGTGGTGCTGCTGAGCCAGTCGCAACGGGCGTAACCCACAGGCAGCAGGGGCACGCCATGCTCTCCCATGTTTTTGTGGGCATTTCCGACTTTGACCGCGCCCTGGCGTTTTACCGACCCGTGCTGGGCACGCTGGGCGCCAAAGAGCGGTTTTGCGATGCCGCACGGCCCTGGGCGGGGTGGGAATCCACACCAGGGCCCCGGCCGCTGTTTGTGATTGCCCGCCCGTTCAACGGCGAAGTCCCCAGCCCAGGCAACGGCCAGATGGTGGCCTTTATGGCTACCAAGCGCAGCCAGGTCGATGCTGCACACGCACTGGCGCTGACCCTGGGCGCGCAGTGCGAAGGCCCTCCGGGCCTGCGGCCTGAGTACCACGCGGACTACTACGGCGCGTACTTTCGGGACCCGGACGGCAACAAGCTGTGCGTGGTGTCGCACGGGGTGGCGTAGCACCTGAGTATTGAGCAAAAATCGGGTCTATCGCTTTATCCATAAGCGCAGGCAGCTATTAATTCATGAGCAAATAGTGCGCTACCGCGCCACACACTTCAATGCGGAAAGCCACCCCGGCGCGGGCGCACGGGTTCGGCGTCCATGCGGCGGATGAGGGCTTCCAGGCCATCAGCATCGGGCGATGCGGAAGCAGCCAAACGGGTGGTGGTGGCATTGGAGGGCGCGGAGGCACGGCAGACCAAGTCGTCCTCTGACCAGTCGCCCTGCCCTGGCGAGGAGCGAGCACGCAGCCAGCCATTGCGATCCACCAGCATTTGCGAGCCCTGCGGGCCTTTGCCATCATTCGCCGCCTGCCCCAGCACCCAGGCGAGCACGGGCAATGCCTGGGGGTCTTGCACCACGCATTCCGCTTGGTCGGCAGGGTCTGCAAGTTCAGCAGCGCCACCCGCCACCGCCTGGGCAGGTACCCACAGGGTGACCAGGCGCGGGTCATCTGGCGGCAGCGCATCCACACTGCCACCCAGCACCACGCGCAAGCGCTGGCCCTGCAGCTGGCGCACGCTGGTGGCGCCCGTGTTGCGGCAGTGCAGCCGGGCCTGGGGCATGCGCACGGGCTGGGCCCACGCGCCGGTGTCGCGCAGCAGCTGGCCTGCCGCGTAGGCCTGCAGGTAATCCAGCACCTGCCACACCTGCTCGTCGGTCAGGTTGGCAAAGGCGGGCATGGTTTGCACACCCGCTGCACTGTGCATGCCGTGGCGCACGCGCCAGAACAGTTCGCCCTCCAGCCGCTTCCACAGCAGCGATCCGTTCAACGTGGGCGGCCACATGGGCAGGCGGGCGGCATCGGGCCCCTCGCCCTTGCCATCGGCACCGTGGCAGCGCACGCACTGCTGCTGGTAGATGTGCGCGCCCTGCGTGATCGACTGCACCGTGAAGCCGGTGGGCGAGCGGTGCCAGCTGGTAGGCACCGCCGGGGCTTGCAACAAGGCCAAAGCCGACCACGGGGCGGCTGTGGCAACCAGCAACAGAGCCGGGGCCAGAGCCCATCGCGCCCACCGCCAGCGCAGTGCCAGCAAGGCCAGCACACCCAGGCCCAGCATGCACGCTAGCAATGCCGTGGCCTGGCGGGCCAGCTGGGGTTCTTGCGCCAGCACTTCAGCCGCCAGGCGCTGCGCCCACGGCCACGCGGGCTGGCCATGCACATCGGTCAGCAAGCCCACAGAGTGCAGTGCCGCTTGCAGGGCTTGCTGGCTGCGCTGGGCCAGGGCCAGCACGGTGTCCAGCCAGTCAGCGGGCACAGTCCAGGCCATCACGCAGTACCCACGCCGGGGGCTGCAGCAAGGTCCACCTCTGCCGTCACCAACTGGCGTCCAGCCCCAGCAGTGCCAGGGCCTGGTGCCGTAGCTCGGCCAGGCGCGGGTGGCCCCGGTGGCGGGGGTACGGCAAGTCGTTCACCAGCACTTGCTGGATGGTGGCAGGCCGCTCGGACAGCACCACCACGCGCTGCGCCATGAACAGGGCCTCTTCCACATCGTGCGTGACCAGCAGGGCCGAGAAGCCTGTGCGCTGCCACAGCTCCACCAGTTCGGTCTGCATGGCCAGGCGGGTGAGCGAATCGAGCTTGCCCAGCGGTTCGTCCAGTACCAGCAGGCTGGGGTCGTTGACCAAGGCCCGCGCCAGCGCCACCCGCTGCGCCATGCCGCCCGAGAGCTGGTGCGGAAAGGCCTTGCCAAAGGACTCCAGCCCCACCAGTTGCAGGGCTTGGTCTACACGATGGCGGTGGGTTTTGAGCAAGCCCCGCGCTTGCAGGCCCAGCGCCACGTTGTCCCACACCGTGCGCCAGGGGAACAGCGTGGGGTCTTGAAACACCACAATGCGCGATGGGTCAGGCTGGGTGATGGGCGCACCGTCTTGCAGCAGCTCGCCCGCCGTGGCGGGCTCCAGCCCCGCCACCAGCCGCAGCAGGGTCGATTTGCCGCAGCCGCTGGGGCCCAGCAGAGCCACGAACTCGCCGGGCTCAATGGCCAGGTCCAGCTCGTCAATCACCTGCAGGGCGCCGCCGGGCAGGTCAAACCAGTGGCTCACATTGCGCACATCGATGCGTGCACCCGCCGCAGATACCGGGGGCGGTGACGCTGTGGGGGCCGCTGGGGCCTGGGTGGAAGTCACCATTTCACAATCCCCTTCTGCCAGGACAGCACCCGGTCACGCAGCACAAACAGCAGCGAGATCACGCCCGAAAACAGCAGCGCCATGATGATGAGCGCACCGTACATATTGGGGTAACTGGCCCAGCCCTGCGCCCAGGTGAGATACCAGCCCAGGCCCGATTTGACGCCCAGCATCTCGGCCACCACCAGGGTGGAAAACGCCGCGCCCAGCCCCATGAACAGGCCCACAAACACCTGCGGCAGCGACGCCGGAATCGCCACGCGCAGCACCAGAAACCACTGCGATGCGCCCATGGTGCGCGCCACGTCGTAGTAGTTCTTGTGCACGCCCGCCACACCCGACCAGGTGAGGATGGCCACCGGGAAGGCGGTGCCCAGCGCAATCAGAAAGATGGCCGTGGACCAGCTCGATGGGAAAAAGTAAAACGAGATGGGCAGCAGCGCCGTGGTGGGCACAGGGCCCAGCACCCGCAGCACGGGGTGAATCCAGTAATTGGCGCGGCGGGACCAGCCCATGAGCACGCCCACGACAAAGCCCACGCTGGCGCCAATCGCAATGCCCAGCGCCAGCAGCTTGAGCGAGTTCCACGCGCTGTCGAGCAGCCGCGCCCAGTCGGTCACATACACCTCGGCCAGGCTTTGCGGCGGGGCAAAGAAGGGCGGTGGCAGCGTGCCCAGTTTGGCGGTGTAGACCTCCCACACCGCCAGGCCGACGGCAATGGCACCAAGCCAGGGACCTGCGCTGCGCAAGCGTGCAGCTTGGCTCCCCAGCCATCGGGGCCAAGCCACCGCCAGCCACAGCACGGCGGCAACGCCCCAAGCCGCCACGGCAAATTCCTGCGTGTAGGCCCAGTCGCTAAAACCTACCGGCAGGTTGGGCCAGAACCAGGTGATGGCGCCCAACACAGTCCAGGCCAGTGCGGCAAACCAGCCCGTCCAGCCCAGGCGGGCTGGGGGTGCCTTGGCCACGGGCGCGGCCTTGGGCGCTGCGCGCGCTGGTGCAGGAAGAGATGACCGAGAAGAGGCAGACGAGGAGGACGTAGAAGGAACTGCCACGGGCAAGCCCGTGGGTGTGAGGGTGGTGCTGTGTGCCATGGTGCGACTCCTGCGGGCCCTCAGGCCAGCACGTCCACCGTCACATGCTGCGCAAAGCGCGCGGCATCGGTGCTGGGCTTGAGCACGCCCACCAGCTTGAAGTCGCGGGCGTAGAACTCCACCTCTTTTTGCAGCGCCACGCCGCTGGGGTGGTTGCGGTGCGTGAGGGTGCCCAGCACGGCACGCAGGTCTTCCACCGGCACCTTGGAATAGGGGCTGTAGATGCGGGCTGTTTCGTTGGGGTAGTCGGCCACAAACTCAGAACCCTGGTTGATGGCGCGTACCAGCGAGGCCACCAGGGGTTTGTCCGAGCGGATGAGCTTGCCGCCCACGCCCACCACGCAGCAGGTTTTGGCCGCGTATTCGCCCGAGAGGTTCGTGGCCAGCTCGACCAAGCCCTTGGTGCGCCGCTCAATCAGGAACAGGTTGGGGTCACCATCGGCAATGGCGTGGGCCTCGCCCTTTTCTACCGCCAGGCCCAGCATGTCGCCAGGAAACTGGCGCCAGCTCACGTCTTTTTCCGGGTCCAGCCCGGCCTTGGTCAGCAGCACAGAGAAAAAGTTCTTGCCAGGGCTGTTGAGGTCAGACACCGCAATCGTCTTGCCCTTGAGCTTGGCAATGCTGGTGATGCCCGCCGGGCTATAGCCCACCAGGCGCGAGCAGCCCCCGTGGCTGCTGCCCACCAGCTTCACGTCCAGGCCCGACTCCAGCGGTTTGATCCAGCGGTGCACCATGCCCACCGCGGCATCGGCCTTGCCGGTGGCAATGGTTTCGAGCAACTGGTCGGTCGAGCCCGCAAAGTTCACCAGCTCAACCTTGAGGCCCTGCTTTTCAAAAAAGCCGCGCTCAATGGCCACGGGCACGGCCGACAGACACACCGCGTTGGCGTTCCAGGCCAGCGTGACGGGGCGCAGCTTGCTGCCCTGGGCCAACACACTGCTGCTACCCACCACGGCGGCAGCACCAGCAACGCCAGCCCCTGCTGCCGTGCGCAGCACCCGCCGGCGCGACCAAACACCCGATGCTGCTGCCCCTTGATCCTTGCCCATGCGAACCTCCTGTGTATGCGGTGAAACGAAGCCTGTGGCGCGCCAGGGCAGGGATGAACCCGTGCCTGCCGACCGTGGCGCTATTGCAAAGCCAACACGCGCCGCAGAGAACGAACAAAATCACGCATCGATATGCAAAAGTTTCAGCAGCGCAAAAAGCCCAATTGCGGTGCAATGCGAACATGAGTACATCCCCATCCATCGCCCGCCTGCGCGAATTTGTGCAGGAACTGGCCGCGCTGCTGCAGCGCAACCCGACCGAGCCTGAGGTGCTGGAGCGCGGTGGCGCCCTGCTGGGCCGCCTGGTGGCACACGACGACTGGCTGCCTGCCGCCTATGCCAAGCCCCACCCCGACCGCTACCAGCAGTACCTGCTGCACGCCGATGCGCTGGGGCAGTTTTCGGTGGTGAGCTTTGTGTGGGGGCCGGGCCAGTCCACCCCCATCCACGACCACACGGTGTGGGGCCTGATTGGGATGCTGCGCGGCGCCGAGACGGCCCAGCACTTTGCCAAAACTGCGGAGGGCCGATGGGCGCCACACGGTGATCCCAGCCGCCTGATGCCGGGGCAGGTCGAAGCGGTGTCGCCCCGCATTGGCGACGTGCACCGCGTGAGCAACGCGCTGGCCAACCAGACGTCCATCAGCATCCATGTGTATGGCGCCAACATCGGCGCGGTGGAGCGCTCGGTGTACCTCGAAGACGGCACGCGCAAGCCCTTTGTCTCGGGCTACAGCAATACCGAGCTGCCCAACCTGTGGGATCTGTCAGCCGAGCGCAATGCTGCGCTGCGTGCGCAGTGAAGCCACCCGTTCCCCATTTTTCATCGACGCCATCCATGACCCAAGCACCATCACCAGGCCTGAACCCCTTGCCGCAAAAAAGCTATGCCGATGTCCGCAACGCCCTGCTCGCCCAGCAGGAGATTGCGCTGATCGACGTGCGCGAAGAACATCCCTTTGCCCAGGCCCACCCGCTGTTTGCCGCAAACTTCCCCGCAGGCAAGCTAGAGATCGAGGTCTACACCCGCATCCCCCGGCGCAGCACCGCCATCGTGGTGTACGACGATGGCGAGGGCCTGGCCGAGCCCGCAGCACGCACCCTGCAGCGCCTGGGCTACACCGATGTGGCCTTGCTGACCGGGGGCCTGCAGGGCTGGCGCGATGCAGGGGGTGAGATCTTCATCGACGTGAACGTGCCCAGCAAATCGTTTGGCGAACTGGTGGAGGCCGAGCGCCACACGCCCTCGCTGCCCGCAGAAGAAGTGAAGGCCCTCATCGACCAAAAGGCCGACGTGGTGGTGCTGGACGCGCGTCGGTTTGACGAGTACCAGACCATGAACATCCCCACCGGCGTGAGCGTGCCGGGGGCCGAGCTGGTGCTGCGCGCCAAGGCGCTGGCCCCCCGGCCCGAGACGCAGATCATCGTCAACTGCGCGGGCCGCACACGCAGCATCATTGGCACGCAGTCGCTCATCAACGCCGGGTTGCCCAACCCCATCGCGGCCTTGCGCAACGGCACGATTGGCTGGCTGCTGGCTGGACAGGAACTGGAGCGCGGCGCCAGCCGCCGCTTTGACACCCAGCCTACGTACCAAACACACGACACGCCCGAGCAGCGCGCCGCCGCCGCCCAGGCGGCCCGCCGCGTGGCCGACCGCGCCGGGGCGAAGCGCGCCCGCACCGAGCACCTGCACGCCTTTGCCCTGCAGGCCGAGCGCACCACCTATTTGCTGGATGTGCGCACGCCCGAGGAGTTTGCCCGTGGCCATGTGCCGGGCTTTCGCAACGCGCCCGGCGGCCAACTGGTGCAAGAGACCGACCACACCGCCCCCGTGCGCGGCGCCCGCCTGGTGCTGGTGGACGACGACGGTGTGCGCGCCAACATGAGTGCATCGTGGCTGGCCCAGATGGGCTGGGATGTGTGGGTGCTGGACGGTCTGCAGAGCGCGGACTTTCACGACACCCGCCCGGCCCCACAGCCCGTGCCCGAACTGCTGGAGCCCGCCCAGTGGATCACCCCCGCCGACCTGGCCGCACGCCTGCAGCGCGAGGCCCCGGGCCAGACGGCGGTGCTGGACATGACCACCAGCGCCAACTACACGCTACGCCACATCCCCGGCGCGTGGTTTGTGCTGCGGTCGCAACTGGCGCAGGCGCTGCAAGCCATTCCCAAAGCGCCGCACTATGTGCTGACCTGCGGCAGCAGCCTGCTGGCCCGCTATGCGGCGGTGGATGTGGCCCGCATCACCGGTGCCACGGTGCAGGTGCTGGAGGGTGGCACCCTGGCCTGGATTGCCCAGGGCCTGCCGCTGGAGCAAGGCGAAACCCGCCTGGCCTCACCCCGCATTGATCGCTACCGCCGCCCCTACGAAGGCACGGACAGCCCGCTTGAGGCGATGCAGGCGTATCTGGATTGGGAGTTTGGACTGGTGGAACAACTGGGGCGCGACGGCACGCACGGCTTTCGGGTGATCTGAACGATCGCCAGGATGGCCGTATGCCCTGCACCGCTGGGGCATCAAGACAAAAAGGCCCGGAGCTTTCACTCCGGGCCTTTTGCGTTTCAGCCGGGCTTGAGGACGTTGCCCCATGCGAACTATGCAGCCACTGCTTCGGGCAAACGCTCTGCCAGCTTGCCCGCCACTGTGCCCGGCTTTGCACGCGCAACGGTGTAGCGGTTGGCAGGCACAGGCAAGCCCAGGTTGCCACGGAAGGTCGGGGCCGTGTACTCCTTGCGGTAGATGCCGCGCGCTTGCAGCACGGGCACCACCAGTTCGGCAAAGTCCTTGAGCGAGGTGTTGGGCAGGGCTTCAAAGAAGTTGAAACCATCCGCCCCGCCCTGCTCAAACCAGCGCTGGATCTCGTCCGCCACCTGCTCTGCCGTGCCCACGAAGGTGCGCTTGGGGCGTGCGTGCCACAGGGCCACTTCGCGCAGCGTCAGGCCGTGGGCCTTGGCGTGCTGCTTGATCTTGTCGCTGGCGCTTTGCTGGCTGTTGCGGCCGAGGTCACCCAGTTCGGGGAAAGGCGCGTCCAGCGGGTATTGGGAAAAGTCGTGGTCGTTGAACGGCCGGGCCAGTGCCGCGATGGCGTTCTCGATGGGCACCAGCGCCGCCAGTTCCTGGTACTTGCGCTCTGCCTCCTCTGCCGTGCGGCCCACGATGGGGCGAATGCCGGGCAGCAGGAACACCTTGGCCGGGTCGCGCCCCTCGGCCGCCACACGGGCCTTCACATCGCGGTAGTAGGCCTGGGCTTCTTCCAGCGTATCGGCATGGAAGAAGATGGCATCGGCGCGCTGCGCGGCAAAGCGCTTGCCGTCTTCTGACGCACCGGCCTGAAAGATCACCGGCTGCCCCTGGCGCGAACGGCTGATGTTCAGCGGCCCCTCCACCGAAAAGAACTCGCCCTGGTGGTCCAGCCGGTGCAGCTTGGCGGGGTCGAGGAACTGACCCGTGGCCTTGTCGCGCACCAGGGCGTCGTCCTCCCACGAATCCCACAGGCCCTGGACCACATCCAAGTGCTCTTGCGCCAGGCGGTAGCGCACATCGTGGTCGTAGTGCTCTTTGCGGCTGTAGTTGCGGGCGCTGCCGTCCAGCCACGAGGTGACCACGTTCCAGCCTGCACGGCCGCCGCTGATGTGGTCTAGCGACGCAAACTGGCGCGCTACCGTGAAGGGCTCGCTGTAGCTGGCCGTCACCGTGGCCACCAGGCCAATGTGCGAGGTGGCCCCGGCCAGGGCCGACAGGATGGTGAGCGGCTCAAAGCGGTTGAGGTAATGCGGGCTGGAGCGCTCGGTGATGTGCACGCTGTCGGCCACGAACAGAAAATCAAACCGCGCCTTCTCGGCCAGTTGCGCCTGCTCTTTGTAGAAGCCGAAGTTCACGCTGGCATCGACTACTGCGTTGGGATGGCGCCAATCACCCCAGCCTGCGCCCACGCCATGCAAGACGAAGCCGAAGACCAGTTGACGGGGATGGGATGAAGGGTTGGAAGCGGGGGACGATGGGGTTTGGGTCATGGTGCGGCCTGGGGGCAGTGGTGAATGACATCCAGCACAGGAAGCCCTTCGCTGGTCGTGCATGCAGCTTAGGAAGGCCCGATCGCTCAGCGAAGGAATCAAAACAGATATGGATATGCGGCGCCCCACCTGCCCAAGACGCCGCGCACGCCCCGTCACTCTGGCGAAGGCACATCCCGCACGGCACGCTCCACCGCTTCACGGGTCAGCGTGGGGGCAAAGGTCTCGATGAAGCTGTAGGCGTAGCCGCGCAGCCAGGTGCCACGGCGCACGCCCAGGCGGGTGACGTTGACTTCGAACAGGTGGCGCGCATCGAGCATGCGCAGGTGTCGGTCACGCTCGGGGTCTACCGCGATGGAGGCCACGATGCCCACGCCCATGCCCAGCTCCACGTAGGTCTTGATCACATCAGCGTCCATAGCAGACAGCACCACCTCCGGCTTGAGCCCCTCGCGGGCAAAGGCTTCGTCGATGTGCGAGCGGCCGGTGTAGCCCAGCTCGTAAGTGATGATGGGGAAGGCCTGCAGCTGCTGCAGCGTCACGGGCTCCTGCAGATCGAGCAGTGGGTGGCCTGGAGGCACCACGATGCTGTGCGTCCAGCGGTAGCAAGGCAGGGTGACCAGAGCGTCGTAGTGCGACAGTGCCTCGGTCGCCACGCCAATGTCGGCCTCGCCGCTGAGCAGCATCTCGGCCACCTGCTTGGGCGAGCCCTGGTGCAGGTGCAGAGACACCTGCGGAAACATGGCCCGGAAGTCGCGCACCACATGGGGCAAGGCATAGCGTGCCTGCGAGTGGGTGGCAGCGATGGACAAGCGCCCTTCATGGCTGGAGCGGTACTCGGCACCGGCGCGCTTGAGGTTGTCGGCATCCTGCAGCAGGCGCTCCACAATCGGCAGCACGGCTTGACCGGGCGGCGTGAGGCCAGTGAGCCGCTTGCCCGCGCGCACAAAAATCTCGATGCCCAGCTCTTCCTCCAGCTCCCGGATCTGGCGGCTCACGCCGGGCTGGGAGGTGTAGAGCAAGGCCGCCACTTCGGTGAGATTGAAGCCGCAGCGCACGGCCTCGCGAACGGAACGCAGTTGTTGGAAATTCATTGTTATGTGGTTCTCTCGCAAGCGATGGGGAAGCGAAAGGAGCCACAGGTGGCGGCCGTGGCTACGACCAGCTACACCAGCTACAACCAGCCACTGCAAGCCTCAGGCATGCATACCGTGCAGCCCCTTCGCGTGGCAAGTGCCAAGGACTGACACGCGCCATGCCCTCACTTTAGGATGCTGCGCGCATATCGATAAATGGTCATTCGCAATAAGCTAGGACTCAGCTCTTTTCGGCGTGAGCTCATGCCCCAGGGCTATGAGGGACGGTGGGCGAGCCTTCACAGCCATCGCCAGGGCAAGGACATCAAATCATCAAAAATGATAGCTACTAGTGCTTATCTAATAAGCGCTAGAGCCCATTTTTATTGAAACCCCTGACGGGCCGGTGTGCAGTCAGCTCGCCAAAAGCTTCTGCGCCGCCTTGTTGCGTTTGACTACCGCCAGCTGCAGCGGCGTGCGGCCTTGGCTGTCGCAGAAGGTACGGTCCGCCCCCGCCTGCAACAGCAATGGGATGCAATCGGTCGCCTTGCATAGCACTGCCCCATGCAAGGCATTGCCACCGTAGTACAGCGCCCGGTTGGGGTCGGCACCATGGGCCAACAGCAGCGTCACCTTGGCTCCAGACCTGGCATCAATCGCGCCCTCCAAGGGGCTGCGCTGCGCATCGGAGGATGGATCGGCGGGCAGACCGAGTTGAAGCACCATCTTCAGCAGCTCCACAGGCCGGTCCACGATGCGGCTGGTGAAATCCAGCAGGCAGCTGTTGGCAGCATTCAGCCAGACAGCGTCGCGCGTGGGGAATACCTCGGGGGCGCTGCGCAGCACCAGGTTTCGCAACGTGGCCACGTCCGTACCTTCGTGCTTCGTGATGCCCTCCACCAGCAAACGAGGCTCCGGGATTTTGTCGATGCACATCAGTGCATGGTCTTGTGGCCGCCACAGGCGGTCCAACGCATGGAAATTCCCAGCATCCACCGCACTGCTCAGCAGCTGATGCCGGTAGGCCTCGTCTGGCGGGGCATGCGCCAGCAGCTCATCGAGGCGCGCATGGTCGTGGTACCAGATCGCGCTGCGTTGCTGCTGCGGGATGTCGTACTCCAGCGCGTATTGCGGCCAGATCACCCGACCACCGTGTGCCACCAGCAGGTCGCGCAATGCCTGGTGCACGCCCCCGGCCAGGGCCGAATCCCCGTGCTGGCTTACGGCGTTGACCTCTGCGCCCCGCTCCAGCAACCACTGTGCTGCCTGCACGGCCATGGAAACGGGCTTGCCCAAATAGTGCGTTGCATCGGCCAGTTGCATCAAAGGCGTGTTCCCCTCGTCGTCCACCGCGTTCACATCCAAGCCCGCATCCACCAGCGCCTGCATCAGGGCAATGTCAAACGCGTAGGCCGCGCAATGCAGCGGAAACACGGGTAAGGTGAAGCTGGGCATGCGGGTGACCAGCGCCAGCGGGTCGGGCCGCGCCCCGGCTTGCAGCAGGGCAATGATGGCGTCGGTGGGCAACACGCCGCTGGCCTTGCCCGCCTGCGGCGTGAGCAAATGCACGATGAGCGGCCGGTGGTACAGCACCGTGTTGGGGTCCAGGCCGTGGTGGTGCACCAGGTTCAAGACCTCGCCATATTGTTCTTTGGAGAGCAACTGGTGCACTTCTTCCAGCGGGTCCAGCTTGCGCACCGCGGCTTCAAACTGCTTGCGCGTGACGGATTTTGCACCGTTGAGAAAAAAGCCTTGCGCCTTGGGGCCATCGTGCCATTCACAGCTCAGCAGCTTGGCCCCCCGCTCCATCAAACCAGGTGGCCATTCTTCGGCAGGCAGCAGGTTCCATGGCCCCAGCACGGCCAGCTCTGCACACAACTGCGCAGCCCCCGCAAACTCAAAAGAGACCCCGGAGTCTTCACCCAAGCCGAGCATCGTGCCCAGCACGCGGGCTTGCTCGTTCAGCGGCATGTCGGCTGTGGCCTCGGCCTCAGCAGCCCAGGCGGCCGCCTGGGCGCGGGACTCAAAGTAAACGGTGTAGCGCAGGTGAGATTCAGACATGGGGCGGGTTCAACAGCAAAGACAAAACACAGTGGTATGCAGCGGCGGCCTGCAGCGCATCAGCTCTTTTTCTTTTCGAGTTTTTTGAGGGTGGCCTCGTACGCCTCGGCCACATCGGTGCGGGTTTCGGCAGACACATCAAAGCGGCTGGCCAGCACCGCCGCATCGGCTTTGGCACCCAGCTGGCCAATGGCCTTGAAGACTTTTTTCATGAAGGCGGCATCGCCGCCCAGGATGTGTTTTTCAAACCCCAGCAAGTCGATGATGGGCGCAACCAGCTGCGCAGACTGCACTTTGCCCACCACGTCGAGCAGACGCTTGTAGTGGTACAGGTGGGCTTCTGAGAAGCTGCCCCGCAAGTCGAAAAACGCCAGGAACAGGTCGGCAAACGCGGGGATGGGCGCCTCCACCAGAATGCGAGCGATGGTGGCGTGCTCGTGTTTGAGCTTGCCTGCGTAGAAGGGTTCGTACTCCGGGAAAAACGCCAGATAGGTGTGAAAGCTCTGCATCAGTGGCGGCAGCAGGCGGTCGCCGTAGGTACTGAGGATTTTGACGAGCAACTCGGCCTCTATGGAGTAATGCGGACGCAGCCCGTGGCTCACCATCGCATCGAACGCTCCGGGAGCCGGATGCGCCAGAGCTCCGCGCACCATCTCTTCGTCAAAGTGGCCGTGCACAAAGCTGGAGAAGGCTGCGCCCAGCAAATTCAAATCAGTCACCGCATAAAGCGAAGGCCAGTTCTTTGACTTCATCCATCCGGCAATGCGCTGGGCTTCGATGGCGTCTGCCTCCGGCTCGTAAGGCTCTTCGGGCAGCTCCAGCTGCAATCCTTGTTTCTCAGCACTCAGTTCACTGCTCACGCTCAGCCTTCTATAGCGCCGCCTGCCAAGGGAGCCAACGTGGTCAGCGGGTTGTCGTTGATTCCCAAATCCTCCAGATGTGTGCAGTCTGCGAGCGGCGACAGGTCTGTGATGCGGTTGCGGTCTACATCCAGCTGCTTGAGTGTGGGATAGCTTTTGACGAATGAAAGGTCTGTGATCCGATTGCTGGAGAGGTACAGACTCTCCAGCCTGGGCAAGCTCAACCGCAACGGGAAGTGGGTGAGCTTGTTGTGCCACAGGAACAGAGTGTCAACATTCAGGCCGTTGAGTGCCTCGAAGTCATTGAAATCGCAGTTCTCAATGGTCAGCGATTTCAGGTGCGTTAGAGCTTTGAGGGCCTGCAGGTTGGTGAACGTTACGCGGTCAAGACTCAAGCGCCGAAGCCCCTGAATGTGTGCCAAACGAGACAGATCAATCGCCTGCGGAGTGCGGTTACTGCGCAGGTGAATGTCCAGAATGTCATCGCACTCTGCAATCTGGTCCAGATCAGCATCAGTGAATTTCTCCAGGTGCAGGCCATCGGCGTGATTCAGCACGCGAATGGGGCGATAGATGCGGTCGGTCCACTTTGGCTTGGTAGTCATGCAATCGAGCGTGCTAGGGAAGGAAATGGATGGCAAACGGCGCGTACACACGCCATCAGTTGTGGATATTGAGGTAGCGGTGGCACAGCTGGCCGATGGCATCGCACAGCACATCGGTCGCAGGGGGCATGCCCGGCTCCATCGGCCACTCGATGGCCTCACGCAGCACCCAGTTGTCACCTTCGATCTGCGAGAAGCGGACCGTCATCTTCCTCCAGTCAGTCACCTGGGCCACCAACTCCACAGCGCCGCTGCGGCTGAGATAGGACTTGGTGCGAGACAGGTGCAGGCTGCGGGAGTGATCGTCGTACTCCAGGTACAACAGATCGGGCGGTACTCGCGGGTCGGCGCCCGCCCCCAGTCGTGCCACTACGTCCTTGAGGCAAGTGCGCAGCCACTGGGGGTACTGCACGGGCTTCCAGTCGGTAGGGCCTTCGATCCGCGCGCAGGCGCGCGTCCAGGTGGCGCGCTGGGCAGCGCCACCCGCAGCCGCCTTGGGCTTGGCGGGCTTTTGGAGTGATGCCGAGGTGGTCAGCGCCGCCACGGGTGCCTCGTATTCCGTGCCCCGGAACAGGCGCACATCGGCAGCCACCAGCTTGCCTTGGGCCGTCAGGGCCTCGGCCAGCACAGCCGCTACATCCAGGTTGCCTGCGCTGACGGCCAGGCGCAGCGGGGTGCGACCGCGGGCGTTGGCGGCCGCGGGGTCCAGGCCCCAGTCCAGCAGTTGGCGGGTTGTCGCCACCGGGTCGCCCTCTCGCTGCCACGCCACCGAGATGCCGGCGCGGCTCTGATTCAAACCGTTGACGTCACCTGCGCAGTGCATCAGCGCATTGCTGCCTGCGGGGGTGGTGAATTGCACATTGGCGCCGCGGTCCTTCAAAAAGCGCAACAACGGCACACTGCCCATGGATGCAGCCATGAGTAGCGGGTTGTAGATCTCACGGTGGTCCATGGCGTCGATATCGGCTCCGGCGGCCAGCAACCTGTCCACCGCCTGGTAAGCGGCATCAGCTTGCTCTGGCGGTGCGTCTTCGCGAAACGGCATGCTGAAGATTTCGCCCCGCATATCTCTCAGGCCGAGCACCATGCAGACGGCAGAGTCCTTGGTCTGACGGGGATCGCCTCCCGCAGTCAGCACCTGGTCCAGCCGCTCCAGGGCACGATCCCGGGAATGATTGGCAAACTGTTCACAGCACACTGCCAGCGGGGTAGTCCCGCGGTTCACGCGCCTGTTGGGATCGGCGCCATGCGCCAAGAGCAGGCACAGCAACTCGAACTGCGCGTCTACCCGCCCGCGCACGGATTCATCATCCTCACGGTCGTAATACGCCCAGCGCGCGTCACATGCCCACTGCAATGCAGGGTACTGGGATACGCTGATGCGGTCTGGGTGAACACCGGAGCGCACCAGGCGTTCCAGGGAGGACAGGATGTGATCAAACCCTGAGTCGTGCTCAAGGACAACAGCGGACGAGCTTGCCATGGCGGGGGGACTCCAGCCGCCTACCAGCGGACCGATGGGCCGTCGAAGTCCAGCGTCACCACATGCTTGTCGCCGTCGCGAAACTGAAGCTCCAGCAGTCCCGCGTCTTCATCTGTAAAGGCCAGACCATCAATCATGGGGGCGTCGGCCAGGTCCTCGCTGTCGACGGCGGTCACTTCATCGGTACGCAAATCCAGCAAACGCAGCTCGGGGTAATCCATGTCCTCGCCGTACTCGATGTAGGCGACCAAGGCCCGCGAGGCATGCACAGCGATGGCTGCGACCAGCCCTTCGCCCTCTCCCTCATGCGCCCGCTCTTGCACGGCACCCCAGAGGGCTTTGTGGTCTTGGACCACCGAGGCATAGCGGGACTCTGGCTGCAGCGCAGGCGTGATGGAAGGGGACGATGGGGTCGGGTGGGTCATATGAGTTCTCCTGAGATCAAAAAAAAGCATTCCCTGAAAAAATGGCACGGCCGATGCGTCAGAGCCTTCTCGCACCGTTCGAGTGAGGTGTGCTCTTGAACCGCTTCTCATCGCATCAGCTCCTTGCGAGGGCAGACATTTCCTGCCGCAGCAGCTGCTCCACCTCGCTGGTCTCAAACTGGGATTGCAGCAAAGGAATGGCAAAGCGGTACTCGGCATCCTGCTTGCGCAGTACATAGGCCAGTTGCAGGCGCGCCAGCGATTCGCGCAGCGCCTGCGCATCGGCCGCAATGCCGTGCGTTTGCAGCAATTCAATCAATGCCACCAGACTGGTCTGCCCTGCCTGTGCGGTGTGGTAGACCAGCACGCGGTCCAGCCTGCAGGCGGCTTCGTCCTGGCTCAGGCGGCCCCAGCCGGCCAATGCGTCCTGCACGGCCTGCGAAGCGAGGGCCTGGTTGAGGTGGTGAGTCTCGATGGCCCGCTCGCCGGGTTGCAGGGCTTCCAGACATTCCTGGCACAGGATGGCCACCAGGTTGGCACGCTGGCCGCTGGCGTCGATCAGGCGCTCTACGAGCGCATCGCTGGCAAAGCCCAGGCGCAGGCGGCGCAGCGGTTCGGTGGCCAGTTCGCGGCAGGCCTGGCGCTCCAGGCCGCCGATGGTCAGCACTTCGCCAAAGTTGCGCAGGGGGCTTTGGTAATCCAGCACTGCGGTGGCGTACAGGTCCCAAAAGCCCGCCAGCATGAACCAGCACCGCCCCTCATCGCTGAGGGCGCGCAGGGTCGAGAGCTGCTCGTACCCCCGGGAGGATTCGTCGCGAAAGAACAGGTCTGCCTCGTCCACCAGCAGGTACAGGCGCTTGCCCACGTATTGCGCCTGGAGGTGATCCACGATGCCCTCCAGGGGCGTAGCGGCAGGCAACCCCAATTGCAAAGCCAGGCGAGGGGCCAAGCGATGATCGCGCAGGGACACGTAGTGGCACACGATATGCGGATGCCCCTGCAGGCGCCGCTGCACGGCTTTGAGCAGGCTGCTCTTGCCCAGTTGCCGCCCACCCACCACCAGGTAGTTGGCGGGCTCACGGGTCAATACCCGGGCCAGCAATTGCGCACGTCCAAAAAAGGCACCTTCACGCGTGACGCCACCGCGCGTCTGGTAGGGCGATATGCGCGTGATGCGCAGTTGCGCAGCCAACAGGCGCAGCAGCACCTGCTCTGATGCACTGCCCAGCAACCACTCCGTCTGCGTAGCGCTATCGACCAGCACATGCAGGTTGGCGTGGTCAGCACAGTGCTTTTGGAGCAAGGGCTGGGCGGTTTCTTCGCTATCCGAACCCAGCACCAGCAACACATCACTGGCAGTGCCGGCGGCCCGCAGGCTTTGCACCAGTGCGGCCTCGTCCACACCGGACTCGGGCACCAGTACCAGGCAGCGGTCCAGCGATGCGGGCCAGTCTGCAGGCAGTTGCCACTGCAGCACCACGCCAGGCAAGGCCCAGTCTGCACTGGCCTGCTGGGTTGCGGCCACCTTGGCGGCCAGCGCCTGGGCCAGCACCGCGCCATCTGCGCTAGCGCATTGCACGGCACGCTGCCAGTCAGCCTGCCGGATACCTGCGGCCTGCAGGGTGGCGGGCAGACGACCGGTGAGGCGCAGCACCTTGTCCAGCCTGGGCAACAAGGCCAGCGGAGTGCGCCGTAGCCGGGCAGGTCGCACGCGTGCAGGCCCCAGCAGCGGGTGGCGCACCACCCACATCACCCCTGCGCCCACAAAGGCCATGCCGCACCACAGCATCAAATTGCGCAGCCAGCCAAATGGATCGGGAGCGGTGGAAGGCCCCGCCCCTTCCGGGCGGTCGTCTCCCACCCCGTCCTGGCAATTCAGGGGCAAGAAGCCCGGGGGGAACGGCGGCTTGCCTGCCCTGCACGACCAGGTGAATTTCTGCGGGTTCCATCGCATCACCGCCTGCGCACCTGCGAGGATGCCCATTTCGGAGTCACGCACCACCTCGACCTGCAACACATAGGGTTCAGGAGACGAAGCACGCACGAAGCGGCCTGTGCCGGGGGGCGCGTAGTGCTGGATGTCTGCGGGCCAGCCGCCTTGTTCATGGGTGGCCTGTCCCAGGGCCACACGCCATTGCGCAATCTCTCCCCACACGGGGCCCGCCGCTTCTACCGCCGTGACCCGGCCGCGGGTGGCGGGGTTGAGCTTGGGCGTGAGCACCGCACTGGCCACAAACAGCGTGACCAGCGCAATCACCACGGCACGCACCACCGTGCGGGAGGGCATGGCCATCATGGCGCGGCGCAGGTGTCCAGCACCGCCAGCCCGGCCTCGCGCACGATGGGGCTGCGCCAGTGCAGGCGGGCAGCATCCCCCTGGCCACGCACATGGATGAGGTTGCCCCAGAACAGTCGGCGCAGGTCATCGTCTTGCAGGTAGGGGCGCGCGCGCCCCAGGTCTTGTGCCTGCAACAGCTGGCTTAGCCGCTCACGGGCATGAGGCTCCTGCGCCAGCGGCAGATAGGTTTGCCAAAGCCGCGCGCTGCCCGCCAGGTGGGAGTGCAAGGCCCGCGCCGCCGTGGCATCGCCCTCCAGCGCCAGGGTGCCATGGTCTACCAGCCACTGCAGCCCCTCTTCAAACAACGCGGGGTGCGAGCCCGTGAGGTCTTGCAGGCCTGCCAGCACGGGCACCGTCCAGGTCTGCTCGGGCCAGCGGTGGCGGGCCAGCACCACCAGGTCTTCCAGCGTGGGCTCCGGCCAGTGGTTGACCTGGGCAATGTTGAGCAGTGACAGGTCACCGCTGCGGTACTTGAGGTCGGCCAGCGCCTCGCCACCGCACAGCAGCAGGTGCAGGCGGCCGCTGTGCATTTCGCTCAGGCTGCGCAAAATGCCCGCCAGCGTCTCACGCAGGGCGGGGGTGCCCTGCTCAAACCGGCTGACAAGGCAGAACAGGCGCTCGCCTGCCAGCAGGCGGCGCTCCAGCGCGGCTTCAAATTCGTAATCCGATGCGACATCCCCTAAACCGCATTGCCGCCCCAGTGCCGCAAAGTACTCATCGGCGGCCGTGCTCACGCTGTAGGGCGGCTGGATGTGCAGCACAGCCTGCTCGCCATACTGCGCGCGGGCCCGGGCCAGCAACTCTTGCCGAAACGGCGGCTGACCCCAGTGCGCGGGCGACAGCAGCAGCGAGATGGGATAGGGCGCAGCCTGGGCCAGCTGGGCAAACAAGCGATCCTGAAACGCCGCGAAAGGCTGGGGCCCCGAAGACTCTGCCTGCAGGGGAAACTCGGGCTCAAACCCGGCGGCGCTCAGCAGCCGGTTGGCTTCGGTTTCGGTCAGCCGCAGGTAGCGTGTGCAGGCCACCACTTTGTCGCGCGAACGCGGGTTGGGCACCGACACGCCATTGCGCCAGTTGTTGACGGCTTCGCGGCTGAGGCCAATCTCGGTGGCGACCCCGGAGGCGCTGGCGCGGATGCGGCGCATGTAAAGCGAAAGAAGCACCGAAAAGGAATCGCTGGCCATGGATGCAGAGGAAGAAAGCGTGTGCAAAAAAAGGGGGGAGAGGCAGGAGTATCCGCTGGAGCACGCCCCCTTGAGCCATCGAACCGCAATGGCTCACCAGCTCAGAGGCTCGCATCCATTCACCCCAACGCCCCCGAAGACCACCAACGCCAGGCCTTGACGCACCCCAGACCGCAGGCCACCAACACCGGGCTGTACAGCACCAGCATGCCCAGCACGGTGTAGAAGGTGCCGACTTCCTCATCGGCGGCCTCACCAGTGGCCGCAGGTGCATCGGGCTCCAGCATGCGGGTGGCCCCATCGTCAGGTGTCGAGTTTGATGCAGCCTGGGCCTGATCCTTCAACTCCATGGCAAATGTGGTCACCATGGCAAAAAGGGCAACCCCCAACGCCCCCAGGTACGCATAGCGCAGCGCAGGCGCGTTCAACGGATAGAAGTAGCCCGCCAGCACCGCTGCAGGGGCCAGAAAGAACACATGCGACAGCAGGCGGTTGGCATCCCAGGGGGCATCCTGGTCCAAGGCCCCGATGGCGGAGCGGTACACCCACGCACCCACCACAAAGATCAGCCCACCCCACCATTCAATCTCGGTCAGCATAAAAACCCTCCCTCTTTAGCGACTAACACGCCCCCCCTGGCGTTGTTGTTCCGTCTTGTCGTACCTGATGTACTGCCTGCGACGGAACGCCTAGCCAGGGCCGCTTCGCTGGGTCGTGTGAGCCGCTCATATTCGTCACGTTTCTGGCGCGGCTCTCTCATGAAAACAGGGACTTGCGCTCCTGCTGCATGTAGTACAGCGGCAGCACCACCGCCAGCACCACGCCCAGCCCAATCCAAAGCCACAGCCCCTTGAACAGCAGGGCGGTAACCACCGTGAACAGTGCTGCATGCACGAGGCCCTTGAAGCCTGCACGCAGCAAAAAGACACCCATGAGGCCTTGCACCGGCGGGACACCGCTTTCGCGCATGTCTTTGAAAAGGTTGAGCATGGCCTGTGCCGCTTCTTGCCCCTGCCGCTCCCTCTCATCCTGCTCGGCGCGCAGGGCTGCGATGTGGACAGGTTTGCGCGGGCGTTGACGGTCTTCTTCCTCCGCGCCCGCACTCTCCGTGTCTTCGGCGGGGTCCTGCTCTGGCGTTTCAGCCTCTGCAAGAGCTTTCAGTGCGGGGTAGCGCTCAAGCAAGGTCTTGCGTGCCACCCACATGCCCTGATCAAAGTGCATGCGTTCGATCTCGCCCACCTGGTCATAAAACACCTCGGCCACGGCGGCCTGCAAGCCGTGGGCAAACAACTCTTCCAGCATGGACAAGGGAATGCCCTCGCTTGAGCTGGAATCAAACTGCACTTGCAGGCAGCCACCCGTGACTTCCATGCTGTGATTGAACCAGTCTGCGCTCCAGAGCTTTTCAGGGTCTGCGCCGCCCAGCTTCTCTGCCCAGCGGGCGGCCTCTGGCGCATCGCCCGCCTGTTGGTATTGAAGAACCAGCTGGCAGCAGCGCAGGGCGATGGGCTCCTTGAAGAGCAAGTGCAGGGTATGGGTGTTTTGAGACATGGGCAGGAGCGGGGCAGTTGCTGGGTCTGATTGTTGCCCGCTTCTGGCACACACCGGCCTGCCAACTTGTCACCTGTGCACAGCCCTGCGGTGGACAAAACGTCCACCGCCATGCCAAAGGTGGAAGTACAAAGGAAAAAAGGGGGCACCGCCCCCTTTTTCAGCTACATCCCAGCCACTCAGACAGCGCCATGCGCTTCCACATACAGCGCGTACAGCGAGTGCGAACTCGCCATGTAGAGACGGTTTTTCTTGGGGCCACCAAAGCACAGGTTGGCACAGCGCTCGGGCAGACGAATATGTGCCAGGGGCTTGCCCTGGGGGCTGAAGACCATCACTCCGTCCAGATCCTCGGGCTTGCCCTTGAGGGGGTAGACCTTGCGGCCACCCTGCTCCACCGGCTCGGTGTGCAGTGCACCGTTGCTGCCCCAACCGCACCACAGGTTGCCGTCGCGGTCCACACGGAATCCGTCCAGCGCTCCCTGGTCCGCAGCATCAATCAGCTTGGTCTTGTTCGCCACCGAACCATCGGGCTGCACGTCATAGCTCCAGATGCTGCGGTTGGGCGTGCCCTTCCACTCCACCACGTAGAGCTTCTTCTCATCGGGCGAGAACGCCAGGCCATTGGGATTGACGATGTCTGTGATGACGGCATGGAGCTTGCCATCCGGCGTGAGGCGGTACACGTTGGTAGTGGCCTGCTCGGGCTGGGCGCGGAAGCCTTCCCACTCGCCATTGATGCCAAACAGCGGGTCGGTGAACCAGATGGTGTCGTCAGACTTGACGACGATGTCATTGGGCGCGTTAAGCTTCTTGCCCTGGTAGCTGTCTGCCAGCACCGTCAGGTTGCCGTTCTTTTCGGTACGCACGATGCGGCGGGTGACGGAGTGCTCGCATGTCACCAGGCGGCCTTGCCGGTCGCGGGCGTTGCCGTTGGCCCAGTTGGCAGGTTTGCGGAACTCGGTAAAGCTGCCGTCCCGCTCGCTGTACTTCATGATGCGGTTGTTGGGAATGTCGCTGACCAGCACATAGCCGCCGTCTTCCGGAAAGTACACCGGCCCCTCGGCCCAGCGCATGCCTGTGGCCACCTGCTCTACCGTGCTGCTGTAGATGCGGTATTTGGCAAAGCTCGGGTCCAGAATCTGGATGGCCGGGTCCGGGTACCGCTGGTTGGGCTTGAAATCAAACGCCTGGGCCATGGCCCCCGAGCCTGCGAGGGCCAGCCCGGTGCCCGCCGCGGCCTTGAAAAACTGACGGCGCGGCGTGTGGTCGATAGGTTGCATGCTTGTCTCCATTCTTGGTTTCTTCTGGCATGCCAGGTGCGGTGAAACGTGGAGCAGAGGCGCCGGCCAGGCCCGCTGCGCCTGCGATGACTGTGAACAGGTTCTACCAGTCCGCAGGCAGCTTCACCCCACCCGCTGCCACGGGGCAGCCGACGGTGCAGGGTTGCAGTGCGGCTCAGCGCACCATGCAAGGCATCTTGTGGTTGAACTTCCAGCCGGGAATCAGGTACTGCATGGCAATGGCATCGTCGCGCGCGCCCAGCCCATGCTGCAGGTAGAGCTGGTGGGCCTTCTCGACTTCCACCATGTCCAGCTCCACCCCCAGGCCGGGCTTCTGCGGCACCTGTACATGGCCGTTCACGATCTGCAGCGGGTCCTTGGTCAGGCGCTGACCGTCCTGCCAGATCCAGTGGGTGTCGATGGCCGTGACGCGGCCCGGCGCTGCTGCGCCCACATGGGTGAACATGGCCAGGGACACGTCGAAGTGGTTGTTGGAATGCGAGCCCCAGGTCAGACCCCAGTCGCGGCAGGTCTGGGCCACGCGCACCGAACCCGCCATGGTCCAGAAATGCGGATCGGCCAGCGGAATATCGACGCTTTGCAGCGACAGCGCGTGGGTGAACTGGCGCCAGTCGGTGGCAATCATGTTGGTGGCCGTGGGCAGGCCGGTGGCGCGGCGGAACTCGGCCATCACCTCGCGCCCGCTAAAGCCGTCTTCGGCACCGCAGGGGTCTTCGGCATAAGCCACCACACCGCGCATTTTCTGGCCCAGGCGAATGGCGTCCTTGAGCATCCAGCCGCCATTGGGGTCCAGGGTGACGCGGGCTTCGGGGAAGCGCTCGTGCAGGGCCACTACGGCCTCGACCTCTTCGTCACCACGCAGCACACCGCCCTTGAGCTTGAAGTCGTTGAAGCCATAACGCTCGCGTGCGGCCTCTGCCAGACGCACGATGGAATCTGCCGTCATGGCTTTTTCATGGCGCAGGCGGAACCAGGCGTTGTCGGCATCGGGGTCGGTGACGTAAGGCAGGTCGGTCTGGGTACGGTCGCCAATGTAGAAGAGGTAACCCAGCATCTCCACTGCGTCGCGCTGCTGGCCTTCGCCCAGCAAGGCCGCCACGGGCACGTTCAGGTGCTGGCCCAGCAGGTCCAGCAAGGCAGACTCCACCGCAGTCACGGCGTGGATGGCGGTGCGCAGGTCAAACGTCTGCAGGCCACGGCCTCCCGTATCGCGGTCGGCAAACTGCTGCTGCATGCGCTGCAGCACCCGCTGGTAAGTGCCAATGGGCTGACCCACCACCAGCTCGCGCGCATCTTCCAGCGTCTGGCGAATCTTCTCTCCACCCGGCACTTCGCCCACGCCGGTGTTGCCGGAGCTGTCCTTGAGGATGACCAGATTGCGTGTGAAGAAGGGCGCGTGGGCACCGCTCAGGTTCATGAGCATGCTGTCACGTCCCGCCACGGGGATAGCACGCAACTCGGTAACGACAGGGGTGGAGGACTGGGTCATGGTCAGAGAAGGTAGAGAGAAAGAAAGGAAGAGCGCGATGCGCCCACCCTCATGCCCATGGCCTTCTCACACGGGAAGGCCATGAGGGTTCAACATCAGTCGGCCTTGATGTTGCGGTCGGTGATCAGCTTCTTCCAGCGCGAGAACTCGGCGGCCTGGTAGGCGGTGAACTGCTCGGGCGTGTTGGCCACAATTTCAAAGCCCAGCTCCAGCAGCTTGGGTTTGACCTGGGGGTCGTTCAGGCCCGCCACGATGGCGGCATGCAGCTTGGCTTTGATATCGGCAGGCAGGCCACGAGGGGCTGCGAAGGCTTGCCATGAGTACACGTTGGCATCCTTGATGCCGCCCTCTTCCAGCGTCTGCACGTTGGGCAGCAGCGGCGAGCGTTTGGCGCTGGTGATGGCCAGTGCCTTGAGCTTGCCCGCCTGGATTTGCGGCATGGCGGTGTTGATGTTCATGAAGGACGCATCGACCTGAGCCCCCAGCAAGTCCGTCATCACCGGGCCACCGCCGCGGTAAGGCACATGCACGCCGCTGGTGCGGGTTTGCTGCCAGAAGAGTTCGGCCGTGAGGTGGTCGCTGCTTCCGTTACCCGAAGAGGCAAAAGTCATCTTGCCGGGGTTGGCCTTCTGGAAGGCAATCACGTCGGCCAGCGACTTGTGTGGCGACGAAGCAGGCACCACCAGCACGTTGGGGGCCTGCACGGCCACGGTGAGGTAGTCGAAGTCCTTGGTCGCGTCGTACGGTACCTTGGCCAGCAGATGCGGCGCGATCACGTAGGGACCCAGCGACGACACCAGCAGCGTGTAGCCGTCAGGAGCCGACCGTGCCACAGCACCGGCACCAATCGTGCCGGTGGCACCGGCCTTGTTGTCCACGATGAAGGTGCCGCCGAGCTTGTCCTGCAGCTTGGGAATGAGGGTGCGGGCAATGAGATCGGTGGAGCCCCCGGGTGGGAACGGCACCACCATCGTGACTGGCTTGTCAGGCCAGGCCAGTGCCGATGTCATGGTCAATGCGGCAGCAACGGCGCACAACAGTTTCTTCATGTTTGTCTCCTTGGGTTGATAGGGAATGGCCGGTTTCTGATGCCTGGCCTGAGAACCTTTGCAATCGGGGCGAGAAATTACTGCGGCCCCACGCGCTCGATCAGCGCCTTGAGGGCATCCATCTCGTCGGGCTTGAGATCCACCAGCGGCGCGCGCACCGGGCCTGCGGAGTGCCCCACCAGCGCGGCACCTGCCTTGACGATGCTGACGGCATAACCCGGCATGCGATTGCGGATGTCGAGGTAAGGCATGAAGAACTCCCGCAGCAGGCGGTGCTGCGTGGCCATGTCATCACGGGCGACAGCGTGGTAGAAGTCCATCGCTGTCTTGGGAATGAAGTTGAAGACCGCCGACGAATACACCGGGGTGCCCAGCGCCTTGTAGGCTGCGGCATAGACCTCGGCCGTGGGCAGGCCGCCCAGGTACGAGAAGCGGTCACCCATCTTCATGTAGATGGAGGACATGAGTTCGATATCGCCCACACCGTCCTTGAAGCCGATCAGGTTCGGGCAACGCTCGGCCAGGATGGCCAGCGACTGGGGTGTGAGCTTGCACACGTTGCGGTTGTAGACGATGACGCCAAATTTCACGCTCTTGCAGACCGCTTCCACATGGGCAATCAGACCTTCCTGGCCCGCTTCGGTCAGGTAGTGGGGCAGCAGCAGGATGCCGTGGGCACCCTGGCGTTCGGCCTCCTGCGCGCACTGGATGGCAAAGCGGGTGGGGCCGCCCGCGCCCGCAATGATGGGGACACGCCCTTTGCAGGTCTGCACTGCCGTGCGAATGATGGCGGGGTACTCATCCGCCGTCAGCGAGAAGTATTCACCGGTGCCGCCTGCCACAAACAGGGCGCTGGCTCCGTAAGGCATCAGCCACTCCAGCCGCTCGGCATACCCCTTGGCATTGAAGTCACCCTGGGCATCGAAATCGGTCAGGGGGAAGGACAGCAGCCCCTGGGACATGATGGACTTGAGTTCTTGCGGATTCATCGGTGGCCTTTCTTGCTGGTACCGCTACCAAATATCGAATGCACAAATGGTAGCGGTACCAAAATCAGGCGTCAATGTCGTACAACTCAGGGTTTTCCCGAAAATCTCAACAACTCAGGGCTGCATCTCCACGCAGCAGCTCCCCCACCTTCACCAAGGCCGCTCAGGTCGTATCGCGCTCCACAATGGAAAAGTCCACCTGCACCACGGGTGGGTCCACCTCACGACCCTCGGCGCGGTCCATCAGGTAGCGGGCGGCCAGCTGCCCGATATGTGCGCCATTGATATGCACCGTGCTCAGGGCGGGCAGCATGTCGGCCACAAAGGGCACATCGCCAAAACCCATGATGGCGAGCCGATCGGGCACCGGAATCTGCCGGGACCGGGCTTCGGTCGCCACCCCTACGGCCAGCAGGTCGGAGCTGCAGAACACGGCGTCTGCGCCGGGGCATTCGTGCAGCAGGCGGCCCAGCGCCTCGCGTCCGCTGCGCAGGGATCGCTGCGCCCCCACATTCACCACATGCACCGGCGGCAAACCTGCTTGCAGGGCTGCCTCGGCAAAGGCGGCCGCCCTTCGCCCCGCCCGCTCGTCCTCGGCGGTGATCAGCGCCAGGCGCTTGCGCCCCTTGCCCATGAAGAACTGCGCGACGGCGCGGCCAATGTCCAGGTGGGAGAAGCCCACCAGCATGTCAATCGGCGTGGGGGTCAGATCCCAGGTCTCTACCACCGGGATACCCGAGGCCAGCAGCCGGGTGCGCCCCTTGCCCGCGCCCATGATGCCGGTCAGGAAGATGCCGTCAGGTCGGCGGCCAATGATGGCCTCCAGCAGCAATTCCTCACGGGCCGCCGAGTAGCCCGACTGACCGAGCATGAGCTGGTAGCCCGCATCGAACAAGGTGCTGTTCAGGCTCTCGATGGTTTCCATGAACACCGACATCACGGTGCTGGGCACCACCGCCGCAATCAACCGGCTGCGTGCCGAGGCCAGCCCGCCCGCCATGCGGTTGGGCACGTAACCCGTGCGCTGCACGGCATCGAGCACACGCTGGCGCACCTCGGGCGATACCTGGTCCGGGGTGTTCATCACGCGCGAAGCGGTGATGGGTGCCACACCCGCGAGTTTGGCCACATCACGCAAAGTGATAGCACCACTGCTGCGGCGCGAGCGCTTGGGGTTGTCTTTTTCTGTCATCGATGGTTTAAAATGGTACCGGTACCATCTGCAATACACAAGCCGGCGCAGCCGCTGAAACATCCGTAACGGCTGCGCGCAAAGTGGCCGATCATAGGAGACATGCATGTCCGAAACCCCCACCGATGAGCCTCTGAAACCCCTCACCATCCGCATGCACGACAGTGACAATGTGGCCATCGTGGCCAACGATGGAGGCCTGCCCACAGGCACCACCCTGCCCTCGGGCCTGGTGCTGCGCGACAAGGTGCCGCAGGGCCACAAGGTGGCGCTGGTTGATCTGCCCGCCGGGGGCGCGGTGCTGCGCTACGGCATTCCGATTGGCTATGCCATCAGCGACATTCCGGCAGGCAGCTGGGTACATGAGCGGCTGCTGTCCATGCCCGAGGCCCGCGAGCTGGACGCCCTGCCCATGGCCACCACGCGCGGCCAGGCCTTGCCCCCGCTGGAGGGCTACACCTTTGAGGGCTACCGCAACGCCGATGGCTCGGTGGGCACGCGCAACATTCTGGCCATTACCCAGACCGTGCAGTGCGTGGCGGGCGTGACCGAATTTGCCGTGCAGCGCATCAAGAAAGAACTGCTGCCCCGCTATCCGAACGTGGACGACGTGGTGGCGCTGGAACATGGCTACGGCTGCGGTGTGGCGATTGACGCGCCTGACGCCATCATCCCCATCCGCACCCTGCGCAACCTGAGCCTGAACCCCAACTTTGGCGGTGAGGTGATGGTGGTGAGCCTGGGCTGCGAAAAGCTGCAGCCCGAGCGTTTGTTGCCCCCCGGCTCCATCCCTGTGGTGGACGAGCGCAGCAGCACCCAGGGGCTGGATGTGGTGTGCCTGCAGGACGAGGCCCACGTGGGTTTCATGTCGATGGTGGAGTCCATCATGCGCCAGGCGGAAACCCACCTGCAGCGCCTGAATGCGCGCCGCCGCGAAACCGTGCCTGCCAGCGAGCTGGTGGTGGGCGTGCAGTGCGGGGGCAGCGATGCGTTCTCGGGCGTCACCGCCAACCCGGCGGTGGGCTTTTGCACCGACTTGCTGGTGCGGGCGGGTGCCAGCGTGATGTTCTCGGAAACCACCGAAGTGCGTGACGGCATTGCGCAGCTCACGGCCCGCGCCGCCACCCCCGAGCTGGCCGAGGCCATGGTGCGCGAAATGGCCTGGTACGACGCCTACCTGCAGCGCGGCAGCGTGGACCGCAGTGCCAACACCACGCCCGGCAACAAGAAGGGCGGGCTGTCCAACATCGTCGAAAAGGCCATGGGCTCCATCGTCAAGTCTGGCTCCGCCCCCATCGCGGGTGTGCTGTCGCCGGGCGAGAAGCTCAAGACCCGGGGCCTGACCTACGCGGCCACACCTGCCAGCGACTTCATCTGCGGCACCCTGCAACTGGCTGCAGGCATGAACCTGCATGTGTTCACCACTGGGCGTGGCACACCTTACGGGCTGGCCGAATGCCCGGTCATCAAGGTAGCCACCCGCACCGACCTGGCACGCCGCTGGCACGACCTGATGGACGTGAACGCAGGCACCATTGCCGAAGGCAAGGCCACCATTGAAGAGGTGGGCTGGCAACTGTTCCACCTGATGCTGGACGTGGCCAGCGGCCGCAAAAAGACCTGGGCCGAGCAGTGGAAGCTGCACAACGCCTTGGTCTTGTTCAACCCGGCCCCAGTGACCTGAAGCGGCGCATACCGTCCAGCGCTCCGTCGCTGGTTCGAAGTCTTTGAATCATTTGGAGCTGCAGCGCTTGATAGACAAGCGCAGGCAGCTCCTTTTTTTATAGTGATTACAACGCTTCGTAATGCCACTGCATGCGCAAGGTGGTGGCTTGCCCCTGCGCCAGCACACGCAGCCCCGGCCTGCCCGGCAGGTGGAAGGCATCAATCGGCTGGGTGATGGGCTCAAAGCAGAAAGCGCCCCCGTGCGGCGGGCGGTAGATGAGGCAGTAATGCTGGGCTGACCCGCCATCGCGTTCAAAGTCGGGCATGGCGACCGACAGGCGCGCTCCCCATTCCGGCCACTCGATGCGTGCCGTTCCGCCCCATCCGGTGTAGGCGTTGTCAATCAGGCTGCCGTGGGCAGAAATGCCCTGATTCAGGTCCCAGCCTTGCGGAAACTCTGCCGTCTGCAGGACGGGAATCGGATCGTCCCCGCACAACCACACCGCCCCCACCGGCGCTGCGATGCGCGTGCCCGGTGTGCGCAGGAACCAGGGGTGCACCCCCATGCCATACGGCAGAGGGTCCGGCCCCAGGTGGCGCACCATCACCGTCTGCTCCAGCATGCCGGGCCGCAGCCGGAAAGTCTGCAGCGCCTCGTAGTCATACGGGTTGCCCTGAAAGTGGCGAGAGCACAGCGACATCTGCACCGTGTCGTCGCTCACCTGTTGGAACACCCAGGGCTGCAGCCAGCCATCGCCATGGATGGGATAGGGCTCACCCGCACGGTTGAGTGCCATGGGATGAAAGCGCCCGTCCTGCGCAAAGCCGCCGTGGCTGATGCGGTTGGACCAGGGCACCATGGCAAAGGAGGCGAGCTGGTACATGTCTTCCGTGCGGCCATCCCAGGGCCGCCACAGGTCCAGCTTGCCAGCGTCGGCACTGGGCCAATCGGCCTGCCAGGCAGCCACAGCGCCGCCCAGGGTGGGAACCAAGCCTAAATGCTGGCCCGCATGGTGCAACCAGACGATGGGATGGGAAGGATGGGTCATGCGCAAACCTGAGGTGAATGAGGAGAGCTGCGGGAGAAGCAGCAGGCAGTGATGACGAGCCCTGGGCTCAGCCACCAAAAAGCGATGCGGGCAGACCGGGGCTGTCTACCCGCGCGGCAAAGACGGAACCCGCCAGCGGCTGGGCCTCCAGCGCCTGGGGCGTCAGCCCCACGCGGGCGCTGCTGATGAACAGGGTGCGCAGGTCATCGCCGCCAAATGCGCAGTTGGTGACTTGCGCAGCAGGTACGGCCACGCGCGCCAGTTCTTGCGCCGTGTCGGGGTCGTGGCATGTCACGCAGCCGCCGCCCCAGTGGGCCAGCCACACACGCCCCAGCGCATCGGTGGTCATGCCGTCCGGCACGCCATCGCCCGGCGGCAGGCGCAGCCAGGCCTGCTTGCCAGACAACGTGCCACGCACCGGGTCAAACACATACCGGTAGACGCAGCCTTGGACGGTGTCGTTGAAATACATGTAGCCCCCCGACCAGGTGGGCCCATTGGTCACGGCAAAGCCGCTCTCGTGCAGCGAGCACTGGCCGTCGGCGTCATACCGGTACAGCGAGCCGGTGGGCTGCACGCAGTCAAAGTCCATGGAGCCCGCCCAGAAGCGGCCCTGGGCATCGCATTTGCCGTCATTGAAGCGGTTGCCCACGGGCTCCTGCGCGGGCTGGTGCACGTAACGCGGGGCGGTGTCAGCAGCCGGGTCAAACCAGGCAAATCCGCGCCGCAAGGTCACGATCAGGCCCGGGTGGTGAGCACGCTCGGCCACGGCCGAGATTTCTTCCGCAAACGTCCAGCAGCGCTTTTCGCCACTGGCAGGGTCCAGCCGGTGCAACTGGCGCTGCAGGATGTCCACCCAGTACAGCGCCTGCTCGCGCTGCGACCACAGAAGCCCTTCGCCCAGCTGCGCCTCAGCCTTTTGTGCGCAGGCCACGCTGCCCACCACAGGGCGCGCAAACGCCGATGGCTGCTGGCTGTGCGCCAGCGGTTGTGCATTGGTCAATGCCTGTCTCCATGTTGTTATTTCTGAGCCAGTCAGGGCTGTGCCTCTTGACGGCGGGCATCTTATCAACGTCAATTGATACTTGAAAGTTTATTTTTCAGCATCTTTTGATATTTATTTCAATATGTCATCTTTGATCGCAAGCAATCAATCCGCCTCTTCCAAAGCCGCGCAGGCAGGCCAGCTCTCCCGCTTTCCCAGCCTGCAAGGGCGCAGTGTTTTTGTGACGGGCGGCGGCAGCGGCATCGGCGCCGCCATCGTCTCGGCCTTTGCCGAACAGGGCGCGCGCGTGGCGTTTGTGGATGTGGCCCAGGGTGCAAGCGAGCAACTGGCCGAGCAGATTGCCGCCGCAGGCCACGCCAAGCCCTGGTGGCGCGTGTGCGATGTGCGGGACATCGCGGCCCTGCAAACATCCATCAGCGATGCGGCGGCAGCGCTGGGAGATTTTTCGGTGCTGGTGAACAACGTGGCCAGCGATGACCGGCACAGCCTGGAGTCCGTCACCCCCGCCTACTACGACGAGCGCATCGCCATCAACGAGCGCCCCGCGTTCTTCGCCATCCAGAGCGTGGTGCCGGGCATGCGCAAGCTGGGCAGTGGCTCAGTCATCAACCTGGGCTCCACCGGCTGGCAGGGCAAGGGCACGGGCTACCCTTGCTATGCCATCGCCAAGTCGTCAGTGAACGGACTGACCCGGGGGCTGGCCAAGACGCTGGGGCAGGACCGCATCCGCATCAACACGGTGTCGCCCGGCTGGGTGATGACGGAGCGTCAGGTCAAGCTCTGGCTGGACGATGCGGGCGAGCAGGAACTGGCCCGCAACCAGTGCCTGCCGGACAAGCTGCTGCCGCACGATATTGCACGCATGGTGTTGTTCCTGGCGTCGGATGACGCGGGGATGTGTACGGCGCAGGAGTTCAAGGTGGATGCTGGGTGGGTTTGATTTTTTTGAATCAAACTGGGCTCTAGCGCTTATGGGGAAAGCGCAGGCAGCTATGAAATTGGTAGTAATTGTCTGCGTTCTTCCTGCCTGTTCGGGCTGAGCCTGTCGAAGTGGGGGCTTGCTGGCTGAATTTGCCGCATGCCTGTGCCAAGGGCGGGTGCCGGGATGTGCGCCCGGCGGCGCACCTTCTTTTCTTGCGTCGCCAAGAAAAGAAGGCAAAAGAAGGCGACCCCGCTGTCTGCGTCCCCTGCGCTGCGCTACGGGGCAACCTGCGGTGCTCGCGGGCGGGGTGCGCCGCAGAACTCGCTACGCGCTCTCGCGCTCCGCTCAAACAACTGCGGCGAGTCAGTTCACGATGCACGTGTGTCCTTCGGCACACGTGCCACCCCGCCCGCTGCGCTCCTCGGCGCATACAGAGGGGATGGGGGAGCCGAACAGCCACTCGGGCCATTGCTTCGCTCGGCCCGAATTCGCGGGCGCAAGCGCCGCGCGCTGGGCGCGGTACTGACAGGGTCGAGCGCAGCGACGACCCGAGCGGCTGTTTGGCTGTTTGGCTGTTTGGCTGTTTGGCTGTTTGGCTGTTTGGCTGTTTGGCTGTTCGGCTCCCCACCCCCCTGCTGGCTGCGCCTGCGGCGGCGCGGTTGCGGGGTGAGCATGGGCGTCGAAGCGCCCATGCTTCGTCCTCTGACTCGCCGGGGTTGTCCGAGCGGAGCGCCCACGGCGCGCAGCGAGTTCCACGGCGCACCCCGCAACCGCACCGCCGCAGGTCTGCCCCTTCGCACCGCGAAGGGGCCGCAGACTGGGGGTCGCCTTCTTTTGCCTTCTTTTCTTGGCGACGCAAGAAAAGAAGGTGCGCCGCCGGGCGCACATCCCGGCACCCGCCCTCGGCAGAGGCATGCCGCAAGATCAACGAACAAGCCCCGGCTTCGACAAGCTCAGCCCGAACGGATAAGGGTGTGACCGGGGACGGAGAACCCAAGCAATCGCTACTAATTTAATAGCTGCCTACGCTCAATCCAAAAGCGCTAGCAGCACATTCCACCCCAACCCATCAATCCCCCAACTCCAACCTCCGCCCATACTGCACCAGACTCGCCTGCTTGAGCGCCCTCATCATCACCTTGGCCGCAGGCGACAACAAACGGTCCGCCCGGGTAATGACCCCAAATGCATCCATATGACAAGGCATGGGCAACGGCAATATCGAAACAATGCCGTGCGCAGCGTAGTACTGCGCCACATCCGTCGCCACCACCGCCACCATGTCACTTTGCTGCAGCATGCGGGTCATGAACAGCAGGGCCGCTGTCTCGATCGTGTTGGTCGGCGGTGCCAGCCCATCCTGCTGAAACATCAGATCAAACCGGTGGCGGAGCACGCTGCCCGCGGGCGGCACGATCCAGCCTGCGGACACCACATCGCGCAGCGTCAGCCCCGTCATGCCGCACAGCGGGTGCCCAGGCCGGGCCACGGCGCACACCATCTCTTCCGTCAACGGCTCGTAGCGCAGGTTGCCCTTGTCGTGCTCTGCAAACAGGCGGCCCAGCACGATGTCGAGCTTGCCTTGCTCCAGCCGCTCCAGCAGCACCGGGCTGGTTTCCACGTCCAGCATGATGCGCAGGCTGGGATGCTCCTGCTTGACCAGCGCCGTCGCTGCAGGCAGCACGCTCAACGCGGGCGAGGTAATGGCACCGATGCCCACCTGGCCATAGTGCCCGGTCTTCAAGGCCGTCAGCTCGTCGTGGGCCTGGTTCAGGTTGGCCAGCGCCATGCGCGCGTGGCGGATCATGGTCTCGCCATACCAGGTGGGGCGCATGCCCCGGGGCAAGCGCTCGAACAGGGGCACTTCCAGCACATCCTCTAGGTCCTTGAGCAGCTTGGACGCGGCGGGCTGGGTCATGCTGAGCACCTGGGCGGCGCGGTGAATGTTGCCCTCCTCCGCCAAAGCCACCAGCAGCAACAGTTGGCGCGTTTTCAGGCGGGCGCGGATGAACCAGTGGTTGTAGTTGCTCATGGGGTTTTCCAGAATGCTCGGACTGATATCTATTTTGCCTAAAAAACTATTGGATTGATATCAAAACAAAACCTAGACTTTGCTGCAAACATTGACCGAAGGCATCCATGCGACTTGGCGACATGCAGCAATCTCCCCGGAACCTGATCAACGGGCGCTGGGAAAGTGGCACCACCACGGGCGTCAGCCTCAACCCGTCTGACACCCGCGAAGTGGTGGCCGAATATGCACGCGCCGACCGCAACCAGACCGAGCAGGCCATCAAGGCCGCAGCCGATGCCCTGCCCTACTGGGCCCAGAGCACACCCCAGCGGCGCGCCGACGTACTGGATCAGATCGGCAGCGAGTTGCTGGCGCGCAAGGATGAACTGGGCACCTTGCTGGCCCGTGAAGAGGGCAAAACGCTGCCCGAAGCGGTGGCCGAAGTGGCGCGCTCCGGCCAGATCTTCAAGTTTTTCGCGGGTGAGGCGCTGCGCATTCCGGGCGAGCTGATGGCCTCGGTGCGCCAGGGCGTGCAGGTGGATGTGACTCGCGAGCCGGTAGGCGTGGTGGGCATCATCGCCCCCTGGAACTTTCCCATGGCCATTCCGGCCTGGAAGATTGCCCCCGCCCTGGCCTACGGCAACACGGTGGTGTTCAAGCCCGCCGAGCTGGTCACGGCCTGCGGCTGGTCTCTGGCCGAAATCATCCACCGCAGCGGCTTGCCCGCCGGGGCCTTCAACATGGTGATGGGCAGTGGCCGCGAAGTGGGCCAGACGCTGGTGGACCACCCGTTGGTGAATGCCCTGAGCTTCACAGGCTCCGTCGGCACGGGCGAGCGCATTTTGCAGGCGGCCACGCAACGCCGGGCCAAGGTGCAGCTGGAAATGGGGGGCAAGAACCCCCTGGTGGTGCTGGCAGATGCCGACCTGGAACAGGCGGTGGAATGCGCGCTGCAGGGCTCGTTCTATTCCACAGGCCAGCGCTGCACGGCATCGAGCAGGCTGATCGTGGAAGCGGGCGTGCATGAGGCTTTTGTGGCGCGCCTGCGCCAGCGCCTGGCCGCGCTGAGGGTAGGCCACGCACTGGAGCGGGGCACCGAGATGGGCCCGGTGGTGGACAGCAGCCAGCTGGAACAGAACCAGAGCTACCTTGCCATTGCCCGCAGTGAAGGGGCGGAACACATCTATGGCGGCGAGCTGCTGGAGCGCCCCACCCCCGGCCACTACATGAGCCCTGCCCTGTTTCTTGCCCGGCCAGAGCACCGCATTGCGCGTGAAGAGATCTTCGGCCCCGTGGCGTGCGTGCTGCGTGCCGACGACTACGAGCACGCACTGGCCCTGGCCAACGACACGCCCTTTGGCCTGTGTGCAGGCATCTGCACCACATCGCTCAAGCACGCCATGCACTTCAAGCGCCACGCAGCCGTGGGCATGACCATGGTGAACCTGCCCACGGCGGGCGTGGACTTCCATGTGCCGTTTGGGGGACGCAAGGAATCGAGCTACGGCGCACGCGAGCAAGGGCGGTACGCCGCGGAGTTCTACACCACAGTCAAGACAGGCTACATGCTGGCTTGAGACATTGCCGGGAGGGCGCAGGCAGCGGGCAGGCGTGCCCACCTGCTAGAGACCACGGCCCAGGAAGCGCGGTCCGAGAAGCGCAATACGTCAACCGCCCAGCGGTTTCCATTTCATACCAACGACAGGAGACAAAGCACCATGAAACTCAATCGCCGAACCTTCGGAACGACCCTGGCCTGCGCCTCGGCAGCAGGTTTGCTCAGCCCCATGGCGTGGGCGCAAAAACCCATCGTGCTGGGCTTCAGCCAGGTGGGGGCAGAGAGCGAATGGCGTACCGCGAACACGGAGTCCATCAAGGCCGCCGCCAAGGAAGCAGGGATTGAACTCAAGTTCTCGGACGCCCAGCAAAAGCAGGAAAACCAGATCAAGGCCATTCGCGCATTCATCGCCCAGAAGGTGGACGTGATTGCCTTCTCTCCTGTGGTGGAGTCTGGCTGGGAGCCCGTGCTGCGTGAGGCCAAGGCCGCCAAGATTCCGGTGGTGCTAACCGACCGCGCCGTGAACACCAAGGACACCTCGCTGTACGTGACCTTCATGGGCTCGGACTTTGTGGAAGAAGGTCGCAAGGCCGGCCGCTGGCTGGTAGAGAAGATGAAGGACCAGAAGGGCGAGGTCAACATCGTGGAGCTGCAGGGCACCGTGGGTTCCGCCCCGGCGATTGACCGCAAGAAGGGCTTTGAGGAAGTCATCAAGGCCGACCCCAAGTTCAAGATCATCCGCTCGCAGACGGGCGACTTCACCCGCGCCAAGGGCAAGGAAGTGATGGAAGCCTTCCTGAAGGCCGAGGGCAAGAGGATCAATGTGCTGTACGCGCACAACGACGACATGGCCATCGGCGCCATTCAGGCCATTGAAGAAGCCGGCCTGAAGCCCGCCAAGGACATCACCATCATCTCCATCGATGCAGTCAAGGGCGCGTTCGAAGCCATGATCGCCGGCAAGCTCAACGTGTCGGTGGAATGCTCGCCCCTGCTGGGCCCTCAGCTCATGAGTGCCGTCAAAGACATCAAGGCAGGCAAGCCCGTGCCCAAGCGCATCGTGACCGAAGAAGGCATCTTCCCGATGGAAGTGGCCGCGCAAGAGTTCCCCAAGCGCAAGTACTGATTCCCCCTGAGCCGCCTGCGCAGCGGGTGGCCCTTGCGCGGTGGCGCTGGCTTGGGACACGCCAGTTGCCACTGACCCGAACGGCGTGGACGCCGCATCAGAAATACAAATTCACAACAGGAGACAGAGACAAATGAAGCGAGCTATTTTCAAGGCCGTGCTGGCTACCGCCGCACTGGCCGCCATGGGCGTGACATCGATGGCATCGGCCCAGGACAAAGGCACCATCGGCATTTCGATGCCTACCAAGTCGTCAGCCCGCTGGATTGCTGATGGCGACAACATGGTCAAGGTGCTCAAAGACCGGGGCTACAAGACCGACCTGCAATACGCAGAAGACGACATTCCCAACCAGCTCGCACAGATCGAAAACATGATCACCAAGGGCGCGAAGGTGCTGGTGATTGCGTCCATCGACGGCACCACGCTCTCGCGCGTGCTGCAAAGCGCTGCGGACAAGGGCATCAAGGTCATCGCCTACGACCGGCTCATCAAGGGATCGAAGAACGTGGACTACTACGCCACCTTCGACAACTTCCAGGTCGGTGTGCTGCAGGCCACCTCCATCGTGGACAAGCTGGGACTCAAGCAGGGTAAGGGCCCCTTCAACATCGAGCTGTTCGGCGGCTCGCCCGATGACAACAACGCTTTCTTCTTCTACGACGGCGCGATGAGCGTGCTGCAGCCCTACATCGACAGCGGCAAGCTGGTAGTGCGCAGCAAGCAGACGGGCATGAACAAGGTGGGCACACTGCGCTGGGATGGTGCAGTAGCCCAGGCCCGCATGGACAACCTGCTCTCGGCCTACTACGGCAAGGACAAGGTGCACGCCGTGCTGTCGCCCTATGACGGCATCTCCATCGGCATTCTTTCGTCCCTGAAGGGCGTGGGCTATTGCACGGCGCAGCAACCCTGCCCTGTGGTCAGCGGCCAGGACGCCGAAGTGCCTTCCATCAAGTCCATCCTCAAGGGTGAGCAGTCCTCCACCGTGTTCAAGGACACGCGCGAGCTGGCCAAGGTGGCCGCCAACATGGTGGATGCCGTGCTGTCTGGCAAGCAGCCTGAAATCAACGACACCAAGACCTACAACAACGGTGTGAAGGTGGTGCCCTCCTACCTGCTCAAGCCCGTGGCGGTCGATGCTTCCAACTGGAACAGCGTGCTGGTGGGTAGCGGCTACTACCAAGAGTCGCAAATCAAGTAAGCCTGCGGGCGATGCCTCCCCTGCCATGCAGTCATGCGCGGCAGCGGGAGTTTTCCTTCTTCATTCGCTACCGCGCCCGGCACAGCTGCCGGGCCATGCAAGTCAGACACACCATGTTGCTTGAGATGCGGGACATCCGCAAAACCTTCCCCGGCGTTGTGGCCCTCAACAGGGTGAACCTGCGCGTGCGGGCTGGAGAGATCCACGCCATCGTGGGCGAAAACGGCGCAGGCAAGTCCACCTTGATGAAGGTGCTCTCCGGGGTGTACCCCCATGGCAGCTACAGCGGCGCCATCGTGTTCGAGGGCGAGGAGCGCGCCTTCCAGGGCATTCGCGACAGCGAGCACCTGGGCATTGCCATCATCCATCAGGAGTTGGCACTGGTGCCGCTGCTGTCCATCACCGAGAACGTCTTTCTGGGCAATGAACCCGCCCGCCGCGGCGTGATCGACTGGATGGCCGCCCATCAGATGACCCAGGAATTGCTGCGCAAGGTGGGCCTGAAAGAGTCGCCCGATACGCTGGTGTCAGAGCTGGGCGTGGGCAAGCAGCAATTGGTGGAGATTGCCAAGGCGCTGTCGCGCAAGGTCAAGCTGCTGATCCTGGACGAGCCCACCGCCAGCCTGAACGAGAACGACAGCCATGCGCTGCTGGAGCTGCTGCTGGAGTTGCGCCGCCAGGGCATCACCTGCATCCTCATCTCGCACAAGCTCAACGAGATTTCGCACGTGGCCGACTCGATCACGGTGCTGCGCGACGGAAGCACGGTGGAGACCATGGACTGCCACGCCCAGGCCGTGAGCGAGGACCGCGTGATAAAGGCCATGGTGGGCCGCGAGATGGCCGACCGCTACCCGCCCCGCACACCCGACATTGGCGAAGTGGCTTTTGAGGTGAGGAACTGGACGGCCTACCACCCCCAGCGCAGTGACCGCCCCTTCATCCAGGGGGTGAACCTGCAGGTGCGGCGTGGCGAGATCGTGGGCATTGCGGGCCTGATGGGCTCGGGCCGTACCGAGCTGGCCATGAGCATTTTTGGCCGCTCCTGGGGGCAGCGCATCAGCGGTGAAGTGCTGCTGCACGGCCAGCCCATGGACGTGAGCACCGTGCAGAAGGCGGTGCGCGGCGGCCTGGCCTATGTGACGGAAGACCGCAAGGGCAATGGCCTGGTGCTGAACGAGGACATTCAGTTCAACGTGTCCCTCGCGCATCTGCGCGGTGTATCGCGGCGCGGCGTGATCGACCATGGGCGTGAGCACCAGGTCGCGCAGGACTACCGCACACGTCTGCGCATTCGCTGCTCGGGGGTGGACCAGCGCACGCTGAACCTGTCGGGCGGCAACCAGCAAAAGGTGGTGCTCGCCAAGTGGCTGTTTACCGAGCCCGAGGTCCTCATCCTCGACGAACCCACACGGGGCATTGACGTGGGGGCCAAGTATGAGATCTACACACTGATCGCCCAGCTGGCGGCAGAGGGCAAATGCGTGATCGTGATCTCTTCCGAAATGCCCGAGCTGCTGGGCATTTCAGACCGCATCTATGTGATGAACGAAGGCCGCTTTGTCGCCGAGATGCCCACGGCACAGGCGTCTCAGGAAAACATCATGCGCGCGATTGTCAACGCGCCCCATGAGGCGCCCAAGGAGGCGCTGCGCGGCCAGCCAAGGCCCTTGCACGACGGCCCTGACATGGCGCATGCCAGCGCAACCGCATCGCACAGCCACCAGCACAACGAAAACCGGATATGAGCCAGATGACTACTTCTTCCCCCACCGCCTCGGCCGCAGCCCACACACCGGCCAAATCTGCCCGGTCACTGCTGGACCACGCCAAGAACAACCTGCGCGAATACGGCATGTTGATCACGCTGGTCGCGATCATGGGATTCTTTCAATACATGACCGACGGCACGCTGATGCAGCCGCTCAACCTCACCAACCTGATCCTGCAGAACAGCTACATCGTCATCATGGCGCTGGGCATGCTGCTGGTGATCGTGGCGGGGCACATCGACCTGTCTGTGGGTTCCGTGTGCGGGTTCATCGGCGCGCTGGCGGCCGTGCTCATGGTGCAGTACCAGTGGCACTTTGTGCCTGCCACGCTGGTGTGCCTGCTGTGCGGGGCCCTCATTGGCGCCATCCAGGGCTGGTTTGTGGCGTTCTCGCGCATTCCATCCTTCATCGTGACGCTGGCGGGCATGCTGGTGTTCAAGGGGCTGGCACTGGCGCTGCTGGCGGGGCAGTCGGTAGGTCCCTTCCCGGAAGCCTTCCAGATGCTCAGCTCGGGCTTCATTCCGGACATTGCCGCTGGCGAGGGCATCAAGGTGACATCGCTGGCACTGGGGCTGGTGGTCGCGGCCGCGCTGACGGCCTCGGCCGTGCGTGACCGCGCACACCGCATCAAGCATGGTGTGCATGCCGAACCGGCGGCGCTGTTCCTCATCAAGACCACCGTATTTGCGGGCCTGCTGGTGGCCTTCAGCTACCTGCTGGCGTCTTACAAGGGCTTGCCCAATGTGCTGATCGTCATGGCGCTGCTCATCGTGCTGTTTGAGTTTGTGACCACACGCACCACCATCGGACGTCGCATCTATGCCATGGGGGGCAACGAGAAGGCGGCCAAGCTCTCGGGCATCAAGACGGAAAGGCTCTCCTTCTATGCCTTCGTCAACATGGGGGTGCTGGCTGCACTGGCAGGCCTGGTGTTTGCCGCGCGGCTGAACACAGCAACACCCAAGGCCGGCCTGGGCTTTGAGCTGGACGTGATTGCGGCCTGCTTCATCGGCGGTGCCTCTGCATCGGGCGGCGTGGGCCGGGTGATGGGTGCCGTGATTGGTGCCTTCGTGATGGGGGTGATGAACAACGGCATGTCCATCCTGGGCATCGGCATCGACTACCAGCAGGTCATCAAGGGCGTGGTGTTGCTGGCCGCCGTGCTGGTGGATGTCTACAACAAGAACAAGGCATGACGAGTGACCCACGCCTTGGCTTGGCACCCACCCATGTATCAGACCGCAGCCCCATGAACGCAGCGCACACCCAGCCTTTACTCCAGCTCACGGGCGTGCACAAGCAGTTCGCTGGCATTCCGGTGCTGCGCGATGTGCAGCTCAACCTCTACCCCGGCGAAATCCACGCTCTCATGGGCCAGAACGGCGCTGGCAAGTCCACGCTCATCAAAGTGCTCACGGGGGTGATCGAACCCAGCGGCGGGCAGATGCGCATGGGTGAGCAGACCCGCTGGCCCACCTCACCGCTGCAGGCGCAGCAAAGCGGCATCAGCACGGTGTACCAGGAGGTCAACCTGTGCCCCAACCTGTCGGTGGCAGAGAACATCTTTGCGGGCCGCTACCCGCGCTGCGGCTGGGCCCAGGGGTTTCGCATTGACTGGTCCCGCATGCACCGCAGCGCCAGCGAACTGGTGCAGCGCATGGGGCTGGACATTGATGTGACGCGGCTGCTGTCGGACTTTCCGGTGGCCGTACAGCAACTGGTGGCCATCGCACGCGCCATCAGCATTGAAAGCCGCATTCTCATCCTGGACGAGCCCACCTCCAGCCTGGATGAGGACGAGGTGCAAAAGCTTTTCCAGGTCATGCGCAAGCTGCGCGACGAAGGCATGGCGATTGTTTTCGTGAGCCACTTTCTGAACCAGGTCTACGCGGTGTCTGACCGCATCACCGTTCTGCGCAATGGCAGCTGGGTGGGTGAATGGAAGGCGAGCGAGCTGCCAGCGCAGGCATTGATCTCTGCCATGCTGGGGCGCGAGCTGGCCAGTGCAGGAGCGCAGACCCACGCAGCTTCAGTGCAAGACCCTTCCGTCCATGCCCTGGTGAGCACCCAGGCCTTGGGCAAGGCAGGCCAGATTCGCCCCATCGACCTGGACATCCGTCCTGGCGAAGTGGTGGGGCTGGCGGGCCTGCTGGGATCAGGCCGCACCGAACTGGCACGCCTGCTGTTTGGTCTGGAAGCGCCAGACCGTGGCGCATTGCATGTCGATGGCAAGGTGGTGACCTTTGCCAGCCCGATGGACGCGATTGCGCAGGGACTGGCCCTGTGCCCCGAGGAGCGCAAGACCGACGGCATCGTGGCCGAGCTGTCGGTGCGCGAGAACATTGCCCTGGCCCTGCAGGCGCGCATGGGCCTGGGCCGCTTCCTCTCGCACAGCGAGCAAACGGAGATGGCCGAGCGCTATGTACAGATGCTGAGCATCAAGACCGCCAGCGTGGACACGCCCATTGGCCTCCTGTCGGGGGGCAACCAGCAAAAGGCCATTCTGGCCCGCTGGCTGGCCACCGAGCCCCGTCTGCTGATTCTGGACGAGCCCACACGCGGCATTGATGTGGCCGCCAAGCAGGAAATCATGGACCAGATCCTGCGGCTGGCGCAGGCGGGCATGGCGGTGCTTTTCATCTCCTCCGAAATGAGCGAAGTGGTGCGCGTGGCGCACCGCATTGTGGTGCTGCGGGACCGGGAAAAGGCCGGAGAGCTGCCCGCGGGCAGTACCGAAGACGATGTGTACGAACTGATTGCAGCCGACCATGCATGAGATAGAGAACACCCCCCTGAGCCGCTTCGCGGCCTCCCCCCGCTCTCGCATCGCTGCGCGATGCGGGCAGGGGGACGCAGCCAGCACTGCGGGGCGGCCCTTGTGCGGCTGCCCGGGCCTAGGCCGCGCCAGTGGCACATGCAGCGCCATGGATGACTCGTATGTCTGAAGAACGTAATTCGCCCCACCTTATTACAGCTCTGCTGCGCCACCGTCTGGCTTGGCCCCTCATCACCCTGCTGCTCCTGCTCGGCGTGAACACGGCATTCAATGCCAGCTTTCTGCAGCTGGAGTGGCGCGACGGCCACCTCTACGGCAGCCTGATCGACATCCTCAACCGCGCAGCGCCGCTGGTGCTGGTGTCTCTGGGCATGACGATGGTGATTGCCACACGCGGCATTGATATCTCCGTAGGCGCGGTGGTGGCCATTGCCGCTGCCGTCACGGCCTGGATGATTGGTGGCTCGGTGTCTGGCGATACCAGCCGCTTCCCCTTGCCCGTGGCGCTGCTCGCGGGTCTGGGCGTGGGGGCGGTGTGCGGCCTGTGGAATGGCCTCCTGGTGGCGCGCGTGGGCATGCAGCCCATCATTGCCACGCTGATCCTGATGGTGGCGGGGCGCGGCATTGCGCAGCTGATCACGGACGGGCAGATCATCACCATCTACTACACGCCCTACTTCTTCCTCGGCAGTGGCTATCTGCTGGGCGTACCTTTCTCGCTGTTTGTGGTGGCAGCAGTTTTCGGGCTGCTGTACCTGGCCGTCACGCGCACGGCACTGGGCCTGTTTGTGCAGGCGGTAGGCATCAATCCTTCTGCCGCCCGGGTGGCAGGCGTGCAGGCCCGGCGCATCACGGTGGCGGCCTACACGTTTTGCGGGGTATGCGCGGGCATTGCGGGCTTGCTCATCAGCTCCAACGTCAAGAGTGCAGACGGCAACAACGCAGGACAGCTGCTGGAACTGGATGCCATTTTGGCCGTGACGCTGGGCGGCACTGCCCTCACGGGTGGCCGCTTCAGCCTGGTGGGCAGCGTGCTCGGTGCGCTCATCATCCAGTCGCTCACCTACGCCATCTATTCGCTGGGGGTGCCGCCTGAGATCAATCTGGTGGTGAAGGCCATCGTGGTGTTCGTGGTGATGCTGATGCAGTCGCCCGAATTCCGCGCACAGCTGGGCATGTGGGTGCGCAGGCCCAGCGGCCCGGGGGTTGCACCATGAGCGCCGTGTCACACACCGTAACCGCTGCTGCGCCGATGGATGCTGCGCCGCACGCACGAGGAAGCGGCTTGAAGCTGAATCGCAAATACCTGCCGCTCACCGCCACCGTGGCGCTGTTTCTGGCCATGGCAGTCACGGGGTCGGTCATGTACTCGGGCTTTCTTTCAGCCCAGGTGTTCCTCAACCTGCTGATCGACAACGCCTTCCTGGTCATCGTGGCGGTGGGCATGACGTTTGTCATCCTGTCGGGCGGCATCGATCTTTCCGTCGGCTCCGTCGTGGCGTTGACCACGATGGTGCTGGCCAGTCTGGTAGAGCACCACGGCTGGAGCCCCATTGCAGCCATACCGCTCGTGCTGCTCATGGGCACAGTGTTTGGGGCAGTCATGGGGTTCCTGATCGAAAGGTTCAGGCTGCAGCCCTTCATCGTGACCCTGGCGGGCATGTTCCTGGCACGGGGGCTGTGCTACCTCATCAGCATCGACTCCATCAGCATCACGCACGAGGGCTACTCCGAAATGGCCCAGTGGCGTCTGCCCATGGGTGAATCCATGTCGCTATCGCTGGGCGCGCTGATGGCCATGGCGGTGTTGCTCATCGCCATCTTCATGGCCCACTGCACGCCCTTCGGGCGTGCGGTCTATGCCATCGGCGGCAGCGAGCACTCGGCCGTGCTGATGGGGCTGCCCGTGCGCCGCACGCTCATCGGCGTGTACACGCTGTCGGGCCTGTGCTCGGCGCTGGCGGGGGTGGTGTTCACGTTCTACATGCTCTCGGGCTACGGCCTGCATGCCACAGGCATGGAGCTGGACGCCATCGCCGCTGTGGTGATCGGCGGCACCTTGCTCACCGGGGGTGTGGGCTACCTGGCGGGCACGTTGTTTGGCGTGCTCACGCTCGGAATCATCCAGACCCTGATTGCCTTTGACGGCTCTCTCAGCTCGTGGTGGACACGCATCGTTGTTGGCGTGCTGCTGTTCATCTTCTGTCTGCTGCAGCGCGTGCTGACGCACCGCTCTGCACAACGCACCTGATTTTTTGTTTCTCTCTCACCTCCCCACCATGACGACTCCCAAGCGCAAACTCCGCTCCACCGAATGGTTCGGCACGGCCGACAAGAACGGCTTCATGTACCGCAGCTGGATGAAGAACCAGGGCATTCCGGACCACGCGTTCGATGGCCGCCCCGTGATCGGCATCTGCAACACCTGGTCTGAACTGACTCCGTGCAACGCGCACTTCCGCAAGATTGCCGAGCATGTGAAGCGCGGCATCTACGAAGCGGGCGGCTTTCCGGTGGAGTTCCCCGTGTTCTCCAACGGCGAATCCAACCTGCGCCCCACGGCCATGCTCACGCGCAACCTGGCCAGTATGGACGTGGAAGAAGCCATTCGCGGCAACCCCATCGACGGCGTGGTGCTGCTGGTGGGCTGCGACAAGACCACGCCTGCGCTGCTGATGGGCGCGGCCAGCTGTGACGTGCCAGCCATCGTGGTCACGGGCGGGCCCATGCTCAACGGCAAGCTCGACGGCAAGGACATCGGATCGGGCACGGCCGTGTGGCGGCTGCACGAATCGCTGAAGGCAGGCGAGATCAACGAGCACCAGTTCTTTGCAGCCGAGGCAGGCATGTCCCGCTCGGCAGGCACCTGCAACACCATGGGCACGGCCAGCACCATGGCCTGCATGGCCGAGTCGCTGGGCACCTCGCTGCCGCACAATGCGGCGATTCCGGCCGTCGATGCCCGCCGCTATGTGCTGGCCCACATGTCCGGCAAGCGCATTGTGGAGATGGTGCATGAAGACCTGCGCCTGTCCAAGATCCTTACGCGCGAAGCGTTTGAAAACGCCATCCGTACCAATGCGGCCATCGGTGGCTCCACCAACGCGGTCATCCACCTCAAGGCCATTGCAGGCCGCATCGGCGTGCAGCTGGACCTGGAAGACTGGACACGCATTGGCCGGGGCACACCCACCCTGGTGGATCTGCAGCCCTCGGGCCGCTTCCTGATGGAAGAGTTCTATTACGCCGGTGGCCTGCCCGCTGTGCTGCGCCGCCTGGGCGAGAACAACTTGTTGCCCCATCCCGACGCCCTGACCGTGAACGGCAAGAGCCTGTGGGACAACGTGCGCGAAGCACCGCAGTACAACGACGAGGTGATCCGCCCCATCACCAACCCGCTGATTGCCGATGGCGGCATCTGCATCCTGCGCGGCAACCTTGCGCCGCGCGGCGCGGTGCTCAAGCCCTCGGCAGCGTCGCCCGAGCTGCTCAGGCACCGGGGCCGTGCGGTGGTGTTCGAGAACCTGGAGCACTACAAAGAGCGCATCGTGGATGAGAACCTGGACATCGACGAAACCTGCGTGATGGTGATGAAGAACTGCGGCCCCAAGGGCTACCCCGGCATGGCCGAGGTGGGCAACATGGGCCTGCCGCCCAAGCTGCTGCGCCGCGGCGTGAAGGACATGGTGCGCATCTCGGACGCCCGCATGAGCGGCACCGCCTACGGCACCGTGGTGCTGCATGTGGCCCCGGAGGCAGCAGCACTGGGGCCGCTGGCTGCCGTGCGCGATGGCGACTTCATCGAACTGGACTGTGAAAACGGCCGCCTGCATCTGGACATCAGCGACGAGGAACTGGCTGCACGCCTGACAGCCCTGCGGGGCGAAGACAAAGGCGGCCGGGGCGGCTACCAGCGGCTGTATGTGGACCATGTGCTGCAGGCCGATGAAGGCTGCGACTTCGACTTTCTGGTGGGTTGCAGAGGTGCTGCGGTGCCGCGCCACTCGCATTGATGTGGAGCCCCGCCCTGAGGCGCTGAGCGCTTCGGGGCCTCGCCCTACCCCAGCCAAACGCTACACATTTGATAGCTGCTTGCGCTTATCAGATAAGCGCTAGAGGTCTATTTCATTCAAACCCTGATCTACCCCCACCATGCCAGCCACCCATTCCCTCAAGAACCCTCGCTACCGCGGCATCTTCCCCGTGGTGCCCACCACCTTCCACGAAGACGGCTCGCTCGACCTCGACAGCCAGAAGCGCTGCCTCGATTTCATGATCGACGCCGGGGTGGACGGGCTATGCATCCTGGCCAATTTCTCCGAGCAGTTTTCCTTGTCGGATGCGGAGCGTGAAGTCCTCACCCGCACATCGCTGGAGCATGTGGCGGGCCGCGTTCCGGTCATCGTCACCACCACCCACTACGGCAGTCGCGTGTGTGCGGAGCGCAGCCGCGCCGCGCAGGACATGGGCGCGGCCATGGTGATGATCATGCCGCCCTACCACGGTGCCACCTTCCGCGTGCCGGAGGCGCAGATCTATGAGTTCTATGCCCGCGTGTCTGACGCCATCACCATCCCGATCATGGTGCAGGATGCGCCCGCCAGCGGCACGGTGCTCTCAGCCCCTTTCCTGGCGCGCATGGCGCAGGAGATCGAGAAGCTGGCCTACTTCAAGATCGAGGTGCCCGGCGCGGCCAGCAAGCTGCGCGAGCTGATCCGCCTGGGCGGTGACGCCATCGAAGGCCCGTGGGACGGCGAAGAGGCCATCACCCTGCTGGCCGACCTGGATGCCGGAGCCACGGGTGCGATGACGGGTGGCGCTTTCCCCGACGGCATCCGCCCCATCATCGAGGCGCACCGCCAAGGCGACATGGACCAGGCGTTTGCGCTCTACCAGCGCTGGCTGCCGCTCATCAACCACGAAAACCGCCAGGGCGGCATCCTCACCGCCAAGGCGCTGATGAAGGAAGGCGGCGTGATTGCCTGCGAGGCAGGTCGCCACCCCTTCCCTGCCATGCACCCCGAAGTGCGCCGTGGCTTGATCGACATTGCGCGGCGGCTGGACCCGCTGGTATTGCGCTGGGGGCGCTGAGCCCGTGGCCACAGCGCATGACCAGGGGCCGGACATGAATCCATCAGAGCCCCAACCCGCACTGATCTGCCTGGACTGGGGCACGAGTTCGCTACGTGCCTACCTGCTGGATGGAGCTGGAGAGGTGCTGGCACAGCAGCAGCGGCCCTGGGGCATCATGAACCTGCCCGAGCCGCTGGAGCATGCGCCCCCTGCCCAGGTTCCACCGGCCCAAGCCAATGACGCACGTTTTAAACACGCATTGCAAGACACCTGCGGCCCGTGGATACAGGCCCACCCGCATCTGCCTTTACTGGCCTGCGGCATGGTGGGCAGCGCACAGGGCTGGCGTGAAGCGCCTTACCTGGCGTCACCCACCACACTCGGCGGCCTGGCGCAAAGTCTGGGGGTGGTAACACGCCACCAGGGCATGCCTCTGCACATCGTGCCCGGCTTGCTGCAAAGCGGTAGCCTGCCGAACGTGATGCGGGGTGAAGAAACGCAAGTGCTGGGGGTGCTGGCCACGTGTGCCAACGGTGCTGAGCAGCCCTTGCTGATCGGACTGCCCGGCACCCACAGCAAATGGGTCCACGCACAGGGCCAGCAGATCCACCACTTCCTGACCTTCATGACGGGTGAGGTGTTTGCTGCACTGAAGAACCACACCCTGCTGGGCAAAACCATGCAACCAGCGCAAACGCCCGATGACGACGCCTTTCGCAAGGGCTTGCAGGTTGTGCGCTCAGGTGCCCATCCCGCCGGACTGCTGAGCCACCTGTTCAGCACACGCACCCTGGGCCTGACCGGGCAACTGCCCCCCACAGCGCAGGCGGACTACCTCTCTGGCCTGCTGATCGGGCACGAGATGGCAGGCCTTGCGCTGCACCTGCAGGCATCCACGCAGCCATTGCCCCAGGTGGTGCTGTGCGGTGAGCCTGACCTGTGCCGACGCTACAGCATCGCACTGCAATGCTGGGACCTGGGCACGCCCATGCTGGCCGCCAGCGCCACGGTGCGGGGCCTGTGGCGCATTGCGCTACAAGCCGGGCTGGTGGATGGGCACGCCAAACCGGCCTCTCTTACAGAAGGTACTTTCCAGTGACTCCGTTGTCTTCCCTGTTCCACACCGCCTTGCAGCAATGCGGGCTGGTTGCCATTTTGCGGGGCGTGCGCCCTGATGAGGTGGTCGCCATCGGGCATGCGCTGTATGCCGCAGGCTTTCGCCTCATCGAGGTGCCCCTGAACTCCCCCGATCCACTGCAGAGCATCCGCGCCCTGCGCAGCGCGCTGCCGCCGGATTGCCTGGTGGGTGCGGGCACCGTGACCAGCGTGCAGGCATGCGCCGAGGTGGCCTCGGCAGGCGGCCAGATCGTGGTGATGCCGCACAGCGATGCTGCCGTGATCCGCGCGGCCAAGCAGGCGGGCCTGGCCTGCGCGCCCGGCGTGGCCACACTGACTGAAGCCTATGCCGCGCTGGCTGCGGGTGCTGACGCCCTCAAGCTGTTCCCGGCAGAGGCTCTGGCCCCCAGCGTGCTGAAAGCATGGCGTGCGGTGCTGCAGCCCCCCGTGGCCCTGCTGCCTGTAGGCGGCATCACGCCGGAGAGCATCGCCCCCTATGCCAAGGCTGGCGCTTCGGGCTTTGGCCTGGGTTCCGCCTTGTACCGCCCGGGTGATGACGCCACGCAAGTAGCCACCCAAGCGCGTGCCTTTGTGAGCGTGTGGCATGCCGCTTATCCGACGAAAGCGCGCTGACACGCTGGCACCTGGGCAGATTCCAACACCCCTTTTCCCTCGATCCTTCTGCATTCATGAAAATCACGCGACTGACCACTTTCCTGGTGCCACCCCGTTGGTGCTTTCTCAAGATCGAGACGGACGAAGGGATCACCGGCTGGGGAGAACCTGTTCTGGAGGGGCGCGCGCACACCGTAGCCGCGGCGGTGGAAGAGCTGGGCGACTACCTCATTGGCAAAGACCCCCGCCATATTGAAGACCACTGGACGGTGCTGTACCGCGGCGGCTTCTACCGGGGCGGTGGCATCCACATGAGTGCGCTGGCCGGTATTGACCAGGCGCTGTGGGATATCAAGGGCAAGGCGCTGGGCGTGCCCGTGTGCGAACTGCTGGGTGGACGGGTACGGGACCGGATACGGGTGTACAGCTGGATCGGCGGCGACCGGCCCAGCGAGACAGCGGCCGCCGCCAAAGCAGCGGTGGCCCGCGGGTTCACGGCGGTGAAGATGAATGGCACCGAAGAAATGCAGTACGTGGACAGCTACGACAAGGTGGAGCGCTGCCTGCAGAACGTGGCTGCCGTGCGTGACGCCGTGGGGCCCCATGTGGGCATTGGGGTGGACTTTCACGGCCGGGTTCACAAGCCCATGGCCAAGATTCTGGTGAAAGAGCTGGAACCCTACCGGCTCATGTTCATTGAGGAACCCGTGCTGAGCGAGCACTACGAGGCACTGAAAGAACTGGCCCCGCTCACCTCCACGCCCATTGCGCTGGGCGAGCGGCTGTACTCGCGCTGGGACTTCAAGCGCATCCTGTCTGAAGGCTATGTGGACATCGTGCAGCCGGATCCCTCGCACGCGGGGGGCATCACCGAGACCCGCAAGATCGCCTCCATGGCAGAGGCCTACGACGTGGCGCTGGCACTGCACTGCCCGCTGGGGCCCATCGCTCTGGCGGCCAATCTGCAGCTGGATGGTGTTTGCTACAACGCGTTCATTCAGGAGCAGAGCCTGGGCATCCACTACAACGCCGCCAACGACCTGCTGGACTATGTGAGCAACCGCGAGGTGTTTGCCTACGAGGATGGCATGGTGACCATCCCCCAAGGCCCTGGGTTGGGCATTGAAGTGAACGAAGCCTACGTGCGCGAGCGTGCCGAGCAAGGCCACCGCTGGCGCAACCCGGTGTGGCGACACCGGGACGGCAGCTTTGCAGAGTGGTGAGGGGTGAGCCTGGCGTGGAAGCGCGCTTGGAGCGATAGCTGCCCGCCCACCTGCTCCACTCAATTGGGAATCAATGTGTCTTGCGTGTGACGGGCTTGATCTTGATCAACTCGCGCGAGCAGGGGTACTCATACAGTCGGGGCTTCACTCCTAAGCACTGCCATGGCCATCGAACTCTATCGTGACAAGAATCATGCATGTCTCATGTTCACCGATCTCATCGAAGAGGACGGTCAGGCGGTACAGGCCAACCAGTTCCTGATCGTGGACGATGACACCGGGGCCATCATCGACCCGGGCGGCAACCTGGCGTTCAATGAGCTGTTCATGGGGATGACCAAGCACTTTGCGCCCCACAAACTGTCGTACCTGATCGCATCTCATGCGGACCCGGACATCATCGCCTCGCTGGACCGCTGGATGACCAGCACCAAGGCATCGCTGGTGATTTCACGGGTGTGGGAGCGTTTCGCGCCCCACTTCACCAAGGTCGGCAAGACGGAGAACCGCGTGATTGGTGTGCCCGACAGTGGCGGGCATCTGCCACTGGGACGCCATGAACTGGTGCTGCTGCCAGCGCACTTCATGCATTCAGAAGGCAACTTCCACTTCTACGATCCGGTCAGCAAGATTCTGTTCACCGGTGACCTTGGCGTCTCCATGATGTCGGGTGCAGAAGCGGCACGCCCCATCACGGACCTGAAGCCCCATATCCCCCGCATGGAAGGCTTTCACCGTCGCTACATGGTGTCCAACAAGATCCTGCGGCTGTGGACGGCCATGGCGCGGCAGCTGGACATTGCCATGCTGGTGCCACAGCATGGTGCCCCCATCATGGGCAAGCAAGCTATCAACGACTTTTTCGACTGGATCGAAAACCTCAAATGCGGTATCGACCTGTTTGATGACCGTGCCTATCAGATCCCCAGCGCCTACATCGACCCCGTCACGCGGCAGATGCGCCCAGCGCTGCGTCAGGTAGGCTGACCGTCGCAGCCCCACCGTGGGGGCGGCTGGGCATCTCACTGGTCATCTGGCAGGCCAGTTGACCCACGCGCGCCAGCGCCTGCAAGTGGCGCGGCGTCCAATCCCCACCCATGCCGATGCGCAGGCAGTTGCGAAAGCGGCCACTGGCGCTGAACAGCGTGCCGGGGGCCACCAGAATGCGCTCCGGCAGGCACAGGTCGTGCAGCGCTGCGGCATCCATTCCACGCGGTAACTCCACCCACAACAACAGGCCACCCGGCGGGTCGCTTACCCGCGTTCCCTGCGGGAAATGCGTGGCGATGGTGCTGCGCACCGCCTCCATGCGGGCAGCCACAGCAGCACGCAGCTGGCGCATGGATGCGGCGTGGCCCGCCTGCGTGATCAGGTCTGCAAGCGCCAGCTCCAGCACGGCAGATTGCCCTCCAGCCTGCAGGTCCTTGATGCCGCGCAGCTTGTCGCTCCAGCGCCCCGCTTCCACCCATCCAAGGCGCAAGCCCGGGGCCAGCGTCTTGGAGAAAGAATCGCACAGCATCACATGACCGGAGGTGTCATAGGACTTCACCGCACGACGCATTTCGGGCACCTCCACCAGGTCGTTGTAGATGGCGTCCTCGATGACCGCAATGTCGTGCCGGGTAGCCATCTGAGCCAGCCGCTTGCGTTCCGCCAGGGGCATGCAGCTGCCCAGCGGGTTGCTGAGCGTGGGCACCAGCATGACGGCCTTGACGGGCTGGGTGTCGAGCGCGAGTTGCAGTGCGTCCAGCGACAAGCCATGGCGGGGGTGGGCGGGTATCTCCAGCGCCCGCAGGTGCAGCCCCTGGAGCACTTCAAGAAACGAGAAATGCGTGGGGGACTCCAGCGCGACCACATCCCCCGGTTGCGTAACGGCACGCAAGCACAGCGCAATGCTGTCCATGCAGCCGCCGGTGATCATGATGTTCTGCGGGTCCAGGCTGCACCCCAGGCCTACGGCATAGCGCGCCAGTGCACGGCGCGCGTCTTCATGCCCGGCCGAGGAAGGATAGTTGCACAGCAGATGCCGGTGGCGCTGCACCGAACGGGTCACGGCGCGACGCACGCGGTCCACATCGAACAGGTCTGGCCCTGGCGTGCCGCTGCTGAAAGACACCATGCCCTCGGGTTGCTGCCGCCCCAGGATGCGCTGGCCCAGCCAGTCCACCGACACTTCCCGTGGTCGCCTCAAGGGCCGGGGCGTAGACGGCTCTGGTAGCTGCACAGGGCGCGCTGCAACAAAAAATCCGGACCGGGGGCGCGCCACGATCAGACGCGCATCCTCCAGCCAATGGTAGGCCTGCACCACCGTGGTCTGTGCCACGCCATGCTGACGAGCCAGCTCACGCACGGACGGAAGCTTCTCGCCACGGGCCAGCGTGCCATTGCGGATCAGCTCCGTCAGTTGCTGGGCAATCTGCAGGTACAGCGGGGGTGCATCGGTCTGGGCCATACCGCATTCTGTACGGCATGCGCGCGCCTCGGGCAGTACAGAACGCCGCACACCCGGGCAGTACAGATGCGTCACTGCACGTCGCTGTACTGGTTCAGCTGGGTCCGATCTGCAACTGGCATGCGCCAGCCTCGAGCGGCACAGTGAAGACATGAACACCGCCACACTCCCCACACCCCAGCCCCCCGCCGCTCGGCGCTCCCGCAGCGAGCCATCCACCTCTGCACTGCCCCTCAGCCCTTCCCGCGGGGCGGAGCACTACACCTTGCAGAACACGCAGGCTGTTCAACACATCCATGTGCCTGCCAGGATGGCCGCTGTGATCCAGGTGGAGCAGGGTCTTGTCTGGCTGACTTGTGATGGGAGGCTGGAAGATCACTTCCTTGCTGCAGGCGAGTGCACCACCCTGCTGGGACCGGCCCGCTTGCGGCTGAGCGCAGAGGGCCCGGGTGTCGCCAGTTTTCATTGCACGCTGCAGAGCCAGCGGACAGTCGACTGAGAACCCCTCCTACCTGCAGACGGGGCGCATTCCGTCAATAGCAGGCTTCGTAGCGCTCCACGATCTGCGGCATCTCAAGCGCTAAGGAGTTGTGTGGTGGCATCCGTTGCAGTCCAGCCGCTGGCCCGTCGCTCACTCAGGTGGCCTGGCTTCTTTCTTGGATTTGCACTGGGAGGGTTCTTTGACGGCATCCTGCTGCACCAGATTCTGCAATGGCACCACCTGCTTTCCAACGTGCAGGGAGTGCGGGACATGCGCTGGCAGATCATGGCAGACGGGCTTTTTCACGCACTGATGTACGGGGTGGCTGTGCTGGCAATGGTGCAACTGTGGCGACGTCGCAGTGCGCTCATGCTCCGCACGGCCGGGCGCGCGCTGTGGGCGCTGGCGCTGCTGGGCTTCGGGGGCTGGCATATGCTGGATGGCACGCTCTCGCACTGGATTCTGGGCATCCACCGCGTCAAGGTGGACGCCGCACAGCCTCTGGTGTGGGACCTGGTGTGGTTTGTTGTGTTCGGTGTGGTGCCCGCTGTGGTGGGCTGGAGGATGTTGCGCAGAGGGGGCGGCACAGGCGGTTCTGGGTCTGGCTCGGGCCGGGGCGATGACCAGGGCACTATGGGCGCGGTTGCACCCACCGACTACTACCAGACGGGATCGGGAGCCGCCGTGGTGCTGGTGCTGGCAGCCCTGATCGCTGGACCAGTGGCAGCACTGCCTTCCGGTGAGCAGGATCAGGCGGTGGTGCTGTTTGCACCCGGCGTTACCCCCGCAGAGGCCTTCAACGCACTGGCCCGGCAGGACGCGCGGGTGCTGTGGGCAGACGCAGCCGGAGGCACCTGGGTGGTGCGCCTTTCCCCATCCCACAGCGCCAGCGCTCTGTACCGCGAAGGCGCCATGCTGGTCGGGCGCTCTGTTGCAGCCTGGGGCTGCGTGGGATGGGTGCGATAAGCGTGAACTTAAGCGTGAGCGCTTTTTACGCACTCAAACCTTCTTGAGGCGCATTTCTGCCGCCTGCGCGTGGGCCTGCAGCCCCTCGCCGTAGGCCAGCTCTGCCGCGATGGTGCCCAGCACCTGGGCGCCGGCTTCGCTCACTTCGATCAGGCTGCTGCGCTTCTGGAAGTCGTACACCCCCAGCGGAGACGAGAACCTGGCCGTGCCGCTGGTGGGCAGCACGTGGTTGGGACCAGCGCAGTAGTCGCCCAGACTTTCGCTAGTGTAGGCCCCCAGGAAGATCGCGCCCGCATGGCGCAGCAGTGGCTCCCAGCGGTGTGGATCGGTACTGGAAACTTCCAGATGCTCGGGCGCAATGCGGTTGCTGATGGCGCAGGCCTCTTCCATATCGCGGGTAAGAATCAGCGCGCCACGGCCCGTCAGGCTCTTGGCAATGATCTCTGCACGCGGCATGGTGGGCAGCAGGCGATCGATCTCGCGCTGCACCGCGTCCAGGTAGGCGGCGTCAGGGCACAGCAGGATGCTCTGGGCCAGTTCATCGTGCTCGGCCTGGCTGAAGAGGTCCATGGCCACCCAGTCAGGGGGCGTGGTGCCATCGGCCAGCACCAGAATTTCGGAGGGGCCCGCAATCATGTCGATGCCCACGGTGCCGAACACGCGCTTCTTGGCGCTGGCCACGTAGGCGTTGCCGGGGCCCGTGATCTTGTCAACCTTGGGCACTGTGGCCGTGCCATAGGCCAGCGCGGCCACTGCCTGCGCACCACCAATGGTGAAGGCGCGTGTGACGCCCGCCACGTAGGCGGCAGCCAGCACCAGCGCGTTCTTCTCCCCCTTGGGGGTGGGCACCACCATGATGATTTCTTGAACCCCGGCGACATGGGCTGGAATGGCATTCATCAACACGCTGGAGGGGTAGGCCGCCTTGCCGCCCGGCACGTAGATGCCCACACGATCGAGCGGCGTGACCTTCTGGCCCAGCAAGGTGCCGTCTTCGTCGCGGTAGCTCCAGCTCTCGCCCGTGGCTTTTTTCTGCGCCTCGTGGTACTTGCGCACACGGGCTGCAGCCGCCTGCAGAGCATCGCGTTGGGCTGCAGGAATAGCGTCGAAGGCAGCCTTGAGCTCTACCTGGGTCAATTCCAGCGCAGCCATGGAGGCTGCGTTCAGACCATCGAACCGGGCGGTGTACTCGAGCACCGCGGTATCGCCCCGCGACCGCACATCGGACAGGATGTCCGCCACGCGCTGCTCAATGGCCGCATCGGTGTCTGCAGACCAGTGCAGACGCGCCTTGAAAGCAGCTTCAAAGTCAGGTGTGGCGGTGGACAGGCGCAGGGGCGTTGCTTTCATGGTTCTCCAAATTCAGAGAGGTTTATTCAGTGTCTGCAGATACATCCCCGGTCTTGCGGTTGTAGCGCAGGGTGATCTTGTGAAGCTCACAGAGGTTGAAGCCTTCCCATTCAACCTCTGAGTCGTCATCAGTAAAGATGACCTTGATGTCTTGTACGCAATTCTTGGTGTCGCCAAAGCGGAAAGTCCGCGCCTGGCCATTGAGCAATTGATTGCGACCCAAGCGGTCTTTCCCCCAGCTGTCTTTCTGGGTGGGAGAGATATACACCTCATTGATGGCATAACCGGTGCGATTCACCAGAGTGAAATCCGCATCTGCCGCATACGCCAAGCCACTCAAAGCCAGAGCCGCAAAAACCACTGTTTTCTTCAACATGGAACCCCCACAGGATGATTATTTAGGACACGAAGAGACATTCTTCATGCGGTGGGGGATTGTCTGCTCAGCATCGCACATCACCAAGAAAAACTGGCGCAGCTTTTTCGTCAAGATGACTGGGGAATCGCCGAGGCAAACGCGTCGATGATGCGGCGCAGCCGCTCACGCTTGAGCTTGAGTGCGGCCTGGTTGACGACCAGATAAGAGCTGATGTCCATGATGCGCTCGACCTCGACCAGATGGTTGGCCTTCAGGGTATTGCCTGTGGAGACAAGATCCACGATCGCATCGGCCAAACCGGTCAGCGGTGCCAGCTCCATGGAGCCGTAGAGCTTGACCATGTCCACGTGCACGCCCTTGGCGGCAAAGAACTCGCGGGCGATGGAGGTGTACTTGGTGGCCACCTTCAACCGCGAACCCTGCTTGACAGCACGCTCGTAATCAAAGTCCTTGCGCACGGCCACGCTCACACGGCATTTGGCGATGCGCAGGTCCAGCGGCTGGTAGAGCCCTTGGGTTCCATGCTCAATCAGGGAGTCCTTGCCCGACACGCCCATGTCGGCACCGCCGTACTCCACATAGGTCGGAACATCCGAAGCGCGTACCAGCACCACGCGCACATCCGCATGGTTGGTCGGCAGGATGAGCTTGCGCGATTTTTCGGGGTCTTCCAGCACCTCAATGCCCGCAGCAGCCAGCAGGGGCAGAGTCTCTTCAAAGATACGGCCCTTCGAAAGTGCCAGGGTGATCATGTTGCTGCTCATGCTTTTACTCGTTCGATGTCGGCACCAATACCGCGCAGTTTGGCTTCCATGCAGTCGTAGCCGCGGTCCAGATGGTAGATACGGTCCACCATGGTTTCGCCATCTGCTACCAGACCGGCGATGACCAGACTGGCAGATGCGCGCAGGTCGGTAGCCATCACGGTGGCACCCGACAGGCGGGGCACGCCTTCCATCACGGCCACCTTGCCATCCACCTGAATTTTTGCACCCAGCCGCATCAACTCGTTGACGTGCATGAAGCGGTTTTCAAAAATGGTTTCTGTCACCGTGGCGGTGCCCTGCGCAATGCAGTTGAGCGCCATGAACTGGGCCTGCATGTCGGTGGGAAAGCCGGGGTATTCGGTGGTGCGAAAGCCCTGGGCCTTCAGCACAGCGCCGCCAGGGCTTTGCACGCGGATACCGCCGTCTACCGCCTGCACGGTGGCTCCGGCTTCGCGCAGTTTGTCGATGACGGCGTCCAGATGGTCGGCCCGCCCGTGGCGCAGCACCACATCACCGCCCGTGGCGGCTACGGCGCACAGGAAGGTACCTGCTTCAATCCGGTCGGCCACCACACGGTGGGTGCAACCGTGCAGTTTCTCCACGCCCTGGATGCGGATGCGGCTCGTGCCGTGGCCTTCGATCTTCGCGCCCATGGCGATGAGCATTTCAGCCAGATCCACAATCTCGGGCTCCTGGGCGGCGTTTTCCAGCACGGTCTCGCCTTCGGCCAAGGCGGCGGCCATCATGAAGTTCTCCGTGCCTGTCACCGTCACCATGTCGGTGGTGATGCGGGCACCCTTCAGGCGTGTCCAGCCTGCGGGCAGCTTGGCGATCATGTAGCCATGCTCCACCACAATCTCGGCCCCCATGGCCGCCATGCCCTTGATGTGCTGATCGACCGGACGCGAGCCAATGGCGCAGCCACCGGGCAGCGACACCGTGGCCTCGCCAAAGCGGGCCAGCAGTGGCCCCAGGGCCAGCACGGAGGCGCGCATGGTCTTGACCAACTCGTACGGGGCCTCTGGCGTATTGAGCGCGCTGGCGTCAATGCGCACCGTGCCGTCGTCTGACCGCTCTGCCGTCACGCCCATGTTGCGGATCAGCTTGAGCATGGTGCTCACGTCCTGCAGTTGCGGCACGTTCAGCAGCGTTACGGGGTCTGCGGTGAGCAGTGCGGCGCACAACTCCGGCAGGGCGGCATTCTTGGCACCAGATACCAGCACCTCGCCTTGGAGGGTGCGGCCGCCACGGATCAGGAGTTTGTCCATTTCAAAACCAAATCATTAGAAAAAACGCTTCCAGCGCCCATTGAATAAGCGCAGGCAGCTATCAATACAATAGCAAATCCATCAGGCTTGCTGGGCTGCCCACTCTGCGGGGGTGTACGTTTTCATGGACAGGGCATGCACCTCGTCGGTCTGCATGCGGTTGCCCAGCGTGGCGTACACCGCGCGCTGGCGTTGCAGGGTGCGCTGGCCCTCGAAACTGGCCGAAACGATGGTCGCATACCAGTGGCGGCCATCGCCTTCGAGCGTGATGTGGTCGCAAGCCAGGCCTGCGGTGATGATGTCTTTGAGTTGGTCAGCGGTCATGGCAGCGATTCATTGTGGGAGGTTACCTGGGGGCACTGGCGCAGCCCAAGCCATGGGACGGCGCTGTGCGGTTCAGGAGGGGGATGTTCATCAGTTTCTGATCTTGTAGCCCGTGCGCAGCAGGTGCACCGCCAGGGTACTCACCGCCAGCCATGCAAAGCCCACAATACCAAGGCTGACCCAGGGCGACACATCGCTCTGCCCAAAGAAGCCGTAGCGGAAGCCGTCAATCATGTAGAAGAACGGATTGAGGTGGCTGACCGTTTGCCAGAACGGGGGCAGCGACTGGATGGAATAAAACACGCCCGACAGGAAAGTCATCGGCACGATGATGAAGTTCTGGAAGGCAGCCATCTGGTCGAACTTGTCGGCCCACAGGCCCGCAATCAGCCCCAGTGTGGCCAGCAGGCCCGCGCCCATCAGCGCAAAGGCCACAATCCACAGCGGCGCAGCAAACTCGGGCCGCGCAAAGGCCAGCGTGACAATGAAGACACCCAGCCCCACCACCAGACCGCGCACGATGGACGAGCCCACATAGGCCACGAACCAGGCCCAGTGCGACAGCGGCGTTAGCAGCACGAACACGAGGTTGCCCATGATCTTGCTCTGGATCAGGCTCGACGAACTGTTGGCAAACGCGTTCTGCAACACGCTCATCATCACCAGGCCTGGCACCAGGAAGGCGGTGTAGCTGATGCGGTCGTACACCTTGACGTGGTCTTCCAGCACGTGGCCAAAGATCAGCAGGTACAACACGGCGGTCAGCACCGGGGCCGCCACGGTCTGGAAACTCACCTTCCAAAAGCGCAGCACTTCTTTGTAGAACAGGGTTTGCCAGCCGGTCATGCTGCGGCTCCTTGCGTGACAGCCGCGGCATTGCCAGTGCCTGCACCGGACATGACCTGCAGGAAAACGTCTTCCAGATCGGGGCGGCGAATCTCCATGTCCTGCACATCCACCCCCGCAACCCGCAGGGCCGCCAGGTGGCTTTCAATCTCTGCGGCATCGTGCGCGGGCAGTTGCACGATGCGCCCCGTCACCCGCGCCTGCTCAGCCAACGGGGCGGGCAGCGCCGCATCGGTCTTGAACTGCAACACGCTGCCGGATGCTGCCTTGAGCAGCTCGGAAGTGCGGTTGAGCGCGACCACCTGCCCCGCCTTGAGCATGGCAATGCGGCCACACAGGGCTTCGGCTTCTTCCAGATAGTGGGTGGTGAGCAGCACGGTGTGCCCTTCCTTGTTGAGGCGGGCAATGAAGTGCCAGAGCGTCTGGCGCAACTCCACGTCCACCCCTGCGGTGGGTTCGTCCAGCACGATGATGGGCGGCTTGTGCACCAGGGCCTGGGCCACCAGCACGCGGCGCTTCATACCACCGGAGAGCTGGCGCATGTTGGCGTTGGCCTTGTCGGCCAGGCCCAGGTTTTCCAGCAGCTCGTCAATCCAGGCATCGTTGTTCTTGACGCCGAAGTAGCCCGACTGGATGCGCAAGGCCTCGCGCACGTTGAAAAATGGGTCGAACACCAACTCCTGCGGCACGATGCCCAGCTTGCGGCGGGCATCGGCGTACTGGGTCTGCACGTCACTGCCATGCACCAGCACCCGGCCACTGGTGGCCCGTGCAAGGCCCGCCAGAATGCTGATCAGGGTGGTTTTGCCAGCGCCATTGGGGCCCAGAAGGCCGAAAAACTCGCCCTGCTCAATGTCCAGGCTGACTTGCTGGAGTGCTTGAAAAGGGCCTTTGGGCGTGACAAAGGTCTTGGAGACGGCTTGGAATGAGACTGCGGGCATGAGCCCTTGATTTTAAGGCCAGGGCCGTCCACGCGCTGGCCAGGGGCTGATCAGTGTGGCGAGGTCTGGGATGCGGCCGCCACCTGCAGCAGAGCATCCACGCCATACAACCCGGCCATGCCTTGCAGTGCCGCGGGCAGGCCCTGCACACCGAACGACACGCCTGCCGCCAAAGCCTCGCGGCGGAACTCCAGCAGCACCGCCAATGCCGAGGTGTCAAACACCTGCAAAGCAGAAGCATCCACCACGGCAGCACCCCCACCACTGACCGCCCGCAGAGATTGCAGCAGTTGTGCCAGACAGGCCGCAGCCTGCCGGTGGGTCAGCTCAGAGGGCAAGCGCAAGGCAGAAGATACAGGGGTCATGTCAGCGGACGGTTTCAGACAAGAGAGCCGTGGGTCAGCTCTTGGCCGCGGCGTTGGACTTGTTGCGCGCCACCAGCGTGTTGATCAGGCCATCAATGCCCTTGGCGTTGATTTCCTGGGCAAACTGGCTGCGGTAGGTTTCCACCAGCCACACACCCAGCACGTTCAGGTTGTAGATCTTCCAGCCAGCGCCCTCGCCCGGCGTCTTCTCCAGGCGGTAATCCAGCTGGATCGGGTCACCCTTGCCCACGATTTCAGTGCGCACCAGCACGTCCTTGTCGTCCGCACCGGCCCGCAGGGGCTTGATCTGCACGGTCTGGTCGCTCACCTGGGCCAAAGCACCGGCATAAGTGCGGACCAGCAGCACCTTGAATTCATCCTGCAGTCGCTTTTGCTGCTCGGGCGTGGCCTGACGCCAGCCAGGGCCGACTGCAGCGGCTGTCATGCGGCGGAAATTCACGTTGGGCATGACGGTGGAGTCCACCAGGGCGATGACCTTGTTGATGTCCCCCGCCTGGATCGCCTTGTCAGCGCGCACGGCGTTGAGCACATCCACGGACAGGCGCTTGATCAGCGCGTCGGGCGTCTCGTCGGCAGCCATCGCCACCATGGGCAGCCCCCATGCCATCGCGGTACCCGCCACCAGGGCAGCACCTGCCCACATACGTCGATTCATCATTTCATTCAGCTCCGGCCGCACCTCAGGCGACCCTTGAAAACATTGTGCGCACGCCACGCCGGGCGCATGCTTCAGCGGTGTACCAAGGTGCAAGCAAGTGCAACACCGTGGCCGTCACACTCAACGATCAGGCTCCGGGGGCAAGATGCCGTCATTACCACCCTTGTCCGAGTCGTCCTTGAACAATGGCTCGCTGGACTGCCCCTGGCGCACCTGCAGGAACACGTCCCGCGTGAAGGAATACTTGTCCAGCGCAGCGCCATCAATCACTGCGCCTGCCCGCAGCAGGTTCGCCCGGGTGTCCACAATGCGCAGGCCATACAGCGCATTGCGCGCGGAGACCGGGTCTGCATAGCGAATCGGGTTGCCCATGGTGTCTACAGGCAAAGCCACGGTGTCACGCAGCGTGGAGGGGCCGAGAATGGGCAGAACCACGTACGGCCCCGTGCCCACGCCCCAACGGCCCAGGGTGAGTCCAAAGTCTTGCCGCGAACGCTCAATGCCCAGTTCGCTGGCCACGTCCAGCAAGCCACCCAGGCCAAAGAAGGTGTTCACGTTCACGCGCATGAAGCTGTTGGCAGCACCCTCGGCGCGCAGCTGCAGCACGTTGTTCACGAATGACCAGACATCACCCAGGTTGGCGAAGAAGTTGCTCACCCCCGTGCGCACCGGGGTGGGAGTCACGTCCACATAGGCCGTCGCCACAGGCTTGAGCACCACGGCATCCACATGCTCGTTGAAGCGGGTCATGCTGCGGTTGTACGACTCAAAAGGGTCGTCGGGATTGGCGTGCGGGCCCGTGGCGCAGCCTGTCAGCGCTGCAAGCGCCACCATGGGCAGCACGCGGCGCACACCGGCGAAGCGGGTATGAGTCGTGGAGGAGACCACCACGGTGGCGTTGGATGTTGTTGTCATTTGTTGGAACCCGCTGCAGCACCCTTGCTGCCGTCTTCGGCCTTGTTGTAGAGGAATTGACCGATGAGGTTTTCCAGCACCACGGCGGACTGGGTCGCCGTGACGGTATCCCCCGCAGCCAGATTCTTTTCATCGGCACCGGCCTCAATACCGATGTACTGCTCACCAAGCAGACCACTGGTCAGGATTTTCAGCGAACTGTCCTTGGGGAAAGCATACCGGTCATCCATCGAAAGCGTCACGCGGGCCTGAAAGGTCTTGTCGTCAAACGTGATGGATTCCACACGCCCCACCAGCACACCCGCACTGCGCACGGCCGCCTGGGGTTTGAGCCCGCCGATGTTGTCAAACCGCGCGGTAATGCGGTAGCCCTTGTGGAAGTTGAGGCTGAGCAAGTTGGCGGACTGCAGGGCCAGGAACACCAGCGCCACAGCACCGAGCATCACAAACAGGCCGACCCACACATCATTTTTGGAGCGTTGCATCGCTTGAATCCTTTTTGCCGGGAATGCGGCTTCAAATACTGAACATCAGAGCCGTCAGGACAAAGTCCAGGGCCAGCACCGACAGCGAGGCGATCACCACGGTGCGGGTGGTGGCACGTGCCACCCCTTCAGGCGTAGGCCGCGCGACAAACCCCTGCAGCAGCGCAATAAAGGTCACCGTAAAACCGAACACCAGGCTTTTGAGCACGCCGTTACCCACATCCTTCCAGACATCGACACCGCCTTGCATCTGGCTCCAGAAAGCACCGGGGTCGATACCGATCATCAACACACCCACCACCCAGCCGCCAATCACACCCACGGCGCTGAACACGGCTGCCAGCAAAGGCATGGTGATGACACCCGCCCAGAACCGGGGGGCCAGAATGCGGCGCACGGGGTCCACCGCCATCATTTCCATGGCGCTGAGCTGCTCCCCTGCGCGCATGAGGCCAATCTCGGCGGTCAGCGAGGTGCCAGCCCGGCCAGCAAACAAAAGCGCGGTGACCACAGGCCCCAGCTCGCGCACCAGGGACAGGGCCACCAGCAGGCCCAGCGCCTCCGACGAGCCATAGCGCTGCAGCGTGTAGTAGCCCTGCAAGCCCAGCACGAAGCCCACAAACAGACCCGACACGGCAATGATGGCCAGCGAGTAGTTGCCCAGGAAATGGATCTGGTCACGCACCAGACCAGGCCGGGTCAGCACCGCGCCTGCCAGTTGGACCAGCCGCGCAAACAGACGCGCGGCATGGCCCAGATCGGCCAGCTTGGAGCGGACCGCAAAACCGATATTGGAGGGATGAAACCAGCTCATGAGCGCACCCCTGCCGTGGGGCCAAAGTCCTGCGCGGCGTCAGGGCCCGGGTAATGAAACGGCACGGGGCCTGAAGGCAAAGCGTGCACAAACTGATGCACCAGCGGATCGGTGCTGGCCATCACCTCTTGCGGCGAGCCCTGGGCTGCAATCACCCCAGCGCCGAGGATGATGACGTGATCCGCAAGCCGGAACGTCTCCTCCAGATCGTGCGACACCAAAATGCTGGTAAGCCCCATGGCATCGTTGAGCTGGCGGATGAGCTGCGCAGTGGTTCCCAGCGAGATGGGATCGAGCCCCGCAAAGGGCTCGTCGTACATGATGAGTTCAGGGTCCAGCGCAATCGCGCGGGCCAGGGCCACACGCCGGGCCATGCCGCCGGAAATCTGGCTGGGCATCAGGTCCCGAGCGCCCCGCAAGCCCACCGCATTGAGCTTCATCAGCACCACATCGCGGATCAGGGCTTCGGACAGATCGGTGTGCTCACGCAGAGGAAAGGCCACGTTCTCAAACACACTCAAGTCGGTGAACAGCGCGCCAAACTGGAACAGCATGCCCATGCGTCGGCGCACCGCAAACAGGCCTTTGGCATCCAGCTTGCCCACATCCTGCCCATCAAACAGCACCTGCCCTTGCCGGGCGTGCTGCTGTCCGCCAATCAGACGCAGCACGGTGGTCTTGCCCCCGCCCGAAGCCCCCATCAGGGCCGTGACCTTGCCACGCGGCACCTGCAGCGACACATCGCGCAGGATCACCCGGTCTCCGTAGGAGAAGGTGACGTTGCGCAAATCAACGAGAGCGGGAGTGTCAGACATTCAATGCAGACCTGGTGGACTAGGCGGAAGGCAGGGGCAAACCCCGATTGTCGGGGGCAAGCATTCGCCGCATGGGGCGCTATGGTAATACAAGCAGGCATACATACATTCACGTCTGTTTGTTTCCAAAAGGTGAATGCTGTGTTGCTGAAAAAATGCCGGCCCCTTACCCGCATCGGCGGGTAGGGGCCCGAGCCCATTCAAAGCATGTGGTTCAGGAAAGCACGGCTGCGCTCGTGGCCTGGCGCGGCAAAAAAATCTGCCGCGGGGCGGGTTTCCAGCAACTCGCCCTGGTCCATGAAGGCCACCGTATGGGCCACCTCGCGCGCAAAGCCCATTTCATGGGTGACCACCAGCATCGTCATGTGCTCCTGCGCCAGCGCACGCATGGTGCGCAGCACTTCGCCCGTCAGCTCCGGGTCCAGGGCCGAGGTAGGTTCGTCGAAGAGCATGATGTCGGGCTCCATGGCCAGTGCGCGGGCAATGGCCACGCGCTGCTTCTGCCCACCCGACAGACGTGCAGGGTAGTTGTCGCGTTTGGCGCGCAGGCCTACCTTGTCGAGCAACACCTCAGCACGGGCGATGGATTCGTCGCGAGACATGCCGCGCACCACCATCGGTGCCTCGATCAGGTTCTCCAGCACCGTCAGGTGCGGAAACAGGTTGAAGTGCTGGAACACCATGCCCATTTTGCGGCAGATGCGCCGCACCTCGGCTTCAGGCACATAGGTACAGCGCCCGGCGGCATCCGTGGCTGCAAGGCTCTGGCCTTCGATGGCGATGGAGCCGCTGTCGATGGTTTCAAGGTGGTTCAGGCAGCGCAAGAAGGTGCTCTTGCCAGACCCCGAAGGGCCGATCAAAGCCACCACCTCGCCCCGCCCCACGGTCAGCGACACATTGCGCAGCACGGGCACCCTTCCAAAGGCCTTGTGGATGCCACGCGCCTCGATCATCGGCACGGGGACAGACAGGCCGCCCTGCCCGCCCGAGCGTTCATTCGTCGTGCTTGGCATAACGTTTCTCCAGACGCTGGAAGCCCCAGGTCAGCACCAGGGTCATGACGAGATAGAAAGCCGCCGCCACAATGAAGGGCGTGGTGGTGAAGTCGCGCTGTACGATGCCCCGTGCGGCACGCAGCAGATCGTTCAACGCCAGCACGTAGATGAGCGAGGTGTCCTTGACCAAAGTGATGGTCTCGTTGCTCATGGGCGGCAGAATGCGGCGCACCATCTGCGGCAGCACGATGCGGCGCATGGTCTGGCCATAGGTCATGCCCAGCACCTTGGCACCTTCGTATTGCCCGCGGTCAATCGACTGGATGCCCGCGCGGAAAATCTCTGCAAAGTAAGCCGCGTAGTTGAGCGCAAACGCCACCACGGCGGCGGGAAAATCGGGCAAGCGCACGCCAATCACCGGCACAAAAGGCAGCGCAAAGTAGATGAACAACATCTGCAGCATGAGCGGCGTGCCGCGCATGAGCCAGATGTAGCCATTGACGAAAGCCGACAAGGCCTTCCAGCGCGACACACGCGCCAGCGCCAACACCAGCCCCAGCGGTACCGCCAGCAGCAGGGTGATGACGAAAAGCTTCAGGGTGACGGTAGCGCCTTGCGCCAGCGGCCCCAGAAGAGAGAGAACGTAATCCATAGCGGCAACGGTTCCGAGTTTTGTACTGTCTGCTGCCATCACAACTGGCGCGGCCCAGACCAAAGACCGCCGCGCAAGGGCCGCCCCGCCGCGCTGGCGGTGTCCCCCTTCCGCATCGCACAGCGATGCCAGAGAAGGGGGAAGGCGCGCAGCGCCTCAGGGGGTTGTTCTTTATTTGATGATGTTCTTGCCAAACCACTGTTCGGCAATCTTGGCAGCAGCGCCGTCCTTCTTCATCTCGGCAAGCACCTTGTCGAGCTTGGCTTGCAGTTCGGTGTCATCCTTGCGCACACCCACGCCATAGTCTTCCGTGCCAAAGTGGGCTTCCAGCACCACGTAGTCCTGGGGCTTCTTGGCCACGTAGTAACGGCCCACCACTTCGTCCACCACCACGGCATCCAGGCGGCCGGTGGACAGGTCCATCAGCGCCGTCACGTTGTCACCAAAAACCTTGAACTCCTTGAAGGTCTTGAACACGGCATCGTCCTTCTTGACCGCATCCACGGCGCTGCTGCCGTCCTGCGCGCCCACGGTCTTGCCCGCCAAGTCAGCCTTGGTCTTGATGGGGGACTGGGCTGCCACCACGATGATCTGGTGGTTTTCCATGTAAGGGGCGGTGAAGGCAATGTTCTGCTTGCGTTCTTCGGTAATGGTCAGACCGTTCCACAGGGCATCCACGCGCTTGCCAGACAGCTCGGCCTCCTTGGCGCTCCAGTCGATGGGCTTGAAGTCCACTTCCACGCCCAGGCGCTTGGCAGCCTCGCGTGCCATGTCGATGTCAAAGCCGACCAGTTCGTTCTTCTCATTGCGAAAGCCCATGGGAGGGAAGTTGTCGTCCAGACCGACAACGATCTTGGCCGCTGCGGCGTGTGCTGGGGTGGCAGCGGCAGGCGCAGGTTCTTGCTTGGAGCAGGCAGACAGAAGGGCACCCAGGGAAACCAGGGCGACAGCGGCAATCTTTTGGAAGGAGTTGGGTTGCATGGTGCGGAAAGAGAAAAAGGGGCTTTGCCCCCAGGAAAACCCTTGATTTTCCCACCACTGGGCCGCTGCCTCTTGCGCAGGCACCAAAAAATGAGGAAAGGCGGCTTCCAGGGTAATACGCAGCGCTCTTATTTTGAGAGCATCTTGCGCCCATCCTGCTTGCCCTGCAGGCCAAAATGGCTATAAACCGGCCGCATACAGCCCCCCCCAGCGGCACCGCAAGGGGTGAAAGTCGCTTGAAGCAGCTCCAAATGCAAAAGGCCTGAAGCACTTTCGCACTCCAGGCCTTATGGAATCAGCGCAGGCAGCTACATATTCAATAGCACGCGCCATGCGTCCCTCTGCAGGACGCTACGGGTAACCCGACTCAGCGAGGCAGGTCCGAATAGCCCATCAGGAACTCGTCCACAGCGCGGGCAGCCTGGCGGCCCTCGCGGATGGCCCACACCACCAGACTCTGGCCGCGACGGATGTCACCCGCTGCGAACACCTTGGGCACGTTGGTGGCATAGCCGCCTGTGAAGTCGGTGGTGGCCTTGGCGTTGCCGCGGGCGTCCTTCTCTACGCCAAAGGCGTCGAGCACGGCAGCGACAGGGCTCACAAAGCCCATGGCCAGCAGCACCAGATCAGCCTTGATGACCTGCTCGGAGCCCGCCACCTCGACCATCTTGCCGTCCTTCCACTCCACACGCACGGTCTTCAGGCCAGTGACTTTGCCCTTCTCGCCAATGAATTCCTTGGTGGAGATGGCGAACTCGCGGTCACAACCCTCTTCATGGCTGGAGCTGGTGCGCAGCTTGATCGGCCAGTAAGGCCAGGTCATGGGGCGATTTTCTTCCTTGGGTGGCTGAGGCATCAGCTCAAACTGCGTCACGCTCACCGCGCCGTGGCGGTTGCTGGTGCCCACGCAGTCGCTGCCGGTGTCGCCCCCGCCAATCACCACCACATGCTTGCCGTCGGCGCGCAGTTGACCCTTGAGCTTGTCGCCCGCGTTGACCTTGTTCTGCTGGGGCAGGAACTCCATGGCGAAGTGGATGCCGTCCAGATCGCGGCCAGGCACAGGCAGATCACGCGATTGCTCGGCGCCACCGGTCAGCAGCACAGCGTCGAACTCCTTGTTCAACTGCTCGGGCGTGACTGTTTCCTTGGCCCAGTTGGTGACCTTGGAGTCCTTGCCCAAGCCGTCCTTGGCGGCACCGACGAACACACCGGTGCGGATGACCACGCCTTCGGCTTCGAGCTGCTTGACGCGGCGGTCGATGTGCGACTTTTCCATCTTGAAGTCAGGGATGCCGTAGCGCAGCAGGCCGCCCACGCGGTCGTTCTTTTCAAACAGCGTGACGCTGTGGCCCGCACGCGCCAGCTGCTGTGCAGCGGCCAAGCCTGCAGGGCCGGAACCTACCACAGCCACCTTCTTGCCCGTCTGGTGCTTGGCGGGACGAGGCTGAACCCAGCCCTCAGCCCAGGCGCGGTCGATGATGGCGTGCTCGATGGACTTGATGCCCACCGCGTCGTTGTTGACGTTCAGCACACAGGCTGCCTCGCAAGGTGCGGGGCAGATGCGACCGGTGAACTCCGGAAAGTTGTTGGTGCTGTGCAGCACCTCGATCGCGCTCTTCCAGTCTTGCTGGTACACCAGATCGTTGAAGTCCGGAATGATGTTGTTGACCGGGCAGCCGTTGTTGCAGAACGGCGTGCCACAGTCCATGCAGCGCGCCCCCTGGATCTTGGCTTGCGCGTCATCGAGACCGATGACGAATTCCTTGTAGTGCTTCAGGCGCTCGGGCACGGGCTTGTAGCCCTCCTCGATGCGCTCGTATTCCATGAAGCCAGTAGTCTTTCCCATGACGATGTCCTTATCTATGAATGTGGTGCTGAATCAATGGCCGGGCCTTACTTGGCGGGCACCGCTTCCTTTTTGGTAGCAGCTACCGCTGGTGCAGCGGACTCTTCCAGCACTTTTCGTTCATAAATCTCAGCCAGGGCGCGCTTGTATTCGGTCGGGAACACCTTCACGAACTTGCCACGCGACGAGGCCCAGTTGTCCAGCAGCTCGCGGGCACGCTTGCTGCCCGTCCAGCGGTTGTGGTCTTCCAGCAGCTTCTTGAGCTGCGCCTCATCCGTCTGGCCGTTGTGCCAGATCGAGCGGGGCACCGTGGCCTCCTGCTCTGCTGCAGGCAGGATGCGCTCCAGCGTCACCATCGACATGTTGCAACGGGTGTCGAACTGGCCGTCCTCGTCATAGACGTAGGCCACGCCACCGCTCATGCCAGCGGCAAAGTTGCGGCCTGTCTTGCCCAGCACCACCACCGTGCCGCCGGTCATGTATTCGCAACCGTGGTCGCCCGTGCCTTCCACCACCGCAGTGGCGCCCGACAGGCGCACCGCAAAGCGCTCGCCAGCCACGCCGCTGAAGAAGGCCTCACCGGTGGTCGCACCGTACATCACGGTGTTGCCGACGATGGTGTTGCGCACTGCGTCGCCACGGAAGTCGATGCTGGGGCGCACGATGACGCGGCCACCCGACAGGCCCTTGCCCGTGTAGTCGTTGGCATCGCCAATCAGGTACAGCGTGATACCGCGTGTGAGGAACGCACCGAACGACTGACCGCCCGTGCCTTCCAGCTGGATGCGGATGGTGTCGTCTGGCAGGCCTTCGGGATGCACGCGGGTGACAGCACCCGACAACATCGCGCCGACCGAGCGGTTCACGTTACGCGCCACTTCGATGAATTGCACGCGCTCGCCCTTGTCGATGGCAGGCTTGCTGCGCTCGATCAGTTTGCGGTCCAGCGTGTGGTCGATGTTGTGGTCCTGCTTGTCCACGTGGAAGCGTGGCACATCGGCAGGCACCGCAGGCTGGGCGAACAGGCGGCCGAAATCCAGACCGCGGGCCTTCCAGTGCTCGATGCCTTGGCGCATATCGAGCAGATCGGTGCGGCCAATCATGTCGTCGAACTTGCGGATACCCAGCTGGGCCATGATCTGGCGCACTTCTTCCGCGATGAAGAAGAAGTAGTTCACCACATGCTCTGGCTTGCCCGAGAACTTCTTGCGCAGCTCAGGGTCTTGCGTGGCCACGCCCACGGGGCAGGTGTTGAGGTGGCACTTGCGCATCATGATGCAGCCTTCCACCACCAGCGGTGCGGTGGCAAAGCCGAATTCATCCGCGCCCAGCAGCGCGCCGATGGCGACGTCACGGCCGGTCTTCATCTGGCCGTCGGCCTGCACACGGATACGGCCGCGCAGGCGGTTGAGCACCAGGGTTTGCTGGGTTTCAGCCAGGCCGATTTCCCAGGGGCCGCCCGCATGCTTGATGGACGACCAGGGCGAAGCGCCCGTGCCGCCGTCGTGACCAGCGATCACCACGTGGTCGCTCTTGCACTTGGCCACGCCCGCAGCGATCGTGCCCACGCCCACCTCGGACACCAGCTTGACGCTGATGTCAGCGTGCGGAGCCACGTTCTTCAGATCGTGGATCAGCTGCGCCAGGTCTTCGATGGAGTAGATGTCGTGGTGGGGTGGTGGCGAGATCAGACCCACGCCAGGCACGCTGTGGCGCAGCTTGCCGATGTAGGTAGACACCTTGCCGCCAGGCAGCTGGCCGCCCTCACCGGGCTTGGCGCCCTGGGCCATCTTGATCTGGATCTGGTCGGCCGACGACAGGTACTCGGCCGTCACACCAAAGCGGCCCGAGGCCACCTGCTTGATGCGGCTGCGCAGCGAATCGCCGTCCATCAACGGCAGGTCCACCTCCACGTTCTCAGCACCGATCACGCTCTTGAGGGTGTCGCCCTTCTTGATCGGGATGCCCTTGAGTTCGTTGCGGTAACGGCGCTCGTCTTCGCCGCCTTCACCCGTGTTGCTCTTGCCGCCAATACGGTTCATGGCCACAGCCAGGGTGGCGTGGGCTTCCGTAGAGATGGACCCCAGCGACATGGCACCGGTAGCAAAGCGCTTGACGATTTCCTTGGCGGGCTCGACCTCGTCGATAGAGATCGCCTTGGAGGGATCGATCCTGAACTCGAACAGGCCGCGCAGCGTCATGTGGCGCTTGCTCTGGTCGTTGATGATCTGGGCGTACTCCTTGTACGTGTTCCAGTTGTTGGCGCGCGTGCTGTGCTGCAGCTTGGCAATCGCGTCAGGCGTCCACATGTGGTCTTCGCCACGGGCACGCCAGGCGTATTCGCCACCGGCGTCCAGCATGGTTTCGAGCACGGGGTCGTCACCAAAAGCGGCCTTGTGCATGCGGATGGCTTCTTCGGCGATTTCGAAGACGCCGATACCTTCCACACGGCTGGCGGTGCCGGTGAAGTACTTGCTCACGGTTTCCGAGTTCAGACCGATGGCCTCGAACAGCTGGGCACCGCAGTAGCTCATGTAGGTGCTGACGCCCATCTTGGACATGATCTTGGACAGACCCTTGCCAATCGCCTTGACGTAGTTGTAGATGGCCTTGTCGGCAGACAGGTCACCACCCAGGTCCTTGTGCATGCTGGCCAGGGTTTCCATGGCCAGGTAGGGGTGCACGGCCTCTGCGCCGTAACCTGCCAACACGGCAAAGTGGTGCACTTCGCGGGCAGTACCGGTCTCGACCACCAGGCCTGCTGTAGTGCGCAGGCCCGTGACCACCAGATGCTGGTGGATGGCAGACAGCGCCAGCAGCGCGGGGATGGCCACTTGCGTGGCGCTCACGGCGCGGTCGCTGATGATGAGGATGTTGGCACCGCCCTTGATGGCATCGACAGCCTGCGCGCACAGCGACGCCAGCTTGGCTTCCACGCCTTCACGGCCCCAGCTCAGTGGGTAGGTGATGTCGATGGTGGCGCTCTTGAACTTGCCGTTGGTGTACTGCTCGATATTGCGCAGCTTGGCCATGTCGGCAAAGTCCAGCACGGGCTGGCTCACTTCCAGCCGCATGGGCGGGTTGACCTGGTTGATATCCAGCAGGTTGGGCTTGGGGCCGATGAAGCTGTTGAGCGACATCACGATGGCCTCGCGGATCGGGTCGATCGGCGGGTTGGTCACCTGAGCGAACAGCTGCTTAAAGTAGTTGTACAGCGGCTTGTTCTTGCCCGAGAGCACGGCCAGGGGGCTGTCGTTGCCCATGGAGCCGATGCCTTCTTCGCCGTTCTTGGCCATGGGAGCCATCAGGAACTTGATGTCTTCCTGGGTGTAACCAAAGGCTTGCTGGCGATCCAGCAGCGGCAGGTCAGCAGCTTGCGGTGCCGCAGCCTGGGCACCGGCTTCAATGCTGTCGAGCTTGATGCGCAGGTTTTCAATCCACTGCTTGTAAGGCTTTGTGTTGACGATGTTGGCTTTGAGCTCATCGTCTTCAATCAGACGGCCCTGCTCCAGATCGATCAGGAACATCTTGCCGGGCTGCAGACGCCACTTGCGCACAATCTTGTTCTCAGGCACGGGCAGCACGCCGGATTCGGAACCCATGATGACCAGATCGTCATCAGTGATGCAGTAGCGCGAGGGGCGCAGGCCATTGCGGTCCAGAGTGGCACCAATCTGGCGGCCGTCGGTGAACACGATGGACGCGGGGCCATCCCAAGGCTCCAGCATCGCGGCGTGGTACTCATAGAAGGCGCGGCGGCGCTCATCCATGGTGGTGTGCTGCTCCCAGGGCTCAGGGATCATCATCATCACGGCCTGGCTGATGGGGTAGCCCGCCATGGTCAGCAGTTCAAGGCAGTTGTCGAACGTGGCAGTGTCGGACTGGTCGGCAAAGCTGATGGGGTAGAGCTTTTGCAGATCGGCAGCCAGCACGGGCGAGGCCATCACGCCTTCGCGCGCCTTCATCCAGTTGTAGTTGCCCTTGACGGTGTTGATTTCACCGTTGTGCGCCACATAGCGGTAAGGGTGGGCCAGAGGCCATTCAGGGAAGGTATTGGTGGAGAAGCGTTGGTGCACCAGGCCGATGGCCGAAACGCAGCGCTCGTCTTGCAGGTCGAGGTAGTACTTGCCCACTTGGTCGGCCAGCAGCAGGCCCTTGTAGACCACGGTGCGGCTGGACATGGAAGGAACGTAGTATTCCTTGCTGTGCTTGAGCTTGAGGGCCTGGATGTTGGCGCTGGCTGTCTTGCGGATCACGTACAGCTTGCGCTCCAGCGCGTCCTGCACGATCACATCGTTGCCGCGGCCAATGAAGACCTGGCGCAGGATGGGCTCCTTCTTGCGCACGGTGGGCGACATGGGCATGTCCACATTCACCGGAACATCGCGCCAGCCCAGCAGCACCTGACCTTCGGCCTTGATGGCGCGCTCCATCTCCTGCTCGCAAGCCAGACGCGATGCGTGCTCCTTGGGCAGGAAGATCATGCCAACGCCGTACTCACCTGCGGCAGGCAAGGTCACGCCTTGCTTGGCCATCTCTTCGCGGTACAGCGCATCAGGAATCTGGATCAGGATACCTGCGCCATCGCCCATCAGCGGGTCGGCACCCACAGCACCACGGTGGTCGATGTTTTCCAGAATCTTCAGGGCCTGCGTCACGATATCGTGGCGCTTGACACCCTTGATGTGGGCAACGAAGCCGAGCCCGCAGGCGTCGTGTTCGTTACCCGATGAGTACAAACCGTGTTGTTGCAGATGCTGGATCTCGGCGGCCGTAGTCATGGCGCATTCCTCATAGTTTTCGCAGGGAAGCCGAGATTAGTGCAATGCAACATTCGAGGCAAGCGATTTAAATAGGGTCAGATACCATTTAATTGCCGACAAAATTCATAGAAAATTTATTGGGGACACATTAAAAAGACGAAACTAAACCGATTGAGATTCAGACTTGGCTTCTCAGCCGGTTGTGTTGACAGTCTTCTTTGGCCTGCCCGGCGAGGCGCGCACAACCCGTCTGGATGTTTTTTGCCCCAGGGATTCCTTGAACTGAACAGAGCCAAGCGCCCAACCATTGAGCGCCGAATCGGTGATTGCCTGCTGTTGCTGCATATCCAATCCGCTCTGCAGCATTTCTCCGTAAGCTGCTTCTCGCGCAAAAGGCGTATTCCCCAGCGCCCAGTAGCACGCGTGGGATGTAAGCAATCGCTCATTCCGCATCCCAAGCCAGTGCGCGCAGCTGGACCAGGGATATTCCTGCGCGATAGACACAAGCCCCGAACGCACAGGATTCAAGTCCATGTAGACCATGCAGGGCAGCAAATAGGTCTCCGCCTCCAGCACAGTGGATCTATAGCGCCCTTCCCATAGGGTGCCGGACCGCTGATAGGCCTTGTTGAAATACTGCGCGTAAGCTCTGCCCACGCTCTGCATCATTTTGGACAAGCCTTCTGCAGCATCCGGCGTTACCAAAAGATGAAAGTGGTTGGGCATCAGCACATAGGCATGCACCTTGACCTTGTGACGACTTGATTGATCAAGCAGCAGGGAGAGAAAAAAGGAATAGTCGTCAGCATTCAGAAAGACAGGCTGACGGTTGTTTCCACGCTGGATGATGTGATGCGGATAACCGGAAAGCGAAAGGCGTGGCAAGCGGGCCATGGCGCACCACCGTTACGAGAATAAAGACACGCTGGAAGCTCTGGCCTCAATTAGCAGAATGCGTGGAGACCGATTCAGCAGGGATACCAAACCTGACACCCATGGCCGAGCGCAAACCGAACTCATCCAGGATAGCGCCGAGGCGCTCTGCCGCGCTGCGCTTTCTCTGCCCCGTGTAACGCGCAATGATGAGTTCGTTCTTCATGCTGTGCTCCCAGCCAACCAGCTCAGTCACCGTCACTTGGTAGCCACTGGCCTCCAGATACAAGCAGCGAAGCACATTGGTCACCTGACTGCCAAGTTCGCGGGTATGTATGGGGTGACGCCACAACTCTGCCAACGGCGTTCGCGAGAGCTGCATCGCCTTGTCCCGACGAAGACAGGCCGCCATTTCAGCCTGGCAGCAGGGTACAAGCACCATGGCTTTGGCTTTCTTTTGCAGGCCAAAGGCTATTGCGTCATCGGTCGCGGTATCACATGCATGCAATGCCGTCACGATATCGATCTGTGCGGGCAGATCCCCAGCACTCATTGCATCCGCAACCGACAAGTTCAGGAACGACATTCTTTCAAATGCCAGCTGCTGGGCCAGTGCCTTCGACTTATCGACCAGCTCCCCACGGGTCTCAATCCCGTAAATCCGCCCTCGCCCAAATGCCTGGAAGAACAGGTCATACAGAATGAACCCCAGATAGGACTTGCCAGCCCCGTGATCTGCAAGCGATACCTCATGCCCATCGGTAGACAGCTCTTTCAGTAAAGGCTCGATGAAATTAAAGAGGTGATATACCTGCTTGAGCTTGCGGCGAGAGTCCTGATTGAGGCGCCCCTCCCGGGTCAGGATGTGCAATTCTTTCAACAACTCGACCGATTGCCCAGGGCGCAGTTCATCAAGGAGCGAAGGCTTCGCCGCCTCTTCCTTTTGAGAGACGGAATGACGCGCTTGTTTGTTGCGTGATCGTTGATTCGCCATGCTCACCTCGATGCCTCTTTTGCGTCCAGATCTCCCGCCCCGGTCGCTTCTGGCGGATGCCGCCCTACATCCAGGGCGCGCCATCCTTCCATACCCATATCCTCCAGCAACCGAATATTCCGCTCATAGATCGCATCGGCCTCAGGAAATGCGGCTACCGCACGGTCAATGCTCTCCTCTCGGATCAGATGTAACGTCGGATAGGGTGACCTGTTGGAGCAGTTGGAAACATCCTCGATCGACGTTCCAGCAAACTGGAAGTCGGGATGAAAAAAGGCTACCTGCAACACACCATCAAGGTCCAGTTTCCCCACCAAGTCGTCTGCAACTGCGGTGAAATCATTGAAGTCGAAAAAGTCCTCCATGCACCGCGGGGCTATCAAAAGCGTGGTGTCGCGAACCTCTGGACTCATTTGCGATAGAGCCAGCAATTCCTGGCGCAAATCCTCCGCCAACCCTTCCGCACCCTCAGCCCGACTCACTACATAGTGGATCTGCTTCTTGACGTGAACACTCTTGGCAAAGGGACACAAATTCAGGCCGATCACGGCCCTCTCCAGCCATTGCACGGTGTCTGCAACCACTGAGCCCTCGAACAATTGCGTAGAGTCTGGAGACATCGGAAGACAAACAGGCATTGGCTGGGGAGAGGGAATAAGGAGGGGTGGCGGATTGTATGCGGGCCATCAAATGGTCTCTCTTTGCGCCCCATCAAAAACTATCGGGCCACCGGCAATACACAGCCCGAGAAGTCCACAAGCATTCAATCAATCGGGTGTAAAGGTCTCTGCTGAAACTACACGCTACACGCCCATCAACTTCGTGTGAAGCAAGCGCTCGTGTTCGCGTATTGCATAGCGATCGGTCATGCCAGCGATGAAGTCAGCAACAACCCTTGCGCGCAACTCCATATCCCCACGGGCAGCCCGTTGCCCGAACGCAGGTTTCATTTCGGCGGGCTTTTCGAGATAAACACCAAAAAGCTCATGGATCACCTGTTTTGCCCGACCGGTGGTTTCCATGACCTGGGGGTGCCGATAAAGCGATCGGAACAAAAATGACTTCAACTCTGCAGAACGTTGCTTCATCTCTGCACTGAATTGAACCAATGGCGGTAACTCACGGACATGTGCAACGCTTTGCGGCTGATATTTGTCCAATACAGCGCGAGTTGCATCAATAAGGTCATACACCTGCGCACTCAGCATGCGGCGGATGGACTCATTCAACAGCCGCCTGCGCATGTCATCGCTTCCTAACCCCGGGTGCTCTGCCAGACTGGCTCGACGAAACCGATCAAATAGATCCACTTCTTGAAGCTGGTCCATGGTTAACAAACCGGATCGCACCCCGTCGTCTATATCGTGAGCGTTGTACGCAATCTCATCTGCAAGATTACAGAGTTGCGCCTCCAGACTGGGGCGGCGTTTCAGTAGAAATCTTTCTCCAACTCCCCGGGGCTCCACTGCTTCCAGTTTGGAGGCATTGGCAAGCGAACAATGCTTGAGAATTCCTTCCCTTGTTTCGAAAGTCAGATTCAAACCGTCATAAGTGGGGTAACGCTCTTCCAAAAAATCTACTACCCGAAGACTTTGGAGGTTGTGCTCAAAGCCCCCATATTGCTCCGTACAAGCATTGAGTGCGTCTTGGCCTGCATGACCGAACGGGGTGTGACCCAGATCGTGCGCCAGAGAAATTGCTTCCACCAAGTCCTCATTGAGGCCCAATGTACGAGCTACTGAGCGCCCCAACTGAGCGACCTCCAACGAATGCGTAAGTCTGGTTCTGAACAGGTCGCCCTCGTGATTCAGGAAAACCTGGGTCTTGTAAACCAGTCGTCGGAACGCAGTGGAATGCACGATGCGATCCCGATCGCGCTGATAGTCCGTACGGGTCGGCGCGTCAGCTTCCGCAAACTTGCGTCCGCGGGTTGCAGAAGGATGACACGCGTATGAGGCAAGCGTGGGGTGACTTTGATCCACAGTCAGCCCGCTCTTTACTTAGGCGCAGCAGTCATTGATCACTTCTTTGACCAATTCATCCGGTACCGAGCGAAGAACTGCTTTGCCCGGCCCATCTATGAGGATGAAGCGTATCTCTCCGCCCTCCGACTTTTTGTCTAAGCGCATCAGCTCCAGATAACGCTCTGCATTTCGTGCAGCGTCTAGTACAGGACCTTGAACTGGCAATCCGGCCCTTTGAATCAAAGCTTTTAAACGCTGCACAAAGTTGGCATCCACCATGCCCAAACGAGCCGACAACTCGGCAGCCATCACCATGCCTGCCGCGACCCCCTCGCCATGCAGCCAAGTGCCATAGCCCATTCCCGCTTCAATAGCATGCCCGAAGGTATGACCAAAATTCAAAATGGCACGCAGACCACTTTCCTTTTCATCTTGCTCAACTACATGCGCTTTGATTTCACACGAGCGTTGAATCGCATATGCCAAGCTCGCAGAATCTTTTTTTACAAGCAAATCGATGGAGCCCTCTAACCACGACATGAAATTCATATCGAATATGGGTCCATATTTAATTACCTCCGCTAGGCCTGCGGACAACTCTCTCTCTGGCAGAGTCTTTAATGCATCTACGTTACAAACTACCACTTTAGGCTGATAAAACGCCCCAATCATGTTTTTCCCCTTGGGATGATTGATAGCAGTTTTACCCCCAACCGACGAATCTACCTGAGCCAGCAAAGTAGTCGGAACTTGGACAAAGGCGATACCACGCATGTATGCGGATGCTGCAAAACCTGTCAAATCTCCAATTACTCCCCCACCAAGCGCGTAAAGCACCGTACTGCGATCACAATGATTCTGAATCAAAAAATCGAAAACTTCATTTAAGGACTCCCAATTTTTATAAGATTCTCCATCAGGCAAAACAATATCAAAAACAGCAGAATAACGGGAAGATATTTCATCTCGCAACGCCGCGGCATATAGCGGTGAAATTTTAGAGTTCGTTACAACAACAGCAGAACCACCAAAAGGAACAACTCCAAAAAGACCCTCAAAAATAGAAAAACCTTGCGTTATATATATTGGATAACCTCTATCCTTCAAACCAACAGATATACATGGAATCGAATTAATATTCAAATCAGGAGCCATTTCAAAGACCACAAAATAACAATCCGATTAATAAAAATAAAAAAGGGGACACCCATTTGAGCGCCCCCTCATTCAAAAAATTCAAAAATTAATTAAGAGTAAAAGGAATAACAGTGGTCAAACCACCGGGGCTTGTGATTTTAACATTTACAACCCCCCCTCTCGCACATCCCTTGAGGCCAATCGACACACGCGTCTTCAAGTCCTCACCAGGATTACCTGGTGTCGCCGGAGTGTTAACCACTGGAGAACCAGCAATATCAGCCACAGTACACCCATCAGCCAAGGGAGTCGCAGAAATAATCGTACCGGCAGGCATAGGCAACAAATTATTATCAGCACTACCCAGAGCAAAATTAATACCTCCGGCACTTGCGACCTGATCGGCAACAAATGGGGAAGACGACGAGAATAATATTACTGCCGTCTGCCGCACTGTCGTAGAGAGCCCAATATTACAAGTATTCTCTCTAGAGGCAAACGCACCTCCGACGCCGGGGCAGGAGAGAGTGCCACCACGCGAAACAACGAATTCCCCCGAATCAAAGAGACCATTCTCGTTGTCGTCACGGAAAGCATCACCTAGCTGGCGAAGATTATCCGTCGAATCAAAAATATTATTTCCATTTAAATCATCGTAATCTTTTGTGCCAGCCAAATAAGCCATAACAGATACTCGCCCCCCGGAAGTCCGGGGATTTTGCGTGCGAAACTCTACTGAGCATGACGATATTTTATTTGTGGTTGTCGTTGCACAACTATTTGCAACCTGTCCACCTTCTGCAGTAAAGTTAATGACAGTTCCATCCGCAACTGCATTTCCCTGTCTATCAGCAATTCTCGCTGTCAGGGTTGTAGAAACACCATCTACACCCCATCCCTCAATATTAAACGTGCTGACTGAAAGGCTCATGAATTTTTGGGATGCGGGCCCAGAAGCAATAGTCAGGTTCTGTGTTTCCGAAAAAACAGTCGGTGCCGCAACAAGGGAGGCCTTAACTTTGACTGGCCCTGGAATGGTTCCAGAAAAAATTGACACTGAAACCAGCCCAGCCTGATCCGTAGTTGCAGTAACACTCGATGTAGAACCAGATGCATTCAAACCAACCCCACCTGGATTCTCTGAAATGCTGAAACTAACCGGTATCCCCGATATCGGCGTGCCCGATGCTGCAAGCACCTTGAATGTAGCAACAGCCTGCTCTGCAGAGCCTGAGCCTGCTACGAAAATTTGATTGGGCGTCGCCGAGACAAAAACAATCGCGTTAGCAACCGGAGGAGCGATCGATACAGAAGCGGTGCGTGCAGCAGCTCCTGGGCTGGTGGCAGTAATACTCACACTACCACTACACAATGAACCATCCGAGTTGACCGAAACATAGGTGACTGATGCTTTACCTGCACCATCTGTCTGTGTGCTAACTCCGCCTCCTGAAGCGTCTAGACCATTTATGCGACCGCAAGAAACAGTAAAAGCGACATTAACGGGTGTGCCGACTAGCGGAGAACCAGCTACCAATGCACTAACTGAAACAACTGTATTACCACCTGCCTGCAAGTTTGGATTAGCAATCACCAAAGGAGATAAACTTAATCCAGCAGCAGCAACAGCAAAATCCTTCGATACAGTTCCGACGCTTACAGATCCGCCTGAAGTGGATGGCAATTCGACTGTAGCCTTCAGCGTCGCTGCACCGGAAGCGGTGAAAGATGCAGCACTTATCTGAACAATAGCCACACCAGCAGCATCAGTCAGAGCTGAGTTTTGCTGCAGTACTGCAATAGTCGTGTTAGATACTTCAAATGTTACTTTCCGGTTAGCCACCAAATTATTGGAAGAATCACGGACCGTCGCTTTTACTTGGTACGCCTTACCCGCCGTAATGCTACTTACAACTTTACCATCAGTATCACTCAATTCGAGTTGCACAATTGGAGTTGGCGTACCTCCTGAAGGACTTGAACCAGCACTACCACCGCCCCCACCACATGCCGCAAGCACAGCAGCCAATATCAAGAATATATATCTAATCATATTTTTCATAAATACTCCTCTTTTCATCTCGCCACACTACGGTCGGCAATAACTTTGGGCGTTATAAATATAAGCATCTCACGCTTTACAGATTCTTTTGTTTTGTTTTTGAAAAGATTTCCAACAACTGGGACATCACCAAGGACGGGAATCTTATTTTCTTGATTTGTTTCTTCAAGCTCAAAGATCCCACCTATCACAACGGTACCGCCATTTTCAATAAGGACTTGGGTCTTTATGTGCTTAGTATCGATCGCCACGCCTTGAGTAGTAGTTTCACCCCTACTGTCTTTGTTGACGTCCAAGTCAAGGATAATATTACCTTCCGGTGTTATCTGCGGAGTAACCTCCAGCTTCAGAACTGCCTTCTTGAACGCAATAGTGGTCGCACCGTTTGGTGCTGTTACAGAGTATGGATACTCAGTACCTTGTTCAATCAATGCCTTTGTCTGATCTGCAGTGATCAGCCGTGGGCTTGAGACTACCTTGCCTTGGCCATCAGCTTCCATAGCAGAAAGTTCAAGAGTCAAGAATCGGTTAGCTGCCGAGTTAAAGATTGAAAGGGCGAACGAGCCAAAGTTACTAGCGTTTGACAATGAAGCAGGCAAATTCACAAATGTGCCAGATGTGTTGACTGCCGTTCCATAACCCGCAGAACTGGTAGCGTTTGCATAACTGGTGCCAAATGCAACACGATTGTTGCCACCAATACTATAACCACCATCGCCACCGTTTTGAGCCCGGAGATCACCCCCCCCGAGTTTCACCCCTAATGAACGCCCAAAAGTATCACGTGCCTCAACGATACGAGCCTCAATCATAACTTGGCGCACGGCTACATCTAAGGTAGAAAGAAGCTTGCTCACACTCTCCAGTCTACTCGGAGTGTCAGTGACAAAAATCTGATTAGTTCGAGGTTCTGCGATGGCACTTCCCCGTTCCGACAAGAACCGGTTTGAATTATTTGCTCCTCCGCTTGAGCTGGTCGTGGTGAGTTGGCTAACCATATCGGCAGCCTTCGCATAGTTCAACTGAAAAGCTTGGGTTTTCAGGGGTTCCAGCTTTTGTATTGCAAGAGCTGCTTCATAATCTTTTTTGGTTCTGTCATCGATTTCATCCTTGGGTGCAATCCACAAGACGCTGCCAGTCTTACGCATTCCCAAACCTTTAGCGTCCATGATAATTTGAAGAGCCTGATCCCAAGGAACGTCCTTCAGCCGAAGAGTGAGCGCTCCCGTTACAGTATCGGAAGTAACGATATTAAAGTTAGTGAAATCAGCAATTACCTGCAGCAAAGATCGAACTTCAATATTTTGAAAATTCAACGATAGTTTTTCACCGCTGTAATTAGGCCCTGAAGTGAGTTTTGACAAATCAACTTTCTTTTGCCTAACTTCAACGACAAGCTGGCTATCGCTCTGATAAGCGGAGTGCTCCCAATCGCCGATAGGCTCGATGACCATTCGGACTTTGTCACCCTGTTGCGTAGTAGTTATGGACTGAACTGGCGTCCCAAAGTCGGCCACATCTAAGCGCCGACGCAACCCTTCGGGCAATGACGAACGAAGAAACTCCACATTAAGAGATTTCCCCTGCTGCTTCAAATCCACTCCGATTTGATTGCTAGGCAGTTCAATAATTACCCTTCCAGCGCCGTCTGCCCCCCTACGGAAATCAATATCCTTAAGGGACTGAACATCGCTGTTATAACTATCAGCAAACTTAGCCTGCTGAGACGCGGACGAACTGTTACTTACAGCACCCGCAATCGGATCCAGCACCACAAAAATGCTGGTGCCTACGATCTCAGTCTTATAAGAGGTCGGCTGTTTTAAGTTCAAAACGATACGCGACCGCCCTCCAGCCTCGACCACATTGGCAGATTTCAGATTGCCCTGATTAATTTCAATGGAAGCTTTTCCTGTCGAGTTTGCAGCCCCGAGGAAATCCAGGGCAATCCTGGCAGGAGATTGAGTAGAAAACCCCGTAGGCGGAGATGTGAGGGGCTCCTGCAAATCGATCTTCAAAACTTCAACACCCGCCTGCATGGAACCGGAGACTGCTTTAATAGCTTGTTCCGCCAAAGCACTCAATGGTGCGCAGGTGACACATAATGCAATAGCTGCAAATTTGAAAAACACCATATTTTTCCTGTTTTTATGTATCATTTTTTTGCACCCTCTTGCAGATCTAGTGATGTCATACGCTCAGTCCAGTCACCCGTTGCATCTTGAACAATTTCTCTCAACTGAAGACCAGACTCATTAATCTTCACAATGCGACCGTAGTTTTGACCAAGATATTGACCTACATAAACTTGATATAGCAAATTATCAACTTTTAGCAATGCAGTTGGTTTGCCATTCTTGGTCATGCTACCAACCATAGAAATAGAGTCCAATGGAAAGGCTTCCAAAGGTTCTTTTTTTCTAATTTGTTCAGGTGCAATAAGAGCAGCATTCGCACCCGTCTGAGATGAGTCTCTCTTCAGTGCCTGAGTCAACTTCAATGGATTAAATGGATCAATTTCAGATGAAACTGTGTAATCCTGTGGTTCAAACTTCTTGGGTTCTGATATGGGAGTAATTCTCGGACGAGCCTGAGCACGTTCGTTTGCCATCCATTGGCGAAGATCTTCGTCAGCTGAAGACATGCATCCGACCAGGATTAAGCTCAACACCAGAGGGGACAGTGCGTAGAAATTTTTCATTTCCCTCCTCCTGGCTTACCTGCTGCAGCTTTACGCTGCGCTTGAACCTCTTCAGTATCAAGATATCTGAAGGTACGAGCAGTACCCTCGAGAGTCAAAGAACTTAAGTCTTTAGGGTTGGCAGTAACAGCAAGATCGTTCAAAGTCACGATACGAGAAAGATGCGCTACATCGGACGCAAATGCACCTATATCATGGTATTTACCACTAACTTTCAAAGCAATAGGCAACTCAGCATAATAATCTTTTGCCACCAATTGACCAGGACGGAATAGTTCAAATTGCAAACTCCTTCCCAGCCCGGCTTGGTTGATATCAGAAAGTAGAGCCGCCATTTCTGCTTTACTTGGCAATTGTTTTTCCAACTGAATCACGTACTGCTGAACTTGCTCACGTTGTTTTTTAAGAGCATCCAAACTGACCGCTTTCAAAAGCTTCTTCTGATAGTCAGCCTTAAGGGTTGTCTCAGTATTGCGTTCTGCATCGAGTTCTGCTTCATAGTCCTTGAGCACAGCAAACCAAAGTGCTACAGCAACAAAAATTGCCGTTATCACATAAAGCAAAACACGGGGAAGTGTAGGCCACAACGAGGGATCCTTGGGATCCAGGCCCACAAACTGTTTGGAGAGTTGATTTTGCAATTCTGCAAAATCAATAGCTGCTGCTTTCTTCTTTGTGGCCATTTTTATTTAGCCTCTCCACCTGATTTGGCACCACTCTCCGATGACTTGGCGTCACTGGGTCTCGTCAGAGTAAATTTCATGCGAAAGCTAGAAACTCTTCGCTGATCCTTAGGGGTCAATGGCACTGTAGCGGAAACAATTTCTTGCAGCTCAGGCTTTGATATCCAAGGCGAACTGTCTGCCAAGTTTCTCAGCAATTCGGAAACACGTTCGTTAGACTGAGCCATGCCTTGCAAGGTAACAGAGCGATCAGTTTGCTTAAAGCTGCTGATATAGACACCATCCGGCAACTGTTTGACCAGTTCATTTAAAAGATGAACAGGCGTATTTCTGTCGGATTGCAAATTTTCAACCGCCTTCTGGCGGGCAACAAGGGCTGCGATTTCGTCTTCGATATTAGCGATTTCTTTGATTTGATTTTCCAGGACAGCTATCTCTTGCTTGAGAAAATTATTTTTCTCCTGCTGTTCAGAAATCAGCATTTGCAGCCACCAATAGATAGCGCCCGCAATCACCAAACCCATTAAAAAAGATGCAAAGAGTGCAGCTTGGAATGCCTCACGCCTGCGCTTTCTTGCAGCCTCTCGGTGTGGTAGAAGGTTAATTAAAATCACCGCAAAAACCTCCGCATTGCCAAGCCACAAGAAGTCAGATACGACGGAGCTTCACGAGCCATCTTCTTCAAACGAACATTGCTTCCAATTTCCATCCCATCAAAGGGATTAACAGAAGTACATGCAAAGCCGGATTGCTGAGTGACAGCCTCCGTCAAACCAGGCAATGGCGCAGATCCACCAGCCAGAAGAATATGATCAACCCTGTTGTGCGGGGTACTTGTGAAAAAGAACTGCAAAGCTCGGACAATTTCTTGTGCCATGCTGTCTACAAATGGACGAAGCACTGCCGAGTTATAGTCCTCTGGTAAATCCCCACTGCGTTTTTTGCTCTCGGCCTCTTCTACTGAAAATCCATACTGCCTTACGATCAATTGTGTGAGCTGAGCACCACCGAAAGCCTGGTCACGGTCATATAGAACTTCATCATTCAAAATGACTTGCATGCTGGTGGTGAGCGCTCCTACCTCAAAAAGCGCGACCATGGCATTGGCGCCCTTGCCGGGCAAACCTTCAATCAAACGGCTAGCAGCCAAACGTGAAGCATTGGATTCAATATCCAGAATGACCGGCTTTAAACCGGCAGCCTCAGCAAGCCCCTGCCGATCCTGCACCTTTTCTCGGCGTGAAGCAGCAATCAGCACATCTACATCACCCTGAGAGCTTTTGCTTGGCCCGATAACACAAAAATCCAAACTCACTTCATCAAGAGAGAAGGGAATGTACTGATTGGCTTCAGACTCCACCTGCACCTCCAACTCCTGCTCAGACATACCTCCGGGCAGCGAAATGCGCTTGGTGATCACAGCAGAAGATGGCAATGCAAGCGCCACGTTTTTCGTTCGAGTACCGCTCTTTTTCACCAAGCGGCGCATTGCCTCGGCAACTTCATCGAATTTTTCGATGTTACCGTCGGTGATCCACCCACGCTCAAGCGGCTCGATGGCGCAACGCTCCAGCACAAGGCCTCCCGCCTTGTCGCGGCCAAGCTCCACCAGTTTGACGCTGGAGGAACTGATGTCTATCCCCAGCAGAGGTGCAGCCTGACGACTGAACAAAGATCCCATTGAGATCAAGATTGGTCCCCTGTAACCCGTCAAAATGACGCAACAAAACTTAACACTTCACATGAATGCTATCAGTAAGATACTTCAGCGGCAAAGGATTTTGCCCGCTTGCTTACCATAGAGCGTTGTCAAAATCCGACGATTTTCTATCGCTCTACTCCCACCTAAAACCAATCGTTCCCAAGTTTTGGGAACGCATTGCATCGCTCTCAACAAGTTCGAATCTGAAATTTTTGTCAACATTTTTATAATGTTGAGAGCAGCTTTTTCGATCCAATGACCTCCACCTCGCAACACCAACCCTCAAAGAAATCGTCGCCACCACCAAGCAGGGGAAATCGCTGGCTGGCCTTAACAGCCAAGGCGTTGATGTGGAGCCTGGGACTCTTAATGGCTGGCATAGCATGTCTGGCACTGGCAGTGGCCTTGGCCCTGGCCGTCGCATACCCCAACCTTCCTGACGTTTCTGATCTGGCCGACTACCGTCCCAAGCTGCCTCTGCGCGTTTTTTCGTCCGAGGGTGCTTTGCTTGGAGAGTTTGGCGAAGAGCGCCGCAGCTTGACTCCCATCCAAGAGATTCCGCAGGTGATGAAGGATGCGGTGCTAGCCATTGAAGACGCTCGTTTCTTCCAGCACGGAGGCGTTGATTACAAGGGTGTAGTACGCGCAGGTTTGGCAAACCTGGGACGAGTTAAAAGTCAGGGCGCCTCCACGATTACCATGCAAGTCGCGAGAAATGTATACCTCTCATCAGAAAAAACATTTACTCGCAAAATTTACGAAATATTACTCACATTCAAACTCGAGCATCTGCTGACAAAGAACCAGATTCTCGAGATTTATATGAATCAGATTTATCTGGGAAACCGTGCCTATGGTTTTGCTGCGGCAGCCGAGACATATTTTGGCAAGCCCCTGCAATCCATTTCCATCGCGGAGGCGGCAATGCTCGCAGGGCTACCCAAAGCGCCCTCGGCGTACAACCCAATCAGTAACCCCAAACGTGCCCGCTCAAGACAGCTCTACATCATTGAAAGGATGGAGGAAAACGGGTTCATTACCGAGCAAGAGGCGGCAGATGCTAAGAAAGAAGAACTCAAGATTCGCTCGGGTTTTGCGTCCACAAGGGTGCACGCGGAATACGTGGCAGAAATGGCGCGTCAACTGATCTTCACCCAGTATGGAAACGAAGCATACACGCGGGGATTGAACGTATACACGACGCTCAACGCCGGAGACCAAGAGGCCGCTTACACAGCCTTGCGTAGAGGCATCATGGACTACGAGCGGCGGCAACAGTATCGAGGCCCCGAAAAGTTTGTGACACTCCCCGCAGGTAATGGGCAAGATGTGGAAGATGCGATCGATGATGCGTTAGCCAACCATCCCGACAATGGAGATGTGCTGGCCGCCATTGTGCTGGACGCTAACAGCAAGAAAGTGACCGTGGCGCGAGCTAACGGCGACGTCCTCGAGGTGTCGGGCGACGGATTGAAGCCCGTGCAGTCCGGTCTGAGTGACAAGGCTCCCCCTAATCTCAAAATCAGGCGTGGGGCTATCGTACGGGTGTCCAAGACAGCAAAGAGCACGTGGGAGCTGACCCAGCTCCCCGAAGTGGAAGGGGCGTTTGTAGCGTTGGATCCGCGCTCTGGCGCGATCAAGGCCTTGGTTGGGGGTTTCGACTTTGATAAAAACAAGTTCAACCATGCCTCACAAGCATGGCGCCAGCCTGGCTCAAGCTTCAAGCCCTTCATTTACTCAGCGTCTCTAGAAAAGGGATTCACTCCCGCCACCGTGATCAATGACTCCCCACTGTTTTTCGATGCAGGCGTGACTGGTGGTCAGCCATGGGAGCCCAAGAATTACGATGGCAAGTACGACGGTCCAATGACCATGCGGACAGGTTTGGCGAAGTCAAAAAACATGATCTCGATCCGAGTCCTTCAAGCGGTAGGCCCGAAAAATGCACAGGAATGGATCACGCGCTTTGGTTTCGAAGCAGAAAAACATCCTGCATACCTCACGATGGCTCTCGGGGCAGGCTCGGTGACCCCACTGCAAATGGCAAGTGCTTACTCTGTCTTCGCCAATGGCGGTTATCGGGTAAATCCTTGGCTGATTGCGAAGGTGACGGATCAGAAAGGGAAAATCATTTCTGAAACGCCGACGCCAGTGCTGAGTGAAGAGAACAGGGCCATCGACGCACGCAACGCGTTTGTCATGAATAGCCTGCTGCAGGAGGTGACGCGGGCAGGTACTGCTGCGAGAGCGCAAGCCACGCTCAAGCGCCCGGACATAGCGGGCAAGACAGGCACGACTAACGATGCCGTCGATGCATGGTTTGCCGGCTATCAGCCCACCATCGCGGCTGTCACCTGGATTGGCTATGACACGCCCCGCAATCTTGGAAGCCGCGAAACAGGTGGCGGGTTGAGCTTGCCCGTATGGATCAGCTTCATGGAGCGCGCACTGAAGGGTGTACCCGTTTCTGAGCCCAAAGTCCCCCCTGGTTTGATCAATGTGGGCGGCGAATGGATTTATGAAGAATACGCTCGAGGAGGTGTATCCAACGTAGGTCTGGAAGAGCGGGCGCCACTGCCTGGCGGATCTGCAGCGCCCCCCAGCCAACCACCTGCTTCAGAGGAAAGAAATCGCATTTTGGATTTGTTCCGCAACTGAACCCGACATAAGGCGTGCACGAGGAACTGCACGCCTTCTACTTACCGAAGCCTTATTGCCTCAAGCAACAACAAGAACTGCCTACCCTTGGAACTGGATTGCTGCGCCGGATTGGGCTGATGCTTCGCGCGTAAGACACTGGTAGAACTCGCCAGCGCCCTTGGTGTCTTGCCAGCCAGCGACTTCATCAAAGCGAAAGTGGTATCCGCCGGACTTCGCCGCCATCCAGACCTCATGCAAAGGCTTCTGCAGATTAATGACGATCTGGCTGCGGTTGGAAAAAACCAGGGTCACCATGCCACCTGAACGCTGATTATCAATATCAACATCCGTAGTTTCATTGAGCGTGTCACACGTTTGCTCCACGGCTCGCAGCAGTTTCTCGGCCCTGTCCATGAATTCAAGGTCAGTCATTACAATTCCATGATGTTGAAAACCGTCCAAATTCTATTCAGAGCGCATGTCCTCGCAGCTTGTGCGGTGGTTGTCACCGGGTGCGGTCAACGCGGCCCACTTTATTTACCGACCACGCCTGAAGCCCAGCAAAGAGCAACGTTGCCAGAGACATTGACACCCAAAGCCTCTGACAGCGAAAAAGCCACCAAGTAATTGCTGTCTGAGCAAAGTAGCGCTGCCCCTGGCGGCAGCACAAGCGTCTCAGCGTTATCCCAAAGTTGTTGAGCAGGGGGCAAAACCAAATTTCAGATAAAAGGCCCCGCTCGCCAAGACAACGAAGACTGGGCCTCACAGCGTGCCGTAGCTGTGCAGACCGCTCAGAAACATATTCACGCCCAGAAACGCGAAGGTGGTCACCACCAATCCCACCAAAGCCCACCAGGCCGAAACGGTACCGCGCAAACCTTTCATCAACCGCATGTGCAACCAAGCTGCGTAGTTGAGCCACACAATCAAAGCCCAGGTTTCCTTGGGATCCCAGCTCCAGTAGCCACCCCACGCTTCAGCAGCCCACAGGGCCCCCAGCACGGTGGCGATGGTGAAGAAGGCAAAGCCCACCGCGATGGATTTGTACATCACATCGTCCAGTACCTCAAAAGCGGGAAGTCTCTCGGCAATGCGCTTGCGGCCCCACAAGATGCTAGCGACGATGAAAGCCGACACGCCGAAGTAAATCATCCAGTAGCTGCTACCGCCTTCGGTGGCGTTTTGCCTGAACACGATAGGCTCGAAACAGAGCACCACCCCGAGCAGCCAGAGGGGAGCCAGCTTGTACCAGCGGGTTTCAGTTGCCTGCTGCTTGATCAGGTATGCAAACGCAACCATGGCCGCAAGAGCAAAGGTTCCATATCCGATGAAGTTGGCTGGCACATGCAGCTTCATCCACCAGCTTTTGAGCGCTGGCACCAAGGGTTGAATTTCGTGCGCCTCACGCACCACCGTGTACCAGAGCAGAAAGCCCACTGCCGCACTGACGACCAGCATGACAAAAGCGCCCAGCGAACGAGTCTCGTACTGGGCTTCGTAGTACAGGTAGAACACCGCCGTCATCCAGCAAAACATGACGAATACTTCGTACAGATTGCTGACGGGGATATGGCCAATGTCCGGACCAATCAGGTAGCTTTCATACCAGCGCACCATGGTTCCGATCAGGGCCATAGCGACGGCCACCCACGCGATGCGTGAACCCATCATGCTCAGCGCCTGCCCCTCGCCCCGCGAAAACATCCCCAGCCAGTAGAAGACCGTGCTCATGAAGAACAACATGCTCATCCACAGAATGGAGGACTGACTGGACAGGAAATACTTGAGCCCAAAGACCGTGTCGGCTCGCGCCAGGTTGCCCGCCCCATCTTGCTGGTAGAGGCCAATTGCTAGTAAAGCCACCGCAGCCACAACCATCATCAACACACGCAGCGGACGCCAGAACCAGCCCAGCCAAATGGCACAAGGCACGGCACCGATCAGGATGCCTTTTTCATACACATCCATGAATGCGCCGTACCGCTGGAGCGCATAAAGCCCTCCCAGCACCGTGACGGCGGCAAAGAGCCAGTCCAGCCAGTTACGGCGCGAAAAGTAACCCTCATTGAGAGTGATCGTGGTGGTAGCTGTGTTCATGCGTGGCCTGCTGAAGGAGAAGCGCCGATCAGTTTTTGGGCAAGTTGGGCAAACTCTTTGTCGCCATCCATGGTTTTACGATTCGCGGAGAGCGCCAGCAGCGCCTGGCAGCCCCCATCACGAGGCGATAGCCAGACCCACACCCTCCGTTCGCGGATGTAGAGCATGGCAAAAACCCCCAGAATCAGCAACAGACACCCCAGGTAGACAATGTTTTTCCCCGGAGCGCGCGCGACCTGGAACACGCTGGCCTGCACCTGGGTAAAGTCCTTCAACTCAAAAGCGATGGGGGCGGGATAAGCCACGGCATCACTGAGAGACAACACGGCTTGGGTCATGAATGCGCGTGTACGGTCATCCTGCTCCATGGTCTTGAGGCCTGCAGCCTCCCTCGTCAGTTGGGCCAGTTCGAACAGGGTTCCATTGAGGATACGGACCAGTACCTCGCCAGCACGCGATCTTTCTGCCTCGGGAACATTGGCTTCCATAAAGTCTGAGATGGCCTGCAGCCCGCCTGCAGGCCTTCCCTCGACCGGAGGTACAGCACCAGCAAATACTGCCAGCGCCCGAGATGCGGACTGGGAGAGCTGCTCGGCCAGTTCAGGGCGCGATGGCTCAATGGCCATGGCCACATAGCGGCGCACAGCCTTCTCCCTCAGGGCCGCATCCGCCAAAGCAGCACGCATGCGGACAAACCCTTCCATGCTGCCCTGGTCGTCCGCAGGCACACGCAAATAGCGGAAAGGCTCAGATGGCGATTCGCGCACACCAAGCAGAAAGACCGGCACGCCCTCTCCCGTGTCCACAGGCAACATGTAGTTGTGATATTCGCGCGCCTGCCCTGCTGCATCACGCAGCTTGTAACTCACACTGGGGCCCACATTGCGCAACTCCTTCTTGGTCACGGTCTTGTTGGCCGCTCCCAGACGAGACTCCACCGACTCCCGCAGATCCACCTTGCGCACATCGACACCAGAGCTGCCCTGCCCTCCCCCGACAAAATTCTCGACATTGATGGTTCGCAGCGCTGTGAACTCCAGCGTCATCGTATCGCTGCCAGGGGCCCCGCCCTTGTTGGTAAGTTCAGTAGAACCGCCCACCACACCTTCCACATCAAAGGGCCTGGCACCTGCCACCATGGGCACGGCACGCAGCTTCAGCCGTGAGCCTCCATCATCAAAACTGGACTGGTAGATCTCGATCCCTTTGTAGCTTGCAGGGTGGTTCACCTCTACACGGGCCGGGATCTTCTCTCCCGTCTCCTTGTCGTGAATCACGATCTCGCTGGCAAACAGCTTGGGCATGCCGGTGGAGTAGTGCTCCACGATGAACTTTTGCAGCTCAATGGCAAAGGGCAGTTCTTGCAGCAACACACCGTCGGACTGGCTGAGAATGGCCGTGCTCGACTGCGTCCCCTCAGCCACCAGCAAGTTGCCACGGAAGGTGGGGTTGCGCTCGGACAGGCGGTGCTCAGGCTTCACGTCAGCAATCAATCCTCCACCGGCGTAGGGCGTCTTGCCTCCCAGCAGCATCTGAGCCCGGACGATGAGGTCGCCGTCCAGCAGGCCTCCCACGCAAATCAGCACGATGGCGCTATGGGCTGCGATATAGCCAATCTTGTTGGCTGCCCCCGCCTTGGCGGCGACCATCCAGCCCGCGCCGGATGATGTCTCACGCTGCTGCAAACGCACTTTCCACCCTGCTTTGGCCAACATGCCGCCGATGCGGCGGGCCTCGGCCTCGGTGCTTTCACCCAGCGTCGCCTCGGCTTTGTGGTGAAAGGCGCGCAGGCTTTGTTCTCTGACGTTTTCTTTGAAAGACTTGATGTCGCTCAAATATTTGGGGGTATTGCGCGCAATGCACAGCGACGTGCTCACCACCAAAAACGCCAGGATGAGCAGAAACCACCAGGCGCTGTAAACAGCGTTGAGCTGCAGCGCACCGAACAGCTCGGCCCAGAAGGGGCCAAACTGGTTGACGTAATTGACCGCAGGTTCATGCTGCTTGAGCACCGTGCCAATCACAGATGCGATGCAGATCACCGTCAGCAAGGCAATCGCAAAGCGCATGGAAGACAGCAGCTCAACCCCTGCGCGGAGCGCTCGGGAGCCAGACTGGACGCGAACGCCTTGGGTGGTTTCAGACATGAAGAGGTGAGGGAAGGCGAAAGAAAAAGGGCGGGGCCATCGGTTGGATGGACCCGCCCTTTTTTGGGTTTGTTTATTGGCGGTTGGTTCCGTGCGGCACCGGTTCAGTACCGCGGCTCACACACGCTCAGCGCAAGCCAGCGATGTAGTCAGCCACCGCCTTGATTTCCTTGTCGTTCAGCTTGGCGGCCACCTGGGTCATCTGTGTGCTGTTGGCGCGTGTGCCGTCGCGGAAGGTGTTGAGCTGCGCGACCGTGTAATCGGCATGTTGACCCGACAGTCGGGGGTACTGTGCAGGAATACCTGCACCGTTGGGGCTATGGCAACCGGCACAGGCGGCAATGTTGCGGTCTGGAACACCGCCGCGGTAGATGCGCTCGCCCAGTGACACCAAGTCCTTGTCCTTGGCGAATCCGGCCTTGGCAGGCTTGGACGCAACCCAGTAGGCAATGTTTTTCATGTCCTCGTCAGACAGCATGGAGGCAAAGCCCTTCATGACTGCGTTGTTGCGCTTGCCAGACTTGAACTCCTGCAGTTGCTTGACCAGGTACTCAGGATGCTGCTGCGCAAGCTTGGGATTGGCGGCGATGGCAGAGTTGCCATCGGCACCATGGCACGCTGCGCACACGGCTGTAAAGCTGGCCTCGCCCTTGACGAGATCTGGTTTGGCTGCCTTGGGTGCATCACCCGCAGCAAAGGCCGAGAAAACAGGTGCTGCCAGCACGGCAGCCGTCAACAGGGGGGCAAGCAGCTTCATATCGAGGGTGTATGTTTATGTGCCAAAAGCGTGACGATTCTACAATGAGGCTCCAGAGCAGCCCAACTTTCCATGACTACCCCACCTCCCGCGCCAGTTGACGGCGCCCCCGCTCCTGTGCCAGACGCAAAAACGGCCATGGGCTGGATGCACACCGCACGCTTCCTCACCACGGCGGCCCAGTTGCACCACCTTCCCCCCATCGATGTGCCGGAAATCGCCTTTGTGGGACGCTCCAATGCAGGCAAATCTACCTGCATCAACACCCTTACACAGCAAAAACAGCTGGCATTTGCCTCCAAGAAGCCTGGGCGTACACAGCACATCAACCTGTTCTCACTGGGAAAGCAGGGCGTGACGGACGCTGTGCTTGCCGACCTGCCGGGCTACGGCTACGCGGCGGTGTCGCGGTCGGACAAAGTGCGCTGGCAACAGGTCATGGTGAACTATCTGGTCAGCCGCACCAGCCTCACAGGCATTGTTTTGCTGTGCGATCCCCGACTCGGGTTGACGGAGCTGGACGAGGCCCTGCTCGAAGTCGTTCGTCCCCGCGTGGAAGAGGGCCTGAAGTTCCTCATCCTGCTGACCAAGGCAGACAAGCTGACCCGGTCGGAGCAGGCTAAGGTCCTGTCCATTACGCGACTGCAGGCGGGCGGGGGTGAGGTGAAGATGTTTTCTGCCCTCAAAAAGCAGGGGGTTGATGACGTAGCTCAACTGTTGTGGCAATGGTCCCATCCAGCGCAGCCGCTGGCAGCGCCCAATGCACCTTCAGCAGACCCAGAGCCTACGGTTGCCGCCCCTGAAACAACCTCAGAGCAAAATAGCCTCTAGCGCTTACAAATCGGGCGCAAGAAGCTATTAAATTCATAGCAAGCGCCATGATTCAACAACGCACCATCGCCCTGCCTCACGGTATTTCACTGGTCTGCCGGGAAGCCGGTATTCCTGGTCGACCAACCCTGCTGTTCCTGCACGGGTTTCCCGAGGGTGCCTTCATCTGGGATGAGCTGTTGCTGCACTTTTCGCGACCAGAAAACGGCGGCTACTACTGCGTTGCGCCGTACTTGCGCGGGTTCGGAGACTCCAGCAGCCCAGCCGCTACGGACGCCTACCGGGCCAAGCATCTGGTGCAGGACATCATTGCGCTGATCTCCACCATTTGCCCATCCGGGGCTGTGGAATGCCTGGTGGCGCACGACTGGGGCGGCGCTGTGGCCTGGAATCTGGCCAACCAGCAGCCCCAATGGCTCAAGCGGCTGGCCATCATCAACTCGCCCCATCCAGGGGCCTTCCTGCGCGAGTTGCAAAGCAACCCTGCTCAGCAGGCAGCCAGCCAATACATGCACTTTTTGTGCAGAGCTGATGCAGAAGCACTGCTGTCAGACCATCAGTTCGAGCGGCTGTTCGGCTTCTTCCACACGCCCGCTGGCCTGCCCCCCGGCTGGCTGACTGACACAGTGCGATCACAGTACAAGGCCCTGTGGAGCAAAGGCCTCACAGGTGCATGCAACTACTACCGGGCCAGTCCTCTGCGCCCACCCCGCGAGGGCGACCGCGCCGCGCTGGACCTGGAGCTGCCCCCTTCCATGCTGCAAGTGGATATGCCCACGATGGTGCTATGGGGCATGGACGACCCGGCCCTGTTGCCAGGCTTGCTTCATGGCCTGCCGGACTGGGTGCATCGCCTGCACTTGCGACAGGTGGAGCACGCATCCCACTGGATTGTTCACGAGCAGCCCGAACGTGTCGCTACCGAGCTAAGGCACTTTTTGCTATTAAATTGGTAGCGTGTTGCGCTTTTCCCACGCTCCAAAACCCTGATTTTGGTCAAACTTCCGGCAAAAATGTTTCAGGGTCGGCAGCGTTCAGCACGGCTTACTTGGACTGGACCCGACAAGGCCAAGGCGGGGCCAACGCCAAGGGGCGGAAGCCGTCGCGTTTATCCGTACACCGAAGGCTGCCCTTCAGGACGTGTCTTGAAGCGCTTGTGCACCCAGTAATACTGGCCAGGCATGGTGTTGATGTAGCCCTCCAGTTCCCGGTTCATGCGGGCCGTGTCGGCCAGCACGTCGTCTGTGGGGTAGTTGTCCCAGGCGGGTGTCAGCTCGGCCACATAGCCTTCAGGGGTCAGCCGGGTGTACATGCCAATCACCTTGGCACGCCCCAGCCGCGCAAAACGAGACAGCGAAGGCACCGTGGCTGCCTGCACGCCATAAAAGGGCACAAAGACCGATTCGCCCGCACCAAAATCCATATCGGGCAGCAGATACAGCAAGCCGCCCTTGCGCAGGTTGGAAATGATGGGCTTCACGCCATCGGCCCGATTGAGCATGCGCACATCGCCAAACCGCTGGCGGCCTTGCATGAACCATGCATCGATGGCCGGATCCGGATGGGTGGAGAAAATGGAGGTGAAGGCGCGCGTGGTACGCAAGGGCAACACCAGCCCGCCAGCGTCCATGCCGTAGAAGTGGGGCGCAAAGATGATGGTGGGCTCGTCGCCTTCAAGCTCATGCACCGCGCCCTGCAGCTTGACGCGGCGCTCCACCACCTCGCGCGGCGCAGACCACAGCCAGCTGCGGTCCAGCCAGGTCTGGCAGAACACCACAAAGCTCTCCCGCGCCCACTGCAGGCGCTGGGCCTCAGAGGCTTGCGGAAAGCACAACTCCAGGTTACGCAACGTGATCCTGCGGCGCGGCGCGGCCAGCACGAACAGCAAGCGCCCCAAGCCATACCCCAGGCCCCGCAACACCGGTAGCGGCAGGTGCGCAAGCATGCCCATGAACCACACGCCAAAGCGGCTCATCATGCATTCCCTTCGGTTGCCGGACCATCGGCCCGAGGCTGCTTGTAGCGGCCATAACCCCACAGGTACTGGCCGGGGCACTGCCGAATCACATGTTCCATGGCTTCGTTGATTTGCCGCACGGCAGTCTCCAGATCGGTCGAAAGCGGTTGCGGCAGAGGCTCCGCATACATCACAAATCCACGGCCTGCGCTCTCACGCTCACAGCGCACCAGCAGCACCGTGGCCCCCGTCTGCAAGGCCAGGCGCGCAGCCAGCGTCATGGTGTAGGCGTCTTTGCCAAACACGGGCGACCACATGCCCAGCCCTTCAGGCGGCACCTGGTCGGGCAGCAGGCCCACAGCCTCGCCACGGCGCAGGGCTTTGATCATCTGCCGCACACCCGCCAGCGTGGTAGGCACGGCCTGCATGCCCGGGCGGTTGCGCGCTGTCTCCATCACCTTGGCCAGCCAGGCCTGGCGGGCAGGCCGGTAGAGCACTGTGATGGGCCCGCGCTGCTGGCTCCAGCGCTGGGCCACCGCTTGCGCAGACATCTCAAAGCAACCCAGATGCGGCGTCAGGAAGATGATGCCGCGCCCCGCCTCCCAGGCAGCCTCCACACACGGCTCATTCACCACACGCACGGGCACAGGCGCACCCAGCCACAGCCGGGGCAGCTCGGCCACCATGCGCCCGGCATGGCCGACTGCAGCGCGCACCTGGGCAAAGGAATAACCGGCCAAGGCTGCATTGGCCAGAAAGCGCCTGCGATAGATACCCGAGGCAGCAAATGCCACCCAGCCCAATACAAACCCCAGGGCATGCAGCAGCCACAAAGGAAATCGGGAAAAGAAACGGAAGACGACTGGCATTAAAATAGATGTGTCGCTGAGTTAAATGAGCAACTTGCAGGGCGACGTGAAAAAAATCTGCTAAAGCGTTCGCCAAAGCTCCAAGGCTGCGGGCGACGCCCAAAATGCCGGAACACAGGAGTTTATTCAAATGGCGAACGACTTTCTCTTTACCTCGGAATCCGTCTCTGAAGGCCACCCCGACAAGGTGGCAGACCAGATCTCTGACGCGATCCTGGACGCAATCTTCGAACAAGACCCCAAGAGCCGTGTGGCCGCTGAGACGCTGACCAACACCGGCCTCGTCGTGCTGGCGGGTGAGATCACCACCAACGCCCACGTCGACTACATCCAGGTCGCGCGCGACACCATCAAGCGCATCGGCTACGACAACACCGAATACGGCATCGACTACAAGGGCTGCGCGGTGCTGGTGGCCTACGACAAGCAATCCAACGACATCGCCCAGGGCGTGGACCACGCCTCCGATGACCACCTGAACATCGGTGCAGGCGACCAAGGCCTGATGTTTGGCTACGCCTGCGACGAAACGCCCGAGCTGATGCCTGCGCCCATCTACTACGCCCACCGCGTGGTCGAGCGCCAGGCCCAGTTGCGCAAGGACGGCCGCCTGCCCTTCCTGCGCCCTGATGCCAAGAGCCAGATCACGATGCGCTATGTGGACGGCAAGCCCCACAGCATCGACACCGTGGTGCTCTCCACCCAGCACAGCCCCGACCAGTCGGAAACAGCCACCAAGATGAAGGCCAGCTTCTACGAGGCCTGCATCGAGGAAATCATCAAGCCCGTGCTGCCCAAGGAATGGCTGCAGGACACCAAGTACCTGATCAACCCCACAGGCCGCTTCGTCATCGGCGGCCCGCAAGGCGACTGCGGTCTGACTGGCCGCAAGATCATCGTGGACACCTACGGCGGTGCCTGCCCCCACGGTGGCGGCGCCTTCAGCGGCAAGGACCCCAGCAAGGTGGACCGCTCGGCCGCCTACGCTGCCCGTTACGTGGCCAAGAACATCGTGGCCGCTGGCCTGGCGCGCCAGTGCCAGATTCAGGTGGCGTACGCGATTGGCGTGGCCCGCCCGATGAACATCACTGTGTACACCGAAGGCACCGGTGTGATCCCCGACGCAGAGATCGCCAAGCTGGTGGAAGCCCACTTTGACCTGCGCCCCAAGGGCATCATCCAGATGCTGGACCTGCTGCGCCCCATCTACAGCAAGACCGCCGCCTACGGCCACTTCGGCCGCGAAGAGCCCGAGTTCACTTGGGAAAAGACAGACAAGGCAGCGGCGCTGCGCGCTGCTGCGGGCCTGTAAAGGCCCCGAGCGAAGCGAGCTTGGCTGGCTTTCGGCGCAGGCTCATATCGGCAACGCCGATGTGAAGGGTCGCAAGGCCCGTGCCGCAGCCAACGCACGGACAAGGCAGCGGCACTGCGTGCTGCTGCAGGGCTGTAAGCCCGCCGCGCTGACAGCGCGGTATCGGTCTTGGGGCGGAGTTCATATCGCGCCAGCGATGTGAACGCGGACCAAAAACAGACACCACACATAAGGGCCCCAAGGGGCCCTTTTGCATTGCCGCGCCAAAAGACCCCTTCCTATGCTCGCCCTCCTACATCAGGTCTGCTTCCATCCCTACGCACCCATAGCGCCCCGCTGCTTATCGTTTGCACACCAAGGGCCGCACGGTGCGGACCCGATCACGGAGGAGACCCCCATGCTCAAGTACGCCATCCTGTTTGCCATCGTTTCCCTGATTGCGGGGGCCATGGGATTCACCGGTGTCGCTTCCGGTGCGGCCGGTATCGCCAAGATTCTGTTTGTGCTCTTCCTCGCACTGGCTGTGGTGTTTGTCATTCTGGCAGTCAAAGGTGCCAGCGCCGTGCGCAACAGTCTCAAGTAAGGGAGGCCCTCGCCTTGAACATCTTTGAAGCCCTGCGCCAAAGCCACGAGTTGCAAAGAAGCTTGAGCGCCCGACTGCTGGAGACCCGTGGTGACACCCCCGAGCGGCACGATCTGTTTGCCGCGCTCAAGCAAGAGCTGGCCGTTCACGCGCTGGCGGAAGACCGGCACTTCTACATTCCGCTCATGCAGCACGATGAGGGCATGGACCTCTCCCGCCACGCCATCGCAGAGCACCACCAGATTGACGAGTTGGTGGAGGAACTGGAAGCTACAGAAGCATCCAGCCCAGCCTGGTTACCCTTGGCCCGAAAGCTCACACACAAGGTGGAGCACCATCTGAAAGAAGAAGAACACCGCTTCTTCCAGATGGCGGGCAAGCTGCTGAGTGAGGATCAGAAGACAGCGCTGGCAAATGCCTACATCACTGAATACGCATCTGCCAAAGCGAACTGGGGCGAGCTGCATACCGCCCCGGCGCACTGACCAACCTGCTTTAGATAGGCAGGGTAGGCTGCGGGCCTGAAGCCCCTGGCTCTGCCGCCTGCACCACGCGGTTGCGGCCCTGTGACTTGGCCATGTACAAGGCCTCATCCGCCCGCTTGATCAGGGCATGGCTGTCTTCGCGGTGGTCCCAGGTGGCCACGCCAAAGCTGGCGCTGACATGGCCCACAGCGTCGAACGGCGTGCCAGCAATGCGTGCGCGCACGGCCTCGGCAATGGCCATGGCGGCATCCAGCGGGGTCTCCTTGAGCAGGATGATGAACTCCTCCCCGCCAAACCGTGCAGCGCAGTCTGAGGAGCGCAGCAGCTCCCGCACCCGCAGGGCCGTGCTCTTGAGAACGACGTCACCCGAGTCATGACCAAAGGTGTCGTTGATGCGCTTGAAGAAGTCGATATCGAAGATCACCACCGACAGGCTGCTGTTCTTGACCCGGATGGCAGCCATCTCGGTCTCCAGCCGCTCAAAGAAGCGGCGGCGGTTGACCAGATCCGTGAGGAAGTCTTTGGTCGCCAGGTCTTCCAGCTTGCTGTTGAGCCGCGCCATGGGCTCAATCACCAGCGAAGACAGCGACAGGTTCAGCCCCACAAACAACAGCACAAAGCTGCCCACCAAGGCACCCATCACGTTGTAGAAGGTCTGGCGGGCCTTCTCCAGTGGATAGAACATGGGCACCTTCACCACCTGCACCCCTACGGTTTCGTTCATGGCCCAGCCAAAGCCGTTCTTTTCACCGTAAATCTTGAGCATGGTGGGCGGAGCCACCGCCGGCGAGCTATGGCAAGCCATGCACTGGGGCTGCTTGATGGTGATGGGCCGCGCCACGTACAGGGCGCGGTGCATGCCCTCGCCCACCTCACCGGTTACCTCCTGCTTGAGGTCGAGCTTGCCGTCACGGAAGTCATGAATGACACGCTCCTCCCACTCGTTGGCTCGGTCGCGCGCGTTGGTGGGGTTGAGCACGGCCTCTTTGTATTCGTAGCCCGGAAACCGCGTCTGCAAGCGCTTGAGGGTTTCGGTGGCTGCATAGGCGGGCACCGTCTGCGGCAGGAACTGGTCTGCCAGCTTTTCGTCGAGATGGGGCTTGACCAGTTCGGTGGTGTAGTCCCGGATGGCCATGGCCGAATGCATCATCAGCTGCGAGTTGTGGCGCACTTCCTCCAGTGCAGCCTTCTGCAGAAAACCATGCACGTAATACCCGGCCCCCACAGCCGCCAGCAACAGCACGACGGCCAGTACCAGGTTGAATTTGAGCCTTATCGACATCCACGCTCCTGCATCGCAGCCCCCAGGCCGCAACATATTCAATGATGGGTACGCAGCCGCAGCACCATGACAGCAGCGCGTTTTGGTGACGGAAGCGCAGGCTCACTCGCAATGGCCGAGCCTGTTCATGGCAATCCGTGGGCGCGTTTGTGCCAGATTCGTTTTGGCAAGTCCACCAAAATTCTGCAAACACCCCGCCACCTGCGGGTCACACAGAGGCAGGCTGTTCAGAGACCGCGAAGGCTTGTAGACAAACTGCAACGAAAAGCCGGTTTGAGTCGGTACATCTGCGCAGGCCGGTGCGCTGCACCGGTTTGCATGGCCCCAGGCATAGGCTCCAGCATGCCCAGCTCTTCCATCTTGCGGCGAAAGCTCACCTTGTTCAGCGGCTCGCCCAGCACCGCTTCGTACACCGACTGCAGCTGGGGCAGCGTGAACGGCTCGGCACACAGATACACAGGCATGGACGAGTATTGGCTCTTGTTGCGCACCCGGGTCACCGCCGCCTCCACCATCGCCCGGTGGTCAAAGGGCAAGGGAGGCAAGGCAGACACAGGCACCAGTTCCAGCGCTCCACCTTCCAGCAAAGCCGCAGGCACCAGAGCGCAATACGCCACGGCCAGCGACCAGCCACGGGGGTCGCGCACGGGGCCGGAGAAGGTGGCAAGCTGCTCCAGATAAGGGCTTTGCAGACCCGACTTCTCGCGCAGCACGCGCGCAGCGCTGGCCTGGGTGTCTGCATCCTCCTGCGCGTGGATATACCCGCCCGGAAGCGCCAGCGCCCCGGCAAACGGGGCTTTGTCGCGGCGCAGCAGCGCTGCGTGCAACGTGTCCTGCACCAGCGTGAGCAGGACCACGTCCACAGTACAGATCACAGCGGGGTTGGCAGCGGGAGTCATAAGCCTAAGTTTGTCACAAACTTAAACAAACTGGCTGCTGCGTTGTTGGAATCAATGGACCAAATCCTTCTTTCCATACAAACACTTGCAACTTAGTTAGTTTATTTTTTGTACTAACTACCTTACACTGGCGTCAACCAATCAGGAGAAGACCATGCCCCGCAACATCCAGCTGCTGGTGATTGACCCTCAAAACGACTTTTGCGATCTGCCTGCCGCATGGCAGCCCATGGATACGCTCACTGGCCAGCGCACCGCCCCCAGCCTGCCTGTGCCCGGCGCCCATGCCGACATGCAGCGGCTGGCCCGGTTCATTCGCCAGCAAGGCCACCAGCTCGACGCCATCACCGTCACGCTGGACTCGCACCAGCGCTTGGACATCGCCCACCCCGGCTTCTGGCAGACCGGCGCGGGGGCTGATGTGGTGCCCTTCACCCCCATCACCGCCGCCCAGGTGCGTGCGGGCGACTTCACGCCGCGCGACCCCGCCGCCCTGCCGCGCACGCTGCAATACCTCGACGCGCTGGAAGCCCAGGGCCGCTACACCCTGATGGTGTGGCCCGTGCACTGCGAAGTAGGCAGCTGGGGCCACGGCGTGCATGCCGATGTGCTGGCCGCCTGCGGCGATTGGCAACTGCAGCGCCAGCGTGCGGTGCGCAATGTGTTCAAAGGCACCAACCCCTGGACGGAGCACTACAGCGCCATCGAGGCCGAAGTGCCCGATGCCGATGACGACAGCACAGCACTGAACACCGCCCTGCTGCAGTCACTGGGCCAGGCCGATGTGCTGCTGATTGCGGGCGAGGCCAGCAGTCACTGCGTGCGATCGACCACCGAGCACATCGTGCAGCACCTGCCCCGCCTGCAGCCGCTCTGGCAGGCCAGCCGCATCGTGCTGCTGACCGATGGCATGAGCCCCGTGGGTGGGTTCGAGGCGCAGCACCAGGCGTTTCTAGAAGGCATGCGCGCTGCGGGCGCACAGCTTTCAAACATGAATCAAATCAGCCTCTAGCGCTTATGCAACAAGCGCAAGCAGCTATTAATAAGTGAGCATCACCATGCAACCCGTCATCACCAGCCTGCTCGACACCGACCTCTACAAGTTCACCATGTGGCAGGCGCTGCTGCACCGCCACCCGCAAACGCAAAGCGAATACCGCTTTGTGTGCCGCAACACACCCGCCTACCCGCTGGCCGAGCTGCTGCCCGAGGTGAATGCCGCGCTGGACCACCTGTGCACGCTGCGCTTCACACAGGACGAACTGGCCTACGTGGCCAGCCTGCGCTACATCAAAAGCGACTTTGTGGACTTTCTGCGCATCTTCCAGTTCCAGCGCAGCTTCATCCGCGCCTGGGCCGAAGGCGAGCAGTTGCACATCGTGGCGCAGGGGCCGCAGGTGCATGTGATGGGCTTTGAGATTTTTGTGCTGGCCATCGTCAACGAGTTGTACTTTCGCCGCTTTGACGTGGCCCAGGCCCTCACCAGCGGCCGCGAACGCTTGGCGGCCAAGGTGCAGCAACTACAGGCCCTGGCCCAGCAGGCCACGCTGCGGCATCCGTTCGAGTTGTTCGACTTTGGCCTGCGCCGCCGCTACAGCGGGGCCTGGCAGCGCGAGGTGGTGCAGACCTTTGCCACACAGGCGCCGCAGTGGTTCAAAGGCACCAGCAACGTGCTGCTGGCGCGCGACCTGAATCTCGTGCCCATAGGCACCATGGCGCACGAATACCTGCAAAGCTACCAGGCCCTGGGCGTGCGCCTGCGCGACTTTCAAAAAGCCGCGCTCGAAGACTGGGTGCAGGAATACCGCGGCGACCTGGGCATTGCGCTGACCGACACCGTGGGCATGGACGCCTTCCTGGCCGACTTTGACCTGTACTTTGCCAAGCTGTTCGACGGCCTGCGGCACGACTCGGGCGACCCCGTGGCCTGGGGCGAAAAGGCCCTGGCGCACTACGCCAAGCTGCGCATTGATGCGCACACCAAGCGGCTGGTGTTCTCTGACGGGCTCAACCTGGAGCGCGCCCTGATGCTCTACCGCCACTTTGGCGACCGCACGCAGCTGGGTTTTGGCATTGGCACCCATCTCACCAACGACATGGGTGCGGACCACAAGCCCCTGAACATCGTGATGAAGCTCGTGCGCGCCAACGGGCAGCCGGTGGCGAAGCTGTCGGACACGCCCGGCAAGACGCTGTGTGACGATGAGACTTACTTGGCCTATCTGCGCCAGGTTTTCCAAGTAAAGGACTGACCATGCTGCGCATCACCCTTGCCCAACTCAACCTCACCGTCGGCGACATCGAAGGCAATGTCGCCCGCATGGTGGCTGCCGCGCAGCAAGCGGCCCGCGAGCAGGCCGACCTCATAGTGTTCAGCGAACTGTCCCTGTGCGGCTACTACCCCGGCGACCTGCTGGAAGAATCGGCCTTTCTGCAGCGCATTGACGCGGGCATGGCCGCGCTGCAACAGGCCTCTGCCGCCCTGCCGCAATTGCACTGGGTGGTGGGCGCCCCCACACCCACGCAAGGCCCGGGCAAAAAGCTGCACAACAGCCTGCTGGTGCTGCAAGGCGGCGCCGTGCGCCTGCAGTACGCCAAGCAGTTGCTGCCCACGTACAACATCTTTGACGAACGCCGCCACTTTGAGCCCGGCCCCGACGTAGCCAAGGTGCTGCGCATCGGCAACGCACAGGTGGGCCTGCTGGTGTGTGAGGACGGCTGGAACGACCACGGCGCCGACTACGCCACCAACCCGTTCGAGCGCCTGCGCGACGCCGCGCCGGACCTGGTGGTGAGCATCAACGCCAGCCCCAGCCACCTGGGCAAGCGTGAGCAGCGCCACCAGATTTTTGCCGGAGCCTCGCGCCGCCACGGCCTGCCCGTGCTGTATGTGAACCAGGTGGGTGGGCACGACCAGCTGGTGTACGACGGCGCTTCATTTGCCGCAGAGCCCGATGCGGGCGTGGTGTTTGAGGCCGCCCGGTTTGTGGAGGATGTGCGCACCCTGCAGTTTGACAACGGCCACTTCCGCACCGCTGATGGCGCAGCGCCAGCCCCCGTGCCCGCCGAAGGCATCCCCACCATGGAGTTTTACCGCCAGCAGATCGTGCTGGGCCTCAAGGACTACGCCCGGCGCTGCGGCTTCACGCAGGTGGTGGTGGGCAGCTCGGGCGGCATCGACAGTGCACTCACGCTGGCGCTGGCCGCACAAGCCCTGGGCCCGGACAACGTGGTGGGCGTGACCATGCCCTCGCGCTACTCCAGCAGTGGCTCGGTCGATGATTCCGCCCAGCTCTGCCAGAACTTGGGCGTGCGATTGCACACGCACCCGATTGCCGAGCTGGTGGCAGGCTACGCACAGCAGTTTGAGGCCAGCTTTGGCCAGCCGCTGGCGGGCCTGCCGCTCGAAAACCTGCAGGCCCGCATTCGCGGCACGGTGCTGATGGAATACTCCAACGCCTTCGGCCACCTGCTGCTCACCACGGGCAACAAGAGCGAGATTGCGGTGGGCTACTGCACGCTGTATGGCGACACCAACGGCGGGCTGGGCCTGATTGGCGATTTGTACAAGACCGAGGTGTTTGCCCTGTCGCGCCACGTCAACGCCCACGCCGGGCGCGAGCTGATTCCGCAGGCCATCATCGACAAAGAACCCTCTGCCGAACTGGCCCCCGGCCAGCGCGATGTGGACAGCCTGCCGCCCTACCCGGTGCTGGACGAAGTGCTCAAGCTGGTGATTGAAGGCGAGCGCCTGTCTACCCCCGAACACGCAGCGGCGCGCGCCTTCGTGGCACAGCTGGAGAGCGACGAGGCCGGCCGCGCGCTGGTGCAACGCGTACGCAGCATGGTGGCCCGCAACGAATACAAGCGCCGCCAGGCCCCACCCATCGTGCGTGTGCGCCCAAGAGCCTTTGGCAGCGGGCGACAGATGCCGATAGCGGCACGGTATGTGTGACAACCCCCTGAGCCGCTTTGCGGCTTCCCCCTTCTCTCACGCTGCGCGTGGGAAGGGGGACGACGCCAGCGCGGCGGGGCGGCGCGGCCAGCTCAGGCCCTTGCGCGGCGTCCGCTGGTGGGGGCCGCGCCGGTACCCATCGGCGCGCCCCTTCCCTAAAGGCAATCACTACTAAAATCGTAGCTACCCGCGCTTGATAGATAAGCGCTAGAGCCTAAAAATACCCATAAAGCACTGGAGACCCATGCACGACACCGCCCTTCTCATTGGCCGTTTTGAACCCGTGCACAGCGGTCACATCGCCCTGCTGCAAGAGGCGCTGCGTCAGGCACCGCAGGTCATCGTCGTGGTCGGATCTGCGTGGCAGGCCCGTTCGCCCAAGAACCCCTTCACCTGGCAAGAGCGCGAAGCCATGCTGTTGCAGGCCTTGCCCGAAGCCGACCGTGCACGCGTGCAGGTGATGCCCGTGCGCGACTACTACAACGAAGCCGTGTGGGTGCAGGCCGTGCGCGCAGGCGTGGCCGAGCGCACGCAGGCTGGGGCACGCATCGCGCTGGTGGGCCACTTCAAGGACGCCACCAGCAGCTACCTGCGCGCCTTCCCCGGCTGGTCCCTCATTGATCTGCCGCGCCAGGGCAGCATGGACGCCACCACCATCCGCGACGCCTACTTTGGCGCCACGCCCGACACCGTGACCACCGCCCTGGCGCCGCTGGCCGCAGAGATCCCGGCCAGCACCTTGGCTGCGCTGCAGGCCTTTGCCCACACCGCCCACTACCCCGCGCTGCAGCAAGAGTGGCGCATGCTGCGCGGCTACCGCGAAGCCTGGGCCAAGGCCCCCTACCCGCCGGTGTTCGTCACCGTGGATGCAGTGCTGCGCTGCCAAAACCATGTGCTGCTCATCCGACGCGCTCATGCCCCTGGCAAGGGCCAGTTGGCCGTGCCCGGCGGCTTTATCGAGCAGCGCGAAACCGTGTGGCAATCCTGCCTGCGCGAGTTGGTGGAAGAAACCCACTGCCATCTGCCCGAAGCCGCCATGCGCGCCGCGCTGCAGTCTGTGGCCGTGTTCGACCACCCCGACCGCAGCCAGCGTGGCCGCACGCTGACGCATGCACACTACTTTGATCTGGGGAATGCACCCTTCCCCGTGGTGCAGGCCGATGACGATGCGGCGCTGGTGCAGTGGACACGTATCGACCAGCTGGCGGGCATGGAGGAGGAATTCTTTGAAGACCACTTCCACATGCTGGACCACTTTTTGAAACTGACGCCCGCGCTTGCATCAGCGCGGTAGCAAAGGGCGAGGCTGGGGAAAGGAGACCCAGCTCACGCCACTCTGAACTTGCTCACCACCTGAGACAACGCCACAGCCTGCTGGCTCAATGACTGTGCTGCGGCCAGGGCCTCTTCCACCAGCGCGGCGTTCTGCTGCGTGCCCTGGTCCATTTGCGTGACTGCCTGGTTCACTTGGGCAATGCCTGCACTTTGTTCGCTGCTGGCGGCACTGATCTGCGCCACCATGGCCGTCACGCTCTTGACGCCATTGACCACTTCGCCCATGGTGGTGCCTGCGCGCTCCACCAGCTGCGTGCCCACGCCGACCTTGGCCACGGAGTCATCGATCAGTGCCTTGATCTCCTTGGCGGCCTCTGCACTGCGCTGTGCCAGGCCACGCACTTCGCTCGCCACCACCGCAAAGCCCCGCCCTTGCTCACCGGCCCGCGCAGCTTCCACCGCAGCGTTCAAGGCCAGGATATTGGTCTGGAAGGCAATGCCGTCAATCACGCTGATGATGTCCACAATCTTGCGGGAAGACTGCTCGATGGAGTCCATCGTGCCCACCACTTCGTGCACGACCTCACCGCCCCGCACGGCCATGTCTGAAGCGGCGCGTGCCAGCTCATCGGCCTGTCGGGCGTTGGCAGCGTTCTGCTGCACGGTGGATGTGAGCTGCTCCATGGAGGCGGCTGTCTGCTGCAAGGCGCTGGCTTGGGATTCGGTGCGGGCAGACAGATCGCTGTTGCCTGCTGCAATTTCAGCAGAAGCCGTCGTAATCGAATCGGTACTGTCGCGCACCTGGCCCACCAGATGCGCCAGGTTGTCGCGCATGGTGCGAATCGCATGAAGAATGCTGGTGCTATCGCCCGGCAAGGTCTGCACATCCACGGCCAGGTTGCCATCTGCAATCTGGCTGACCACCTCGGCGGCGTATTGCGGCTCGCCACCCAGCTGGTGGACCAAGGTGCGCAGCATCTGCCAGGCCATCATGGCAATCACCAGCATCAACACGGCGCCGATGGAAAGCAGAATGGCCGTGTTGCGCCAGAAGGCAGTTTCAATGTCATCCACATAGTCGCCGAAGCCGATGATCCAGTCCCAAGGTTCAAACTTGATCACGGCGTACAGCTTGTCGACAGGCTCCTTGGCCCCGGGCCGGGTGCCAGGCGCAGTGACGAAACCCACCGTGGTGCCCTGCAAGGAAGCGCGATAGCGCACACCCGCCTCTTTGCCGCCCTTTTCATCCACGATGCCAATGCGCTTGGGGTTGGGGTGAACGTAGTTCACATCGTCCGAGTAGCCGCGCACAAAGAAATACTTGTCCTTTTCCACAAAGCTGCCGATGGCGCTTTTGGCTTCCTGGAGGGCGGCATCGCGCGACAAGGCTCCGCTCTTTTCCTTGTCATACGCCTTCTGGGCTGCAGCGTGGGCCAGCACGACCAGGTTGGACAACTGCGCGCGTCGCTCAGCCATCATGGATCGGTACAACGTGGTGGCCGCCACGGCAGACAACACCACCAGCCCCAGCAGGGTGGCCGCGCAAAGCCAGAGAATTCGCGTTTTCAATTTCATGTTTGCGTGACCTCGATCAATATGCAGAAGTTACAACACGATACACGCAGAAATCGTCAACACATGGTAAGCACCCACACTCCGGCTGTTTTCGAAGGCCGAAATAAAACACTTTCCATCACCGAGGTCCGGCTGCGAGGCGAAAAGACTTTTTCAGCCAAGCAAGCCGCCTGTGAACAGGCCTTTATTGCACCTCTTGACGCAGCCAGGCCGTGAACTCATCCACCGGCAAGGGCCGCGAATACAGATAGCCCTGGTACTGGTCGATGCCGTGCTGGACGAGCCAGTCCAGCTGCTCCTGCGTCTCCACGCCTTCAGCCACGGCGGTGAGCTTCATCAGCTTGCAGATCTGCACGATCAGCGCAGCAAGGGAGCGGTTGGCGTCCGAGCCCTGGATGAAGGTCTTGTCGATCTTGAGGGTGTGGATGGGAAAGCGCTGCAGGTAAGCAAGGTTGGAATACCCGGTGCCAAAGTCGTCCAGCGCAATCGACAGCCCCATGGCCGTGATGGCCTTCACCAGCTCCAGTTGGCGCGGGTCGTGCCCCAGCAGCATGGATTCGGTGATTTCCACCTCCAGCCGCGAAGGGTCTGCACCGGCCTGCTGCAGGGCGCGCTGCAGGTCGTTCAGCAGTTCGGGGTGCATGAACTGGCGGGCCGAGAGATTGACTGACACCATCAGATCAAAACCCTGCGCCGCCCACGCCACCTGCTGCTGCGCCGCACGCGCAAACACCCACAACCCCAGTTGCCGGATCAGGCCAGTGCTCTCGCACAAGGGGATGAAATGCTCTGGCGACACCACGCCCAGGCGCGGGTGCTGCCAGCGCACCAGGGCTTCCACCGCCATGATGGTGTTGGTGGCGGCATCCACCCGCGGCTGGTAGAACACTTCAAACTGCTGGCGTTCCAGCGCGTGGCGCAACTCGGCTTCCAGCTCGGTGCGGCTGCGCACGGTCTGGGCCATCTGCTCGTCAAAAAAGGCCAGTGTGTCGCGCCCCCGCTCTTTGGCTGCGTACATGGCCAAGTCTGCGTTACGCAGCAGGATCTCGATGGTGTCCCCATCGCGCGGATACAAGGCTACGCCGATGCTGGGGGTGACGCGCACATCGGAATCGGCAACGCGAACCGGCGTGGACACGGCAAAAGAAATGCGTTCGTGCAGGGCGGCCAGATCGTCCCGGATGTTGGGCGACATGACCAGCACCAGAAACTCGTCACCACCCCAACGGGCCACCACATCGTTGCCATGCTTGGCGTGGCGCAGGCGCTGGGCCATGGTCACCAGCAACTGGTCGCCCGCGGCGTGGCCCAGTGTGTCGTTCACATCCTTGAAGTGGTCCAGATCAATGAACAGCAGGGCCACCTCCTGCCCCTGGGCCTGAGCTTGCGACACCGCCCATGAGAACCGCTGCATGAAATGCGTGCGGTTGGGCAAGCCGGTCAGGGCATCGTGCAAGGCCTGGAAGTTGGCGCGCTCCTCGGTGCGCTTGATGGCGCTGATGTCGGCCTCGCTCACCAGCAGTGCGTCCTGGCCAGTGACAGCATCACGGCACTGGCGGGCCGAAAGCTCGTGCCAGCGGCGGCCTGCCGGGGTGGCCACCGACAAGGTAAGGGTGCCCACGCCACGCTCTTGCAGGCTGGAGCACAGCTGCGCATAGGCTGCTGCATCTCCCACTCGCTCTTCCAGGCGCTCATCGGGGTTGCAGACTGCCGCACGGGCTGCGGGGTTGCGATAGAGAGCGTGCCCATCCTGGCCGTACAGGGTGATCATGACTGCGGTGTGCAGCAGCGCCTCGACCGAGCGCAGGGATGCCGGAGCCACACTGCCCACGGGCTCGGCCTCGCACAGCATGCACATGCGCCCATCCGGCAAGCGGTGGCCACTGAAGCGCACGTTGAGCGACACCGGCACCCCGGCGGGGTACACCGTCCACTGCTCGTTGAACTGGGCGCCCTTGGCGATGAAATCGCTTTGGTACTGGACCAAGCGCTGCGCTACGGAATCGGACATGTCTCGGCCCATGTCCCGCGTGCAAAGCTCCTGCAAGGTCAGCGCATTCCACACCGACAGCGCAGCGGCATTGGCCCAATACACCCGCTTGTGGTCAATATCAAAAACCCACACGGGGCGAGAGATCCAGTCGAGCGCGGCATAGCGGCGCGTGCGCTCTGCCAGGTTGTCCAGCTCTGCGACGTCAGATACTGGCTCTGACTGGGCGGGAAGAGGAAACGACATCCCGAGCGCCTTCATGCCAGCCCGCCAGGCAGGTGGGCAAAGACAAAGACACCTGGCAAGGCAGACAGACAGAGCAGACGGGGCATGGAGAAAACGCGGGGAAAAACAGGCGGGAGAGGAATGAACCTGGTTACAGGCTCTTACATACTCTCATAAGTCGCGGATTTTTCCATGCACTTTTTGACCACCACAGAGGACCACTACCTACGCAGTCCTGGTGATCAAGGCGGCCACCTTCAGCCCCTCGCGACGGGCAAGAAAGTGAACAACATGTCAATTCGCACGGTGTGGGCTAAGTCTGCGCACGCACCCAGAGATAAAAGCAGCGCTTGCGCCCGTCTGTAAAGCGCAAGCAGCTATCAAAAGCAGAGCAAACTCAGACGACGCTCAAGCAGCGCCCGCACGCTCCAGCATCGCATGCAGCAGCACGTTGCACCCGGCGGTGATGTGCTCGGGGCTGGCATCCTCGATCTCGTTGTGGCTGATGCCGTCCTTGCAGGGGATGAAGATCATGCCGCTGGGCGCAAGCTTGGCCATGTACACAGCGTCGTGCCCCGCGCCCGACACAGCAGGCATGTGGCTGTAGCCCAGCTTGGCAGCCGCCCGGCCCACTGCCTCTACGCATTCAGCATGGAACTGCTGCGCAGGGTAGCTGGAGACCAGATCAATCTGCACCTGCACGCCGTGCTCCTTGGCCACCTGGTCGGCAAAGGCTTTGACCTCGGCGGCCATCTGGTCCACCAGCGCGTCGGTGCTGTTGCGCAGGTCAATGCTGAACTTGACCCGGCCCGGAATCACATTGCGGCTGTTGGGGAACACCTGCACCATGCCCACGGTGCCCCGGCCGTGCGGCGGGTGGCGGTGGGCGGCTGCCACCACGTCTTGCATGATGCGCGTGGCGGCCAGCATCGCGTCCTTGCGCAGCCCCATGGGCGTGGGGCCTGCGTGGGCTTCCATGCCGATCACGGTGCAGTCAAACCAGCGGATGCCGAGCACGCCTTCCACCACGCCAATGGTCTTGTCGTTGTCCTCCAGCACCGGGCCTTGCTCGATGTGGGTCTCAAAGTAGGCGCCGATGGGGTGGTCACCGGGCTCCTGGTCGCCGATGTAGCCGATGCGCTCCAGCTCGCCCTTCACCGTCTTGCCTTCGGTGTCGGTGGCGGCATAAGCGTGCTCCAGCGTGAAGGCTTTGGCAAACACGCCCGAGCCCATCATCACGGGCACAAAGCGCGATCCTTCTTCGTTGGTCCAGAACGCCACCTCAATGGGCGCTTCCGTTTCGATGCCATGGTCGTTGAGCGTGCGCACCACCTCGATGCCCGCGAGCACGCCGTAGTTGCCGTCAAACTTGCCGCCCGTGGGCTGGGTGTCGATGTGGCTGCCCGTCATGATGGGCGGCAGGCTGTTGTTGCGGCCGGGGCGGCGCATGAAGGCGTTGCCGATCTTGTCGATGGTGACGCTCATACCCGCTTCGCGGGCCCAGCCCAAAACGAGATCGCGGCCCTGCTTGTCCAGGTCCGTGAGCGTCAGGCGGCACACGCCCCCCTTGGGGGTGCCGCCGATTTGCGCCAGCTCCATGAGCGAATCCCACAGGCGCTGGCCGTTGATGCGCAGGTTCTCGATGTTGGGTTTGACTTGGGTGTCCATAGTGTTCTCCGGATGCATTGCAGCGGTTAGCGCGCCACTGCGGTGGGGGCCAGGTCCTGCGCGCGCTTCTGCACCGCTTGGAAGTTGGCACCAAACGCGGGGCGCTTGATGTAGCGGCCCTTGCCCTGCTCGGCGCGCAGGTCGCCGTTGGCAAACACCACGCGGCCCTGGCTGACGGTGTGGCTGGGGATGCCGCGCACGGTACGGCCTTCAAAGATGTTGAAGTCGCCCTTGCTGAACTGCGTCTTGGCCGAGAAGGTCTTGGTGCCTTGTGGGTCCCACAGCACCAGATCGGCATCTGCACCTTCGCCAATGAAACCCTTGCGCGGGTAGATGTTGAACAGCTTGGCGGCGTTGGCCGACGTGATGGCCACGAACTCGCTGGGCGTGAGGCGCCCGGTGTTTACGCCGCCGTCCCACAACGCGGCCATGCGCTCTTCCACGCCGCCGGTGCCGTTGGGGATCTTGGCAAAGTTCTCTTTGCCCATGGCCTTTTGCGCGGCGCAGAAGGTGCAGTGGTCCGTCGCCGTGGTGTGCAGCTGGCCCGACTGCAGGCCGCGCCACAGCGCCTCCTGGTGACCCTTGGGACGGAAGGGTGGGCTCATCACATAGGCGGCGGCTTTGGCAAAGTCGGGGTCGCGGTACACGCTGTCGTCCACCAGCAGGTGCCCCGCCAGCACCTCGCCGTACACACGCTGGCCACGTGCGCGGGCACGGGCAATGGCGTCGGCCGATTCCATGCAGCTCACGTGCACCACGTAGATGGGCACGCCCAGTACATCGGCAATCGCGATGGCGCGGTTGGCAGCCTCGGCCTCGACCATGGGCGGGCGCGAGAGCGGGTGGCCCTCGGGGCCGGTGATGCCCATCTTGGCGACCTCCTGCTGCAGCAGGTAGACCAGCTCGCCGTTTTCGGCATGCACCGTGGGCATGGCCCCGAGTTCGAGTGCGCGCTTGAAGCTGTTCACCAGCGTTTCGTCATCGCACATGATGGCGTTCTTGTAGGCCATGAAGTGCTTGAAGCTGTTCACGCCCTCCTCCTGCACCAGCGTGCCCATGTCGGCACGCACCTGCTCGCTCCACCAAGTGACGGCGACGTGGAAGGAATAGTCGGCCGCCGATTTTTCGGCCCAGCCGCGCCACTTGCGGTAGGCGTCCATCAGCGGCTCCTGCGGGTCGGGGATCACGAAGTCGATGATGCTCGTGGTGCCCCCCGCCAGCGCGGCGGCCGTGCCGGTGAAGAAGTCATCCATGGTGACGGTGCCCATGAACGGCAGCTGCATGTGGGTGTGCGGGTCGATGCCGCCGGGCAGCACGTACTGGCCGCTGGCGTCAAGCACCTGCGCACCTGCAGGGGCCTGGGCCGCGGCCTGCGAGCCCACGGCGGCAATGGTGCCATTGACGCACAACACATCGGCACGGGTTTCGCAGTCGGCGTTGACCACGGTGCCACCACGGATCAGCAGGGCTTGGCTCATGGAGTCTCCTTGTGGGTTGGAGTGATTTGGAGGGAGTTAGAGATAAAGGGGGTTGCCCGCGCTCAGCGCTTCTTGGCCGTCAGGTAGTAATAGGTGCCCGACACGGCCAAACTGAAGAACCAGCCAAAGTCGAACAGACCCAGCAGCAGCCCCGGCACAGAGGCCTTGTCGATGACGCCCGACACGGCAAGGTAGCCAGGCAGGCAAGGCAACACGCCAAGGAAGAAGCCCACAAGGGCATGCACATTCCAGCCGTTGCTGTACTCGTACTCACCGCCCCGGCGGTACAGGTCGTTGACCTTCAGCTCCGTCTTGCGCACCAGGTAGTAGTCCACCAGCAGCACGCCCGCAATCGCCCCCAGCAGCGTGCCGTAGCCGCCCAGCCAGGTGAACAGATAGCCGCCCGAGGTGGCGAGCAACTTCCAGGGCATGAATACCAGGCCGATCAGCGCAGCAATCAGCCCACCCATGCGAAAACTCACCTTGCTAGGCGCGCACTGGCTGAAGTCATACGAGGGAGACACCAGGTTGGCAGCCACATTGGTGGTGAGGTTGGCCAGCAAGATCACCAGCAGCCCCAGGCCGGAAGCCACACTGCCCATCTGCGTGAGCAGGCCATCCGGGAACAGCTGCGCCTTGCCATACAGAATGGCCGAAGCCGAGAAGCCAATCACCCCCACCATGGAGAACAGCGCCATGGGAATGGGCAAGCCTACAGCCTGGCCCAGCACCTGGTCTTTTTGCGACTTGGCGAAACGGGTGAAGTCAGGAATGTTGAGCGCCAGCGTGGCCCAGAAGCCCACAAGCCCGGTCAGGGCTGCCCAGGTTTTGGGGCCACCCTCCACCACCTTGGCGGGCAGGTTGAACAGCTGGCCTGAGGGCACCTTCACCATCAGCACCACCACCAGAAGCACAGACGCTGCAATCATCAACGGCGCGGCAATCACTTCCAGTTTGCGGATGGATTCAGGCCCCTTCCAGATGAACCAGATGTGCACCGCCCAGAAGGCAAGGAAGCACACGAACTGCGAGGTGCTGATGGTCTCGCCCTGCGCAGGCCCCGCCAGCCCCATGCCAAGGATGTTGAGAAACCCGTGCAGTGCCAGGGCACCAAAGTAGCAGTTGATGGAGAACCATCCGCAAGCCACCAGCCCGCGCAGCACCGCAGGCAGGTTGGCCCCTTTGACACCAAACGAGGCCCGCGCCAGCACGGGGAAAGGAATGCCGTGCTTGGGCCCCACACGCCCGATCAGCAGCATGGGCACCAGCACAATGCAGTTGGCCACAAACACCAGCCATACCGCCATTTGCCAGGAAAATCCCTGGTCCAGCATCGAGCTGGCCATGGTGTAGGTGGGCACGCAAACCACCATGCCCACCCACAGGGCCGCAAAGTCCTTCCAGCCCCAATGGCGCTGGGCTGCGGTGGTGGGTAGCAGGTCTTCGTTGGCCAGCGTCTGGTCGCTGGATGCAGACGCGGGCACGCCCATGGAAGCGGTGCCACTGGAACTGTTCATCATTCCGGTACTCCTGTCAGAAACCTCATCGGTATTGCACACATCCCGGCCAATGCATTGCCCAACGCAGGGGACATGCACCAGCGCCGGGCAAGGAAGCCTTGGGGCCAGACGTTGCGACGCAAGAAGCACACCCGAGAGAACGGAGAAAAGTCCTCACAGCAGGCCCTTCCGCTGCACATCTTCGAGCCAGATCAAGCGGCCACGCGCTGCGGGTTGTTGGGGTGTGTCGTCCAGTTCGCGTACTCGGCAGACACGGGGGTTCCGGTGCGCTGGTCCACCTCGCCCGGCTCCAGGCTGCGCATGGTGATGCACTCGGGCACAGGGCAGATCGACACGCACAGGTTGCAACCCACGCACTCGGCCTCATTCACCTCAAACTTGCGCACACCGCCTTCCTTGCTGAAGGTGATGGCCTGATGCGATGTGTCTTCGCACACCACATGGCAGCGGCCGCACTGGATGCAGGCGTCCTGGTTGATGACGGCCTTATCCACGTGGTTGAGGTTCAGGTTTTTCCAGTCCTTCACAGTGGGTACGGCCTGGCCCTTAAAGTCGTCGAGCGTGGCATAGCCGTGCTCGTCCATGAAGTTGGACAAGCCGTCGCACATGTCCTGCACGATCTTGAAACCATAGACCATGGCGGCGGTGCACACCTGCACCGTGCCGCAGCCCAGCGCGATGTACTCAGCCGCATCGCGCCAGGTGGTCACCCCGCCAATGCCGCTGATGGGCAGCCCGGCGGTCTGCGCGTCTCGCGCGATCTCGGCCACCATGTTCAGCGCAATGGGCTTGACGGCTGGGCCGCAGTAGCCGCCGTGCGAGCCCCAGCCGTCGGTGCTCGGGCTCATCACCATGCGGTCCAGGTCCACGCCCATGATGGAGTTGATGGTGTTGATGAGCGACACCGCATCGGCCCCGCCCGCCTTGGCCGCACGCGCCGGGTGACGCACGTCGGTGATGTTGGGCGTGAGCTTCACGATCACCGGCAGCTTGCTGTAGTGCTTGCACCAGGCCGTCACCATCTGGATGTATTCGGGCACCTGCCCTACGGCGGCACCCATGCCGCGCTCGCTCATCCCGTGCGGGCAGCCGAAGTTCAGCTCAATGCCATCGGCACCGGTGTCTTCCACCATGGGCAGGATGCGCTTCCAGCTTTCTTCCACGCAAGGCACCATGAGCGAGACGATCATGGCGCGGTCGGGCCAGTTGCGCTTGACGCGTGCAATCTCTTCCAGGTTGGTCTGAAGGGGGCGATCGGTGATCAGCTCGATGTTGTTCAGGCCGATCACGCGGCGGTCTTGCGACATGAGCGTGGAGTAGCGCGGGCCACTGACGTTGACGACCGGTGGGTCTTCACCCAGTGTCTTCCACACCACGCCACCCCAACCTGCCTCAAAGGCGCGGGTCACGTTGATCTCTTTGTCGGTAGGCGGCGCGGAGGCCAGCCAGAAGGGGTTGGGGCTGTGGATGCCCAAAAAATTGCTGCGAATGTCTGCCATGGGAGGCTCCCTTGTGTTCGTGGATGTGGGTGGTGTCGCCAGTGCTTCAGGCCGCCATGGCCACAGGAGCAGTCAGCGCTTCATGGATGGAGATGGCGGCCACCTTGCCGTGCTCCACCGCCTCCACCGTCAGGTCTCGCCCGCCTGCGCGGCAGTCACCACCGGCCCACACACGCGCCACGCTGGTGCGGCCTGCTTCATCCGTGCAAATGCGCCCCGCCTCCAGAGTGATCGCCTTGCCTGCAGGCTCTGCCACATAGGTCTGCCCAATGGCCTTGAGCACCATGTCGGCGGCCAGGGTGAAAAACTCCCCGGTCTCGGTCAACTTGCCAGAGGCGTCTGGCGCAGTCACGGCAAAGCGCATGCCGGTCACTGCACCGTTTTCGCACAGCACCTCTTTAGGCGCTGCCCAGTGGCGAATGGTCACACCGTTGGTTTGCGCCCATTGCTGCTCCACCGTCGATGCAGACATTGCATCTGCCCCCCGGCGGTAGACGATGGTCACCTCTTCAGCGCCCAGCTTGCGCGACTGCACCGCGGCGTCCACCGCTGTCATGCCTCCGCCAATCACCACCACGCGTCGCCCGACGGGCAAGGCGGAAAGATCCGTGCTCTGGCGCAGCTCGGCAATGAAGTCCACCGCATTGCGCAACCCTTGCGCCTGCGGCTCGGCAATGCCCAACGCGTTGACGCCCTGCAGGCCCAGCCCCAGGAAGACCGCGTCATAGCTGGCCAGCAAGCTGTCGAGCGTGAAGTCGCGCCCCAGTTGCTGCCCAGTACGCACTTCAATACCGCCGATGGAGAGCAGCCACTGCACCTCCTTCTGGGCAAAGTCATTTGTGGTCTTGTAGCTGGCAAGGCCGTATTCATTCAGACCGCCCAGCTTGGAGCGCGCTTCCAGCAGCACCACATCGTGTCCACGCACCGCCAGCCCATGTGCGCAGGCCAGCCCTGCGGGGCCCGCGCCCACCACCGCCACACGCTTGCCCGTGGGCGCAGCACGCTGGAACAGCGGCGCGCCGGGGCGTGCAAAAAAGGCATCGGTGGCGTAGCGCTGCAGTGCACCAATCTCTACCGGCTTGTCTTCATTGGTGTTGCGTACGCAGGCCTGCTCGCACAGCACCTCGGTGGGGCAAACCCGTGCGCACATGCCCCCCAGCGGGTTGGCTTCCAGAATAGCCCGCGCTGCACCGCGGTTGTTGTCCTGCGCGATGCGATGAATGAACGAGGGAATGTCGATCCCCGTGGGACACGCGGTAGCGCAGGGCGCGTCATGGCAGTAGTAGCAACGCTCCGCCTCGATCAGCGCCTGCGCCCGGTTCAGCGGCGGGTGGGCATCACCAAAGTTGACGGCGTAGTCAGCGAGATTCAGACGCGCAGCATGAATGCCGCAAGCGCGGCTTGCAGGGGTGTCCATCAGGATTCCTCCGGAAAGTGGGGATGTGGGTGGGGGTGGTTTGGGCGGACGGCAGGAGCCTGGCCAAAGAGGCTCAAGCCAGCCATGTGCTGCAAGGCAACATGACCCAGCGACGCGGCGTAGCCCCGCGCGCCAGCGTTGGCAATTTCCAGAGGGTTCATCGTGGTCCTCGGTCGTTGTGCCGATGCCTGCGGGTGGTCCACACGGTGCTCGGCTTGTGGTCAATTTACTTACTGGTAAAAATTTACCAATTGGTAAAATCCCTACAGCAAACCGCATGCCAGGTTTTGGGGTTACAGCTTGTTCCACAATGGTGCAATGACAGCCACAAGAAAGCCCTCCAAGCCCTCCGCCTCGCCCGCTCGCAAGAGCGACCGCACCACCCCGGCTACTTCATCAGAGCCCGCCGCGCGCCCCCCAAAGCCCTCCCGCCTGCTCAAGGAGCAAGGCATCCTGAAGGAGGCCGAAAGCCACTTTTCCCAGTTCGGATTCGAAGGCGCTTCGCTGGAGAACATTGCCGCCGCCGCAGGCATCAGCCGCCACAACCTGCTCTATTACTTTCCCAGCAAAGAGGCGCTGTACCAGCGCGTGCTGGACGATGTGCTCAACCAGTGGCTGGCGGGCATGGAAGATCTCTCCCATAGTGATGACCCCCAAGCCGCCCTGCGGCAGTACATCCGCGCCAAGCTGCGCTACTCGCGTGAGCACCCACAAGGTGCCAAGGTGTTCACCAAAGAAGTGATTGCAGGAGCCCCACGCTACGGCCAAGCCATCGCCGAGCGGGTCGGCCCCCTGCTCAAAACCGAAGTGCGTACGTTTGAACGCTGGGCCAAAGAGGGTCGCATCGCCCGCGTCAACTTCACCCACCTCATGTTCATCATCTGGTCCGTCACGCAGGCATACGCCGACCAGGAAGCCCAGTTTGCCCTGCTGCTGGGCAAGCCAGCGCTGACGGACAAGGATTTTGAGAAGGCGGAAGAGGTGATAGTGAAAATGGTTCTGAGTGCCTTGGAGTGTCCGTTGCCTTGACAACGAACGCGTCCAGGAAAAGCGCCCTACTGTGGCTCGCTATCTTTTTGGTAGCTACCTGGCATTGCCAGACATAGGCTATTGACTGTTTTTAGGTATCAAGCCGCAAAGAAATTTAGCCCTCGCCACAGTTCGGTGTCTTGAAATCGACACAGACAGCCCTATCATTAGCACTCACCACAGACGAGTGCTAACACTCCCTGATGGCAGTTTATGGTTGCGCCCGGTATTCGGGCGCTGAGTACATCCGCTTTTTATTGAAACAGGAGCAATGCAATGAACCTTCGCCCTCTGCACGACCGCGTGATTGTCAAGCGCATCGAAAGCGAAACCACGACGGCTTCCGGCATCGTGATTCCTGACAACGCCGCTGAGAAGCCTGACCAAGGTGAAGTGCTGGCTGTGGGTCCTGGCAAGAAGAATGACAAGGGTGATGTGATCGCCCTGAACGTGAAGGTCGGTGACCGCGTTCTGTTCGGCAAGTACTCGGGCCAGACCGTCAAGGTCAACGGCAATGAGCTGCTGGTCATGAAAGAAGACGATTTGTTCGCAGTGGTCGAGAAGTAATTCTCGCCCCTCTGACTCACTCACTTTTTCATAGCTGCTTCCGCTCATCAGATAAGCGCTAGCAGCCAATTTGAATCATATTTTCAGGAGCTCCAAAATGGCAGCAAAAGACGTAGTTTTCGGCGGCGAAGCCCGCGCTCGCATGGTTGAAGGCGTGAACATCCTGGCCAATGCGGTCAAGGTGACTCTGGGCCCCAAGGGCCGCAACGTGGTGCTGGAGCGCTCGTTCGGCGCCCCTACCGTGACCAAGGACGGTGTGTCCGTGGCCAAGGAAATCGAACTGAAGGACAAGCTGCAGAACATGGGCGCCCAGCTCGTGAAGGAAGTGGCCTCCAAGACCAGCGACAACGCTGGTGACGGCACCACCACCGCTACCGTGCTGGCCCAAGCCATCGTGCGCGAAGGCTCCAAGTACGTGGCCGCAGGTCTGAACCCCATGGATCTGAAGCGCGGTATCGACAAGGCCGTGGCTGCCCTGGTGGAAGAGCTGAAGAAGGCTTCCAAGCCCACCACCACTTCCAAGGAAATCGCCCAAGTGGGTTCGATCTCCGCCAACTCTGACGCTTCCATCGGCCAGATCATTGCTGACGCCATGGACAAGGTCGGCAAGGAAGGCGTGATCACCGTGGAAGACGGCAAGTCGCTGCAAAACGAGCTGGATGTTGTGGAAGGCATGCAGTTTGACCGCGGCTACCTGTCGCCCTACTTCATCAACAACCCAGAAAAGCAAGCTGCTCTGCTGGACAACCCCTTCGTGCTGCTGTTCGATAAGAAGATCAGCAACATCCGCGACCTGCTGCCCACACTGGAGCAAGTTGCCAAGGCTGGCCGTCCCCTGCTGATCATTGCTGAAGAAGTCGAAGGCGAAGCCCTGGCTACGCTGGTGGTCAACACCATTCGCGGCATCCTGAAGGTTGTGGCTGTCAAGGCTCCTGGCTTCGGCGACCGTCGCAAGGCCATGCTGGAAGACATCGCCATCCTGACAGGCGGCAAGGTCATCGCCGAAGAAGTAGGCCTGAGCCTGGAGAAGGTGACCCTGGCCGACCTGGGCCAAGCCAAGCGTATCGAAGTGGGCAAGGAAAACACCATCATCATCGACGGTGCTGGTGCCGCTGCCGACATCGAAGCCCGCGTGAAGCAAATCCGCATCCAGATCGAAGAAGCGACCAGCGACTACGACCGTGAAAAGCTGCAAGAGCGCGTGGCCAAGCTGGCCGGCGGCGTGGCAGTGATCAAGGTCGGCGCTGCGACCGAAGTCGAAATGAAGGAAAAGAAGGCCCGCGTGGAAGACGCCCTGCACGCGACCCGCGCTGCTGTGGAAGAAGGCATCGTGGCCGGTGGTGGCGTGGCCCTGCTGCGCGCACGCCAAGCGGCTGGCGAGATCAAGGGTGACAACGCTGACCAGGACGCCGGCGTGAAGCTGATCCTGAAGGCCATCGAAGCCCCTCTGCGCGAGATCGTTTACAACGCCGGTGGCGAGCCATCGGTGGTGGTGAACGCAGTGCTGAACGGCGAGGGCAACTACGGCTTCAACGCTGCCAACGACACCTACGGCGACATGATCGAAATGGGTATCCTGGACCCCACCAAGGTGACCCGTACCGCTCTGCAGAACGCCGCTTCCGTGGCATCTCTGCTGCTGACGACCGAAGCCATGGTGGCTGAGGCTCCAAAGGACGACGCACCTGCTGCTGGCATGCCCGACATGGGTGGCATGGGTGGCATGGGCGGCATGGGCATGTAATGCCTACGGCCTTTCGCTGCCAAGCTGGCCACGATCCGGCAAGGCAGCCATAAAGGCCGCGCCTTATGGCAAAAACCCCGCAGGTTGCGAGACCGGCGGGGTTTTTTCATATGGGCGCTTGCGGCGTGATCTGGCTTGACCGGGCGGCGTTCGGCATGACGCCAAGATAAGCCCCCATATCCACACCAAGGGCTATGGAGCCTGACTGGTGGAACTTGAAATATCTGTTCGGGTTGAGCCCTCAACAAGCTCAGGACAGGTTTGTCAAAACCTGCACGGCGCATCAACTGCGCTCAGTGAACGGGTCTATCAGCCTCAGGCTGATCAACAAAGCACTTCAAATTTGATAGCTGCTAGCGCTTGCTACATAAGCGCTAGCGGCTATTTCTCCGTATATCACAACGCAGGCATCACACCGATTCGCGCAACGCCTGGGCGTCTTTGGCCAGTTGGGTAATGCGCGCCCAGTCGCCAGACTTCACCGCATCGGCGGGTGTGAGCCACGAACCGCCCACGCAGCGCACGTTGGGCAGCGCCAGGTAGTTGGATGCCGTGGCTGGGGTAATGCCGCCCGTGGGGCAAAAGCTGATCTGGCTGAACGGGCTGACCCAGGACTTGAGCAGCGGGATGCCGCCCACGGCCTCGGCCGGGAAAAGCTTGAGGAACGAGAACCCGTCGGCCAGCGCCATCATGATCTCGCTGGAGGTGGACACGCCCGGCAGCAAAGGCAGGTTCAGGCCCTTGCAGGCACTACCCACTTCCGAGGTGTAGCCAGGGCTCACCGCAAACCGCGCACCGGCTTCGCTCGCACGGCGGGCATCGTCGGCATTGAGCACCGTGCCCACGCCCACCACCGCTTCTGGCAGGTGGCGCGCAATGGCTTCGATGGAGGGCAGGCCCGCTGCGGTACGCAGAGTCACCTCCAGCACCTTCACACCACCGGCCAGCAGGGCCTCGGCCAGGGGCAGCGCGTCTTCCACGCGGTCGATCACGATGACGGGGATGACGGGGCCATGACTGGCGATGTCCAGCGGATTCATGGGAGTAGAAGCGGGGGTTACAGCCATGTGCAGGCTCCTTGTTCAGCACCGCCAGCGTGGCGGCGAAAGTTGGCGAAGAGTTCGCGGCCAAAGCCGGTTTGCGAAGGGGCACTGTAAGGCGCGGGGGTGCGGGTAGCCCAGGTGGCTTCATCGACCAGCACGTCCAGCGTGCCCGCCACGGCATCAACGCGCACGATGTCGCCATCGCGCACCTTGGCCAGCGGGCCACCGGCAAGCGCCTCGGGCGTGACATGGATGGCGGCAGGCACCTTGCCGGATGCGCCGCTCATGCGCCCATCGGTCACCAACGCCACCTTGAAGCCCTGGTTTTGCAGCACCGCCAGCGGGGGGGTGAGCTTGTGCAGCTCGGGCATGCCGTTGGCCTGCGGGCCCTGAAAGCGCACCACGGCCACCATGTCCTGGTTCACCTCGCCCGCGCTGAAGGCGGCAAGCAGCGCCTCTTGCGAATCAAATACGCGGGCGGGGGCTTCGATGATGTGGCGGTCTTCCGGCACGGCAGACACCTTGATCACCGCACGGCCCAGGCGGCCTTGCAGCAGGCGCAGGCCGCCCGTGGGCGAGAAGGGTTTGGACACCGGGCGCAGCACGCTTTCGTCGCCCGACTGGGCCGGGGCGCCCTGCCCGCCTGCGGCAATGCCACCGGCGTTCACGCTCATCACATCCGCATGCATGAAACCACCGGCCAGCAGCTCGCGCAGGATCCACGCGGGGCCGCCTGCAGCCTGGAACTGGTTCACATCGGCCTCGCCGTTGGGGTACACGCGGGCCAGCAGCGGCACCACCGACGAGAGTTCGTCAAAGTCCGTCCAGTCGATCAGGATGCCTGCGCTGCGCGCAATGGCCACCCAATGGATCAGGTGGTTGGTGGAGCCGCCCGTGGCCAGCAGGGCCACCATGGCGTTGACGATGCAGCGCTCGTCCACCAGCTTGCCGATGGGGGTGAAGCGGTTGCCGCGCTTGCCGATATCGAGCACGGTGCGCAGCGCCTGGCGCGTGAAGGCCTCGCGCGCCTCGGTGCCGGGCGATTCAAACGCCGCGCCGGGCACATGCAGGCCCATGGCTTCCAGCAGCATCTGGTTGCTGTTGGCCGTGCCGTAAAACGTGCAAGTGCCAGGGCTGTGGTACGCGGCGGACTCCGCCTTGAGCAGCTCGTCACGGCCCACCAGTCCTTGTGCGTACTGCTCGCGCACCTTGGCTTTGTCTTTGTTCGACAGGCCCGTGCCCATGGGGCCTGCAGGCACAAACACGCAGGGCAAGTGGCCGTAGTGCAGCGCGCCAATCAGCAGGCCGGGCACGATCTTGTCGCACACGCCCAGCAGCAGTGCACCGTCAAACACATCATGGGACAGCGCTACCGCAGTGGCCATGGCAATGGCATCGCGCGAGAACAGCGACAACTCCATGCCGGGCGTGCCCTGCGTCACGCCATCACACATGGCAGGCACGCCGCCAGCCACCTGCACGGTAGCACCTTGCCTGGCGGCCTCGTCACGCAGAATGGCGGGGTAGCCTTGGTATGGCTGGTGGGCCGAGAGCATGTCGTTGTAGGCCGTGACGATGCCGATGTTGGGGGCCTTCTCGACGGTGACCTTGAACTTGTCGGAACCCGGCAGCGCCGCGTAGGCATGGGCCAGATTGGCGCAGCCCATGCGGTCTTGGGCGGGCTTGCGGGCGATCATGGCGTCGATGCCTGCAAGGTAGGAGCCGCGGGTGTCTGCGCTGCGTTGAATGATGCGCTCGGTGACGCGCGCTACGACTGGGTGCATGGAAGTCTCCATCGGTGGGTGGCTTGGCCCCAGGGCGGTGTGCCTGGCGCCTGTTATGTGAGGCCCTAGAATGTAACTCGATAACAACCCCGCTTCAACCCATGTCCCTGCAAACCCTGCCCTTGCCGCCGTCCGAACTGGGCGAATCCCCCTTCTGGCACCCCACGGAAAAATCCCTTTACTGGTGTGACATTCAGGGACATGCGGTGCACTCGTGGCGTCCCGACAGTGGCACACATCGGCAATGGCACATGCCCAGCGAGCCAGGCTGCTGCGCGCCAGCGGCTGGTGGGCGATTGGTAATCGGGTTACGAAACGGTTTCTATCTTCTGGATACGACGAAGGACAGTGCCGATCCCACCGCCCTCACCTGCCTGGCCTTGCTACCGCCCGAGCAGCACGACACCACCATGCTGCGGCTGAATGATGGCCGTTGCGACACCGCAGGCCGCTTCTGGGCAGGCTCGGTCATCACGCCGCGCACAGCACCAAATGCCGCGCTGTGGTGCCTGCAGGCCGATGCCGGCAGCGCCACCGGCTACAGCGTGCGCCACATGGCGGGCGACAACTTCACCGCCAACGGCCTGGCCTTCAGCCCCGACAACCGCACGATGTATTGGTCCAACACGCCCGAGCACCGCATTGACCGGTTTGACTTTGACGTGACCACGGGCGAGATCACGAACCGCCGCCCCTGGGTGCACTTTGACCGCAAGGTGGAAGGCAAGCCCTACGGCGGCAGGCCCGATGGTGCGGCGGTGGATGTGGAGGGGAATTACTGGGTCGCTATGTATGAGGGCGCATGCGTGCTACAGCTCTCGCCAGCGGGTGAGGTTCTGCAGCGCATTGCCGTGCCGGTGCAGTGCCCGACGATGGTGTGTTTTGGGGGGGAGGATTTGCGGACGCTGTTCATTACGTCGGCACGGGCGGGAAGATCTGCGGAAGAGCAGGAAGCGGTGATTCCGGCAGGATCGCTGTTCAGAGTGCGGGTGAAGGTAGCGGGACTGCCTGCAAATTTTTTCGACAACTAATGGCTGCCAACGCACAGCCGTTCTCATCGGACATACTGCGCTGGGCGACTCAAGAACTCAATTCGGTTGGGATGTAGAGATAACAAGAGACCAACGGGACGTCGCCTTATCAAAGAACACTACGCCCGACCGACGCATTGCCTGCAACCTCTCATTGACCGTCTCATCCGCACTCTGCGAAGGAGACGTCCCTGCACGCTTTCTAGCCACCCGATGGGCACGGGTACGGACCTCGTCCAGCTCCAAGATGGCAGGCAGCATTAAAGGACGCACTTTGAGTGAATCCAAGATAGCCGCGTCAAGTGTCGAATAGTCTTTCATTCAAACAAAGCTGGGTTGGTCATAGTGAGGGAGGGCCCTCACGCTCAAATGAACGCACCCTCACAAGAGATGCCCCCAGAACGTCATAACAGGCCCCCATGTTGTGATAGTCCACCTTCCCCGCATTGCTCTTCTCGCGGGTGGTGTTGCGGTTGTCGCGGTGCAGAATGCGAAACCACGCGCCATGGTCATGGTCCACAAAATGTGCCCAGCAGTAGGCCCAGATGCGGTCGTACCACTGCCAGTACCGATCATCGCCCGTGCGCACGGCCAGCACGGCTGCGGCGGCCATGCTTTCGGCCTGTACCCAGTGGTATTTGCCGTCGTCGCAGATGCTGCCGTCGGGTGACATGCCGTAGTAGATGCCGCCGTGCTCAGCATCCCAGCCTTTGGCTAAGGCATCGTCGAACAGCTTTTGCGCGCAGGGCAGGTGCCAGTCTGCGGGTAGCAAGGCGTCGAGTTGCAGCAGCAGCTTGGCCCATTCGGTCTGGTGGCCGATCTGGTAGCCCCAGGGGCGGAAGATGTTGCTGCGGTCGTGGCGGTTGTAGTCCCAGTCTACCGACCAGTCGGCGTGGTAGTGCTCCCACACCCAGCCTTCGGCTGCGGGCGCGATCGCTTCGGTGGACAACGCCGCCTGTCGCTGGCAGATGCCCTGCGCCAGTTGCTCGGCACGCTCGATGTAGCGGCGCTCGCCCGTGGCGCGGAAGGCGGAGATCATGGCCTCGCAGGCGTGCATGTTGGCGTTCTGGCCTCGGTAGCTGGTGAGCTGCCAATCAGGGCCCGCCTCGTCGGCATACAGGCCTGCGGCGGGTTGCCAGAAGCGCTGCTCGGCAGTGTCAAACGCCTCAGCCAGCCATGTACGGGCTTCAGGCACACCGGCCTCAAAGGCACGGGCATAGGCCAGCATCACAAACGCCATGCCGTAGCAGTGGCGCGTGGCGTCTTGCACGGTGGCGCGGCTTTCATGCCAGTCGATCAACCAGGCGTAGCCGCCCGTGGCCGGATCGAGGAACGCGGTGCGCAGGAAGCGCAGCGCGTGCCGCATGCCATCCAGGTAACGCGCCTCGCCCGTGGTGCGGTAGAGCATGGCGTGCGTGACCACAAAGCGCGTGGCGCTGACGAGGTGGCGGGTGGCGGGGTTGTAGACCGTGCCGTCGTCCAGAAAGAAGTGGTACTGGCCACCCGTGGGGTCGGTGGCCACGGGGTTGTAGAAGGCCATCGTGTCCTGCAGATGCTGGCGCAGGAAGGCGGGGGAACGGAAATCGGGCAAAGGCACGACCATGGTGAAAGTCTCCTGAACCGTTTTGCGCTGAGTGGATGGATGGGTCGAAGTTTGGCGCAGCGCTTCGACAGGCTCAGCGTGAACGGATATTTGTTCTTGAGATGCGCACTGACAGACGCAACGCGCAGGGCTTCGACTGGCTCAGCCCGAACGGCAAGGTGTGGACTGCGGACTATGCCGTCCATCCATCCCCATCGCGCAACAGCCCCAGCAGCCCGGCGGTTGAGCCATCCAGGCCCGCTACGTCGCCACTCTCAAGCCGCGCCTCAATGTCTTTGGCCAGCACCTTGCCCAGCTCCACGCCCCACTGGTCAAAGCTGTTGATGCCCCACAGGCTGCCACTCACAAACACGCGGTGCTCCTGCAGTGCAATCAATGCGCCCAGCGATGCGGGTGTGAGCGAGTCCAGCAGCAGCAAGGTGCTGGGGCGGTTGCCCGGAAAGTGGCGGTGTCCGTCTTCGCTGGCCTTACCCACCATCAGCGCCTGCGCCTGCGCAAGGGCGTTGGCCAGCAGCTTTTGCTGGTGGCCGGGCAGCGGGTGCGAAGCCTTGCGCACGGCCACGATTTCCAGAGGCAGCACATCGCAGCCCTGGTGCAACATCTGAAAGAACGCGTGCTGGCCGTTGGTGCCCGGCTCGCCCCAGATCACGGGGGATGTGGTGCAGGCCAGCGCCCGGCCGTCGAGCCCCACACGCTTGCCGTTGCTCTCCATCTCTAGCTGCTGCAGGTAGGCGGCGTAACGGGTCAGCGCTGCGTGGTAGGGTGCCACGCAGCGGCTGGTGAAGCCATGAAAGTTGCGGTACCACAGGTCCAGCAGGCCCATGCGCACGGGCAGGTTCTGCGCCAGCGGGGCGGTGCGGAAATGCTCATCCATGGCATGAGCCCCAGCCAGAAAATCGCGAAAGCCCTGCGCACCGATGGCGATGGCAATCGGCAGGCCGATGGCCGACCACAGCGAGTAGCGCCCACCCACCCAGTCCCAGAACCCGAAGGTGGTGGTGATGCCCAGGGCGGCTGCGGCTTCGATGTTGGTGGTGAGCGCCGCGAAGTGGCGCGCCACATCCCGCCCGCCTTGCGCTGCAAACCAGGCCAGCGCAGAGCGGGCATTGGTCATGGTCTCTGCCGTGGTGAAGGTTTTGGAGGCCACCAGGAACAGCGTGCTTTCTGGCCGCACGGCCTTGAGCACATGGTGCAGCTCATGCCCGTCCACGTTGGACACAAAATGAAACCGCTTGCCGGGGGCGCGGAACTCCTCCAGCGCCCGCACGGCCATGTGCGGCCCCAGGTCTGAACCGCCAATGCCGATGTTGACCACATCGGTAATGGCCGCATCGCCACGCACCTGCTCGGCGTACTGCAGCATGGCATTGAGGGTGCTATGCACATCGGCCAGGCGCGCGGCTGTTTCGGGCACGTCGCCCGGCAGGCTCATGCCCGCAGGCCGGCGCAGCAGCGTGTGCAGCACGGCGCGGTTTTCTGTGGTGTTGATGGGCTGGCCACCCTGCATGGCGTCGCGGTGCTGCTCCAGGCCACATACGGCGGCCAGCTCCAGCAGCAGGGCCTCGGTGTCGCGGTCCCACAGGTTTTTGGACAAGTCGGCAAACACATGCGGGGCCGACTGGCTGAAGTGTGCAAACCGGTCAGCATCCCGCTCAAAGGCCTGGCGCAGGTCCAGATGGGAGCCCTGGGCCGTGTAGTGGGACTGCAGCAGGGGCCAGGTGGGAGTCAGGTCACAGCGAAGCTTCATGGACAGGTCTCGGTGTTGGAATACGGGAGCGGGACGAATAGTAACTTGATTACACAAACAACACGAAATTTATAGATTCTTTCTGGTTACGAAAGCGTACAGAGCCTGGGAATAGGATGCAAAACCATGTAACGTGATTACAATCCCAGCAACAAAACGCACCCCAACCCACACCCATCACGGAGACACCATGAGTTTTGACCTCGTCCTGTTCGGCGGCACTGGCGATCTCGCCTGGCGCAAGCTCATGCCCGCGCTGTTTCAGGCTTTTCGCCATGGCACCTTGCCCGAGGGCGGGCGCATCATCGCCGTGGCGCGCGACGACCTGAGCGACGAACAATACCGCAGCCTGATCCAGTCGCGGTTTGACAGCGTGGAGCTGGCCAAGCGGCCCAGCCCGGACGAGTTTGCGCAGTTTGCAGCCCTGCTGCATTACCTGCGCATGGATCTCTCCAAGACCGAAGACTACCAGCGCCTTGCCGACACCCTGAAGCAGCGCGGGGCAGATTCGGTGGTGATGTACGTGGCCACCGCGCCCAGCCTGTTCACCAACGTGTGCGAGCAGATTGCCGCCGTGGGCCTGAACGGCCCCACCACCCGCGTGGTGTTGGAAAAGCCGCTGGGGCACGACCTGGCCTCCAACCAGGCCATCAACGACACCCTGCGCCGCGTGCTCAAGGAGGAACAGGTGTTCCGCATCGACCACTACCTGGGCAAGCCCTCGGTGCAGAACCTGTTTGCCCTGCGCTTTGGCAATGCGCTGTTCGAGCCCCTGTGGCGGCGCGAGACGATTGCCAACATCCAGATCACCATCGCCGAAGAACTGGGCGTGGAGTCGCGCGGCGCGTTTTATGACCAAACCGGCGCGCTGCGCGACATGGTGCAGAACCATGCGCTGCAGCTGCTGTGCGCCATCGGCATGGAGCCCCCCATCAACTCCAGCGCCAACGCCATCCGCGACGAAAAGCTCAAGGTGCTGCAGGCCCTCAAGCCCTGGACGCTGGAATCGATTGGCCAGCATGTGATCCGCGGCCAATACGCTGCGGGCAACCACCAGGGCCACCCCGTGCCCGGCTATGCGCAAGAAAAAGGCGTGGCCCCCGGCAGCACCACCGAAACCTTTGTGGCGCTGCGCACCGAGATCAGCAACTGGCGCTGGGCGGGCGTGCCGTTCTACATCCGCACCGGCAAGCGGCTGGCGGGGCGCGATGCGCACATCGTCATCAACTTCCGCCCCGTGCCCCACCCCATCTTCAAGACGCCTGCAGGCGCAGCCAACCGGCTGGTCATCAACCTGCAGCCCAAGGACGGGCTGGAGCTGCACCTGATGGCCCAGGGCGCGGCCCAGAACCAGACCGAGCCCGCACTGTCGCAAGTGCACCTGAACCTGGACTTTGACCAGCGCTTTGGCACCGAGCGCGTGGGGGCCTACGAGCGCCTGCTGCTCGATGTGATTGCAGGCCGCCTGAACCTGTTTGTGCGCAGCGACGAGCAGGAAGAAGCCTGGCGCTGGGTGGAACCCATCCTGCAATACTGGAAGAACGACCCCGCAGGCCCACGCCCCTACGCTGCAGGCAGCTGGGGCCCACGGGCCGCCAGCGCGATGATTGCGCGGGATGGGTATTGCTGGAGCGAAGAGATGTAAAGGTGCCGCAGGCCATATCCGTGGCCTGACCCTCACTGAACAGCGACGGCCCGCAAGGGCCGTTTTTTGTGGCCACCGCACGGCCCGGTTCAGCGTGGCAGCCATGGCAAGCTACCGGTTCATTGATGGGACCAATCCACGGTCTGCTCCACCAGCTCAATCGGCAGCCCATCCGGGTCCGCCAGGAAGGTGAAGCGCGCTCCGGTCACAGGGTCTACACGCACCGGCTCGACCGCCACGCCATGGGCAGCCAGCACCTGCAGGCTTGCATCCATATCGGCCACACGCAAGGCCAGATGCCGCAGGCCGCAGGCTTCGGGGTAGGACGGGCGCGGGGGTGGAGAGGGAAAAGAAAACAGCTCCAGCTGGGTGCCATCAGGCAGTTGCAAGTCCAGCTTGTACGACTGGCGCTCGGCGCGGTACATCTCGTGCACCACGGGCAAGCCCAGCACCTGGGTGTAGAAATGCCGGGAGCGGACGTAGTCCGAGGCGATCAGGGCCACATGGTGAATGCCCAGAGGTTGCAGCGCGCCCTGCGGTGTGAACGGCTGCTCCACCGCATCCGCTTGCGCACCTGCAGAACCCGCAGGACTTGCCGAGGGCAACGCCATCACAACCCACCTGCAAGGTCCAGCGCACGGGCTGCGCCGTGCAGAGCGGGGGCGGCGCTCGGGTCGATCACCCAGCAGGGAATGGGGGCGAGGTAGGACTGGAATCGCCCCTTGGACTCAAACCGGGCGCGGAAGGGGGACTGGTCAAACCAGGCTCCCAACCTGTGCACCACCCCACCGCCAAGGTAGACACCGCCGCGCGCGCCCAGCGTCAGCGCCAGGTTGCCCGCCACATTGCCGAGGAAGGCGCAGAACAGCTCCAGCGCCTGCAAGGCCAGCGGGTCGTTGCCTTGCAAGGCCAGTTCGGTCACCTGCGCGGCAGAACTGACTTCTGCCCCACCCGCCTGCGCCAGCTGACGCACCGCGTGGTACAGATCCACCAGCCCCGCACCGCACACGGCGCGCTCGGCAGACACATGCCCGTAGCGCGCCTGCAGAATGCGCAGCACATCAAACTCGAGCTGGGTCTGCGCGGCCAGGGTGACGTGCCCGCCCTCGCCCGCCAGCGGCACTCCCTGGTGCGAACCGGGCGGAAACACGAGCCCCGACACCCCCAGCCCGGTGCCCGGCCCCACCAGCGCAATGGCGCAGCCGGGCACCGCCGTGCCACCGCCTACTTGGCGCAGCTGCGCGGGCTCCAGCGTGGGCAGTGCCAGCGCCAGCGCGGTGAAGTCGTTGATGACCACCAGCCGCTGCAGGCCCAGCGCAGCTTTGAGGGCGCTTTGCGAAAAGCTCCAGCTGTGGTTGGTCATGCGCACCTCGTCGCCCGTGACGGGGTTGGCAATGCCAAACGCGGCCTCATGCGGGGTGGCAATGTTCACTTCGGCCAGATAGGTGCGAATGGCCGCATCCACCGTGGGGTACTGCGCGCAGGGCAGCACGCGCGTGTCATGCAAAGGGCCACCTGGCTGGTCTTGCCAGGCTAGCCGGATGTTGGTGCCGCCAATGTCGGCAAGCAAGCGCAGTGGAGTCATACGATTCAAAAAAAAACAGCCCCTAGCGCTTATTCAAAAAGCGCAAGCAGCTATCAAATAAATAGCAAACGTCATGCTGTCGTTACTGACTGCAGTGCCTAACTTTGTCACGCCATGCACCGCACATGGCGTGCATGGCGCAAGGCAGGGGGCACTGCAAACCGTCGCAACATAACCCAAGACGATGCTTGCGCCTGTCAGCTTTCTTCGCCAGCGGTTTCAAGCCCAATGGTTTCAAGCCAAACGGTTTTCAGTCTTGGCATCAAACCAGTGGGCGTTGGCGGGCTCCACCGCCAGACCCACCCTGTCGCCGGGCTGCACGCGGGTCTGGGCGTCGGTGCGCAGGGTGACGGTGCCTGCGGCCGTGTCCACCATCACGTAGGTGTCAGGGCCGGTGGGTTCCACCACGCTCACCTGACCGCGCCAGGGTGCGTTGTCTTGCATGACCAGATGCTCGGGCCGCACGCCCAGCAGCAGGTCGCCACTGCTGGCGCTTTGCCCCCCGGTGGGCGGCGTGAGCTGCAGCGATGCGCCCTCCATGCCAAACTGCCCACCGCTAGCCGATCCGCGCAGCAGGTTCATGGTGGGCGAGCCGATGAAGGTGGCCACGTAGGTGTTGGCCGGGCGGTTGTAGATGTCGTCGGGCGTGCCCAGTTGCTGCACCACGCCGCCCTTCATCACCGCAATGCGCGAGCCCAGCGTCATGGCCTCGACCTGGTCGTGCGTGACGTAGACGCTGGTGATGCCGCTGGCCTGGTGCAAGCGTTTGATCTCGGCGCGCATCTCCACACGCAGCTTGGCGTCCAGGTTGGACAGCGGCTCGTCAAACAAAAACAGCTGCGGCTGGCGCGCCAGCGCCCGCCCCATGGCCACACGCTGGCGCTGGCCACCGGAGAGCTGGCTGGGGCGACGGTCCAGCAGGTGGCTGATCTGCAGCATGGCCGCGACTTCATCGATGCGCTTTTGGCGCTCGGCCTTGGGCATCTTGCGCATCTCCAGCGCAAAGCCGATGTTGTCGGCCACGCTGAGTGTGGGGTACAGCGCGTAGCTCTGGAACACCATGGCGATGTCGCGGTCGCGCGGGGGCATGCCCACCACGTTCTTGCCGCCGATGCGGATCTCGCCCTCGGTGGGCTCATCCAGCCCGGCAATGATGTTGAGCAACGTGGACTTGCCACAGCCTGAGGGGCCAACCAGGATGAGGAACTCGCCAGGCGCGACGTGGATGTCCACCTTGCGCAGTACTTCCACGCTCTTGTCGCCTTTGCCAAAGCGCTTGTTGATGCCTGCAATGTCGAGTGATGACGCCATGATTTCTTACTCTCTTAACCTTTGACGGCGCCAGCAGTGAGCCCGCGCACAAAAAACTTGCCAGCCAGTACATAGATCACCATCGTGGGCAAGCCCGCGATGATGGCTGCGGCCATGTCCACGTTGTAGGCCTTCACACTGCTGCTGGTGTTGGCCAAGTTGTTCAGGCCCACGGTGATGGGCTTGGATTCGGTGCCCGAGAACACCACGCCGAACAGAAAGTCGTTCCAGATGTTGGTGAACTGCCAGATCAACGTGACCATCACGATGGGTGTGGACAGCGGCAGCACGATGCGCCAGAAGATCTGCCAGAAGCTGGCACCGTCCATGCGGGCCGCGTTCACCAGTTCTTTGGGAATGGCTGCGTAGTAGTTGCGGAAGAACAGCGTGGTACCTGCCAAGCCCGCCAGACAGTGCACCAGCACCAGCCCGGTGATGGAGCTGGACAGCCCCAGCATGCCCAGCACCTGGCTCATGGGCAGCAGCACCACCTGGAAGGGCATGAACACGCCAAACAGCAGCAGGCCAAACAGCGTGTCGCTGCCGCGAAACTTCCACAGGCTCAGCACATAGCCGTTGAGCGCGCCCCACACGGTAGAGATGAGCACTGCAGGCACGGCCATGGCCACAGAGTTCCAGAAGAACGGACGCAGGCCATTGCAGTCCACGCCCGTGCAGGCGCTGGACCAAGCCGTAGACCATGCGGACCAGTCCAGACCACCGGGCAAGGCCAGCAACGAAGTCGAGCGGATTTCCTCCGCATCCTTGAACGATGTCACCAGCATGGCATACAGCGGCAACAGGAAGAACGCAACGGCCAAGGCCAGCACGGCATACACCAGCATGCGCCCCACGGACGGAAAAACACTTGAAGACACCGAGGGATTAGCGGTCATGGGGCTTGCTCCGCAATTCGCTGTAAAGGTAAGGAATGACAAGGGCGGCCACGGTGGCCAGCATCATGGTGGCGCTGGCCGCGCCCAGACCAATCTGCCCGCGAGAGAACGACATGGTGTACATGAAGGTGGCAGGCACATCGGTGGCAAAACCAGGCCCGCCCGCCGTGAGCGCCATCACCAAGTCAAAACTCTTGATGGCGAGATGCGACAGCACCATGAGCGTGGAAAAGAACACCGGGCGCAGCGCGGGCAGCACGATGCGCCAGTAAATGCGCGGCAGCGACGCACCATCGACCTGCGCGGCCTTGATGATGCTGTCGTCAATGCCCCGCAGCCCCGCCAGAAACAGCGCCATGGCAAACCCGGCGCTCTGCCAGATGCCCGCAATCACCACGCAGTAGATGGCCATCTCGGTATCCACCAGCCAGCCAAATTCAAAGTGGGTGAAGCCCCAGTCGCGCATGAGCTTTTCGAAACCCATACCGGGGTTGAGCAGCCACTTCCAGGCCGTGCCCGTCACCACAAACGACAGCGCCATGGGGTACAGGTAAATGGTGCGCAGCGCACCTTCGGCACGGATCCTCTGGTCCAGCAGCACAGCCAGCAGCACCCCGATGATCAGCGAGCCGCCCACGTAGCCCACGCCAAAAATGCCCAGGTTCTTGAGCGCAACCCACCAGCGGTCCATGGCCCAGAGCTTCTCGTACTGCGCCAGGCCCACCCACTCGTAATTGGGCAGCATGCGCGAGGCCGAGAAGCTGAGTACCCCGTTCCACACCATGAGCCCGTAGATGAATGCGAAGCCCAGCACAAAGGCCGGTGCCACCACCAGCTTGGGCAGCCAGGTTTCAAAGGAATTCTTCATTTTCAAAAGGAGTCTTCTACGCTGTCATGCGTTCTTGTTCACACCAATCAGGCAACTCACCATGAGCCGCTCACGCAAACCGTCTGGCGGGGCATATTCCGCTGAAACATGCCACTCCAGCCAGATGTCACAGAGGGTGCCTCTGTGCGGTTTGCGTCAGCTGCTGGTGGTGGATCGGGATGCGAATGCTCGCTCCTGCCCTTCATGAAAAAAGGGGGGTGCGCCCAGAGCACCCCCCAATGAACAAAGTGTTTACCTCAGACTAACTCGCTCTACTCACACTCTTACCACCAGACCTCGTACTGCACCCCCACCAGAGTGCGCGAAGTCTTGCCACCAGCACCGAACGTTGCGGCGTTAGCCACTGCGGCGGCGCGGTTCCAGTTGGCCTTGGTCACGTACAGACGCAGCTCGGGGCGCGACCAGAAGTCCTGATCCAGCGCCAGAGCAGCGGCCAGCGTGACCTTGGACAGGCGCTGGTCTGGACCTGTGCCCTTGCGGGTCGTGGTGGACAGCTCTGTCAGGCCCTTGAAGTTCTTGGTGAATGCATACGAGCCACGACCACCCAGAGAGAAGTCTTTGGTCTCCACGCCAGTCAGGTCGGCCTTGTTGGTCTGGTAGCCAATCAGCGCCTGGCCGCCGAAGCGCCCAAACTGCCAGCCGATCGAATCCGCAATACGGTTCACGCGCTTGCCCGCGGACTTGCCGTCGATGGACTCAAACTCACCGTCAATACGGGCATGGCCACGGGATGTCTGCAGGAACAGGGCGTTGTTCAGGCCGGGAACCAGAAAATCCTTCTGGTTGTGCGACACCGAAATACCGGAGCCAGAGCCTCCGTTGACCTGACCCGAGCCGCTCACAGACGTCAGCAACACACGCAGCGTGCCACCGGGGTTGGTGTTGATCTCGGAGATGTCTGCGTTCAGGCGGCGTGCCTTCACACCGTTGGGCAGGCTGTTGTCAAACTTGTCGCCAGTGAACACACCCAGGCCCAGCTTGGCGCCCATCAACGGCACGTCCGTCACGCCAGCGCCCTGGTTGTCACCGTAGTTCATCAGGAAGTTGTCCACGATGTGAACGTCCTGGATACGCAGACGGCGCTGACCCGCCCAGAACTTGGCCTCGGGGGCAAAGTCGAAGCCACCCATTTCCACAAAGGCCTGTTCGGTGGTGATGTCGCCGCTACCCCATTTGGCGGGCATGTAGTGGACCTTCCACTTGATGCCGTTGGTCTCAAAGCGCTTGATGAAGTCGACTTCAATACCGTTGTCGCCCTCGTTACCCAGGCGGTACTTTTGCAGCTCTCCGCCCAAAGCCAGGTTGCCCTTGACCCCGTCAGAGTAGTTGAACACGGGGCCACCCCGTGAGTAACCGTGGAACTCAAAGCCTGCTACATCCATAGCAAAGGCGCCATTCGCGCATGCGGCGGCCAAAGCCACCGCCGTGAGGCGGTTTCTTGTCTTCATGGGAAGTTGTCTCCTGTGGGGTTTACTTGGTCTTCGCGGCGGTCGCGATCTTCTTCATGGCATCGGCGACGCTGATCTTGTCGTCGTTCCAGAACTGGCTGACAGCGTCCTTGATCGCGCCTTCGGTGGCAGGAGCAATGGCCATGCCGTGGGCCACGCTAGGCACCAGGCCGCCGGACTTGGCCGTGTCGGTAAAGTCCTTGGCAGAGGCCTTGGCGCAGTCGTCAAACTTGTCCATCTTCTGGCCTGCACGCACAGGGATCGAGCCCTTGTTCAGGTTGAAGACTTCCTGGAACTCCGGGCTCATGATGGAGCTGGCCAGATCGCTTTGGGCCTTCTGTGCCGCGGCGTCCTTGAGCTTGAACAGAATGAACGAGTCCACGTTGAAGGTGTAGGCGTTGGAGGTGCCTGGAGCAGGAGCACACATGAAGTCCTTGCCCGGCACCTTGCCTGCGGCCAGGAACTCGCCCTTGGCCCAGTCACCCATCAGCTGAAAACCTGCCTTGCCCTGGATGAGCATCGCGGTGGTGAGGTTCCAGTCGCGGCCAGGCGCAGCGGGGTCGGTGTAACTCTTGATGCGGCGGAAGGTCTCCAGCGACTTCTTCATCGTGTCGCTGTTCAGAGCCTTGTCGTCCAGCTTGATGAGCGCGTCCTGGTAGAACTTGGGGCCACCCACGCCCAACACCACGGATTCGAAAGTGGTGAAGTCCTGCCAGTTCTGGCCACCATGGGCCACAGGAATCACGCCTGCAGCCTTGAGCTTATCGGCTGCGGCAAAGAACTCATCCCAGGTCTTGGGCATGGCCGTGACGCCAGCCTTTTTGAGGGCCTCTGCGCTGCCCCACATCCAGTTCACGCGGTGCACGTTCACGGGGGCTGCCACGTAGTTCCCCTTGTACTTCATGACATCGGCAACCACCTTGGGCAGCAGCTCGTCCCACTTCTCGGCTTTGGCCAGAGTGTCCATGTTGCCCAGCACGCCTTCTGAGGCCCATTCCTGGATGGCAGGACCCTTGACCTGGGCTGCGGAAGGAGGGTTGCCGGAGATGACACGGCTCTTGAGCACGGTCATGGCGCTATCGCCGCCGCCCCCAGCCACCGCAAAGTCACGCCATGTGTGGCCCTTGGCCTGCATGATCTTCTTGAGCTCTGCCGCGGACTTGGCCTCTCCGCCCGAAGTCCAGTAGTGCAGCACCTCCACCTCACCCGCATGCGCAGCCACTGTCGCCGCTACGGTAACCGCCACAGCGGCGAGTTTTGTCAACTTCCACATATCCCTTGTCTCCTCATGTTTTTGCATCTGGTTCAGCGCAGCCGGATCGGTGCGTTCAGCGCAGGCTGTACTTTAATTACAATAATTAAAGAAATTCTCAGGGCTTTCCCTGACCTGTGACACCGTGCCCACAGGGGGCTGTCTATAAGGGCTTTGCTATGCTCAAACCCATGGCCACGATACTGATAGTCGAAGACGACGCACTGCTTCTGGACGCTCTGACGGGACAACTCAAGCAACTCAATTACAGCGTTTGCACGGCAACCAGCGTGGCACAAGGCACCACCGTTCTGCAGGAACAGGCAGTGGACGGAATCATCCTGGACCTGGGCTTGCCTGATGCCGATGGCCTTGACCTGCTGACCTGGGCACGCACCCATATCGTGGGCCTGCCAGTGCTCATCCTCACAGCCCGCGATGGCATTGACGACCGCGTGCGTGGCCTCAATGTAGGCGCAGACGATTACCTCACCAAGCCCTTCAACATGCAGGAATTGCAGGCCCGGCTGCAAGCCATGTTGCGCCGGGCGCGCCAGCCCGCCTTCACCCAGGCCAGCAATGCGCAAGGGGGCCCCAGCACCACCATTGGCAGCCTGCACCTGGACCACAACAGCCGCGTGGCAGCACTGGATGGCCAGCCACTGGAGCTGACCCAGCGCGAATGGGAACTGCTGGAGCTGCTGGTGCACCGCTGCGGCGAGGTGGTGACACGTGACGATGTACTGGCCGCATGGCGCGCCAGCCCGCCTGAGCCCGGGCAGACGGCGGCGCCCCTGAACTCCAACGCATTGGAGGTCTATGTGCACCGGCTGCGCAAAAAGCTGGACCAATCCAGCCTCAACATCCGCAATATCCGCGGGTTGGGGTACATGCTGAACAGACCGTAGATGGAACACTCCTCCAAGTCGCTGGGCGCCTTCCCTCCAATCTCGCTTTGGACCCTGGCCATGCCTAGTCGTTGGGAGCGCTGACATGCGCCACGTCCCGGGCGTTTCCCTTCAACGCAAGCTGCTGCTGTGGCTGCTGTTGCCGCAACTGGTGCTATGGCTGTCAGGTGGCTTTCTGGCGTGGCGCATTGCGCTGCAAAACGGCGAAAAGGGTATTGACCAGACGCTGACCCAATCCGTGCGGGCGCTGGCCCGGCAGATCAAGCCCATCGGCGATGGGCTGTTGGTGGACTTTCCCAAGGCCGCGCAGGACATTCTGGAACAGGACCCTACCGACCGGGTGACCTACATGGTGTCCTCACCGCCCGGACGGTTCCTTCTAGGCAACGCACAACTGCCTCCCCCGCCCCCGGTGGATGTGGCAGTGGATGAACCTTTTCTGTACCACGCCCGTGTAGATGACCGCCCTGTGCGGGTGGCCCTGCTGGATGTGAACTACGGCACCGGCCCTACACGACAGCGCCTGCGCGTGCAGGTGGCGCAAAGCCTGACTGTGCGCGAGCGCATTGCACACGAGTTGCTGGAGCAGCTGCTGCTGCCCATGGGCATGATGGGCCTGGTGCTGAGTGCCCTGGTGTATGCCGGGGTGCTGCGCGGGCTGCAGCCCCTCAAGCGCCTGGAGGCGCAAATTGAGCGCGCTGGCAAGCGCAGCCACAACACGGCCGACCCGCTTCCCCCCATTGAGCTGACATCGGCACCGCAGGAGGTGTATTCACTGGCGAGCACCATCAACCGCTTGCTGGAAGCTGTGGCACGCGGGCAGCAGAAGGAAAAGCGTTTCCTCAACGATGCAGCCCATCAACTGCGCACGCCGTTGGCAGGCTTGATTGGCCAGACCGAACTGGCGCTGCACGAAAGCCACGAGCCCCAGGTGCGTGAGCGCCTGCAGAAGGTGCTGGCTGCGGCCAACCGGAGCGCCCACCTGGTGCACCAGCTGCTGCAGCTGGCCCGCTCGGAAAGCAACGTCCCCATGCAGCCGCTGAACCTGCCGCAGCTGGCCTGCGAAGTGGCCCGGGACTGGACCGCCAAGGCGCTGGCAGCAGGCATTGACCTGGGCTACGAAGGCGAAGAGCAGCTCAGCGTGTTGGGGCACCCCCTGCTGCTGCGCGAAGCCCTCAACAACCTGATTGACAACGCGCTGCACTATGCCGGGCACGGTGCCACCGTTACCGTCCGGGTCTACATCACGGCGCCGGGGATGACCGCGCTGGTCGTGGAAGACGATGGGCCGGGCGTACCTGCCGCCCATCTTGGTGATCTGTTTGCGCGCTTTTGGCGAGGGTCAGACAAGGCGGGCGGATGCGGGCTGGGCTTGTCCATCGTGGAAGAGATTGCACTGCGGCATGGCGGAGGCACCCTGGCAGAAGCCAGTGGAATACGCGGACTGCGGGTGGGAATGCGGCTTCCAATGAACACAGACAAGGCGTAAGGCAACGCCGAACAAGCCTCGCGCACGCAATGCATGCGCAGAGCATCCCTGCGCTCCGTGCAGCCTGCTGTGTTTCAAATCACTGCAACAGCCACGGCTACCGCTGCGCTCTGCAGCCCACCTACACGCAGGCCCGGTCGCCTTGCCGAAGTTGGTTCAGGGCTGCTATCACCTCAACCAGCACTTTGCAACGAGGCTGCGGCTGCGGCTGCGGTACGGTAGTCCGTGGGCAGCTGCCCAGACCATCGCTTGAACGCCCGCCGAAATGCCCGTGCATCCGAATAGCCCACGGCATCGGCCACCTGGGCCATGGTCATGGAGGTGCGGGCCAGCAGATCACGCGCTCGCTCGAAACGTGTCTCGTCGCGCAAAGCCCGGTAGCTCACGGATTGCGCCTCCAGCCTTCGGCGCAAGGTACGCTCACTGACGTTGACCATGTGCGCAAGCTCCCGCTGGGGCATGCGCTCATCCACCCCGACCCGAAGCCGGTTGGCCAGTGACTCCACCAGGTCGTTGCGGCCAATCGGCTTTTGCAGCAGCGTGTTGAGCTGCTCCCGCACCAGCCCGCAGGTGATGCGGTCGTAGCCCGGCAGCCGCGCGCCCAGCCAGTGGGACTCGATGGTCATACGGCTCCTGCCAGCATCAAACCGCACCGGGCAACGGAAAAAGCGGCGGTACACCTCTTCGTGCGATGGCTTGGGAAATGCCAGATCAATGCGCAGCGGCGCAAATTCAGCCCCCACCAGATAGCGGCTCACAGCTACAGCCCCTGCAAAGTTTTCCGTCACCAGAAAGTTCTCGACTTCCACGTCAAACAGGCGTGGTGTCACATCCAGATGCGCCTCGCGCCCCCGCACCTCAAACACGTTGTGCAGCATGGCTCCACCAGCCCCCTGCTGGGCCAGACCATATTCGATGGCCTCTCCAAAAGTTTCGCAGGTCAGCATGGCCAGGCCCAGCAACCCCCAGGACACGGGCGTCTGACGTGCGCCGCACGCCAGACCCAAGGCTGGATCGCGCGTGATGGCCTGCGCCCGCAGGATGAGGCTGCGCACCTGCTGGTGGGACAGCAGCAGATGCCGGTCCAGCAGGTCGGTATGGGTGAATCCGAGCCCACGGCACAGGCGCTCCAGCGGCGCACCCCGGTCCTCCATCAGTCCCAGCAGCGCGCGCGCCAAAAAGGGAACGATATCGGCCACCGTGTGGGCATCAGGCACAGCGGAGGGCGAAGACTCAGAAGTGGAGGCAGGCAACATCAGTGGCAACTTCGGAACAAGGACCAATGCTCATGATGACCCGAAATGTCCTTCTCGTCATGACGAAAGCTCCCACCATACCCGGTTAACTCCATAACAAACCTTTGATTTCATTGAATTTTTTATCATCACCGTTTTCTTTTTTTGCATGAAGTTGTCCGATCTAGTCACTCTTCTGGCCGCATCAGCCCCCTCCGCATAACTGTGCCAACGGGGAACTTCGAACATCCCTCGAAAACCTTGCAGAGGGTGCCTCTCAGATAGTCCGGACCGGACCATTGACCGAAATTGTCTCAACGTCGTCCTGTCCAGCCCCCCGCCTCCAGACACCCCACACCTACAGTGCGTTCACCGTTTCATCCGGTAACGCACCCACCGGGGACCGCGCTACCGCAACGCACTTCAATCCCCTGTCGAGGTCCACCGTGTTGTCTTCACTCGTTGCCCCCTTGCCGCGCCAAGCCCTGTACTGGGCGATGGCTGCGGGTGTTCTTGTTCTCTCTGCGGGTTGCAGCCCAGCCACCCCACCTGCCAAGCCCGAAGCAATCCGCCCTGCCCTGGTGGTGCCGGTACGCGATGCGGGTGCGAGCAGCCTCCAGCTGGTGGGCGAGATTCGCGCGGCACAGCGAGCCGAGCTGGCGTTTGCCGTGGGCGGCCGGGTGCAAAGCGTGCTGGTCGAGCCCGGTGACACCGTGCAGCGCGGCCAGGTGCTGGCCCAGCTGGATGAGCAACCACTGCGCGCCCAGCGGGCCACAGCAGCGGGCGAGGTAGCCCGCGCCAAAGCACAAGCGGGCGAGTTGGCCCTGCGTGCCGAACGGGTGCGGCAGGCCCACCAGGCGGGTGCCACGGGTGTCGGTGAATGGACCGCCGTGCAGGCCGAGCTGGCCGCCGCAGAGGCCGCGCTGAAGGCCGCCCAGGCGCAGGAGAGCACCGCGCAGTGGTCTCTGGACCAGGCCCAGTTGCGCGCACCATTCAGCGGCGTGGTGGGCGTGCGGCACCTGGAGGCCGGGCAAACCGCTGGCCCCGGTGCACCCGTGTTGAACATCGACGGCACGGGGCGCGAGCTGGTGTTGACGGCCCCCGCCGCGCTGTCATTGAAAGTGGGACAAGCCGTGACCCTGACCCCGGCCCAAGCCGATCTCCAGTCGGCACAAGCCCTGCCCAGCCGGGTGCTGCGGGTGGCCAGCCGCCAAGACGCGGGCGGCACGGTGCGCGTCACGCTGGCGGCACCTGCCAACGCCATGGTCGGCTCGACCTGGGCCATCCATATCCCGACCGCCGTGGGCAACACGACCAGCACCGCGGCACCCACCGGGGTGCTGGTGCCACTGCGTGCGGTGGTGCCCAGCGCACAAGCAGGCCAGGGCCATGTGCTGCGGCTGGCGCAAGACGGCAAGACCACCGAGCGGGTGGACGTGACCCTGGGCAGCCCCCAGGGCGACTGGGTGCATGTGGCGCAAGGCTTGGCAAGCACCGACCGGGTGGTGCTGGCGGGCGCGACCCACTTGCCGCACGGAACGGCCATCCAGCCCGTAGCCCCCCACGGGAGCCAGCCATGAGCCTCTCTACCGCTGCCCTGGCGCGCCCGCGCTTCACGCTGCTGACCATGATGGCTTTGGTGCTGGTGGGGCTGTGGCTGGCGCTGGACTTTCCTTCGACCGAAGAGCCCCCGGTCACCATCCGCACCGCCACCGTGCTGAGCATGGCTCCCGGTGCCAACGTGGAACGGGTAGAGCAACTGGTGGCCCGCCCCACCGAAGAGTCCATCCTCGGTCTGCCCGAGGTCAAGCGCGTGAAAACCACGGTGCGCCCCGGCTTTGCATTCACCTATGTGGAGCTGGATGCCGCCGTGCCGCCCGACCGCCTGCCCGAGGTGTGGCAGCGCCTGCGCACCCGCATGAACCAGTTGCAGCCGCAGTTGCCTGCTGGCACGCTGGGCCCGCTGGTGGACGACGAGTTTGGCCGCGTGGCCGTGCTCACCCTGGGCCTGACAGGCCCCGACTACCAGGCCGGTGAACTGCGTCAGTACGCCCGCAAGATGCGCGACGAACTGCTCAAGGTGCCCGGCGTGGAGCGCGTGTCGCTGCACGGCGTGCGCGACGAGCAGGTGCAGATCGTGCTGGACGTGGCCGCCATGGCCGCCAAGGGCCTGAGCCCCAGCGCGGTGGAACGCGCCGTGGCCTCGCGCAACGTGGTGGCCGCTGCAGGTTTCATGGACATTGCTGGCACCGAGATCTCGCTGACCGTGAGCGGCGACGCCCGCACCCCCGCTGACCTAGGCACTACCCCGATTGCGCTGCCCCAGGGCGGCACGGTGCTGCTCAAGAACATTGCGCGCATCGAGCGCACGCCCCAAGACCCACCGCTGTCCGGCGCGTTTGTGGATGGCACGCCTGCGGCCGTGATTGCGGTGTCGATGGACCCGGGCCTGAACGTGGTGAGCTTTGCCAAGAACCTGCGTGCGCAGGTGCAAAACCTCGAAAACCAACTGCCCGTGGGCATGAGCCTGGTGCCCATCACCGACCAGGCCCAGATCGTGACCAAGCAGCTCACGCAGGTCGGCCAGGTCTTTTTGGAGACCACGCTCATCGTGATGGCGGTGGTGGTGCTGTTCCTGGGCTTGCGCACCGGGCTGATCGTGGGGGCCATCGTGCCCACCACGGTGCTGGGCACCCTGGCCATCATGAAGCTGCTGAACATCGACCTGCACATCATCTCGGTGGGCGCCATCATCATTGCGCTGGGCCTGTTTGTGGACAACGCCATCGTGGTGGCCGAAGACATGGAACGCCGCCTGGCGCTGGGCGAGCCGCGAGAGCAAGCCGCCGCCGAAGCCGGGCGCACGATGCTGGTGCCGCTGTTGGTGTCCTCGCTGGCCATCATCCTGACCTTCATGCCGCTGGTGCTCTCAAAGACCGAAACGGGCGAATACCTGCGCAGCATGGGCATCGTGATGGCGATTGCGCTGCTGCTCTCGCTGGTGCTGGCCGTCACCGTCACGCCCCTGCTGTGCCAATACTTTGCCAAGCACCATGCCGAGCTCAGCCGCACCGCACGCGCCGTGGAGTCGCTGACTGCTTGGTATCGGGGCAAAGTGCGCTGGGTGCTGGGCCACAAGACCCTCTACATCGGTGCCATGGTGGCCCTGCTGGTGGCTGCCGGATGGCTGTTCACCAAAGTGCCGTCTGAGCTGATGCCTGCATCGGAACGGCGCCAATTGCAAATGGCCATCGAGCTGGCCCCGGACGCCAGCCCACGCCACACGCTGGAGACCACCGCCGCCATCAGCCGCGCGCTGGCCGACAAAAAGGCCTTCCCCGAAATCGCCAGTGCAGCGTTGTACATGGGCGATGGCGGCCCGCGTTTCATCCTGGCGCTGAACCCGCCCACACCTGCGGCCCACCGGGCATATGCCGTGCTCACCCTGGCACCGGACGTGACCCACGCCGCCGCCATTGAAAGCCTGCGCACAGGGCTTGGCCAAAGGTTCCCAGAGCTGCGACTGGACCCCAAGCGCTTCTCTATGGGCTCGTCGGACGCGGGCACCGCCGTGTTCCGCATCACCGCCAGCGACGGCAAGAGCCACTACGCAGCCGCCGAGGCGCTGGAAGAAGCCCTGCGCGCCACCCCCGGCATCGGAGAAGTTCACAACGACGCAGAGCGTTTCATCCAGCAGCTGGATGTGCGCGTGGATCAGGTCAAGGCGCAAGCCGCTGGCGTGAGCAGCAGCGACATCGCGCGCAGCCTGGACCAGGTGCTATCGGGCGCCACCATCTCGCACTTCCGCGAGGGCGACACGGTGCTGCCCATCGTGCTGCGCGGCGATGCCGCCTGGCGCACCCGCATCGAGCAACTGCCCGCACTGCCTATTCAGAAGGCCGATGGCAGCGGCGGCGTGCCGCTGGGCCAGGTGGCCACGGTGCAACTGACGCCCCAGCCCTCAGTGATCCAGCGCTACAACCAGGAGCGCGCCATCACCATCACAGCCAAGCACCCGAACATGACCGCGCAAGGCGTGGCCGACAGCGTGCAAAGCACCCTGAAGCAACTGCAAGCCCCCGGCAATGCCACTGGCAGCGTGCACGTGGCCCTGGGCGGCGAAGTCGAGGAAAACGCCAGCGCCAACGGTGCGATTGCGCAACTGCTGCCCGTGTGCGTGGTGGCCATGTTCATCCTGTTCGTGTGGCAGTTTGAAAGCGTGCGCAAGAGCCTCATCGTGCTGGCCAGCATTCCGTTCGTGTCCATCGGCGCGGCCCTGGCACTCATCGCCACGGGTACCACGCTCACCTTCGTGGGCACGCTGGGCCTGCTGGCGCTGGCCGGGATCATCGTGAACAACGCGGTGCTGCTGCTGGACGCCATTGAAGAAGCCCGCCGCAGCGGCATGCCCGCCGCCGAGGCCATTGAAGACGCCGCCTCCAAGCGCCTGCGCCCCATCGTCATGACCAAGATGGTCTGCATCCTGGGGCTGGTTCCGCTGTGGCTGTTTGGCGGCTCGGTGTGGACCAGCCTGGCCGTCGTGATGATGGGCGGCCTGGCCCTGGGCACCCTGATCACCCTGGGCCTGATCCCGGCCCTGTATGCCGCCGCCTACCGCGTGCAACCCACTAAAGCCTGAAGGAGAACCTCATGCGCGCCCCACTTCTCCACCGCTGCACCGCCCTGGCCGGATTGCTGGCCCTGGCACTCACCGGCTGCGCCAGCGTGGCGCCACCCAGCGCCATCGGCCCCGCCACTGAACGCCACAGCACCGCCCTGCCCGCCACCGCCGCTCTGGGCCTGGCCACCGGCACCCCCAGCCGCCACTGGTGGCACGCCCTGCAAGACGACAAGCTCAACACCTTGGTGCAGACCGCCATGCAGCACAACCAGGACCGCCAGGCCGCCGTGGCCGCCGTGCGCCAAGCCCGCGCCCTGGCCGGGCTGGCCGAGCGCAACGCCCTGCCCCAGGGCAGCCTGAGCGCCCAGGCCCAGGCCCAGCGCCCCTCACTGGCCGAAGTGGACCCCTACAACCAAGGCCTGCAGCGCCCACCCCAACAACGCCTGGGCACCATCGCCCAGATGGTGTCGTGGGAGATCGACCTGTTTGGCCGCGTGGGCACCGCCAGCGCCGTGGCCCAGCGCCAGGCCGATGCCGCTGCCGCCACCGCCCACAGCGCCGAAGCCCTGCTGCAGGCCGAGGTGGTGCGCCACTACGTGCTGCTGCGCCTGTACCAGCACGACCTGGCCCGGCTGCACGAAGAAAGCGACGTGCTGCAACGCCGCCATACCCTGCTGCAAGCCCGCGAGCACGCAGGCCTGGCCGATAAGCGCGAAGCCCTGGCCGCCCAAGCCCAGCGCGAACAGGCCCTGGCCACCATCGCCCAGACCCAGGCCGCGCTGCACGGCACCCGCGCCGCCCTTGCCGTGCTGGCAGGCCGTGCGCCCACCACCGCCGAAGGGGATAGCACCTGGCAAGCCCTGCTGGCGCCCCAAGCCCACCCCGGCCTGGCCCTGCCCACCGTGCCCGACACCAGCGGCGTTGTGCAGCCCACCGACCTGCTGGCGCGCCGCCCCGATGTGGCGCGGGCCGATGCCCAACTGCGCGCCGCGCTGGGCGACACCGTGCTGGCCGACCGCGCTCACCTGCCCCGCCTGAGCCTGAACCTGAGCGCAGGCCTGAACGCCCCCTTTGGCGCCCTGGGCCAAGCCAGCGCAGTGCGCTACGCCGCGGGCCCCGCCCTGCAATGGGACTGGCTGGACGCCGGCCGCAACCGCGCCCGCGCCGCTGCCGCCAAGGCGGGCGACGAAGTGGCATGGCACCAGTTGGAGCAGACCGTGCTGCAGGCCCTGGCCGACAGCGAATCGGCCCTGCGCCAATGGGGCGCCGCACGCACCGCTTGGCAACACGCCACACAGGCCGAAGGCGCAGCCCAGCGCGCCGCCCAGCATGCGCAAAAGCGCTTTGACACCGGCCTGGAGCCTCCCACCGAAGCCTTGCAGCAGCAGGCCCAGTGGCTGCAGGCACGCCGCAGCACCACGGCCCAGCAAGCCGATGCCCTGCAGGCCTACGCCCGCGTGCAACTGGCCTTGGCCGCCTGGCAGCCCGACGATGCAGGCACTGAGCGCACTGCAGCCAACCCCACCGCCAAGCCATGACCCACCGCTTCTCCCCCTGCCCGCGCATCGTCATCGTGGGCGGCGGCACCGCCGGGCTGCTGCTGGCCACCCGGCTGGGCCAGCAAGTGGGGCGCAAAGGCCACGCCCAGGTCACGCTGATCGACCGCAGCCTCACCCACCTGTGGAAGCCCATGCTGCACACGATTGCGGCCGGCACGCGCGATGTGCACCAGCACAAAGTCAGCCTGCTGGCCCAGGCGCGCGCCCAAGGCTTTGCGTATGAGCCCGGCGAGCTGTGCGGGCTCAGCCGCAACCGCCGTCTGGTGCACTTGGCAGCATTGCCATCGGCGGGCGACCGCCCCGTGGTCGGGCCGCGCGCCGTGCCCTACGACGTGCTGGTGCTCGCCCTGGGCAGCGGTGCCAACGACTTTGGCGTGCCCGGCGTGCAGGCGCACTGCCACTTCATCGACAGCCAGGCCCAGGCCGAAGCCTTCAACCACCGCCTGCGCTGGCAACTGTTTCGCGGCGCGCCGCAAGATGAAGCCGTGACCATCGACATCGTGGGCGCAGGTGCTACCGGGGTCGAATTGGCCGCAGAGCTGAGCCACCTGATGGAAATGGCCGCGCATTTTGGTGACCCGTCCTTGCGCGATCGCCTGCGCCTGACGCTCTACGAAAGCGCCCCGAGCATCCTGGCCGCCTTCCCCGAACGCGTGTCCGAATCCAGCCACCGCGTGCTGGAAAAGCTGGGCTTCACCATCCGCACCAGCACCCGCGTGCAAGCCGCGCAGGCCCAAGGCCTGGTCACGGCCGATACCCCGCTGGCCACTAACGACATGACGGTGTGGGCTGCAGGCATCAAGGCACCCGAGGTGCTGTCGCGCCTGGGAGGCCTGCGCACCAACCCCAGCCACCAGTTGCTGATCGATGCCACGCTGCGCTGCGTGGACGATGAGCACATCTTTGCCCTGGGCGACTGCAGCACCCTCACCCTGCCCGACCAGCCACGCCCCCTGCCCGCCAGCGCCCAGGTGGCGGTGCAGCAAGCCACGCACCTGGCGCGCCACCTACCCGGCTGGCTGCGGTGCAGCGCACTGCCCGCCTTTAAATACCGCGACCTGGGCGGGCTGGTATCCCTGGGCCGCTACGGTGCCTACGGCACGGTGGGCAAGGCGGGGCTGCTGCCGGGGCAATTTTTGGGCGGCGCATTGGCCCGCCTGGGCCACGAGCTGGTCTACCGCAACTACCAGCGCAGCCTGCACGGCCTGGGCAAGACCGGGCTGCTCTGGGCCACAGAAAGCCTCAACGGCTGGACGCATCCGGGGATACGGCTGGGTTGAGGAGCCCAGCATTCACTATTATTTTTATAGCTGCCTGCGCTTTACCAATAAGCGCAGGATCCATTTTTTACTTCATCAAAGCGCCAGAATCAGCTTTTCCAGCTTGACCGCATCCACCGCAAACGCGCGAATGCCCTCGGCCAGCTTCTCGGTGGCCATGGCGTCTTCGTTCAGGGCGTAGCGGAAACCGGCTTCGTCGTAGTTCACGGCGGGCAGGTCCATGACTCGGGCTTCGTCAGCGCTCAGGGCACGCTGCAGGGGGGCTTCGCTGGCGGCCAGTTGGGCCAGCAGTTCAGGGGCAATGGTCAGCAGGTCGCAGCCTGCCAGCGCCGTGATCTGGCCGATGTTGCGGAAGCTCGCGCCCATCACCTCAGTCGCAATGCCAAAGCGCTTATAGTGGTTGTAGATCTGCGTGACGGACTGCACGCCCGGGTCATTGGCACCGCTGCGTGCGGCTTCGTCCCAGCTCGCGCCCGCCTGCTTCTTGTACCAGTCGTAAATGCGCCCCACAAAAGGCGAGATCAGTTGTACCTTGGCCTGACCACAGGCCACGGCCTGGCAGAAGGCGAACAGCAGCGTGAGGTTGGTGTGGATACCCTTGCGTTCCAGTTGCTCGGCGGCCTTGATACCTTCCCAGGTGGCTGCGATCTTGATGAGCACCCGGTCGATGTGGATGCCCTCGGCCTGGTACAACTCGATGATGCGCTCGGCACGGGTCACGGTGGCGCTGGTGTCAAAGCTCAGGCGCGCATCCACCTCCGTGGAGACACGCCCGGGCACGGTGGCCAGGATTTCGCAGCCAAAGCGCACCAGCAAGCGGTCGATGATTTCTTCCATGGCACGCCCCTTGAACTTGGCCACGGTGTCCTGCAGCAGGGGCGCGTACTCGGGCTTTTGCACCGCTTTCAGGATGAGGGAAGGATTGGTCGTCGCATCCTGTGGGCGGAACTGCGCCAGTTGCTTGAAATCGCCGGTATCGGCAACCACGGTGGTGAACTGTTTGAGGGCGTCGAGCTGGTTCATGGCGTAAGTCTTGGGGTAACAGGGAACAGGCAAAGGACATGCAGGCCACCCGGCCCACATCCGTGGCGCGCGCAGCCTCCAACCCGCAAGTGTAGACGGCCCGTTACTGCCATGGTCACGAACATGAAACCGAGTTACATTGCGGTTACTACGTTTTCGTCTTTGTGTGGAACTGACATGCTCGAACGCATCACCGCATCCCTGAGTTCCCTGGCCCCCGCTGAGCAGCGCGTGGCCAAGCTGGTGCTGACCGACCCCCGTGCCTTTGCCCGCCTGCCCGTGCGTGAGCTGGCTGAACGCGCCCATGTGAGCAAGCCCACCGTGGTGCGCTTTTGCCGCAGCATGGGGTACGACGGGCTGGCAGACTTCAAGCTCAAGCTGGTGGGCAGTGTTAGCGAAGGCGTACCCTTCATCCACCGCAGCGTGGATGTGGATGACAAGACGGGCGACGTGCTGGTGAAAGTGGTGGACAACGCCGTGGCGGCCTTCCTGCAATACCGCAACGCCGCCAGCACGGTGGCCCTGGAGCGCGCGGCAGGTGCGATCTCGGACACCTGGAAGAAAGGTAAGCGCATCGAGTTTTACGGCGTGGGCAACTCGGGCATCGTGGCGCAAGACGCGCAGCACAAATTCTTCCGCCTCGGGGTCACGTCGATTGCCACCAGCGACGGCCACATGCAGGTGATGAGCGCCACCCTGCTGCGGCCGGGTGACTGTGCCGTGATCATCTCCAACTCAGGCCGCACCCGCGACCTGATGGATGCGGCCGACATCGCCCGCAAGAACGGCGCCACCACCATCGCCATCACCGCCAGCGGCTCACCGCTGGCCAGCACCTGCAACATCCATCTGGCGGCCGACCACCCCGAAGGCTATGACCGCTACAGCCCCATGGTGTCGCGCCTGATGCACCTGCTCATCATCGATGTGCTGGCCACCTGCGTGGCGTTGCGCATTGGCGGATCGCTGCAGCCCATCCTGCAGCAGATGAAAGAAAACCTGCGGGCCAAGCGTTACGCCTGATCTGCGCAACGCTTTCATGAGGCGATAGCGCCACTCATTGGCGCTATCGCATGCACGTCATAACGGAATGGTCGCAGTACAGGTGGCGTTGCACATATTGCAGTGCGCGTCCCCACCAGTGCAACTCGTTTCATTGATGTTGTTGCCGTCGTCGCAAACCTCACCCGACTCCACGATGCCATTGCCGCAGACGGCTGGAGAAACTACAGGCGCAATATCCAACCAGGTACAGGTGGCTGTGCATATCCTGCAGCTGGATTCTCCGTTGGGACACGACCTCTCCGTCGTTGTATTGCCATCATCACAAGCCTCCCCCGGCTCCAGAATTCCGTTGCCACAAATGGGAGGTCGGGTTACTGGCGTGAGATCAAGATCCACCAGCGTACAGGTTGCACTGCAAACTGTGCAGCGGAACTGGCCATTAGGGCAGCTTGCCTCTGTAACGGTATTGCCGTCATCACAGGCTTCCCCGCTCTGCCGAATCCCGTCGCCACAGATGGAGGGAACCATGGGGACTACAGCAAGCCTTGCAACACTCCAGCTACCGGGCTTGTAGCGATTGCTCGCCCGGTACTCGAACTGGAAATTACCTGGCATGGTAGGTGCACCCACGGCGATGCTGCCGTCTGGCCGCACCATGAGAGAAGTGCCCGCTATAGGAACAGAGTCCCCTGCAGCCGCAGTAGTGGTGGAGCCTGCCACACGTACCTCCCGCACCTGCATGGCGGGGCTGCCCAGACTGTCATTGGCCAGCAAGCCTGGGGCGGGCACGGAAAGGGGTGTACCCACGGTCATGTTGTAAGGACCGTCATCCTGAGTCGCTCCGTCACGGATTCCAAGGTCCACGTCATAGCGAAGGTTCAGCGTCGTGCCCTCCAGCTGCGCATAGACCGCTGACAACTGCAGCGGGCCGGATGAAGCACTGCGGGCTATGGCCGGGGTGTTCCCCCAGTCAGCCGGGGCACCATCTCGCACGATGGCAGACCACGCCACCCCTACCACCAACAAAAGACACAACACGGCGCAAGACGCAGTCCACCGCCGAAATCGTGCTGAGCGTTGCGTTACCCAGCCCAGCAAAGCCGCCAGCCCCATCAATCCACCCAGTCCCAGTGCAGGCACTGCCACGGCTGTTGGCGGGGCCTGCAAGAGCACGCCACCTGCACCTGCGCCACTCGGCGAAAGCAATGCAGTTGCAGCCATGCTGCCGTCGGTAGTGCTGGCGGAGAAGCCCAGCCGCAGCGAAGCGACTGGAGCGAACAACTTGGCGTAACTCTCGACCACATCCACCTGTGCACCTGCTGCTGCAACGCCTAACGACCACCGCTGCGGTGACGCAGGAACGAAGCTGGCGTCTGTCACCAGCACACCCCCTTGGCAGACTTCTTGGGACACATCTCCCACAGGGTCTGTAGCGCTCAGGTCCACACGCGTGACGGATGCGATATCTGCCCCCGCAAAGACACCCGCAGCGGTAGTCACCGTACAGCCTGTGGCCGGATTGTTGTCGCTGTCGATCAAGGTGCGCAGCTCCATCACGGTCTGCGCATGCGCAGAGCCGTGCATCACCAGCCACCCCATGCACAGCGTTACAACAAGCCCCCAGACAAAACGGGACGGCCGACTCAAAGGGGAAACTGCTGCAAACATGGGGAGAGGAGATGTGGAGGAACAGTGCTGGCGGCAAGGCCACGCGAGAGACTGCTGCGGCGTATGCACCACGAGCAGCGGCGCATCATACAAATGGCTGGCGACCGCGCCAAACACTAAATGCGCAAGCTTTCAAGCTGAACACGGCCGCAACTGTCAACACATATTCAACCCACGACTGCGCCAGCAGAGCGGGCCTTCAACAGCCATGAGAGGGAGCGAAAAATCGCTGCCGGGGCATACCTTGATCCGGGCCTCTCAAGCCTCCCATCGCTTGAGCAGCAGTGTTGCATTCACCCCACCAAATCCGAAGCCATTGAGCATTGCGTGCTGCAGCGCCATTTTTCGAGGCTGCAGGGCGACCATGTCCAGGCCTTCGGCCAGCTCGTCAGGCTGCTGCAGGTTCAGCGTGCCGGGCACCACCTGGTCGCGCAGGGCCAGTGTGGTGAAGATGGCAGCCACGGCGCCTGCTGCGCCCAGCAGGTGACCTGTGGCGGATTTGGTGGAGGCAATGGCGACCGATTTGTCCGTGCCAAACACCCGGCGAATGGCGGCCAGCTCACCCCGATCACCGACATAGGTGGAGGTGGCGTGCGCGTTCAAATGCTGCACGTCACTGGCCGCCAAGCCTGCCTGGGCCAAGGCCATTTCCATGCTGCGGCGGGCACCGTCGCCGTCTTCGGGCCCTGAGGTGATGTGGTACGCATCTGCCGATGTGCCGTAACCCACCACCTCCGCCAGAGGCTTGGCACCGCGTGCCAGCGCATGATCCAGCGATTCGAGCACCAGCATGCCAGCGCCCTCGCCCATCACAAAGCCATCACGCGCCGCATCAAACGGGCGTGAGGACTGTTCGGGGTGGTCGGCAAAGCCCGTGGACAGGGCTTTGGCTGCCGCAAAGCCGCCCAGGCTCACGCGGTCGATGGCAGCCTCGGTACCGCCGCACACCGCCACATCGACCTCGCCGTAGCGGATCATGCGCGCCGCATCGCCAATCGCCTGCACGCTGGCAGCGCAGGCCGTTACCGGTGCGCCAATCGGGCCTTTCAAGCCATGGTGGATAGACACATGGCCTGCCGCCAGGTTGACCAGAAACGATGGCACGGTGAACGGCGACAGCCGCTGCGGCCCGCGCGTGTCGGTAGTGCGCACGGCTTCGGCAATGGCACCGAAGCCGCCGATGCCCGAGGCAATCACGGTGGCGGTGCGGGCCTTTGCGCCTTCGTCCTCGGGTGCCCAGCCCGCCTGGGTCAGCGCCTGTTGTGCCGCGCCCAGAGCAAAGGGGATGAAGCGGTCCATCTTGCGCAGGTCCTTGGCAGAGACCACAGTTTCGGGGTTCCAGCCGCCTTCAGGATCTTCTTCCGCCGTAGGCACCACGCCGCCAACCTTGGCCGCAAGGCCCTCCACCACCGCATCGGGCAAGCGGCGCAGGCCCGATGCACCTTGCAGCAGGCGACTCCAGGCCAGCTCAACCCCGCAGCCCAGCGGAGACACCAGCCCCATGCCGGTGATCACCACCCGCCGCACTTGCTGCGCTGCGCCTGTCGTGCCTTGCGTACCATTGTTTGTTGTTGCCATGCTCAGTCCTTTGAAGAGCGGCGCGGTTGCGCCAGCTATTTATGATTACGACCATCATCATAAAGGCGCACGGCTTTTTTGCTTACGATCATCATCAAAAACTGGCTCGCCATGAAAGTCTCCAAAACCCAGTCTGCTGAAAACCGCCAAGGCATCGTGGATGCCGCAGCACGTCTGTACCGGGAGCGCGGCCTCGCAGGCGTAGGGGTGGCTGACATCACGCGTGACGCGGGCCTGACCCACGGTGGCCTTTACCGCCACTTCGAGAACAAGGACGCCCTGGTGCGCGAAGCCTGCGCACGCGCATTCGACTGGTCCATCGCACCGCTGGATGGTGTGCAACTGCGTGGCGAAGCGGCGCCCACGGGGCTTGCAGCCAAGGTGGCCAGTTACCTGTCTGCAGAACACCGCGACCACCCCGGCGAGGGCTGCCCGGCGGCGGCACTGGCGGTGGATGCAGCCCGCGCAGGCAGCGAACTGTCTGCAGTATTTGCGCAGGGCATTGAGCGCAACATCGAACGCTTTGCCCGCGTCATTGAAGGCCTGCAAGAAGGCTCCCCCAGCCCCGAAAACCGCGAACGCGCACTGTGCATGCTGGCCACCATGGTCGGCGGCCTGGTACTGGCTCGCGCCACCGTGGCGGCCAACCCCACACTGTCGGACGAAATTCTGGCCACCCTGCGCGCGCACCTGAGCCCCCCCGCCGAACCAGCCAAAGCCTCTGCGACCTCATCCTCCAAAAAGCAAGGCAGAACCTCCAGCAAGGGCAAGGCCCCAAAGAAGTAAATGCCCTTCAGGCCGCCAGCGCCCATTCCATCAGCGCAAGCAGCTATCTATTCAATAGCAAAACCACGCTCCCCTCCCCACCCACCCAGCCAAGGGCCGAGCGAAGCAATGGCCCGAACGGCTGTTCGGCTGTTCGGCTGTTCGGCTCCCCCCCCTGCTGGCTGCGCCTGCGGCGGTGCGGTTGCGGGGTGGCATGGGCGTCGAAGCGCCCATGCTTCGTCAACTGACTCGCCGCAGTTGTCCGAGCGAAGCGCCCACGGCGCGCAGCGAGTTCTGCGGCGCACCCCGCAATCGCACCGCCGCAGGTTTGCCCCTTCGCACCGCGAAGGGGCCGCAGACTGGGGGTCGCCTTCTTTTGCCTTCTTTTCTTGGCGACGCAAGAAAAGAAGGTGCGCCGCCGGGCGCACATCCCGGCTCCCACCCTTGGCACAGGCATGCGGCCAGATCCACGCACAAGCCTTGGCTTCGACGAGATCAGCCCGAACGGTTGGGGGTGTGAGGCGGTGCCCTGGCTTCGACAGGCTCAGCCTGAACGGGTACGAAACACCCATGCAACCACTATCAATTCAATAGCTGCCAGCGCATATACATCCAGCGCCAGCCAACGTTTTCCCATAAAAACACCGCCCCACCCACTTCACAAAACCTGTGCGCAAACGCACATACCTCCAGCCCGCGCCCCACCAGACTACAGCTCTTCCAACACATTCAGCGCAAGGGACGCACCATGAACACAACGAACTTTGACAACGCCACCGCCACCTCCAACACCGACGACGCAGGCAAGCTCGTACTGCGCGTTGCCATCGGCCTGCTCGTGCTGCTGCACGGCATCTTCAAGATCACGCACGGTGTGGGCTTTATCGGCGGCATGCTCGACAAGGCCGGCCTGCCCGGGTTCCTGGCCTACGGCGTGTACATCGGCGAAGTGGTCGCGCCCCTGATGATGATGCTGGGCGTAGGTGCCCGCGCCGGGGCGGCCATTGTGGTGGTCAACATGCTGGTGGCCCTGGGCCTGGTGCACATGGGTGACCTGTTCGTCATCACCAAACAAGGCGGCTGGGCGCTGGAGCTGCAGGGCCTGTACCTGTTTGGCGCACTGGCCGTGGCCCTGCTGGGTGCAGGCCGCTACAGCGTGATGCCTCCCAGCCGCGTGAACTGAGAACGCTCTGTTTTTCATAGCTGCCAGCGCTCATGCATCAAGCGCTGGCAGGCGCTTTCACTTCAAAAGCTCCCAGCGGGCGCAGCATCCATCAATTAGCAAAGCTCTTGGTGCTGTACAGCTCCACGGGCAAGCGCTTGAGGGTGGGCAGGCCGGTCGCAGCATCCTTGGCCTGCTTGTCGATGTAGCTGAAGAACACATCGGCATCGAGCACACCAATGTCCAGACGACGCGCGGCGGGCACGGCGGCCAGGGTCTTGTAGCCATCGCCGCCCGTGGCGTTGAAGCTCAGCACAAACAGCTTGTAAGTCTTGCTCAGGTCGATGGCACTCCACACACCGGTGGTGGGGTTGCGCACTTCGATGTTGCTGGCGCGCGCGCCCTTAGCGGCCTTGGCATTCACATCAAAGCGCAGGCCGCCGGTGTAGGGGTACGGGCCGGTGGAGCCACCGGTGCCAAAGGTGGCTTCCAAGCCGTCTTCGAGCATGCCCTTCACCTCCTGCCCGGTCACGTCCAGGCGGAACAGCATGTTGCCAAACGGCAGCACCTGAATGACCTGCGCGGCCGTCACCGTGCCTTGCAGCGGCACGCGCACCCCACCACCGCTTTGCAAGGTGATATCGGCCCCGCCGTACTGGGCGTTGGCCACTTCCAGATAAGCCTGCGCCACCAGTTGCTGGATGTCACCGCCACGCAGGCTGACGCTGCCTTCAGCGTTGCAGGCAGCGCTGGAGCGGCTGTAGTCCACCGAGCCCACGCCGCCCGGCACGCGGCGCGAGCACAGCTCTTGCGGCACCACGGCGACCTGGGTCTGGTTGAACACGGCCACCTTGTCCTTGAAGGGCTGCAGCACCGCCGTGGCGCTGGCCGATGGCTGGGTGATGCGCAGGAAGCCCGTGGCTGCGGCGCTGGCCTTGAGGGCAGTCTTTTCCGCGTCGGTCGCCGCCTTGCCGCCGATGGTGAAGTTGTCGCCAATCAGCACATGCGGCGTGCCCTTGCACTGGGTGACGTTGCCCTGCGCGTCAAAGTTCACCTTCAGCTCGCCCACCACCTGGGCGTATTCCCACGCTTGCACCACGCACACGGGCTTGCCGTCCTTGTCGGTGAGCTGGGTGGGATACGCACCGCCGGGTGTGCCCACACCGGTGGTCGCCAGGGCGGCAGGGCCGAGCAGGGTGTGCGAATCTGCGCCCACCACCACGTCCACGCCGCTGAGCTTGGGCGCAATCTGCAGGTCGTACTCGTAGCCGACATGGCTCATGACGATGATCTTGTTGATGCCTTGGCCGCGCAGGCGGTCGATCTCGCGCTGGGCGGCGGTGGTCTCGTCTTCAAAGTTGGTGTCCGCGTCGGGGCTGGACGAGGCCTTGGTCTTTTGGGCAATGGTCAGGCCCACGATGCCGATCTTTTGCCCGCCGCGCTCCACCACGGTGGAGGGACTGACGTAGCCCGGCGCACGGCTGGGGTTCAGGGCTGAATTGGCGCCAAACTGCACGTTGGCGCTGAGCACTGGCGTCTTGCAGGTGCCCTTGCGCAGCAGGTCGATAAAGCCCTTGAGGCCGCTGTCGCCCTTGTCGAACTCGTGGTTGCCCAGCGTGAAGGCATCAAAGCACACGGTGTTCATCATGGCCGCATCGGCCTCGCCATTGGCTCCGGCGCGGTTGAAATACAGCGTGCCCGTCAGCGCATCGCCCGCGTGCAGCTTGAGCACATTGGTGCTCTGCGCCGCCAGCTCGCTGATGGCGGCCGTCACGCGCGGAAAGCCTGCGGCGTCCACTGCCACATCCACCGCGCCGGCGCCACCGGCGGAGAGCTTGAGGGTTTTGGACTTGCTCTCCAGCGTGGAGTGGTGGTCGTTGATGTGCAGGATGGTCAGCGTGAGCGGCTGGCCCGCGTCATCGCTGCCGGAGCCACCACAGGCAGCCACCATGCCTGCCACAGCCAGCGCCAGCGCACCCACGCGCACACTGCGTGCGACTTGCCACTGCTTTGCCCACATCGTTGTCATCGCCAATCCCTCTGTGTCGGTTCAACAAAAACCGAGATGGTGGGATGTGTGCATGACATGGCGATGAAATACGGGGCCGTTGCAGACCCCAAAGCCAACAGGCTCCCTCAGGAGCCTGTTTTGATAAAAATAGCCTCTAGCGCCCTACAAATAAGCTCAAGCAGCTATCAATTCAATAGCAAACCTCAGATGCGACCTTCTTCCACCGCATGGCACGCAATGCGGATGCCACCAAGGCTTTGCAGCTTGGGGCGCTCGGTGCGGCAGCGGTCGTTGGCGTGGGGGCAACGGGGGTTGAAGGCGCAGCCGGGTGGCGGGTTCAACGGGTTGGGCACCTCGCCCTGCACGGGGGTGCGCGCCTTGCCGGTGTCGTGCATCTTGGGGATGGCATCGAGCAGCATGCGCGTGTAGGGGTGGCGGGGCGACTCGAACAGCTGGTGTTTGTCGGCCAGTTCCACCAGACGGCCCAGGTACATCACGCCCACCTGATCGCTCACATGGCGCACCACCGCCAGGTTGTGGCTGATGAACAGGTAGGTGAGCTGCCGCTGGCGCTGCAGGTCTTTCATGATGTTGAGCACCTGCGCCTGCACCGACACATCGAGCGCGCTGGTGGGCTCGTCGCACACCAGAAATTCAGGCTCGGTGGCCAATGCGCGGGCAATGGAGATGCGCTGGCGCTGTCCGCCCGAGAACTGGTGCGGGTACTTGACCATGTCGAGCGGCGACAGGCCCACCGACTGCAGCAGCTCGCCCACACGTTGCTTGAGCTGGACCTTGTCGGTGATGAGGCCATGCTCGCGCAAGGGTTCGCCAATGATGTCTTCCACCAACCAGCGCGGGTTCAGGCTGGCGTAGGGGTCCTGAAAGATCATCTGGATGCGGCGGCGCATGGCCTTGGCATCGTTGCCCTTGAAGGCGGCGTGGGCGTCTTGCCCGTCGAACGTGAGACCGCCGCGCGTGGGATCGTACAAGCCCACCAGCAGGCGGGCCACGGTGCTTTTGCCGCAGCCAGATTCGCCCACCAGGGCCAGGGTCTTACCCTTTTCGATCTCGAAGCTCACGCCATCCACAGCGTGCAGCAGCGTGCGGGGCTTGCCCTCGAGCACGCGGTTGAGCCAGGGGGCCGAGACGTCAAAGGTCTTGGCCAGGTCGTGCGCCTGCACCAGGGGCTTGTGGGAAGAATTCACTGCGCTGCTCATGCGGCCACCTTGGTGTTGTCAGCAGCGTGCAGCCAGCAGGCGGCGCGGGTGTTTCCGGCGCTCATCAGGTCGGGGCGTTCGGTCATGCAGCGGTCAAAGGTTTTGGGGCAACGGGGGTTGTAGGCGCAGCCCTTGGGAATGGCGTTCAGGCGCGGCATGGCACCGTCGATCTGGTTCAGACGCTCGCGGTCTTGCTCCATGTCGGGGATGGAGGCCATGAGCCCTGCGGTGTACGGGTGCGATGGCTGGTTGATCACGTCGTGCACCGGGCCAATCTCGGCCACGCGCCCGGCGTACAGCACGGCTACGCGGTCGCAGGTTTCGGCAATCACCCCCATGTCGTGGGTGATGAGCATCACGGCCGCACCGCGCGATTTACAGATGTTTTTGAGCAGCGTGATGATCTGCGCCTGGATGGACACATCCAGCGCCGTGGTGGGCTCGTCGGCCACGATGAGCTTGGGCTCGGCCGCCAGGGCCAGGGCAATCACTACGCGCTGGCGCATGCCGCCCGAGAACTGGTGCGGGTAGTGGTCGATGCGCTCTTCGGCGGCAGGAATGCCGGTGTCCTTGAGCAGCTGGATGGCGCGCTGGCGAGCTTCTGCCGCATTCACGGGCAGGTGGGCCAGGATGGTTTCCGTCAACTGGCGGCCCACGGTGTACAGCGGGTTCAGCGAGGTGAGCGGGTCCTGAAAAATCGCGCCGATGCGGCGGCCACGGATGTGGCGCATTTCTTCATGGCCCAGGTTGTCGATGCGCTGGCCCTCCAGCAGGATCTGGCCCGAGGCCACACGGCCTGGAGGCTCCAGCAGGCCGATGATGGCTGCGCCGGTGAGCGACTTGCCCGCGCCCGATTCACCCACCACGCCCAGGATCTCGCCGGGAGCGATGGAGAAGGAAATGTCGTCCAGAGCGCGCAGGGTGCCGCGACGGCCCGGGAATTCGACAACGAGGTTTTTGACTTCTAGGAGACTCATGGGGTGGTCACTTCTTTTGCTCTTCGTGTTCAGCGCAGGCGGGGGTTCAGGGCATCACGCAGCCAGTCGCCCAGCAGGTTCACCGACAGGGCAATCAGCACCAGCATGACGCCGGGGAACACGGTGATCCACCATTCGCCCGAGAACAGATAGTCGTTGCCAATGCGGATCAGGGTGCCCAGCGAGGGCGACGTGGGCGGAGCCCCCACCCCCAGAAAGGACAGCGTGGCCTCGGTGATGATGGCCGTGGCGACCTGGATGGTGGCCAGCACCATCACCGGGCCCAGCACGTTGGGCAGCACATGCTTACGCATGATGCGAAGCGGTGACACGCCAGTGACGCGGGCGGCCTGCACGTATTCCTTGTTGCGCTCCACCAGCGTGGAGCCGCGCACCGTACGTGCGTATTGCACCCAGCCCGTGAGCGAGATCGACAAGATGAGCACACCAAATGCAAGGGATTCATGCGCGTTGGGAAACAGCGCACGGCCCACACCCGCAATCAGCAAGGCCACCAGAATGGCGGGGAAGGACAGCATCACATCGCACAGGCGCATGAGCACCGCATCGATCCAGCCGCCGCGAAACCCGGCCAGCAGACCCAGCGCCACGCCCACCACCACCGACAGGAGCACCGAGGCCAGCCCCACCACCAGCGAGATGCGGGCGCCATAGATCAGCGCAGACAGAATGTCGCGCCCCTGGTCGTCCGTGCCCAGCAGGTACTTGGAAGTGCCATGCTCATTCCAGGCCGGGGGCAGGCGGGCGTCGCCCAGCTCCAGCGTGGCCAGATCAAACGGGTTGTGCGGAGCCACCCAGCCTGCGAAGACCGAGCAGACCACGCACACCAGGGCAATGAAGGCCGCCAGCATCGCCATGGGCGAAGTGCGAAAGCTGTAGCCGATGTCGCTGTCGAACCAGCGGGCAAGTGTTTTTTTCATCGTAGAAACCAGAAACATCCGCGTGCGCGCATGGCTTGTGGCCAGCGGGTCTGCCCAGCCTGCACAGGGTTTGCACCCCGGCAGTGGTGGGCAGCGCAGCGGTCAATCAAACAAGAGAAAAAGATCAGGAAGCGTGCCCTGGCTCAGGGCGCTGGGCTCAGGGGATGCTGATCCACTTGAAATACATGAAGTTGTCGGCCAGCTGCACGAGCTTGACCTTCTTGTTCACGCCCCAGGCCAATGCCTGCTGGTGCAGGGGGATGTGGCCCACATCGGCAGCGTGCAAGTCGAACGCTTCCTTGATGTAGGCATTGCGTTTGTCCTTGTCGGTCTCCGCCTGGACTTTGAGAGTCAGCTCGTCCACCTTGGGGTTGCAGTAAGCCCCCAGGTTGAACTGGCCCGCGCCCTTGTCATCCACGCAGCGCATGATGGCATTCATGGCGTTGTGCGCGTCGTAGGTGGCGGGGGTCCAGCCCAGCATGTAGAAGCTGGTGTCGCGGCGCAGTACCTTGGGGAAGTAGGTGCCCTTGGTTTCTGCCTGCAGGTTGATCTTGACGTTGATGCGCGAGAGGTTGGCTGCCACGGTCTGGCAGATGCGGCCGTCGTTCACATAACGGTCGTTGGGGCAGTTCATCGACACTTCGAAGCCGTTGGGGTAACCCGCCTCGGCCATCAGCTTCTTGGCCGCTTCCACGTCATAGGGCAAACGCTTCATGTCAGGTTGAAAGCCGTTGATGCCCGGGCCCACCAGCTGTGCAGACGGGTTGGAGGCACCGCGCATCACGGTCTTCTTGATGCCTTCGATGTCGATGGCCTGGTAGAAGGCCTGGCGCACGCGCTTGTCCTTGAAGGGGTTCTTGCCCTTGACGTTGGAGTAGAGCAGCTCGTCACGCTTCTGGTCCATGCCCAGGAAGATGGTGCGCAGCTCAGGCCCCGTAATGGCGCGGGTGTTGGGGCTGCTGTTGACGCGGTCAATGTCCTGCACTGGCACAGGTTCCATCACATCCACCTCACCCGACAGCAGCGCTGCCACGCGGGTTGCGTCGTTACCGATGGGGGTGAACACCACCTCGCTCACGTTGCCTTCAATCTTGCCCCAGTAGGAGCCATTGCGAGTGAACACGGTGCGCACATTGGGCTGGCGCTCACGCAAGCGGAAGGGGCCGGTGCCATTGGCACGGAAGGAGGCGGCGTTTTCAATGCCCTTGCGACGATCCACTGGCACGGTGGCCTGGTTGGTCTCGCACCACTTCTTGCTCATGATGTAAACGAGCGAGAGCACATCCGGCAGGATGGGGAATGGCGTCTTGGTCTCAATCTCGACCGTGTGGCTGTCGATCTTGCGCACTTCCTTGAAGTCGTTGGTGTAGCTCTTCATGTCAGAGCCTTCGACCTGGGTGCGGGCGAGGCTGAACACCACATCGTCTGCCGTGAAGGGGGTGCCATCATGAAACTGGACACCCTTGCGCAGTTCAAAACGCCACACGGTGGGCGAGGTCTGCTTCCAGCTGGTGGCCAGCGCGGGGGCCAGGCTCAGGTCCTTGTTGCGGCCCACCAGGGGTTCATACACATTGCCTGTCACGCTCAACTGCAGGGTTTCGTTGAGAGAGTGCGGGTCCATGGACAAGGAGTCGCCCTGGTTGGCAATGCGCACCGTTTGCGCGCTGGCCACCATGCCTGCTGCAGACAAGGCAACACACAAGGCTGCCGCGGTCATTTTGCGTTGGATTTTCATGCGGTTCTCCTGGGGAGGGTGGGGAAAGGACTCAGGCGTTAAAGGAAAAAGCGCCGGACATGGCAAGCGGGCTCATCTGCCTCAAGGCATGGGCAGCGGCATGGCCCGCTCGATCAGGCTGGCGTGCAATGCCGAGCCCAAGGGCAGGATGTCGTCATTGAAGTCGTAGCGGCTGTTGTGCAGGGCACTGCCACTGGCACCGGTGCCCTGCCCTATGCGCAGATAGGCGCCGGGCTTGGTCTGCAGCATGAAAGAGAAGTCTTCTGCGCCCATGCTGGGCTCCAGGTCACGCACCACATGGTCAGCGCCCACCAGAGACTCGGCAACGTCGCCCGCAAAAATGGCTTCGCTTTCGGTGTTGATGGTTGCCGGATAGATGCGCTCGTAATGCACGGTGGCCGTGGCACCAAAGCCCAAGGCAATGGCGCTGCACAGTTCCTTGAGGCGGTTCTCGACCATCTCCTGCACCACGGGGTTGAACGTGCGTACGGTGCCCACGAGCGTGGCTGAGCCCGGCAAAACGCTGAATGCGCCCAGCTCGCCCGCCTTCATGGCGCAGAGGCTGACCACCGCGCTTTCGAGCGGCCGCACGTTGCGCGACACAATGCTCTGAGCAGCCGTGATGATCTGCGCGGCCACCAGCACCACATCCACCGTCTGGTAGGCATGGGCACCATGCCCTCCGCGGCCCGTGATCTCAATGGTGACACGGTCTGCGGCCGCCATCATGGGGCCGGGATTGATGCCGATGGTGCCGGGCTGCATGGCAGGCCAGTTGTGCATGGCATAGATGGATTGCACCGGAAAGCGGTCAAACAGACCGTCTTCCATCATCACGCGCGCTCCCGCAAAACCCTCTTCACCAGGCTGGAACACAAGCACGGCGGTGCCATCAAAGTTGCGGGTTTCTGCAAGGTAACGCGCCGCACCCACCAGCATGGCAGTGTGCCCGTCGTGCCCACAGCCGTGCATCAAACCGGGCTTGCAGGACTTCCATGCGAAGTCGTTGTGCTCTGCCAGCGGCAGCGCGTCCATATCTGCACGCAAGCCCACCATGGCGCCACTGGCCACACTGCGCCCGCGGATGACGGCCACGATACCGGTGCGGCCAATGCCTTCGTGGATCTCATCCACGCCACAGACCTTAAGGGCTTCTACCACCCGTTTGCCGGTGTAGACCTCTTCAAAGCCCAGCTCCGGGTGGGCGTGCAAGTCCCGCCGCAGGGCGGTCAGCTCAGGGTGGTATTGGGCAATGTGGGCAAATGCACGGCCCCCTGCCTTCATGCGAGGTGCCTGCATCAGTGCCCCCCTGCCTTGCCTACGCGCAGCCGTGGATCGACCACAAAGTACAGCAGATCCACCACCAGATTGATGACCACAAAAATCAGTGCAATCAGGCACAGGTAAGCGGCCATCACGGGAATGTCGGCAAACGTTACCGCCTGGATGAACAGCAGGCCCATGCCTGGCCACTGGAACACGGTCTCGGTGATGATGGCAAATGCGATGAGCCCACCCAGTTGCAGCCCGGTGATGGTCATCACGGGCACCAGCGTGTTCTTGAGGGCATGCCCAAAATGGATGGCACGGTTGGACAGGCCACGAGCCCGGGCGAACTTGATGTAGTCGGTGCGCAGCACTTCCAGCATCTCAGCCCGCACGAGACGCATGATCAATGTGAGCTGGAAGATGGCCAGCGTGATGGCAGGCAGAGTGATGTGGTGCCAGCCCTTGGCTGTGAGCAACCCGGAACTCCACCAGCCGAGCTTGACCACTTCACCCCGCCCAAAGCTGGGGAACCAGCCGAGGGTGACGGAAAACACCAGGATCAGCAAGATACCGATGAGGAAGGTGGGCAGCGAGACGCCCAGCAGGGAAATCGTCATGAACAGCTGGCTGGTGAATGTGCCGCGCTTGAGGGCGGCATAAACACCCATGGGCACACCGACCAGCAGGGCTAGGAACGCGGCAACCAGCGCCAACTCCAGGGTGGCCGGAAAGCGCTCGGCAATCAGGCGGGACACCTTCGCCCCTTGACGCAGGCTCAACCCAAACTCACCTTGCGCAGCATTGACCAGGAAGTGCCAGAACTGCACAAAGAAGGGCTTGTCGAGCCCAAGCGAGGCCCTCAGCTCACGAATCTGCTCGGGGGTGGCATCCTGCCCCAGCAAAAACACCACCGGATCCCCCACGTACTGGAACAGCATGAAGGCGATGAAGGCCACCGTGACCATCACGATCACTGCCTGGATGAGGCGGCGGAGAATAAAAGCAAGCATCGGAGCGTCGAGTTGGTTTTCGAAAGCGTGACATCGCCGCTTTTGGCCGCCATGTCACTTTATCGGGAACAAACGCCGTGGTCATGATGAAGCACGAAGACCGCGGCGGGAAAAGTTTCGCAAAAGACTGTCGGTCTACGGGACAGCACCGCAGACCTTCCCAAGAAAACCGAGGGCCTCAGCCCCCGGTTTTCTTATATGCATTTCCGGTCAGTTCACCTTGACGGTACGCATGTCTACGCGGTTGTCCGCGCGGTGCACCATTTCCACATTTTTCTTCATCGCCCAAGGGATCACTTGGTCATGCAGAGGGATGTGTGACACCGTATCGTTGGACAGTTGCAGGGCCTCGGTCAGCATGCGAGCGCGCACAGGCGCGTCGGTTTCGACCTTGATGCGGTCCACCAGGTAATCCATGCGCTGATTGCTGTAGCGGCCTACGTTGTAGTTGCCATCACCGCCGGTTCCGACAGAGCGCACCAGGGACTGCAGGCTGTAGAGGGAGTCAAACGTGGGCACACCCCAGCCCAGCATGTAGATGCTGGCTTCGTAGCGTTGAATCATGGGGAAGTAATTGACCAGCGGCAAGGTGCGCAGCTTGGCCTTCACGCCCACACGCGACCACATGGCTGTGACCGCTTGGCAAATGGCCTCGTCGTTGATGTAACGGTTGTTGGGGCATGCAAAGTCCACTTCAAAACCGTCGGGGTAGCCTGCCTCAGCCAGCAGTTTCTTGGCAGTATCAACGCTGTAAGGCAAGCGCTTGGCCACGGACTCAGTCCAGCCAGCGACTTGAGGCGCCACCAGGGTGCCAGTAGGTTTGCCCAGCCCGCGCATGATGCTGCGGGAGATGGTGTCTGCATCAATCGCTTGGTACAAAGCCTTGCGGACACGCACATCCTTCAAAGGATTCTTGCCCTTGACGTTGGAGCCAGGCAGTTCGTCGCGGAACTGATCCATACCCAAAAAGATGGTGCGGTTCTCAAGACCATCAACGACCTTCAGCTCCGAGTTGGCGCGCAAGCGCGCCAAGTCTTGAGGCGTTGGGTCAAGTACAAGATCCACTTCACCCGAGAGCAGTGCAGCAATGCGGGTAGCAGCCGACTTGATGGGGGTGTAGACGATTTCCGTCACGTTTCCATCCATCTTGCCCCACCAGTTGGGATTGCGCTTGAACACCATCTTCACATCGGGCTGCCACGACTCCAGCATGTAGGGGCCAGTGCCCATGGCATTGCGGTGGGCAAAGTTTTCGTCGGTGCCTTTGATGTCCTTGGGTTCTACAGACTTGTTCTTTTCAGACCAGGCCTTGCTCATGATGCGCAGCTCCGTCATCTGGCGGAGCAAAACGGGGTTGGGCGCACTGAGGATGACGTCCACCGTTTGCGCATCGACCTTGTTGACCTTGGAGATGCCTTGTGTGTAGGGCGTGTAGTTGGACGTCTTTGCCATGGCCCGATTCAGGGAGAAGACCACATCGTCCGCTGTCATGACAGAGCCGTCATGAAACTTGACATCCTTGCGCAGAGTAAAGCGCACCTGAGTGGGTGTCACTTCCTTCCATGCAGTGGCGAGCATGGGCTCGACGTTGAAAGTCTTGCTGTCGTAGTACACAAGGCTCTCATAGACATTTGCATGCAGCCCGTTTTGGAGGGCATTGTTTTGCGAGTGAATATCCCAGGTAGCAATTTCACCCTGGCTGGTCCACTTGAAAGTCTTGGCCTGCAAAGCAGGAGTGAAAGACAACGCCACAGCTGCTGCCAACAAAACGTGCTTTAACTTCATGGAACATTCTCTTTAAAAAAATTTACTATGCAGTAAAGGGCCTTGAAAACCAAGAGGGAATCCCTGATTTCCGTGAATCACGCAGGCCAATGGGTTGACCTGATTCAAGTCTTGGCTACTTCGCAAATTCGGTGCCAATAAAATTGCGCCGTTGCGGCCCCGAAGAGGGGCACCATTCGCCAAAAAGAGGCGATATGGTTCGGCACAAAATAAAAAACACCGGAATGCATCTCGCGAACCTGAACCATAAGGCTCGCAAAATGCCCGGTGTTCTCTATCGGTCGCACTGCAAATCCCCACCAAGCAACATGCGACCCACTTGAGCAGGCCCTCAGGCAACGAGGGACCTTGCTTTCACATCAGAAACGGTGGCGCAGACCGATGGTGAAACCTGTGCGGCTCTTGGCACCATTCACGGTACCACCCGCAGCACTGCTGCTCAGGCTGACGTTGCCCTTCAAACGGGTGTTGTCCACTTCGACGTATGCATCCGTACGCTTGGAGAAAGCGTAGTCTGCCGCCATGGTGAAGAAGTTGGCAGTAGCGTCAGCCGCGGCTGATGCGCCAGATTGCTTGGCATGGAAATAGTGCACGCCCAAATTCAGCTGAGGTGTGATCTGGTAACCCGCGCCCACCTTGTAGATAGTGCGCTTGTTCGCCAACAGGAATGCGGGGCCACCAAAACCGCCGTTGATGGTGCCTTGCCACATGGCGCCCAGCACAGCCAAGTCAGTAGGACTGGTGAGCGCGTCTACCTTGTTCTCACCATAACCGGCATTGAAGTACCAGTTACCCATGCGATACGAGCCGCCCAGGGTCCAAGCTTCCACTTCTTTGCCGGACGCAAACTTGTAGCTTTCGTAGCCTGCACCTGCAGCCAAACCATCAGCCGCATAGCGCAAATAGGCACCTACAGTCTTGCCACCTGTGGGGCTCTTCTCATCGAACGAGTATTGCAAGGCACCACGCACAGGGCCGATTTCAGCCATGTACTTGATCATGTTGTCTGCACGCGCGCCCAGAGCAAAGCCGATCTCTGGCTTGTACACGTCCATGTAGGGTGAGTAGGGATAAGACGCATAGGTACTGGTAACAAGGTCAAACAGCACGTTGTACTGACGACCCAGCGTGACGCGGCCGTATCCGCCCTGCAAACCCACCCAGGATTGCTGGAAGTATGGGCCCGTAGCACCCGAGTTTGGCGCGCCTGTATCAGCACCAAAGCGGTTTTCAACGTTGGCCAAGGCCTTGTTACCGCCACCAAGATCTTCAGAAACGTTCAGGCCCCAACGGCTTTGCGACATACCGCCACCGACAAGCTGGTTGAGCGACTGCGCAGTGTTACCTGCTGGACCTTCGTTATTGGTACGACGATAGGCTACGTCTACGATGCCGTACAACTGCACCGAGCTTGCGCTGGCTTGGGCAAATGCAGAGCCCGACACAAGGGCAACTACCCCCAGAGCAAACAGTCTCTTCGCGTCAAGATTTTTCATAGATCCCGTCTCTTCCTGTGGTTGATATGCGACTCAATCAGTGTAGTGAGCCACTTCTCTCACAGTGCACGCATGTTGCTCAATCCCTACACAGGGTTTCCCTAATAGAACGACCGTTCGTTTTTTAATTTTACTGACGATATGCAAGCAAATGCGCAGAACTCATAGGTCCATCCCATCAACCGCACTTTGCCAAGAAGGTACGAGCCAGAAGCATAAGAAAAGTAAAAAGCCACTCAGCTTTCGCTGAGTGGCTTTTTTGTTCTTCACACAAACGGGCGTTAAGCCCGTGAGCAATTAGAACGAGTGACGGATACCGAATTCGTAGCCGTTGGAGTTCTTGCCACCAGTAGGAGTCAGAGCCAGACCACCTGTGTTGGTTGTGAACGCAGCAGCGCCCTTGTTCTTCACGTGGGCCAGAGTACCGTACAGAGCTGTGCGCTTGGACAGATCGTACACGTAGCCGATAGCGAACTTTTGCGCGTCATCAGGGCTGTTCTTACGATCTACATCGTTGTACGACACGCGCACAGTGCCAGGACCCACGGGAGCCGTCAGGCCCAGCAGGTAGCTTTGGTACTTGGTCTGAACGGCAGCCTTGTTCTTTTCTTGGTTGAAGCCGATGAATGGCTTCACAACGCCCAGGTCGTAGCTGGCGAAGATGTTGAACTGGTCAGCATCGGCAGCGGCTGTAGCGCCACGGCCCTTTGCGAAGGCGATAGCAGCGTCCAGAGGACCGTTGCGGTAGCCGATACGTGCGCCCAGGTAGTCGCCAGCCTTGTCGTAGGCTGCGTTCGACAGGGACTCACCGAACACGTATTGCACTTGACCGTAGATGCCACCCAGGTTTGAGGGCAGGAAGTAGCTGATTGCGTTGCCCTTACGGGTTTCGATCACGTTGGTGAAGAAGCTCTTGCCAATGGAAGCGCCCACACCCACATCGCCGAACACGTCAGCAGCTGTGGAGTTGACGTAGCCAACAGTCAGGTCGCGACCCAGACGCACTTCACCGAAGTTGCCAGACAGGCTCACGGTAGAACGACGCTTGAATTCGAAGCCTGGGCCTGCAGCGCCACCGCCTTGACCTGTACCTGTGTCGTTTTGCACAGCGCCTTCCAGCCAGAAGCCGGCCTTCAGACCGCCACCCAGGTCTTCTTCACCGCGGAAGCCCAGACGGCTGGTTGCCAGACCGCTGTTGGTCACGCCAGTAACGGAGGTGCCACCGGAAGAAATGCGGCCCACGCCAGCGTCCAGAATACCGAACAGTGTCACGGAAGACTGAGCCATTGCAGCGCCGGAAGCAGCCAGCACAGCCAGGGCAATCAGGGATTTTTTCATTGCGAGTTACTCCAAGGTTAAACATAGGGCGCCGGTACGGGGGGTCTTGGGTGCCAAGCACCTACGCAGTCCCGCCGGTTCCCCGGGCCAACCTCCTGGTGGGGAAGTTGCGTCTATTGCACCAGAGCCTGCCCGGTTTCGCAAAGGAAATCACCCACAATCGGAGGGTTGAGGGAAAATCGTTGCAGTGGTGCAACATTCCTGAATGCAAATCGTAGTCAATTTCGCACGGTGCAAAACGGCGATTTGCAAGAGGCAAAGTTGTATCTTTTTGAAATTAATACATCAAAACCCGCAGCCATGGATTCGTTACTCTCCAGCATCGACAACGCATTGCGCACCCTCTTTGCGGCACCCCATGCGAATACGCCGTCACCAGCAAAAGGAATGCCAGAGGGCACCTTGAGCGCTGAGGACAAGCAACTGGCTGGTGCCTTGATGCGAATCAACCACGTGGGCGAGGTGTGCGCTCAGGCACTCTATAGCGCCCAAGCCCTGGCCACACGGGATGAAAACCTGCGGGCGCACCTGCTGGAGGCTGCCCGAGAGGAAACGGATCACCTGGCATGGACGCGGGATCGCATGCAGGCTCTGGGTGCTCGCCCCAGCGTACTGAATCCTCTGTGGTTTTCGGGGGCCTTTGCTTTGGGATGGGTGGCCGCCAAAGTCAGCGACCGTGTCAGCCTGGGCTTTGTTGTTGAAACCGAGAAGCAAGTCTCCCAACACCTCCAAGGCCATCTGCAACGCCTGCCCAAGGCTGACAGGGCATCCAGAGCGGTGGTGGCACGCATGAAGGAAGACGAAGAGCGCCATGCGGCGCAGGCCCAGGCCGCAGGAGCCTTACAGCTGCCACCTGTAGCACGGGGCTTGATGAAAGTGGCGGCCAAGGTGATGACGACTACGGCGCACCGTATTTGAGCCTGGCGCACCGAACGGGTGCCTGGCACCCGCTCGATCTGCCACGGAAATACTTTCAGACTTCCACCAGTTCAAACCCAGTCGTGATTTCTGCTGTTTTGCCCAGCATGATGCTGGCCGAGCAGTATTTGTCATGGCTCATGGCAATCGCACGCTCCACGGCCGCGGCAGGGATGCCACGTCCCGTTACCGTAAACTGCATGTGGATCTTGGTGAACACCTTGGGATCCGTCTGAGCACGTTCGGATGTGAGCTTGACGCTGCAGCCGCGCACGTCGTGCCGTCCACGCTTGAGAATCAGCACCACGTCGTAGGCAGTGCAGCCTCCTGTACCCGCCAGCACGGTTTCCATGGGACGAGGTGCAAGGTTCTGCCCTCCATTGGCGGGATTCACGGCATCGGGTGCGCCATCCATGGTCAGCACATGACCACTCCCGGTTTCGGCAACAAAACCCATGCCCGAGCGTGTCCCGGCGCCTCCGGTCCAGCTGACTGTGCATTCCATATATGTGACTCTCCTGTGACGATAGTGATGAACGTGGCGTTTTTCGCACGGATTGAGCCCGGCGATCTAAATTTGGATTGAATTTTGCTGCATCGCAACAAACAACAGGCTAAAATTCAAACCATGCGCAGTCGAAATGTGATTTTCGGCTGAAGGCAACCCCAAACGGGTTTCCGCGCTCCGATTGTCTCCTCCATCTCCTCAAAGGATGGATTCAGCCCCAAGCCTCACGGCCTGGGGCTTTTTTTTGCCCTCAGCACTGCAACGCCAGTCACGAGGGATCCAGACACCTCCGTCTGGCAGTCCACCTCGGTGCGGCACCTACTATGATGTGCGCCCCGCCTGCACACAGGCCGGCGGGTGATCAGACCACACCCATGACACAGCCACTCACCCCCGCCGATTACCTCAAGAAGATCCTGACTGCACGCGTGTACGACGTGGCGGTGGAGTCTCCGCTGGAGCCCGCAAAAAACCTGAGCCTGCGGCTGAAGAACAAGGTGCTGCTCAAGCGCGAGGACCAGCAGCCGGTGTTCAGCTTCAAGCTGCGCGGGGCTTACAACAAGATGGCGCACCTGACGCCTGCCCAGCTCGAGCGCGGTGTGATCTGTGCCTCTGCAGGCAACCACGCCCAGGGCGTAGCCATGAGCGCCAAGCGGCTGGGCGTGCGGGCCGTCATCGTGATGCCCACCACCACCCCGCAACTCAAGGTGGATGCGGTGAAGGCGCTGGGGGGCGAGGTGGTGCTGCACGGCGACAGCTACTCAGACGCCTACGGTCACTCCCTCAAGCTGGAGAAGGAGCAAGGGCTGACCTTTGTGCACCCGTTCGACGACCCGGACGTGATTGCCGGTCAAGGCACCATTGCGATGGAAATCCTGCGCCAGCTGCAAAGCCTGGGCAGCAACCAGCTCAATGCGGTGTTCGTGGCAATCGGCGGTGGCGGTTTGGTCAGCGGTGTGGCCAACTACATCAAGGCCGTGCGGCCCGAGATCAAGATCATTGGCGTGCAGATGAACGACTCGGACGCGATGATCCAGTCGGTCAAGGCCCAGGAGCGCGTGGCCCTGGCCGATGTGGGCCTGTTCTCGGACGGCACGGCCGTGAAGCTGGTGGGGGAGGAAACCTTCCGCGTGGCAGCCGGGCTGGTGGACGAATTCATCACCGTGGACACCGACGCCGTATGCGCCGCCATCAAGGATGTGTTTGTGGACACGCGCAGCATCGTCGAGCCCGCCGGGGCGCTGGCGGTGGCGGCCATCAAGCAGTATGTGGAAACCCACCACACCGAGGGCGAGACCTACGCCGCCATCCTGTGCGGTGCCAACATGAACTTTGACCGCCTGCGCTTCGTGGCAGAGCGGGCCGAGGTGGGCGAAGAGCGCGAAGCCCTGTTTGCTATCACCATTCCCGAAGAGCGCGGCAGCTTCCGCCGCTTTTGCGAGTCCGTGGGTGCCCTGCCCGGCGGCCCGCGCAACGTCACCGAGTTCAACTACCGCATCAGCGACTCCGCCCGCGCCCACGTGTTTGTGGGGTTGACCACGCGCGGCAAGGGCGAATCGGCCACGATTGCGCAGCACTTCAACCAGCAAGGCTTTGAGGCGCTGGACCTGACCCACGACGAGCTGGCCAAAGAACATTTGCGCCACCTGGTCGGAGGCCACTCGGCCCTGGCACAAGACGAGCGCCTGCTGCGCTTTGTCTTCCCCGAGCGGCCCGGCGCCCTGCTCAAGTTCCTGAGCCTGATGCAGCCCACCTGGAACATCAGCCTCTTCCACTACCGAAACCAGGGGGCCGACTATGGCCGCATCCTGGTCGGTATGCAGGTGCCCGCGGAAGACACTGAAACGTTCAACGCCTTCCTGTCCACGCTGGGCTACCCGTATGTGGAAGAGACGAACAACCCGGCATACCGGCTGTTCCTGCGCACGGCGTCTTGAAGAAAAAGGCTGCCATCGCCCATTTAATAAGCGCAAGCAGCTATTGAATTCATAGCAACCCCATGCAAGCCCTGCGCCACTACCTGCTGGCTGTGCAGTTCTTCACCCGCATCCCGGTCACAGGGCGGCTGGCGGCCTGGGTGGGCTACAGCCCGGCCATGTTGCGCGCCAGCGCGGCGCATTTTCCGGGCGTGGGCTGGCTTGCTGGTGGGCTGGCCTGCGCGGTGTATGGGCTGCTGCACTGGGGCCTGGCGGCCCTGCCCGGCGGGCCATGGGTGGCCGCCGTGTTCTGCACCGTGGCCACGGTGGTGATGACCGGGGGCTTTCACGAGGACGGCCTGGCCGATGTGGTGGACGGACTGGGCGGCAGCTACGACAGGGAACGCGCGCTGGACATCATGAAAGACTCGCGCATTGGCGCATTCGGTGCCATGGCGCTGGTGCTGGCACTGCTGTCCAAGCTGAGCCTGCTGGCCGTGCTGGGCGCCCACAGCCTGGGCGCGGCGCTGGCGGCGCTGGCGGGCGGGCATGTGCTCTCGCGCCTGTGGCCACTGTTCATCGTGCGCTGGCTGCCCCATGTGGGGGACACGGCGCGCTCCAAAAGCAAACCGCTCGCAGACCAGATTTCGCGCGGCGCGCTGGCCACGGCGGCTTTGTGGTGTTTTGTGCCGCTAGCGCTTGTATATCAAGCGCAGGCAGCTACGTTTTTGGTAGCAGCTGCGCTGATGAGCCTGCTGGCAGCAGCCTGGATGGGGCGCTGGTTTGCACGGCGGCTGCAGGGCTTTACGGGCGACTGCCTGGGTGCCACCCAGCAGGTGAGTGAAATCGGCTTTTACCTGGGCGCGGCGCTGACGCTGGGTGTGGGGCAGTGACTGCGCCAGCAACACCCACGGATACAAGCGCTTCCACGGCCCCGGCACTGTGGGTGGTGCGGCATGCCGCACCGCGGATCGCGCCGGGCACCTGCTACGGCATGCTCGATGTTCCAGCAGACCCGCACGCCACGCAGGCCGCAGCTCAGCAACTGGCCGCGCAACTCCCGCAGGCAGCCGTCGCATGGCACTCACCGCTACAAAGATGTGAGCAGCTTGCGCTCGATTTGCAAGCGCTACAGCCCGATTTCACCTCTACCGCCGATGCGCGCCTGTGCGAAATGGACTTTGGCCGCTGGGAAGGCCGCCTGTGGTCAGACATTGAGCGCAGCGAAATCGACACCTGGACCCAGGACTTTGCCCACTACCGCCCCGGCCAGGGCGAAAACCTGGCAGCCATGCTGCAGCGCGTGAGCGCAGCCCTGGACGATGCGGCGCAACACCTGATGCAAGGCACCCCGGTGGTGTGGATCAGCCATGCAGGCGTTGCGCGCTGCGTGAGCTGGCTGGCGCAATGTGGCAGCCTGGGCGCGGCACTGAAGGCCCGCTCGGAGCAATGGCCCACTGCAGCGCCGGGTTTTGGCGGCTGGCAAGCCTTCTGGCTGGATAAAGAAACGCAAAGCTGGCGGGCTGCACCGCAAAAAGGGTAACCAGCCGTTTATGCCCAGATGGCCTGAAGCACCCATCTGGCGAACTAAAAACTCAGCTCTTGGGCGGCATCTCGAGCCGTACCGTGGTGGGCCCATCAATCGACGCACCCAGCGCGGCCTGCCGTGGGCCAAGCGATTGCAGCACCAGCCCGGCATCCACTTGCGCGCCCACGCGGTACGGTCTGGCGGGCTTGCCGTCCATGGCGATCAACGCTGCACCGCCCCCGCTGGCGCGGCCTGAAAGCACGCCCAGCAACACAAAGCGGCTGGCAGGTGCCGGGGCAGCGGGCTTGGCCACGGCCGCCGCTGGCGATGCACCCAGCAGGCGCGCCAGCGCGTCCGCATCCACCGCCGCCGGGGCCGCCGCAGCCACGGGGGCCGACATGCCCGAAGGCCGGGACGACAGGCGCAGCCCCCAGTAGACAACGCTGGCACCGGCAGCCGCCCACAGGACCAGAGTGCCCAGGCGCGTAGCCCAACGAGAGTGTGTGTTTGTCACCATGTGGCGATTATGATTCAGCCGATTCGAGATCACCGAGACCGCTTGCAGTGAACACCTCCCTTTCCTCCTCCGTACGCTCCGCCCGGCGCGCTCTGGCCCGTGGCTTCACCCTCATTGAGCTGATGGTGGTGATGGTCATCATCGGCGTGCTGGCAGCGCTGATCGTGCCCAATGTGCTGGACCGCGCTGACGATGCCCGCGTGACTGCAGCCAAGACCGATATTGCCAACATCGTCCAGCAGCTCAAGATGTACCGCCTGGACAACCAGCGCTACCCCACGGCAGAGCAAGGCCTGCAGGCGCTGATTGCCAAACCCACGGCAGGCCCCATCCCCAACAACTGGAAGCCCTACCTGGACAAGCTGCCCAACGACCCCTGGGGTCGCCCATACCAGTACCTCAACCCCGGCATCAAGGGGGAGGTGGACGTGATGTCCTTCGGCGCAGACGGCCAGTCTGGCGGCGAAGGCAAGGACGCGGACATCGGCAGCTGGCAGTGAACATGCGCCCCGGCCTTGCGCTGCGCGTGATGCTCTCGCTGGCAGAGCGCCGCCTCTGCGCCCTGCGTGGGTGACATGACAACGCACGCGCCTGCCTCGCGGGGCTTCACCCTGCTGGAGTTGCTGGTGGTCATCAGCATCATGGCCTTCGCCATCGCAGGGGTTTCCGTGGCTTTGCGTGACAACGGCAGGACCGCCCTGGAGCGCGACGCAGCGCGGCTGGCTGCGCTGCTGGATGCAGGCCGCGCCAAATCCCGTGCCAGCGGCGCAGCGGTGCGCTGGGTGGTGACGGAGCAAGGCTTCCGGTTTGACGGCGTGCCCAATGCATCGCTTCCGTCGCAGTGGCTGGACCCCGGCGTGGTGGTGCGCGGCAATGCGGTGCTGGTGCTGGGGCCCGAACCCCTGATCGGCCCGCAGCAGGTGGTGCTGACCCACCGCGAGCGGCCAGAACTGGCATTGCGCGTGTTCACGGACGGCCTGCGCCCTTTTGCGGTGGAGTCCCTCCCATGATCCGCAGACTCCCGTTCTTTGCGCCACCCAATACCCTTCGCAGGGCAAGGCACCGTGGCTTCACGCTGGTGGAAGTTCTGGTGGCTCTGGCCATTGTGGCGATTGCGCTGGTGGCGGGCACGCAGGCGGCGGGCACCCTGACGCGCAATGCCCAGCGCCAGTCCGACATCGTGCTGGCGCAGCTGTGCGCCGAAAACGAACTGGTCAAAGCACGCCTGTCGCGCCAAATGCCCAGCGTGGGCGACAGCACCGAATCCTGCGAGCAGGCGGGGCGGCAGTTCAATGTGAACATCATCGTGCGGCCCACACCCAATCCGCAGTTCCGTCGCATCGATGCGCAGGTGTTTGATGGGGAAGCCTCCATCCTGCGTCTGTCCACCATCATTGGCCGCAATTGAATGGTGCCACGCCCGATGCCGCACTGCCCCTCACCCCAGCCATTGCCCGCGGTCCATGGGCAGCGCCGTACGCGACCTGGCGGCTTCACCCTGATCGAGTTGCTGGTCGCCATCAGCGTGATGGCACTGATAGCCATCCTGAGCTGGCGCGGCATTGACGGGATGCTGCGCACGCAAGAGGCCACCCGTCAGCGCGCCGACGACATGCTGGTGCTGCAGGCCGCGCTGGGCCAATGGGGCGCAGACCTGGATGCGCTGACTCCCATCGCCAATACCACGCCGCTGGACTGGGATGGCCAGGTGCTGCGCCTCACCCGCCGCAGCGCTGCTGTGATCGACGAAGGCCCGGTGGTGGTGGCGTGGACACGGCGCGAGACCAATGCTGGCGCGCAGTGGATGCGCTGGCAGTCCCCCCCGCTGCGCACCCGAGGCCAATGGCAAGAGGCGTGGGCCCAGGCGGCCCAGTGGGCCCGCACACCGGGTGAGGCCGACCGGCCACGCGAAGTGGCGCTGATCCCCATTGATGGCTGGCAGCTCTTTTATTTTCGGGGCGGCGCATGGTCCAACGCACTGTCCAGCGCGGGCACCAACCAGGAAGCCAACGGCAGCAACGCCATTCCTGAAGGCATACGCCTGAACATCACCCTCTCGCCCGGCGGCCCGCTTACCGGTCTGCTGGTGCGCGACTGGGTCAACCCCGTGCGCACCGGTAGCCGGACCTGAGGCTGAACATCCATGAGACAGCATCAGGCTCCTTCCCCGCACCGCGCCCATCCATCGGGCGTGCGCCCTGCGGCCCGTCTACGTCAGACCGGCGCAGCCCTGCTGGCGGCCATGCTCACGGTGACACTGGTTGCCACGCTGGCGGCCGCAGCCATGTGGCAGCAATGGCGTGCGGTAGAAGTGGAAACCGCAGAGCGTGACCGCGTGCAGGCTTCCTGGATACTGATCGGCGCGCTGGACTGGTCCCGCCTCATCTTGCGCGAAGACGGGCGCGCCGGGGGGGCCGACCACTTGGCAGAGCCGTGGGCCATACCGCTGCAAGAGGCCCGGCTGTCGTCCTTTCTGGCAGCCGAGCGCAATGTCTCGCAGGTGGAGGACGCCAGCACCGACACGACCGATGCATTCCTGTCAGGCCAGATTACCGACATGCAGGGCAAGCTCAACCTCACCAGCCTGGTCAATGGCGGGCAGGTGCAGGCGGGCGCACTCAAGCAGTTCACGCGGCTGTTTGAGCGCCTGAGCCTGCCGTCGCAGCAACTCACCACCCTGGTGGAGGCCTTGCGCAAAGCCCAGTCGGCTGCTGGCACGGATGACGCAAACGCCCCGCTCATGCCACAGACGGTGTCGCAGCTGGGATGGCTGGGCCTGCCGGCAAGCACGGTGGCAGCGCTGACGCCCCACGTCACCATCCTGCCCATGCCCACTCCCGTGAACCTCAATACCGCCCAACTGGACGTGCTGTGGGCCGCGCTGGACGGCGCGGACCTGGCCAGTGCCCAAAAGCTGATCGCAGCGAGGGAATCTCGGCACTTCAATACCCTGACGGATGTCAAAACGTTGCTTGGAAGTAACGACATGCCCGACTCCCAACTGGTCGGCGTCTCCTCTTACTACTTTGAAGTACGAGGTCGCTTGCGGCTGGGCGAATCCATCGTGGATGAGCGCTCTCTCGTGCGCAAGGACACCATTACCACCACCACGCTCTGGCGGGAGAGGGGCAACTTCGGCCCCGGTCCCGGCCTGGCTGGCAATACCGCACAACGCTGAGGTTTCCAGACACTCACGCCATCGACATGCCAGCCCCCTAAAATGGCTCGCAATACCTGCCCATGAGCACCCTGATCCTTACCCTGCCCCTCACGCCACCGGGCATTTCCACCAAATACAGCTACACGCTGACGTCGGACGGCCACACCGCCGCTGACCATGCGCGTGCGGCTGCTGCCTTGTTGCCCGAGCCCTCGCGCCCTGGCGGCGAGGTGGTGGCCGTGGTGCCGATTTCTGCCCTGTCCTGGCAACGGGTGCAACTGCCGCCGGGCATTCCGCTGGGGCCCAGTCACCAGACACCGCGCCTGCGATCCATTCTGGAAGGGCTGCTGGAAGACCGCCTGCTCGACGACCCTGCCCAACTGCACTTTGCCCTGCAGCCCGGTGCGCAGGCCGGCGCCCCGGTATGGGTGGCGGTGTGCGACCGCAGCTGGCTGCGCGACAACCTGCAGGCCCTGGAGGCTGCGGGCCGCCCCGTATCCCGCGTGGTGCCGGAGTTTGCGCCCGGCCCCACCGCCAGCGGCGGCACCGAAGTGTGCGTGCTGGGCAGCCCCAGCGAACCCCAGATGGTGCTGTGCGGCCAGGGGGCAGACCAAAGCGTCACCCTGCTGCCTCTGTCGGCAGCCGTGCTGGGCTTGGCAGGTTTGACGCCTGCAGCCGCCGATGAGGCAGCCGCCCCCGTGGTGCGAGCAGACCCCGCCGTGGCCGAACATGCCGAACGCACCCTGGGGCGACAAGTCACCCTGCACACCGCCAGCCAGCGCGCCCTCGATGCCGCGCGCAGCGACTGGGATCTTGCCCAGTTTGAGCTGGCCAGCACAAGCCGCACCCGCGCCATGCGCAAGGCGGGCTCCGCAGCCAGTGCGCTGCTGTATGCGCCCCAGTGGCGCGCCGCGCGCTGGGCCACGGGCTTGCTGCTGGCCGCGCATGTGGTGGGGCTGAATGTGTGGGCATGGCAAGAGAAGCAATCTCTGGCCAGCAAGCAGGCTGCGGTTCGCTCAGCGCTCACGGCCACGTTCCCGCAGGTCAAGGTGGTGGTTGACGCCCCGGTGCAAATGGAGCGCGAACTGGGCCTGCTGCGCCAAAAAGCCGGAGCCGTGTCCCCACGCGACCTGGAACCCCTGATGGCTGCGACCGGCGGAAGCCTGCCCGACGGCCGCATTCCTGAAGCCATCGAATTTGCGCCAGGAGAGCTGCGCCTGCGGGGCCTGGCACTGGCACCCGACGAGGAATCCGTGTTCAACACCCGACTGCAAGCAGCAGGCTACCGCGCCCGCACTGAAGACAGCACCTTGCTGGTACGCACGGAGGTTGCGCCATGAGCCGCAGCGCTGCCTTGCAAGCGCGCTGGAAAGCGCTCGCCCCGCGTGAACAGAACCTGCTGCTGACCGCAGCGGCAGTAGTGGTGGTGGCCCTCGTGTGGTGGGTGGCCCTGGCTCCGGCCTTGTCCACCTTGCGGCAGGCACCCGAGCAGCACAGCCAGCTCGACCAGCAATTGCAGCTCATGCAGCGCATGCAGTCCGAAGCTCAGCAACTGCAGGCGCAGCCGCAGACAGCGCCTGGCGATGCCGTGGGTGCCCTGCGCACGGCGTTGACCCAGCGGCTGGGAACGGCTGCACAGATGAACGTTCTGGGTGACCGCGTGACGGTGACCTTGAAAGCGGCCCCTGCCGACGCAGTGGCCCAGTGGCTGGCACTGGCCCGCACCAATGCACGGGCCGTGCCGGTAGAGGCCAAGTTCACCCGCAGCAACGCACCGGCTTCCGCCACGCCTGCGACGCTGGGCAACGCATCGGCCAACCCTGCCGCCCCGCGCTGGGACGGCACCGTAGTGCTGGCCCTGCCTGCCCGCTGACACCGTACACCCGCAAAGTGCCAGACGCTGTGTCTCCTCGCTCCCGTTCCACCCCCCACCCCAGTTCAGCCCAGAAGAGCAAGAGCCGCTCGCGCTCACGCTCGGCCACGTCTGCACCGCCCCGCGCGCCTTGGGGCTGGGCCATTGCGGGCGCAGCAGCGGGTCTCTTGCCCGCCATCGTGGCCTTTGCGCCCGCACAGTGGCTGGCCCAGCGGGCTGCAGTGGCCACGGGCGGGCAAGTGCAGCTGGTACAAGCCCGCGGCACGATCTGGACGGGCTCTGCACAACTGGTGCTGACAGGCGGCGGCGCCAGCCAGGACAGCGCCGCGCTGCCGGGTCGGCTGGAATGGAAACTGCGCCCTTCCTGGAGCGGGCTGCAGCTGCAACTGCATTCCACCTGCTGCACTCCTCAACCTTTGCAGGCAACGATCCAGCTGGGACTGGGGCGCGTGCGCATGAGCCTGCAAGACGGTTCCAGCCAATGGCCTGCAGCCGTGCTGTCTGGTCTGGGCACCCCCTGGAACACCCTGCAGCCCCAGGGACAGCTGATGCTGCGCACCCAGGGGCTGGAGGCTGTCTGGTCTGCGGGCCGCATGGTGCTGGCGGGTCGGGTACAGCTCGACGCCATGTCCATCTCGTCCCGCCTGTCCACCCTGCGCCCCATGGGCAGCTACCGGCTGGAACTGGCGGGGGGCGATGTGCCCACCCTCACGCTCAGCACACTGCAAGGACATTTGCAACTGAGTGGCAGCGGCCAGTGGGTGGGCCAGCGGCTGCGCTTTTCGGGCGAGGCCCAGGCCGCCCCAGACCGTGAGGCCGCACTGGCCAATCTCCTGAATATCATTGGGCGGCGCAGCGGCGCTCGCTCGCTCATCACCGTGGGTTGACCCTATGACGACATCCATCCTCTCGCCACGCACGCGATTTGCTATCAATACGGTAGCTGCCTGCGCTTTTTTGGCGTGCCTTAGCGGCCAAATTCATGCCCAAACAGCGATTGGTACGAGCACCAGCAGCGTGCGCGCCGGCGAACCCGTCACCCTGAACTTTGCCAACGCAGAGATTGAAGCCGTGGCACGCACCATGGCCACCATCACGGGTCGCAACGTGGTGGTAGACCCCCGGGTGAAGGGACAGCTGACCCTGATTACCGAGCGCGCAGTGCCCCCCGCAGCGGCGTTCCAGCAGTTTCTGGCTGCACTGCGGCTGCAGGGTTTCACGGTGGTGGAGTCCGCAGGTCTGTACAAGGTGGTGCCCGAGGCCGACGCCAAGCTGCAGGCAGGCAGCGTGAACGTGACACAAGGTGGCAACTCGGGCGGTCCTGGCGGGGGCCAGATCGTCACGCAGATCTTCAAGCTCAACTTTGAAAACGCGGCCAATCTGGTGCCGGTGCTGCGCCCGCTGATCAGCCCCAACAACACCATCAACGTGAACCCCGGCAACAACTCGCTGGTGATCACGGACTATGCCGACAACCTGCAGCGCCTGGCCCGCATCATCGCTGCGATGGATGTTTCCAATGCCACCGATGTCGAGGTGATTCCGCTGCGCAACGCCCTGGCATCGGACCTCGCCCCGCTTGTCTCTCGCCTGATTGATGGGGGCAGCAATGGCGCCGCAGCTGGTGCAGCCCAAGGGCAGGCCGACACATCCTTCAAGACCACGCTGCTGCCCGAGCCCCGCAGCAACTCGCTGATCCTGCGTGCAGCCAACCCGGCACGCGTGGCCTTGGTACGTGCACTGGTCGACAAGCTAGACCAGCCACCTACGCCCGGCAGCAGTGCATCCACAGGCAATATCCACGTGGTGTACCTGAAGAATGCGGACGCCACCAAGCTGGCCACCACGCTGCGCGCTGCACTGGCAGGGGCTAGCGGGGGTGCCAGCAGCAGTGGGGGTAGCACCTCATCCAGCTATTCCAATGGCTCCACCATGGCGACGAGCACCAACTCCACCCTGGGGGGCACCAACAATACTTCGGGCGGGCTGGGGGCCAGTTCGGGCCTGGGCAGCAACACCGGCGCGAGCAGCACGGCCAATGCCAATCAGCCCTCCACAGGCGGGCAGATCCAGGCGGACCCGACCACCAACTCGCTCATCATCAGCGCACCCGAGCCCCTGTACCGCCAGCTGCGCGCCGTCATCGACAAGCTCGACGGCCGCCGCGCACAGGTGCTGGTGGAAAGCCTGATTGTGGAAGTGGCCGCAGACAAGGTGGCCCAGTTCGGCATCCAGTGGCAAGGCACGGTGGGCAGCAGCGGCAGCGGCACGGTGGGGGTGATCGGCACCAACTCCAGTGCAGCGGGCTCCAACATCCTCTCGCTGACCGGCGCATTGGCGACGGGCAGCACCTCCACTGCGGCCACCGCGCTCAGTTCGCTGGGTGGCGGGCTCAATGTGGCGCTGGCCCCGCGCATCAACGGTCAGTATTACCTCGGTGCGCTGGCCAACTTCCTGCAAAAGAGCGGCGACTCCAATGTGCTGTCCACGCCCAACCTGATGACGCTGGACAACGAAGAAGCCAAGATCGTGATCGGCAACAACGTGCCCTTCGTCACGGGCTCGTACGCCAACACCACGGGCAGCACCACCGTCAACCCGTTCCAGACGGTGGAGCGCAAGGACGTGGGCCTGATGCTACGCGTGCGTCCGCAGATCAGCGAGAACGGCACGGTGAAGATGTCGATCTACCAGGAAGTCTCGAAGATCGACGAGTCCACCAAGAACAACACCAATGGCCCCACGACCAGCAAGCGGTCCATCGAATCGAACGTGGTGGTGGATGACGGCAACATCATCGTCATTGGCGGCCTGCTGGAAGACAGCTACTCGCAAGGCGAAGACAAGGTCCCCGTCATGGGTGACATTCCCGTGGTGGGAGCCCTGTTCCGCAGCGAAAACCGTTCGCGCAAGAAGACCAACCTGATGGTGTTCCTGCGGCCGGTGGTGGTGCGAGACAACAACACCAACGACGCGCTGGTGGCGGATCGCTACGAGTCCATCCGGGCCCTGCAACAGGTGGTGCAACCTGAGCCCAGTACCGTGATGCGTTCGGTATCCGGTGCCCCCATCCTGCCTGCGCTGGAGTCACGCGTACGCCCTGTGGCATCGGATAACGGTGTGCCACCACAAGCTGCTGCAGCCGCGCAAACGCCCCTGCCCCATCCGCAACCGCAGGCCATGCAAACTCCTGTGGCTCCCGCATTGGCCCCCAGCCCCATGCCCCCCGCCGTGGCTGCTCCCGATCCGGTAGGCACCAATGTCGTACCCGCCCCGATGGACAGTGCGACCCCTGCCCTGTTCTTTGTGAACGTAGGCATGTTTGCGAACGACAAGTCCGCCAACGAGGCCCTGTCCAAGCTGCGCAAGACGTCCCTTCCCGTGAACGTCCAGGCCATCAACACCAACCGGGGTACCCGCACCCGGGTGCGGGTGGGTCCTTTCGACAGCGAAGTGGCTGCGGACAAGGCTGCAGCCTCTGTTCGAGCCCTGGCGCTGGAAGCGGATGTGAGTCGCCAGTAAATCGACCTGGAGGTGAGGTGGAAGTGACCATGTCCCCATCAGCCTCCTGAAACCTCCCTGATGTCTGCGGCGTGCCTTGCCAGGAAGCCGCAGACAGTGGGTGCAAGAAACGTCCAGAGCACCCAACCCCTTTTACGAGTCTCGCCAAACATCACACGCCATGCGCCACCCATTGCCCTATGCATTTGCCCGTACCTCACAGCTTTTGCTGGAGGATGACGGCCAGCAGCTTGTGCTGTGGCATGGCCCTGCGCCGGACGTCACGGCACTCTCCGAAGTACTGCGCAAGTACAAGGTGCGCCATCTGCTCTCGCTGGATGCCCCCAGCCTGGCGCAACGCATCACGGCGGCGTATGCGCAGGGTGAATCCAGCGCGGCCACGGTGGTCAGTGAAGTCGAGTCGGATGCAGACCTCTCCCGCATGATGCAGGACTTGCCCGCGGTGGAGGACTTGCTGGAGACGGCCGACGATGCGCCCATCATCCGCATGCTCAACGCGCTGCTGACTCAGGCAGCCCGGGACGGTGCGAGCGATATTCACATCGAGCCCTACGAGCGGCACTCCAGCGTGCGCTTTCGGGTGGACGGAACACTGCGTGAAGTGGTGCAACCCAATCGGGCGCTGCATGCAGCGCTGATCTCCCGCCTGAAGATCATGGCGGATCTGGACATCTCGGAAAAACGCCTGCCCCAAGACGGACGCATCAGCCTGCGCCTGGGCACCCGCGCCATCGACGTGCGCGTATCGACCCTGCCCAGCGCCCATGGCGAACGGGCCGTGCTGCGTCTGCTGGACAAGAGCGAGAACAAGATCAGTCTGGAAGCCGTGGGCATGCAGGGCGACACCTTGCACCGTTTTGAAGGCCTGATCAGCCAGCCCCACGGCATCATCCTGGTGACAGGCCCGACAGGCTCCGGCAAGACCACCACCCTGTATGCAGGCCTGGGGCGGCTCGACGCAACCCGCAACAACATCATGACGGTGGAAGACCCCATCGAGTACGAGCTGCCAGGGGTGGGACAGACGCAGGTCAACAGCAAGATCGACCTGACGTTTGCCAAAGCCCTGCGCGCCATACTACGGCAGGACCCGGACATCATCATGATCGGGGAAATCCGGGACTTTGAGACGGCACAGATCGCCATTCAGGCGTCTCTGACCGGGCACTTGGTGCTGGCCACGCTGCACACCAACGACGCGGCCAGTGCGGTTACGCGCTTGATCGACATGGGCGTGGAGCCGTTTCTGCTGTCGTCCTCCTTGCTTGGCGTGCTGGCACAGCGGCTGGTGCGCAAGTACTGCACGGCCTGCCACGGCAAAGGTTGCGATGCCTGCGGCCATACCGGCTATGCCGGGCGCACGGGCGTGTTTGAGCTGCTGGTCACCGATGACGCCATCCGCGCGCAAATTCACGCCCAAGCATCCGAGGCGGAAATCCGCACCACCGCCCTTGCCGCTGGCATGACACTGATGCGTGAGGACGGGGAGCGCCTTATTGCTGCGGGCATCACCAGCAGGGAAGAAGTGCTGCGCGTGACGCGGGATTGAACCAACAGCCCGCGTCAAGGCTTCAGGCACGTTGTGAACAGGTTCTCAGGGCCTGGATTGCCCGTAGACCAGTGACCACAAGCGCCCGTTGCGAAATTGAAGTCGTGCGGGCAGGTATCCCGTGCCGCGCTCGTAAATCCACTCATCCACAGGTTGGCACGGCGCAAGCCAGTAACCGTGAGGTGCCGGGCGCGTTCGGTCTGTCCAAAGAATTTCCTGCGGTGCGCAGAACGAAGCCGTCACCTGCGGAGCGCCACAACGCTGGAGCACCACGGCGATGGATTCACCCACATCGACGCCGCCACCGGCACACCGCAGGGTTTCAGCACCTGCGGCGCATGGTGCCAGCAAGCTGGCGCTCACCACGAGCGATGGCCCGACAAGAGACTTCAACCGCCGAAGAGACCACAGGCGCACAGCGTCTAAAAATGGCATGAGCGCATTGTGCACTGCCTACTAGATGGCGTATGTATGCGAGGCCTGAAAGCAGCGCTCAGCACCGCTTTCAGGCTGCACACGCTCAGGCAAGTCGGGGCACCATGGGTTCACGCTCAGGCCGGTTGAGTGCTGGAGCGCCATTCGTTTCGCGCCCTGCAGGCTCCGCATAGTGGGTGGCATGCAGACGGCCAGGAGGCAGCTTGAATTGCGCCACCGCACGGGTCAGTTGCACTGCCTGCTCTCGCAGCGATTCAGATGCCGCGGTGGACTCTTCCACCAAAGCCGCGTTTTGCTGCGTCATGTTGTCGAGCTGGCTCACAGACTGGCTGATCTGAGCTACGTTGTCGCTCTGCTCGGAAGACGAGGCGGTGATCTCCTCAATGATGCCGGAGACGCGGTGCACGCTGCTCACGATTTCGGTCATGGTCTCACCCGCTTGGCTGACCAGACGGGAGCCGTCTTCCACACGCTCCACGGACGAGGCAATCAAGCCCTTGATTTCTTTGGCGGCCTCAGCGCTACGTTGAGCGAGGCTGCGCACCTCGCTGGCCACCACCGCAAAGCCACGGCCCTGCTCGCCCGCACGGGCCGCTTCTACAGCTGCGTTCAGCGCGAGGATGTTGGTCTGGAAGGCGATCGAATCAATCACCCCGGTAATGTCTGCAATCTTTCGCGAGCTGGCGGTGATCTGATCCATGGTCGTGACTACCTGCGAGACCACAGAGCCGCCGCGCGCCGCCACCTGTGCTGCCGAGGATGCAAAGTTGCTGGCCTGGCGAGAGGACTGGGCACTTTGCTGGATGGTGCCGGTCAGCAGTTCCATGGAAGAAGCTGCCTCTTCCAGATTGGCGGCCGTCTGCTCGGTCCGGTGGCTCAGGTCATGGTTACCGGTAGCAATTTCGGTACTGGCGGTAGAAATGTTTCCTGCAGCTTCTTGCACTTGATGGACCAGCCCACGCAGCGAATCCTGCATGCGTGCCATCGCCCCCACCAATTGCCCCATCTCATCGTTGGAGGTGGCGCGTACATCCCGCGTCAGGTCGCCCCCGGCAATCAGCTCGGCAAGCTGGCTGGCCTGCGAGATCGACTGGGTGATGGAGCGGACACTGAAAAAGGTCAGTGGAATCAACACGGCCAGAGCCAGCAACAAAGCGCCGCCGATCAGCCCCGACATGGTGGCAGTGAGCGAATCCACCCCCTGGCGGGCTTCGTCCATTTTTTTGCGCGCATCGGAGGCTAAGTCAAACAACAGTTTGTCGCTTGCCTCCATATGCTTCTTGTATTTTTCGGCGTAGGCACCGCCCACAGCGCCGTCGATCTGCGCTCGTTCAATCTGCTCAAACACGGGGGAGATGCCAGTCTCGTATTCCTTGACCTCGGACAGTGCCTTGTCAATGGCACCCGTCACGCTGGGGTCGTCTGCCTGCACCTTGCGCACATCGGTCATGCCTTTGGTGAGGGCTTGCAAGGACTTCTTCCACAGGTCTCGCTGAGCACCCACTTCAATGGAATTGTTGAAGTTGATGATGATGTCCTTTTCAGCACGCCGCAGGTCCCCCAGCGTTGTGCGCAGGTCGCTCATGTCAGAGAGGGTCTGCACCCGCTGGGTGAACAGGACTTCGAGCGTACTGCGCGTGCGCTCCAGTGCGAGGTAGCCCATGGCTCCAATCACCACCAGCAGGACCAGGGAAAAGACGGTGCCGAAATAAAGACGTGTGCGGATAGACAGTCGGTTCAGGGCGTTCATGGCGCTTCCTTACATTTTCTAACAAGCCGCACAAAGAATAGCAACTTTGGTGCCATTGCGCTGTAGCGGTTGCCCGGAGATCATGTCTCCGGGCCTGGACGTGGTGTGGGCGCGACTGTATGCGCTCACACCTTGTATCACCCACAGGGTATTTACCCGTTTCCTTGCCATGAACAAGGAAATACGTGGGGCAGTAGCTCTACTTATTCAGCGGTATTCAGTGGCACATACAGCTGCCCGCCGTTGCGCTGGAACTCCACCGCCTTCACCTGCATGCCCTGGGCGAGCGCCTTTTGCTCATCCACCCCCTTCTGGGCAGCAAAGTCACGCACTTCCTGTGTGATCTTCATGGAGCAGAACTTGGGCCCGCACATGGAGCAGAAATGCGCTACCTTGGCCGAGTCCTTGGGCAAGGTCTCATCGTGGTAGTCCTTGGCGGTCTCTGGGTCCAGCCCCAGGTTGAACTGGTCTTGCCAGCGGAAATCGAAGCGCGCCTGGCTGAGCGCATCGTCGCGGGCACGGGCGCCGGGGTGCCCCTTGGCCACATCAGCCGCATGGGCCGCAATCTTGTACGCAATGATCCCTTGCTTCACATCATCACGGTCGGGCAGGCCCAGGTGCTCCTTGGGTGTCACGTAGCACAGCATGGCGGTTCCCATCCAGCCGATCATGGCCGCGCCGATGGCAGACGCAATGTGGTCGTAGCCCGGGGCGATGTCGATGGTCAGCGGGCCCAGGGTGTAGAACGGCGCCTCGTGGCAGGTCTTGAGCTGCTCGGTCATGTTGGCCTGGATCATGTGCATGGGCACATGGCCAGGGCCTTCGATCATGGTCTGCACGTCGTGCTTCCAGGCAATCTGCGTCAGCTCGCCCAGCGTGTGCAGCTCGGCGAACTGGGCTTCGTCATTGGCGTCCGATGCGCAGCCAGGGCGCAGACCATCGCCCAGGCTGAACGACACGTCGTACGCCTTCATGATGTCGCAGATGTCTTCGAAGTGCTCGTAAAGGAAGCTCTCACGGTGATGCGCCATGCACCACTTGGCCATGATGGAGCCCCCGCGCGAGACGATGCCCGTGCGACGCTGGGCCGTGAGGTGGATGTAGGCAAGGCGCACGCCTGCGTGGATGGTGAAGTAGTCCACGCCTTGCTCGGCCTGCTCAATCAGCGTGTCGCGGAAGATTTCCCAGGTCAGGTCTTCGGCAATGCCACCCACCTTTTCCAGCGCCTGGTAGATAGGCACAGTGCCAATCGGCACGGGCGAATTGCGCACGATCCAGTCGCGGGTGGTGTGGATGTTCTTGCCGGTGGACAGGTCCATGACGTTGTCAGCGCCCCAGCGGATGGCCCAGACTAGCTTCTCCACTTCCTCTTCGATGCTGGAGGTGACAGCCGAGTTGCCGATGTTGGCGTTGATCTTCACCAGGAAGTTGCGGCCAATCGCCATCGGCTCCACCTCGGGGTGGTTGATGTTGGCTGGGATGATGGCGCGGCCACGTGCCACCTCGTCGCGCACGAACTCGGGGGTGATGATGCGTGGGATATTCGCGCCCATGGGGTTACCCATCAGGCGCTTCTCACGGCCTGCATCGGCCATGTACTGCTCCATCCACTCGCGCTTGCCGTTCTCGCGGATGGCCACGTATTCCATCTCGGGGGTGATGATGCCCTTTTTGGCATAGTGCATCTGCGTGACATTGGCACCCGCCTTGGCGCGCAGCGGTTTGCGTTGCAGCGCGGCGGCTTCAGCACGCAACTGAGCCAGGCGCGCAGCATCTTCGCTCTTCTGGCCGTCATCCAGTGCAACAGGTGCACGGCCTTCGTACTGCTCCACATCGCCGCGGGCAGCGATCCAGTGGCCACGCACGCTATCCAGACCTTTGCGAACGTCAATGACCGCATCGGGGTCGGTGTAGGGGCCTGATGTGTCGTAGACACTCACCTGTTCTCCGTTGGTCAGGGAGATGTCGCGCACAGGCACCCGCAGTTCGGGATGCAACTGACCTTGAAGATAGGCCTTGCGGGATGCGGGGAAAGGCGCACGGGTCAGCGCCAGCAGTTCAGCAAACTTTTCGTGAGCGAGGGGTTCAGGGGCGTTCATGGGGCAGTCTCCAGGTTCCGGTGGCAAAGGGTGTTGCTCCGGAATGGACCTGCGCCCCGCAGGACACACTCAGCAAGTACCGCTGCATGCGCCCCATGTGGCTGGCTGCAGCACCACAGGTGCGCAGCAGGAGGTCGGCTCTTCTTCCGCCGGTATGAACCGGATCAAGTTCGTCGGGTTCGCGGGAATGCCTGAATTCCTTCAGGCTTCCCCCATCTCAGCGCATCAGCACACCCCGGAGCGTTGCGGAGTATAGGTGACTGCGCACAAACTGCCTAACGCACGTCAAGCAATAAAACCAAGGGAAGCAAGGCGAACCGCCCAAGAGCGGGCGATCACCAGGCGCGCACGGGCTGTGCAAATCCGGCAGGTGCTGCCTTCTCGTCTTCAAAAGTCACCACATCCCAGGCATCGCGCTGGGCCAGCAGCTCGCGCAAGAGCAGGTTGTTCATGGCATGGCCCGACCGGAAAGCGCTGTAGGCGGCCAGCAAGGGTTTGCCGATGAGGTACAGGTCGCCCATGGCATCAAGAATCTTGTGCTTGACGAACTCATCGTCATAGCGCAGCCCATCGCTGTTGAGAACCTTGTAGTCGTCCATGACGATGGCGTTGTCCAGGCCACCACCGAGGGCCAGGCCGTTCGAGCGCATCATTTCCACATCGCGCGTGAAGCCGAAGGTACGGGCACGCGCAATGTCGCGGCTGTAATTGCCTGAGCCCAGATCAAACTCCACGCGCTGCCCCGTGGAGTCCACTGCGGGGTGATCGAAGTCAATTTCAAAGCTCAGCTTGTAGCCGTGGTAGGGCGTGAGCTTGGCCCATTTGGCATTGGGCCCGGTGCCTTCGCGCACTTCCACCGGACGGTTCACCCGGATGAAGCGCTTGGGTGCGCGCTGCAGCTCCACACCGGCGCTTTGCAGCAAAAACACGAAGGAGGCCGAAGATCCGTCCAGGATGGGGACTTCTTCGGCCGTGATGTCTACATAAAGATTGTCGATACCCAGACCCGCACAGGCCGACATCAGATGCTCCACCGTGTGGACCTTGGCGCCACCTGCAGAAATGGTGGAAGCCAATCGCGTGTCGGTGACCGACTCGGCATGGATGGGAATGTCCACCGGCTGCGGCAAATCTACACGCCGGAAAACGATGCCCGTGTCGGGCTGGGCCGGGCGCAGCGTCAGCTCTACTCGCTGGCCACTGTGCAGCCCGACGCCCACGGCGCGGGTCAAGGTCTTGAGGGTGCGTTGCTGCAACATGGCTGCATTTTAGGGGGGCCACACAGATCGCGCTGGCAAGCCATGCCCCGCTCTTGTGCATGAAGGGGGCATTTTCCCTGAGGGCTGCAGGCTCCCAATGCACCACAATAGGGACATGGTTACTTGTTGTTGCAAGTCAAGACGAGGGCAAATTCATGTGCACGCACTCACTTTGTCGGGCAGCACATTGCTAAAGTTTTAGAACTCACTGGAGACACTCAATGACAAAGCTCGGTTTCAAAATGAAGGTGCTCCTCATGCTGGGCACTGCGCTGGCAGCGCTGCTGTTCATGGCCATCACGGCATTGCTGCAGGAACGCACCCAGATCATCGAATCGCGACGCGAACAACTGGCCACTGCGGTTCAATCCGCCCATAGCATCGTCGCAGCCTATCAGGCCAAAGCCGCCAGCGGTGCCATGAGTCAGGAAGACGCTCAGAAAGCCGCCAAGGAGGCGCTGCGAGTCTCCCGCTATGGAGGCCCCGAAGGCAAGACCGAGTATTTCTACATCTGGAGTCTAGATTCCAAGGGTGTGATGCACCCCATCAAGCCCGAATGGGAGGGCCAGGACATGGCCGGGAAGGTCAAGGACGGCTCGGGCACGGACATCCTGAAAACGATTTCAGATGCATTGCGCGCCAGCAAGGACGGCAAGGTGTTCGTGCCCACCATGTTTGCACGACCTGGACAGCAGGAACTGGTTCCCAAGCTGCAGTACGTGATTCGCGTGGATGGATGGAACTGGATGGTGGGCTCCGGCTTGTACACCGACGACATCGACCAGCAAGTACGCAAGACGCTGCTCTCGGAACTGGTGATCGTGCTGGTGGTGATGGGCATCGTGGGCGGCGTCGGCTTTACCGTGGCACGCTCGGTGCTGCGCCAGATCGGCGGCGAGCCGAGCGAGGCCATTGCGATCATGTCGCAGGTGGCCCAGGGCAACCTGGACACCGAAATTCCCAACGCCTACCCTGGCTCCATGCTGGACGGCCTGTCGCACATGGTCACTTCGCTGCGCCGTCTGGTGACCGATGTGCGCTCTGCCACCGACAGCATTGCCACCGCCTCCTCTGAAATTGCCCAAGGCAACAACGATCTGGCTCGCCGCACCGAAGACACCGCCAGCAACCTGCAAACCACGGCCAGCAGCATGGAAGAGCTGACCAGCACCGTGAAGCAGACGTCCGACTCGGCCCAGACAGCCAACCAGATGGCAACGTCTGCTGCGGAGGTTGCGGCCCGCGGTGGCCAGGTGGTGGCACAGGTCGTCTCCACCATGCAGGACATCAATGCCAGCAGCAGCAAGATTGCCGACATCATTGGTGTGATTGACGGGATTGCCTTCCAGACCAATATCCTGGCCCTGAACGCAGCGGTGGAAGCTGCCCGCGCGGGTGAACAAGGCCGTGGCTTTGCCGTGGTGGCGGGCGAAGTGCGCAGCCTGGCCCAGCGCAGTGCCGATGCTGCCAAGGAGATCAAGTCCCTGATCAACGCATCGGTCGAGAAAGTGGAGTCCGGTACCACCCTGGTGGGTAACGCAGGTGCCACCATGAACGAGATCGTTGCCAGCGTGCAGCGCGTCACCGACATCATTGGCGAAATTCGCGCAGCCACTTCAGAGCAAAGCCTGGGTATCGAACAGGTCAACACCGCGGTGAACCAGCTCGATCAGATGACACAGCAGAACTCGGCCCTGGTGGAAGAGTCCTCTGCAGCGGCAGACAGCCTGCGCGAGCAGGCCCTCAAGCTCACCGAGGTGGTTGCACTGTTCCGCGTGAATGGCAGCACCGCCAGCGCACCACGGCCCGCTCCCGCCCCTGTGGCGCCCCGCGCAGCAGCCACCAGACCGTCCGTGCCGCTTGCGAAGAGCAAGGCACCGGCTGTCACCACCACCCGTGCGCCATCGCCCAAGCCCGCAGCAGCGCTCCCGCCGAAGGCAAGCCCAGCGCCCAAGGCTGCGTCAGAGGATCACGGGGACTGGGAGAGCTTCTGAGGCGCTGTCCGCGTCACGACCCATCAATCCCACGAGCAAAAAGCCCCACCAGCAATGGCGGGGCTTTTTTATAGGCGTATTAGCTATTAATTAGATAGCAGCTTACGATTGATGGGCGAGCGGAAGCGGCCTTTTTAGCCCTGACAGATGAACACCAAGCTACCAAGGCAAACCTTTTGACTTAGTAGCCTGAGCAAGGGCGAGAATGCCTCTCGCCCCCTCCCATCAGTCGGCCTGCTTGCGCAGGAACGCTGGAATCTCCAGATCATCCATGCCGCCGGACGACAGTGCGTCCACACGGGCCGCAGCCTGCGTGCGGTTCGTACGCCACACGCTGGGCACCGACATGCTGCCGTAGTCAGCCTGCGCGCCCCCTGCTGGAACACCAGCCAGGCCAACAGCGCTGCCCACCGCGCCCATGGCACCGGCCACTGGCATCTGGTAAGCGATGTTGTCAGTGCCTGTGCGCAGACCGCCCTGCACCACCGAGATGGGTTGGCGACGTGCGTTGGCGCGGGACAGGCCCGTTGCCACCACAGTCACGCGAATCTCGTCACCCAGGCTGTCATCGTAGGCAGCGCCGTAGATGACGTGCGCATCGGGCGATGCGTAGGCGTTGATGGTGCTCATGGCCAGACGCGACTCGGACAGCTTGAGGCTGCCCTTGGCTGCTGTGACGAGCACCAGCACGCCCTTGGCGCCCGACAGGTCGATGCCCTCCAGCAGCGGGCAGGCCACGGCCTGCTCGGCGGCAATACGGGCGCGGTCAGGACCGCTGGCGGTGGCAGTGCCCATCATGGCCTTGCCGGGCTCACCCATCACGGTGCGCACGTCTTCAAAGTCGACGTTCACATGGCCGTACTCGTTGATGATTTCGGCAATGCCGCCCACGGCGTTCTTGAGCACGTCGTTGGCATGGGCAAACGCCTCGTCCTGGGTGATGTCGTCGCCCAGCACTTCCAGCAGCTTCTCGTTCAGCACCACGATCAGCGAGTCAACATTGGCCTCCAGCTCGGCCAGGCCGTTGTCGGCGTTCTGCATGCGGCGGCCTCCTTCCCATTCGAAAGGCTTGGTCACCACACCCACGGTGAGAATGCCCATTTCCTTGGCAACACGGGCGATCACAGGGGCAGCACCAGTGCCGGTACCGCCACCCATGCCCGCAGTGATGAAGAGCATGTGCGCGCCATCAATCGCTGCGCGGATGTCTTCCACTGCTGCCTCTGCGGCATCACGGCCCTTGTCAGGCTTGCTGCCAGCGCCCAGGCCGCTGCCACCCAGCTGGATGATGCGGTGCGCAGAACTGCGGGTCAGCGCCTGTGCATCGGTATTGGCGCAGACGAACTCCACGCCTTGCACGCTGCGGGAGATCATGTGCTCGACAGCATTGCTGCCACCACCACCCACGCCGATCACCTTGATCTGGGTGCCCTGGTTGAATTCTTCGGCTTCGATCATTTCGATGGTCATCTGGGAGCTCCTGTTTCTATACGGGTATGTTTTTGCCAATGTGTGGATACGGGAAGGTTCGGTCGCAGGGCGCACGGCGGGCCGGTGCATCGCCATCGCTCTCGGTGGCGCAGATGTGGGCTCTCACGGGCCTGGCAAGTGGGGTAGATCAGCATCAGAAATTCCCCACGATGAAATCTTTGAATCGCCCGAAAGCCGTCTTCACGGAACCACTCTTCTGTGCCACCTTGAAGCCCCGCAGGCGGGCCAGGCGGGCCTCTTCAAGCAAGCCCATGACGGTGGCTGCACGGGGCTGGGCCACCATGTCAGCCAGGGCACTGGAATACTTCGGTACGCCACGGCGCACGGGCTTGAGAAAGATATCTTCCCCGAGTTCGATCATGCCGGGCATCACGGAACTGCCGCCTGTGAGAACAATTCCCGAAGACAGCACTTCTTCGTAGCCTGACTCGCGCACCACCTGCTGCACGAGCGAGAAGATTTCCTCCACCCGCGGCTCAATCACGCCTGCCAAGGCCTGCTTGCTGAGCATGCGCGGGCTGCGGTCCCCCAGGCCGGGCACTTCCACCTGGGCTTCGGGGTCGGCCAACAACTGCTTGGCGTAGCCGCTTTCGACCTTGATGTCTTCGGCGTCCTTGGTGGGCGTGCGCAAGGCCATGGCGATGTCGCTGGTGATGAGGTCGCCCGCAATCGGAATCACCGCCGTATGGCGAATGGCACCACCGGTGAAGATCGCCACATCGGTCGTGCCAGCGCCAATGTCCACCACCACCACGCCCAGCTCACGCTCGTCGTCGGTCAGCACAGCCTGGCTGCTGGCCAGGGGGTTGAGCAAAAGCTGCTCCACCTCCAGGCCGCAACGGCGCACGCACTTGATGATGTTCTCTGCTGCACTTTGTGCGCCAGTGACGATGTGAATCTTGGCTTCCAGCCGGATGCCACTCATGCCGATGGGCTCTTTCACATCCTGCCCGTCGATCACGAATTCCTGCGGCTCGACCAGCAGCAACCGCTGGTCGCTGGAGATATTGATGGCCTTGGCCGTTTCCACCACGCGAGCCACGTCGGCCGAGGTGACTTCCTTGTCTTTCACGGCCACCATGCCGCTGGAGTTGAGGCCGCGGATATGGCTGCCGGTAATGCCGGTGTAGACGCGCTGGATCTTGCAGTCGGCCATCAGCTCGGCTTCTTTGAGCGCCTGCTGGATGCTCTGCACCGTCGCGTCGATGTTGACCACCACTCCGCGCTTGAGGCCGTTGCTCGGGGCTACACCCAGCCCGGCCAGTTTGAGCTCGCCACTGGGCAGGACTTCGGCGACCACGGCCATGACCTTGGCCGTGCCAATGTCCAGGCCCACCACCACGTCTTTGTATTCTCTTGCCATATCAGTTTCTGCCCTTCATGGTTCTTGTGTGCTGTGTGCCGTGCATGCCCACCCGCCTCATCTGCGCACTGCCGGCGCACCCTCGCCCGACGTGGTGGTTACGCCGCGCAGCTTGAGTGCATAGCCCCCCACATGCCGCAGGTCTGCGGACTCCAGCGATTCCACACGCCGCTGGTATTGCCCCGCCACCTGCGCCAGCGTGCGCGCAAAGCGCTTGGTACGTTGCACCAGCTCTTCATCGCTGCCACCGCCCAACTGCACCACCGCGTTGTTTTCCAGGCGGGCACGCCAGCCGCCACGGCTGCTGAGCTCCAGCTCTTCCAGCTCCAGGCCCAGTGTCTTGAATACGGGGGCCAACAAGCCATAGGTCTTGAGCACTTCCGGCGAGCTGCCCTCAGGTCCTTGCAAGCGCGGCAGGTCTTCCTGCTCCACATCGCCCACGTTCGCCTCAAACACTTCGCCCTGGCTGTTGACCAAGGCAGACCCTGTGTCTGGCCCCCAGTAGGCAACGGCATCGTGCTCTTCCAGCTGCACATGCAGGATGCCGGGGTACTCGCGGCGCACCTGGGCTTTGCGCACCCAGGGCACCTGCTCAAACGCCTCGCGCGCAGCACGCAGATCCACGGTAAAAAAGTTGCCCGTCAGGCGCGGGCCCACGTTCGCCCGCAATGTGACGGTGTTGTTGTGCACCAGATCGCCATGCACCACGATGCGGGCGATGGCAAAGCCCGGATACCGCATCACCCACCACGCCCCCGCTGCCAGCATGAGCAGGGCGCAGCCAACGAACAGGACCGTGGCGGTCACGTTCATCAGCTTGACGTCCAGCGGTGCTGGCATGGAGGTGGACATGGTCAGGCAGCTCCCTGGCGAGTGGGTGCAGCGGGTGTATCAAGGGTCGCCATCGCCAGAATGCGCAGGCACAGGTCCTCGTAGCTGATGCCTGAAGCACGGGCCGACATGGGCACCAGCGAGTGGCCCGTCATGCCGGGCGAGGTGTTCATCTCCAGCAGGAAAGGCTTGCGGTCACTGGCGCGGATCATCAAGTCCGCACGGCCCCAGCCGCGGCAGCCCAGCGTGCGGTAGGCCTCCAGCACGATGCGCTGGATTTCTCGCTCTTCCGCTTCGGGCAGGCCACTTGGGCACTGGTACTTCACATCGTCGGTGAAGTATTTGTTCTGGTAGTCGTAAGCCCCTTCGGGAGCCATGATGCGGATGACAGGCAGAGCGCGGGCATTCGCGCCTTCACCCAGCACCGGGCAGGTCACTTCCTCGCCGTCGATGAATTCCTCGCACAGCACATCAGGGTCGTAGCGGGCAGAAAGGGCAACGGCGTCCTGCATCTCCGAGTACCCGCGTACCTTGGTCACCCCAATCGACGAGCCCTCGCGTGGGGGCTTCACTATCAGCGGCAGGCCCAGTTCATCGGGCACGGTACGAACCACTTCACGCTGCTGGCGGTCAGGTGCAAGCCAGACATACCGCGGTGTGGGCAGACCTTCCGCCGTCCACACCCGCTTGGTCATCACCTTGTCCATGGCGATCGCCGAGGCCATGACCCCTGGACCGGTGTAAGGAATGCCCAGCAGTTCCAGCGCACCTTGCACGGTACCGTCTTCGCCATGGCGGCCATGCAGCGCAATGAAGCAGCGGGCATAGCCACCGCGCCGGAGTTCGCCCAGGTCCTTTTCAGCGGGGTCGAAGGCATGCGCATCCACACCGCGCGAGCGCAGTGCCTGCAGCACGCCGGAACCCGACATGAGGGAGACTTCACGCTCCGCCGAGGTGCCGCCCATCAGCACGGCCACCTTGCCCAGGGTTTTCACATCGATTTCGGTATTCAACGGGGTCATTGCGCTTTCCCTGCGAGCGGAGTTAGCTCACTATTTTGTAGCAAATCGACCACCTTTCCGGGCACCAACCCTATGGAACCAGCGCCCATGCACATGACAACGTCCCCATCACGTGCGTTGTCGGCGATGGCCTGTGGCAAATCCGCCACGTTGTCGATAAAGACAGGCTCCACGCGGCCTGCCACGCGCAACGCACGGGCCAGCGAGCGACCGTCTGCGGCCACCACAGGGGCCTCACCGGCGGCATACACCTCGGTCAGCAACACGGCGTCCGCACTACCGATGACTTTGACGAAATCTTCAAAACAGTCGCGCGTGCGGCTGTAGCGATGAGGCTGGAAAGCCAGCACCAGACGACGACCGGGGAACGCGCCGCGCGCCGCAGCCAGCGTGGCGGCCATCTCCACCGGGTGATGGCCGTAGTCGTCAATGACCGTGAACAGCCCGCCATCCTTGGCGGGCAGATGGCCGTAGCTCTGAAAGCGCCGACCCACGCCCTTGAAGCCCGCCAGCGCGCGCTGCACGGCGTCATCAGGAATGTTCAGCTCCACGGCAATCGCGATGGCGGACAGCGCATTGAGCACGTTGTGCTCGCCCGCCAGATTGAGCACGATGTCCAGGTCGGGCAGGGTCACGCCGTTGCGCCGCTGCACCGTGAAGTGCATTTGCCCCGCCTGGGCACGCACATTGACGGCGCGCACCTGGGCGTCTTCCGAAAAGCCGTAGCTGGTGACCGGGCAGGTCACGCTGGGCAGGATGTCGCGCACGGCCGGGTTGTCCACGCACAGCACCGCGGTGCCATAAAACGGCATGCGGTGCAGAAAGTCCACAAACGCTCCCTTGAGGCGACCGAAGTCGTGCCCATAGGTTTCCATGTGGTCCGCATCGATGTTGGTCACCACGGCCATCACGGGCAGCAGGTTGAGGAAGGATGCATCCGACTCGTCAGCCTCCACCACGATGTAGTCGCCACTGCCCAGCTTGGCGTTGGCACCAGCGCTGTTGAGCTTGCCGCCAATCACAAAGGTGGGGTCCAGCCCCGCCTCGGCCAGCACGCTGGTGACGAGGCTGGTGGTGGTGGTCTTGCCATGCGTGCCAGCAATGGCAATACCCTGCTTCAGGCGCATCAGTTCGGCCAGCATGAGCGCGCGGGGCACCACGGGAATCTTCTTCTCGCGGGCTGCAAGCACCTCCGGGTTGTCAGGCGTCACAGCGGTGGAAGTCACCACAGCATCGGCCCCGTCGATATGCGCGGCGGCATGGCCCAGGCAGGTCTTGATGCCCAAACCCTCCAGACGGCGCAGCGTAGGGCTGTCTGCCAGGTCGGAGCCGGAAATGCGGTAGCCCAGGTTGAACAGCACCTCGGCAATGCCGCTCATGCCCGCACCACCCAGGCCGACAAAGTGAATATGACGAATGGCGTGCTTCATTGCGTTAACTCCTCGCACGCGGCCACCACTTCGCGGGTGGCGTTGATTTTCTGCATGTTTTTGGCCTTCTCGGCAATACCAACGAGCGCAGGGCGCTCTGAATTCAATAGCATCTTGGCCAGTCCCTCGGGCGTCAGATCGCTCTGCTGCACCAGCCAGCCACCGCCTGCGCTCACCAGAAACTGGGCGTTGGTGGTCTGGTGGTCATCCACCGCAGAGGGGAAGGGCACAAAAATGGCTGCAGCCCCCACGGCTGCAATCTCTGTCACCGTGCTGGCACCGGCCCGGCACACGATGATGTCGGCGCGGGCAAAGGCACTGGCCGTGTCTTCAATGAAGGGCGTCAGTTCCGCCTGCACGCCCGCCGCTTCGTAGTTGGCGCGCAAGGCGTCAATCTGTGTGGCGCCGCTTTGGTGGGTGACTTGCGGACGCTGCTCCGGCGGGATGAAGGCCAGGGCCTGGGGCACGATCTCGTTGAGCGCACGGGCCCCGAGACTGCCGCCTACCACCAGCAGACGCAGCGGACCGGACCGCCCCGCAAAACGCTCCGCCGGAGGCAGCTGGCGGGTGAAGGCCGCGCGCAGCGGATTGCCCACCCACTGTGCCTTGGGGAACACGTTCGGGAAGGCTGTGAACACGCGGTCTGCCACACCGGCCAGAACCTTGTTGGCCATGCCAGCCACGGAGTTCTGCTCATGCAGCACCAGAGGCTTGCCGCACAGCACAGCCATCATGCCGCCCGGAAAGGTGATGTACCCCCCCAGCCCCACCACCACATCGGGCTTGACCCGGCGCACCACCTGCAGCGCCTGCCAAAACGCGCGCAGCAGGCGCACAGGCAGCAGGGCCAGCGTAACCAGGCCCTTGCCCCGCACACCGGAAAAGTCGATCAGCTCCAGCGCAAAGCCGTGCTGAGGAACGATGCGCGACTCCATGCTGCCGGGAGCGCCCAGCCAATGGACGCGCCAACCGCGGGCGCGCAACTCTTCAGCCACCGCCAGCCCCGGGAAGATATGACCACCGGTGCCACCGGCCATGATGAGTGCGGTTTTCTGGGTCATACGCGACCTCCGCGCATCAGGCACTGCGCATAAGGCACTGCATGCCTGGCATTGCTGGCGCAATGCAAAGCTTTGTTTTGATGAAACAAACTTCTCATACGCGGCCTCCGCGCATGGGGCACTGCGTGCCTGGCATTGCTGGCGCAATGCAAAACTTTGTTTTGGTGACACAAACTTCTCATACACGGCCTCCGCGCATGAGAAGTTTGTTTTCATAGTCCACGCGCATGACGATGGCCAGCGCCACCAGGTTCAGCAAGATGGCAGAGCCGCCAAAGCTCATCAGCGGCAAGGTCAGACCTTTGGTGGGCAAGGCACCCAGGTTCACGCCCATGTTGATGAAGGCCTGAAAACCGATCCAGATGGCCACCCCCTGGGCCACCAGCCCGGAGAAGACGCGATCCAGCGCAATGGCCTGGCGGCCGATGTGCATCAGGCGGCGGGTCAGCCACAGGAAAAGAATGATGAGCGTGATCACGCCCACCAGGCCGAACTCCTCCCCGATCACGGCCAGCAGGAAGTCGGTGTGCGCCTCGGGAAGCCAGTGCAGCTTTTCCACACTGCCGCCCAGGCCTACGCCAAAAATCTCGCCCCGCCCAATCGCAATCAACGAGTGCGAGAGCTGATAGCCCTTGCCCAAGGCGTGCTGCTCACTGAATGGGTCCAGGTAGGCGAACACGCGCTCGCGCCGCCAGGGTGAGCTGGCAATCATCAGCGCGAAGGCACCGACCAGCACGCCGGCAATCAGGAAGAACATACGGGCATTGACGCCACCCAGGAAGAGGATGCCCATGGCAATCACGGCCACCACCATGAAGGCACCCATGTCCGGCTCGGCCAGCAGCAAAACCCCCACCACGCCCACAGCGGCCCCCATGGGCAGCACGGCGCGGAAGAAGCGCTCCTTCACTTCCATCTTGCGCACCATGTAGTCGGCCGCGTAGATCAGGACGGCCAGCTTGGCCACCTCGGAGGGCTGAAAACCGATAGGGCCAATGGCCAGCCAGCGCCGCGCGCCGTTGACCACTTTGCCCACGCCGGGGATGAGCACGGCAATCAACAGCAACAGAGAGCCGATGAACAGCCAGGGGGCCATGCGCTCCCAGACTTTCATGGGCACCTGAAAGGACAGTAATGCCGCGACAAACCCGAAGACGAGGTACATCATGTGCCGCGTCAAAAAATGCGTTGGCGCGTAGTTGGCGAAACGGGGGTTGTCGGGCAATGCAATGGATGCGGAATACACCATCACCAAGCCCCACGCCAGCAAGGCCACCACCACCCACATCAGGGCCTGGTCAAAACCCAGTACGCTGGCGGGCGTGGTGGAAGACTGGCGGTACTCGGTCCCCCCTACACGCACGGGCAGCACATCCGCGGCCTTGCTGGACAAGCCGCCAAACCAGCCCGTCACGCGCGACAGGAAGCCCTCGCGTTCGCTGGATGTGCTGGCGCTGCCCGACATCACTCGCCCCCCAGGGATTGCCCGGCGTCTTGCGCCATGGCGTGTACGGTGTCACAGAAAACCTGTGCCCGGTGTGCATAGTCCTTGAACATGTCAAAGCTGGCGCAGGCGGGCGACATCAGAACGGCATCGCCTGCATGGGCCCGTTGCGTTGCAAGCTGCACGGCTTCAGGCAGATCGCTGGCATCCAGCAGCGGAACCCCGGCATCTGCCAGCGCTTGTCGAATCTGCGGAGCATCCCGCCCGATCAGCACCACGGCGCGGGCGTAACGAGCGACCGGAGTGGCCAGCGGTGAAAAATCCTGCCCCTTGCCTTCCCCCCCCAGGATCAGCACGATGCGGCGGTCCGCACCCAGCCCCGTCAGTGCCGCCACCGTGGCCCCGACGTTGGTGCCCTTGCTGTCGTCGAAGTACTCGACATCGTTCACGATAGCCACGGGCTCCACACGGTGCGGCTCACCGCGGTACTCACGCAGCCCGTACAGCATGGGTGCCAGCGGGCAGCCCGCTGCACAGGCCAGGGCCAGCGCAGCCAATGCATTGGTAGCGTTGTGGCGACCGCGAATGCGCAGCGCGTCCGCAGGCATCAGGCGCTGGATGTGCAGCTCTTCGCCAGCATCTGAACGACTACGCTTGCGCGTTTCGTCAGCCTCCAGTGCTCGCACCAGCCAGGGCATGCCATTGACGATCTCGATGCCAAAGTCGCCCGGGCGACGCGGCATGTCCCCCCCGAAGGTGACGTGTTCGCGCTGCTGCGGTTTCTGTAGTTTGACCCGCACAGGCGGGGGCAGCATCTGCATGACTTCGGCGTCTTCCCGGTTCAACACCATCAGACCGGTCTGCCCGAAGATGCGGGCCTTGGCCGCAGCATAGGCATTGATGTCGCCATGCCAGTCCAGATGGTCCTGGGTGATGTTCAGCACCGTCGCCGCCGTCGGCTCAAAGCCGGTCACACCATCGAGCTGGAAGCTCGACAGCTCCAGCACCCACGCCTCGGGCAAGGTGCCTGCATCGATGTGGGTCGCCAGGGTGTCCAGCAACGTGGGGCCAATGTTGCCCGCCACGGCCACCGTCTTGCCCGAGCGCTCCACCAGTTGCCCGGTGAGCGAGGTGACCGTGGTCTTGCCATTGGTGCCTGTGATGGCCAGAACGCAAGGTGCATAGCCGTGCTCGGCCCGCAGATAACCCAGCGCTGCAGCGTACAAAGTCAACTCGCTGCCGGTCACCAGGCCAATCGCCTGGGCAGCCTTGAACACGGGGGCAATGGTGTCAGGGCTCAACCCTGGGGAGCGGTACACCGCGTGCAAGCCCTGGCCGTCCACCAGCGATGCGTCAAACGCACCCGCCACAAACCGCACATCGGGCAATTCCTGCTGCAACTGGGCCAACTGGGGAGGGGCCTGGCGCGTGTCCGCCACCGTCACCTGGGCACCACAGCGAACGCACCAGCGTGCCATGGCGAGGCCCGATGAGCCCAGCCCCAGCACCAGCACCTTTTTGTCCTGCAGCAGCGCAATCCCTTCACCGGGGCGCACCTGGGGCAGAACGGGTTGCTCGGCATCTGCGGCCACTTCGCTCACGACCGGCGCGCTGGCTGCGGCTTCTGCCGCCTCGCTGGCACGCACTTCCGCGAAGATCTGCGCCACAAAATCTGCAGCAGCCTTGGCCGCGGACACCTTGGGGGCCACGTAATCGTCCAGCACGGCCAGCCCCCCGGAAGAAGGCTGCTCCGCGACAGCGCCGACAGCACCTTCTGCGGGTGCATCCGTTGGTACGTCTTCGGCAACCTGGGGATCTACCGCGTCAAGCGGCGGCTGCGCAGGTGCGGGTTCCGCATCGGCTTGATCGTCTGCATCGACGGCCACTTCAACGGAGGCTTCCACCACAGCAGGAATCACAGCGCCTTCGGAATCCGCAGACACATCGGCCTCTGCAGCAGGGAACGCAGGCATCACAGGTGCATCCACAGCCTGTTCCACTGCCGCTGGTGACTCGCTACCGAAAGCCATCCTCTCGGGCACAGGTTGGCCCGGCACTGCGGTACCGTCAGGCAAGAGGGTATCGTCGTGCTGGTTCATCGCAGCTTCAGGGTAGACAGGCCGATCAGGCACAACAGCATGGTGATGATCCAGAAGCGGATCACCACCTGGGTCTCCTTCCAGCCACTCTTTTCGAAATGGTGGTGCAGAGGAGCCATCTTCAGCAGACGGCGGCCTTCGCCGTAGCGCTTCTTGGTGTACTTGAACCAGGTCACCTGCAGCATGACCGACAGGGCCTCCACCACAAAGATGCCCCCCATGATGGCCAGTACGATTTCCTGGCGCACGATGACGGCGATGGTGCCCAGTGCGCCCCCCAGTGCCAGCGCACCCACATCCCCCATGAACACTTGCGCGGGGTGGGCGTTGAACCACAGGAACGCGAGGCCCGCGCCCGCCATGGCCGCGCAGAAGATCAGCAACTCGCCAGAGCCTGGAATGTGGGGGAAAAACAAGTACTTGGAATAAACCGAGCTACCAGTGACGTACGCAAACACGCCCAGCGCAGAACCCACCATCACCACCGGCATGGTGGCCAGACCGTCCAGACCATCCGTCAAGTTCACCGCATTGCTGGAGCCGACGATGACCAGGTACGTGAGGATCACGAACCCGAACACCCCCAGCGGATAGCTCACTTCTTTGAAGAAGGGCAATTGCAAACCCGCCTTGGGCGGCAGATCCAGCGCAAAGCCCGACTGCACCCAGCTCACAAACAGCTCCAGCACTTTGGCGTTGGAGCTTTCGGAGATGCTGAACACCAGGTACACGGCAGCCACCAGACCGATGACCGACTGCCAGAAATACTTCTCGCGCGAGCGCATGCCTTCAGGGTCTTTGTTCACCACCTTGCGCCAGTCGTCCACCCAGCCAATGGCACCAAAGCCCAGGGTCACGATCAGCACAATCCACACAAAGCGGTTGGAGAGGTCAAACCACAATAGGGTGGAGATGGCAATTGACAGCAGGATGAGCACGCCCCCCATGGTGGGCGTGCCGCTTTTGGACAAGTGCGACTGCATGCCGTAGCCCCGGATAGGCTGGCCAATCTTGAGGGATGTCAGCACCCGGATGACCTTGGGCCCCGCGATCAGGCCAATCATGAGCGCGGTCAACGCTGCCATGACGGCGCGGAAGGTGAGGTACTGAAAGACGCGGAAGAAGCCGAACTCGGGCGACAACCCCTGCAGCCATTGCGACAGCATCAAAAGCATGTGACTCCTCCCTTTGCAGCGGAGCGGCTTGCAGCCAGCTTCATGTCTGCACCTCTCTTGCAACGTTTGCGGCTTGCGCTTGTTGTTCTTGTGCCTGACCGGCGGCGGCAATCGCCTCCACCACCTTTTCCATCTTCATGAACCGCGATCCCTTCACCAGCACGCTACCCAGTTGCGGCAGCGCGGTGTGCACCGCCTCCAGCAGCGATGCCATATCTTCAAAATGCTGGGCTGTTGGCCCGCAAGCCTTTGCAGCGTGGCTTGTCAGATCCCCCAGCGCGTATACCTGCGCAATACCGGCGTCGCGCGCATGCGCTCCAGCTTCTGCATGGAATGCGGGGCCTTGGTCGCCCACCTCCCCCATGTCGCCCATCACCAGTAGCTGGGGGCCGGGCAGCGCCGCCAGCACGTCGATGGCTGCGCGCATGGAATCAGGGTTGGCGTTGTAGCTGTCATCCACCACCGTGATGGCGCGGCCAGCGACAGAGACTTCAAAAGCCCGAGACCGACCTTTGACAGGAACAAAAGCCTCGAGCCCCTGCTCGATCGCTTGCAGCGGCGCACCCGCAGCGATGGCGCAGGCAGCCGCGGCCAGGGCATTGGTCACGTTGTGTCGCCCCGCAATGTGCAGGCGGCAGCGTGCAGAGCCTGCAGGGGTGGACAAAGCCACGCTCCAGCCCCCCTGCTCCCAGCGGGCCTCTGTGCAATGCACATCACCGCCCTCCCCAAAGGTGATGCAGCGACGCGTGCCTGCCAACCCGCGCCACAGTGGGCTGTAGGTATCTGCGGCAGGAAACACCGCCACGCCATCCGATGGCAGCGCGGAAAATACCGAGCCGTTCTCTTCAGCCACGGCCTGCACGGTGTGCATGAACTCCAGGTGCTCGCGCTGTGCGTTGTTCACCAGGGCCACCGTGGGGCGGGCCATGGCGGCGAGCTGGGCGATTTCGCCCGGGTGGTTCATGCCCATCTCGATCACGGCGGCGCGGTGTGCGGACGTGAGGCGCAGCAGCATCAGCGGCACCCCGATGTCGTTGTTGAAGTTGCCCTGCGTGGCAAAGGCTGCATCGCCCTTCCAGGCGCGCAGGATGGACGCGATCATCTGCGTCACCGTGGTCTTGCCATTGCTGCCCGTCACACCGATGAGGGGCAGCGCGAACTGCGCCCGCCACCCCGCACCCAGGGCCCCCAGCGCTGCCAAGGTGTCGGGCACCTCCAGACCGGGCAAGCCTGCTTGCTCCAGCCCGCTATGGGCTACCGCAGCGGCTGCGCCGCTGGCCTGCGCCTGGCTGAGGAAGGCATTGGCATCAAAGCGCTCGCCCTTGAGGGCGACAAAGAAGTCACCCGCCTGCAGCGTGCGCGTATCAGTGTGCACACGGGCCAGTGGCGTTGCGCCATCGCCCACCATGCGAGTGGCAGGGATGCGTGGGCGGACCAGGTCCAGGGCCTGTTGCAGGGTCATCATGCCCATGGGGTTTCTCCGCGGGCCTGCAGTGCGCTGCGCGCCTGGGCCATGTCTGAAAACGGGCGGCGCACGCCAGCCACCTCTTGATAATCCTCGTGCCCCTTGCCAGCGATGAGCACTACGTCCTGCACTGCAGCTTCGCGCAACGCCAGGGCAATGGCGGCCGCACGGTCTGGCTCCACACGCACCGTCTCGCCTGCAATGGTGCCCAGCAGAATCTGGTGCAGGATGACCGCCGGGTCTTCGCTGCGCGGGTTGTCGCTGGTGGCAATCACCCAGTCAGCGTGCCGCTGGGCCGCAGCGCCCATCAGGGGGCGTTTGGAAGCGTCGCGGTCGCCACCGCAACCGAACACGCACCACAGCTGGCCCCCGCGTTGCTGCGCTATAGGGCGCAATGCCTGCAAGGCTTTTTCCAGCGCGTCCGGGGTGTGGGCGTAATCCACCGCCACCAAGGGCTGGCCGGGCTGCGCCAGTTGCTGCATGCGTCCGGGCACGGGTTGCAACTGGGCACAAGCCTGCACCGCAGCAGCCAGAGGGACGCCCAGGCTGCGCAAGGTGGCAATCACCCCCAGCACGTTCAGCACGTTGTAGGTACCCACCAGCTGAGACTGCAACAGGTGCTGCTCGTTGCCTTCCACCACCCACCATTGCAGACCGCCTTGCGCCGCAACGATGTCGCGTGCCATGAGGCGCGCCGGGCCGCTGGCGGAAACGCTCCAGAGGTCTAAAGCCTTCGAGGTCGCAGCCAACTCGGCATGCAGCTGCGCGCCTGTGGCGTCGTCCACATTGATGACCGCTGCCTGAAGCCCCGGCCATTGGAACAGGGCCCGCTTGGCCTGCCAGTACTCGGCCATGCTGCCGTGGTAGTCCAGGTGGTCCTGCGTGAAGTTGGTGAACACGCCCACTCGAATCTGCGTTCCAGCCAGACGATGCTCTGCAAGCCCGATGGATGAAGCCTCGATGGCACAGGCGCGCAGGCCCTGGTCTGCAAACTGACGGAAAGCCCGCTGCAACAGCACCGGGTCTGGCGTAGTCATACCCGTGGTTTGCACCTGGGGAGGAACACCCACACCCAAAGTGCCCACTACCGCACATCCAGCAAGCGCAGGCAGCTCATTTTTTGATAGCAAATTGACAGACTCGGCCAGCCACCAGGCGGTGCTGGTCTTGCCATTGGTTCCCGTCACCGCCAGCACATCCAGCGCGCGGGAAGGTTCTTCGAACCACAACGCTGCAATGCTGCCGGTGGCAGCTTTCAGACCACGCACGGCGGCCAATGGCGCACCTTCTGCAAAGCGGAAGGCGTCCACGCCTTCGGCCTCCACAAGGCAGGCGGTGGCGCCGCGGGCCAGTGCATCGGCCACATGGGCACGCCCGTCGGTGGCTGCGCCGGGCCAGGCAATAAAACCATCGCCAGGAGTGACACGGCGGCTGTCGGTGTGCAGGGTTCCGGTCACGCGCGCGCGCAGCCACGCCACGGCATCAGCCACCTGATGAAGCGCATGCAAGGCCTGGGCTGGGTTCGTCACAGAGACTCCTCCACCGGATTGGCCACGATCTGCGGCTTGACCGCCATGTCGGGCGGCACGCCCATCATGCGCAGGGTTTGCTGCACCACTTCGCTGAACACCGGCGCAGCCACCAAGCCCCCATACACCTGCCCTGCACTGGGCTCGTCCACCATCACCGCCACGATGATGCGGGGCTTGTCGATAGGCGCCATGCCGGTAAACCAGGCGCGGTACTTGCCCGCCGCATAGCTCTTGCCCACCTGCTTGCGCGCGGTACCCGACTTGCCGCCCACGGAATAGCCCACGGTTTGCGCCTTTTGGCCCGTGCCGCCCGGCCCTGCGGCCATCTGCAGCATCTTGCGCACCTGGTCTGCCGTGCGCTCCGAGAACACGGGAACGCCCACAGCGGGCTCGTGGCTCTTGAGCAGGGTTGCAGGGATCACACGCCCGCCATTGGCAAACACGGTGTACGAGCGTGCCATCTGGAACAGGCTGGCCGACAGCCCGTAGCCGTAGGACATGGTGGCCTGCTCCACTGGCCTCCAGGTCTTATAGGGGCGCAGCCTGCCGCTGATGGCGCCCGGAAATCCTATTTGCGGCTTTTGCCCAAATCCTGCTGCAGAGAAGGTCTCCCACATTTCCTTGGCAGGCATCTGCATCGCGATCTTGGTCGTGCCCACGTTGCTGGACTTCTGGATCACGCCCTCCACCGTCAGCAGACCATAGTTGTGCGTATCGGAAATCGTGGAACCCGTGATGTTGATGCGGCCAGGGTTCGTGTCGATGGGCGTCTCGGGCTTGACGCGACCGGTCTCCAGTGCCAGACCGATGGTGAAAGGCTTCATGGTCGAGCCAGGCTCGAACACGTCGGTGAGAGCCCGGTTGCGCAACTGCTCGCCCGTCAGGTTCTGCCGCTTGTCAGGCACATAGCTGGGGTAGTTGGCCAGGGCCAGCAACTCGCCGGTGTGCGCATCCATTACCACCACACTGCCTGCCTTGGCCTTGTGTGCCTGCACCTGATCGCGCAGCTTTTGGTAGGCGAAGAACTGCACCTTGCTGTCGATGGATAGCTGCATGTCCTTACCATCCACGGGAGGAATGGTCTCACCCACGCCTTCGACCACGCGACCCAGGCGGTCCTTGATCACACGGCGGGAACCGGGCTTGCCTGCGAGCTGGCTGTTGAAGGCCAGCTCCATGCCTTCCTGCCCCTTGTCTTCCACATTGGTAAAGCCCACGATGTGCGCGGCTGCCTCCCCCTCGGGGTATTGGCGCTTGTATTCCTTGCGCTGGTAGATGCCCTTGATGTCCAGCGCGGCAATCTGCTGGCCCACGTCCCAGTCCAACTGGCGCTTGATCCAAACAAAGGTCTTGTCTTCATCAGACAGCTTGGCCATGAGATCGGTAAAGGGCATGTCCATCAGCTTGGCCAGCTGGCGCAGCTTGGCCTTCACTTCGGGCTTGTCGTGCTCCACGTCTTCCGGAATCGCCCAGATGCTGGCGGCCGGCACGCTGGAGGCCAGGATCAAGCCATTGCGGTCCAGAATCTTGCCGCGGTTGGCAGGCAGTTCCAGCGTGCGCGCAAAGCGCACTTCGCCCTGGCGCTGGAAGAAATCGTTGCCAAACACCTGCACATAGGCGGCGCGGGCACCCAAGCCCACAAAGCCCAGACCGATCATCGCCACGATGAACTTGCTGCGCCAGACGGGCGTCTTGCTCGCCAGCAGCGGGCTGGATGTGTAGAGAACGCTACGGCTCATCGTGCGCCCTCCGCCGCAGTTGCAGGCCTGGATTGCGCAGCAGCCGCGCCTGCGCCTGCAGGGTCACTCACATACTGGGTGATGGCAGGTGTGGCGGCGCGCATGTTCAACTGCGCGCGGGCCAGCTTCTCCACCCGCAGCGGGGTTGCCTGCGCGCGCTTTTCCACCTGCAGGCGCTGGTGTTCGGTGTCCAGTCGGCGCGCCTCGGCCACCGCGCGATCCAGCTCGGTGAACAGGCGGCGCGACTGGTATTGGGTGTGCACCAGGTACATCGCGCTCACCAGCACCGCCAGCAGCAAGACCAGATTCAGGCGCGCCATGGCACCTCCTGCATCCGCAGTCGGGATGTGGGCTGTACAGACATGGAGCGCACAGAGCAGCTCATGCCTCGGTCCTCTGCGCAATGCGCATGATGGCGCTGCGGGAACGGGGGTTGGCAGCCACCTCCTCCTCGCTCGGCTTGATGCGATCGAGCGCCAGCAGCTTCATGGGCTGGGGTGCCGCAAACGGCGCCCGGCGGTCGTACACCTCTTTGGAGTGCTTGGCGATGAACTGCTTGACGATGCGGTCTTCCAGTGAATGGAAGCTGATGACCACCAGGCGACCACCAGGGCGCAGCACCGACAGACTGGCTTCTAGTGCCTGTTGCAACTCTTCAAGCTCAGCGTTGATGAAAATCCGAAGAGCCTGAAATGTGCGCGTTGCAGGGTTCTGGCCCGCCTCGCGGGTCTTGACCGCGCCAGCCACGAGATCGGCAAGCTCGGAGGTGGTTGCAAGGGGGCCCCGTTCCTCGCGCCGAGCAACAATCGCCTTTGCAATGGGGCCAGCAAACCGTTCTTCACCGTATTCACGTATCACCTCCGCAATCTGCCCCATTTCGGCAGTGGCCAACCAATCGGCCACGCTTTCGCCGCGCGTGGTATCCATGCGCATGTCCAGCGGACCGTCGAACCGGAAACTGAACCCCCGGCCAGGACTGTCGATCTGCGGCGAGCTCACCCCCAGGTCCATCAGAACCCCGGATGCACTGCCCGCAGGCATTTCGGCCAGATGGCGGAAACCTTCGTGCCGAATGGAAAAACGCGCATCGGTGATGCGCGCTGCCTCGAGGATGGCTTCGGGGTCCTTGTCGAATGCCACAAGGCGCCCCTCAGGCCCCAGCCTCTGCAGGATGTGCCGCGAATGCCCCCCTCGTCCGAAGGTCGCATCCACCCAGGTGCCCGCAGACTCCGGGCCTGCGTTACCCAGCAGGGCATCAACGGCCTCGTGCAGCAAAACCGTGGTGTGTTGAAGGGATGTGGTCACCGCGGCCTCAGAAAGAAAAATCCTTGAAAGCATCGGGCATCTCGCCTTGCATGGCTTGAGCCTCCTGCTCGTCGTAAGTGGCCTTGTCCCACAGCTCGAAATGGTTGCCCATTCCCAGCAAAACCGCCTCTTTGCTCAACCCTGCGGCAGCGCGCAGCTCGGGCGACACCAGGACGCGGCCTGTGCCGTCCATCTCCACATCCATGGCGTTGCCCAGAAAGATACGCTTCCACCACTGCGCAGACATGGGCAGTTGGGCAATGCGCTCGCGGAACTTCTCCCATTCGGGACGGGGGAACACCATCAGACAACCGTGGGGATGCTTGGTGATAGTGAGCTGACCTGCTGCCGTGGCCGCAAGGACGTCACGATGCCGGGTCGGCACAGAAAGCCGACCCTTCGCATCGAGACTGAGCGACGAGGCACCTTGGAACACGGACGGATTTCCCAGCTAGAAGGACAACCATCCAATCCGGCGACCGGATCAAATGGCACTTTTCCCCACTTAATTGCACTTTTTTCCACTGTAGCAGGAAAAGCCTAGCCAGCAATAGGGGCGCTACAAAGTTTTTCAATGAAATCAATGACTTAGCGCCGAATCCGAAGGCGTGAACGCATGAAAAACCCTTGTGAAATAAGCACTTAGAAATGGCTGTGCAAGTGAAACCTGAAGCGGCACCCCACCCCATCGGACTTGTTAACTATGGTTGCAGCCTACATAGAGCGAAACCATCGTTCTGATGCCGGTCACGGCGAGCGCACCCCGCTCCTCAAGCGCGCCAAGCATGAAAAAGCCCGACCCGCTTTCGCGGATCGGGCTTTGTGATGCGCAGCCAAGAGAAGAGACTTTTGACGCTGATTAAAGGATGTAGCGGGACAAATCCTCATCCTGGCTCAAGGACTGCAGGCGGGCATCCACATAGGCGGCGTCGATGCGGACCGTCTGGCCGCCAAGACGGGTCGCGTCAAAGCTCACTTCATCCAGGAGGCGCTCCATCACGGTAGACAGGCGACGGGCACCGATGTTCTCCGTGCGCTCGTTTACGTGGTACGCAATGTGGGCGAGCCGCGTAATGCCTTCTGGTGTGAAGTCCAGCGTCACACCCTCGGTGGCCAGCAGCGCCTGGTACTGCTTGACCAGGGAGGCATGGGTCTGCATGAGGATGGCCTCGAAATCCTTGACCGACAGGGACTCCAGTTCCACACGAATGGGAAAACGCCCCTGCAGCTCGGGGATCAGGTCGCTGGGCTTGGACAGGTGGAATGCCCCCGAAGCAATGAACAGGATGTGATCAGTCTTGATCATCCCGTACTTGGTAGACACCGTGGTGCCCTCCACCAAGGGCAGCAGATCGCGCTGCACGCCCTGACGGGACACATCGGACCCACTGGTTTCCTGGCGCGCGGCCACCTTGTCAATTTCGTCGATGAACACGATGCCGTTCTGCTCGGCATTGGCAATGGCGCGGAGCTTGATCTCTTCGTCATTGACCAGCTTGCCCGCCTCTTCATCGGTGAGCAGCTTGAGCGCCTCTGCGATCTTGAGCTTGCGCGTCTTGCGGCGGTCCTGCCCCCATTGGCTGAACATGCCGCGCAGTTGCTCGGTCATTTCCTCCATGCCCTGCGGGCCCATGATTTCCAGCTGGGGGCGCGCCTCGGCAACATCAATTTCAATCTCTTTGTCGTTCAGCTGGCCTTCCCGCAGCTTTTTGCGGAACACCTGCCGCGCCGTGCTGTCGCTGGCGGGCTGCTCTGCCCCGGCCGCAGCGCGCGCGGGCGGAATCAGCACATCCAGAATGCGCTCTTCCGCCGCATCTTCTGCGCGGGCGCGCACCTTCTTCATCTCGGCTTCGCGCGTCTGCTTGACGGCAATCTCTGCAAGATCGCGAACGATGGAGTCCACATCCTTGCCCACGTAGCCCACCTCAGTGAACTTGGTCGCCTCCACCTTGATGAAAGGAGCATCCGCCAGCTTTGCCAAGCGACGGGCAATCTCGGTCTTGCCCACACCCGTGGGGCCAATCATGAGGATGTTCTTGGGCGTGATTTCCTGACGCAGGCTGCTGTCCACCTGCTGGCGGCGCCAGCGGTTGCGCAGCGCAATCGCCACGGCACGCTTGGCGCTGGCCTGGCCCACGATGTGGTTGTCAAGTTCGGAGACGATTTCCTGGGGAGTCATGGAGGACATGCGTTGCCTGCCTTCAAATTCAAAGCCAAATCAGCCGCCAACGCTTGATAAAAAAGCGCAGGCAGCTATCAAAATATGAGCAAAACCAACACACCGCCTTACAGCGTTTCGATGGTGTGGTTCATGTTGGTGTAAATGCAGAGTTCGCCCGCGATTTCGAGCGACTTCTTCACAATCTCCTGCGCGGACAGGTCTGTGTTGACCAGCAGCGCCTTGGCCGCCGAGTGTGCGTACGCACCGCCCGAGCCAATGGCCACGATACCCTGCTCAGGCTCCAGCACATCGCCGTTGCCCGTGATGATGAGCGATGCGCTGGCATCGGCCACGGCCAGCATGGCTTCCAGGCGGCGCAGTACGCGGTCGGTGCGCCAGTCTTTGGTCAGCTCGATGGCGGCACGGGTCAGGTGGCCCTGGTGCTTTTCCAGCTTGGCCTCAAAGCGCTCGAACAGGGTGAAGGCATCGGCCGTGGCACCCGCAAAACCCGCCAGCACCTTGCCATGGTAGAGCTTGCGCACCTTGCGTGCCGTGCCCTTGACCACGATATTGCCCAGCGTTACCTGCCCGTCACCGCCAATGGCAACCTGAACGCCTTGTGGCGTCTGGCGACGCACACTCAAAATGGTGGTGCCGTGAAACACCGGGGTATCTTGTGATGAGTCCATAGCTGCGGAAGGTGGGGACTCTTCCGCAGATTGCAAGCACTGCTTGTGGTGCAAGCCCTCGATCAGTTCTTGCGCGGAATGACCCAGGCGTGCTCGTTGACGCCAATCACATTGAAGAACACGGCAATCAGGCGATGCAGGTTCTGGAAATGCACCACATGCCCCTGCGCCTGCTGCTCGGCAGCCCAGTTCAGCACAGAGCCTGCCGCCGCAAAATCAATCCGCATGAGCTTGTCGCAGGACACAGGCAGCGGGACACCTTGGCGCATCATGGCTTGAAACGGCTCAAGCATCGGTGTGGCATCCCCCTCGATGACACCGCTGAGAGCGACCACAGGCCCTGCATCTAGAGGCATGGGCAAGGAAAGATCCCCAAAATCCGAGGCGAGCATGTCACGCTCGTTGGGCTTTGCCTGCTCTGCCGAAGCTGCGGGATCGTCCCCCGAATAGCCGCACTGAGGTGCGATCCAGGAAGGCGGTGAAACCTCGTAAGTCACGCAATAGTCCAACGCCACCAGCTCGAATTCGTCCAGGCGCCCCATCAGACGCAAGGCCGACATGCGAAGGCGCCACCATTCAGGACCCGACGCACGGTCACCCGACTGCGTCATGACCTCCATCAGCGTGTTCAGACGATCTACGCCCGAGAAAACAAACTGGCCCTTCTTGTCGGCCCACTTGGTAAACAGGTCGGCCAGCAAAGGCACCGCAGCATCGTCAATGCTGCTGATGCGCGTCCAGGACAGTGTCCAGGGCGAGGCAGCGCGTTCCACCGAAGCCTGCAACGCCGCCACGGAGGACACCGCCAGACGCTGGGGCGCGCTCCAGCTGAAGTCGCGCCGCGCGGGACCTTCAGCCACTTCAGAGGCTGCCGCTGCCAGACCCAACTGCTCTGGCAGCGAGAACCACAACGGAGCCGAACGGCTGTACTGCGCAGCAAAATCAATGGCCAACGCATCAAAGCGATCGTGCTGACCCGTGGCCCGGTACAGGTCAAACAGGGTCATCCAGAGGTCGAATTGCTGCTCGGGATCATCCTGGCGGTGCTGCTGGAGCACCTCCAGCAAGCCGGACTCAGCGCCTTCGTAGTCGCCATTGGCAAAGCGAATGGCCGCCTCTTCCAAGTCGGGTTCGTGCACAAATTTCTCCAAGGCAGCCACCGGGGCCGCCGCAGGGGCAGGGGAAGGCACGATGCCGGGTACCGTCTGGCTGAATGCCGGCTCGGCAGGAACGGTGTCAGCATGCAGCCTGGCATCCGTCGCGCCAAAACCACCCACCTTCATGCTGTCATCGGCAAACAAGGGGGCGACGGGGCTGGCGGGTGACAGCGGGGCTGCCAAGCTGACGGGCGCCGTGGGCGCAAATGCACGCGCATCCGCAGCGGCCTCCGTATCGGGCCCATGCGCTGCCGCAGACGCTGGCACCGAGGCGGGAACCGAAGCCAGATCGCTGGGCATGGTGGGGCCGCTGTCGGACTGCTTGCTCTTCCACCACTGCTGCGACATCTGCGCTTCGATTTCATCAATCTTCTTGAGCGTCACAGCGCGCTCGTCGGGCGATGCCATGCTGCTCTGGAAGAACGACGGACGATTGGTGGGGTCTTCGGTGCGCTGGCCATGCAGGGCCTCGCGCTTGCGCAGTTTGCGCAGTTGATCAAACTCCCGGCGGCGCACAAAGTCGTTGCGCCGCTTGCGCTCAATCATCTCCTTGAGCATCTGCTTGCTGTATTGGCTCTCCTTGTCGTCTTGCAAAGAGTCCAGCTCAGTCCACTGGACAGTGGGGTTGCGCACAAACCGCACCATCTTGGACAGGAGTCCTTCAGCTGGCGGGGTCTCTTCCTTGCTCATGGGAATGCAATCACTGTGACGGGAGGGGCAAACAGCATCATCCGGGGATCAGTCCCCGAACATCTTCTGCTTGAGCTCGCGGCGCTGCTGCGCTTCCAGCGACAGGGTCGCTGTCGGGCGTGCAATCAGGCGTCCCACGCCGATGGGCTCGCCCGTCTCGTCGCAATAGCCGTAGTCACCAGCGTCAATGCGCGCAATGGACTGCTCGATCTTCTTGAGCAGCTTGCGTTCGCGGTCACGCGTGCGCAGCTCCAGAGCATGCTCTTCCTCGATGGTGGCACGGTCTGCCGGATCGGGCACCACCACGGTGTCCTCACGCAAATGTTCCGTGGTCTCGCCAGCACTGTTGTGAATGTCCTGCTTGAGCTGCACCAGCTTCAGACGGAAAAACGCCATTTGCTTGTCGTTCATGTACTCGCTGTCAGGCATGGCCAACACTTCAGCGTCGGTCAACTCCTCGGCAGACTTGGTCTTCCAGTTGTTGGCGAGCTTGGGGTCTTTTTTGGCAGCGGTGAAAGAGGGGAGCACTTGCGCGGTCGTGGACATGGTGTTTTGGTAACTGGCTTTGGCTGCAGTGGAAGCCACTGTCTGCGCCATGGATGGTACGGTCAATTGGGCCAAACGCGAAGAAGGCCGGGTGGCACGCTGCGGAACCTGCGAATCCGCCACCGCAGGTGAAGCGGGCGCGGCAGCCGGGGGGGCGGAAGCTGCAGCAGCCTTGGAGGCTTTGGCTGGAGCAGACGCAGCAGGGGCTTTTGCCGCCGTTGCTGGCGCCTTGGACACCGCCTTGGATTTGCTGGTTTCGGCTTTCACTTCCTGGTCTCCTCGCTGTACGGGCAGGCCCTGGCTGCAGCTGCGGCCGGGGGCGGATGGCAAGCCTTCCGGGGTTTTACCGGGGCGCGATTGTATCGACCTGGGCCGCCGCAAACAGAAACGTTGCGGATACAACACACCCCATGTAGTTCACAAAGGGTTAAGGATGCGCTGCATCCACCGCACCCCTCAGACCAGACTCTGGTCAAGCCCCTGGCGGAAGATGTCCTGCGGCAGGTCAATGCCGATGAACACCATCTTGCTCACGCGAGCCTCGCCCTCAGCCCACTGCGGCCCCAGATCGCTGCCCATGAGCTGGTGCACGCCCTGGAAGATCACCTTACGCTCAGTCCCTTTCATGTTCAAGACCCCTTTGTAGCGCAGCATGCGGGGGCCATAAATGTTGACGATGGCACCCAGGAAGTCTTCCAGCTTGGCTGGATCAAAAGGACGGTCGCTGCGGTAGACAAAGCTCTTCACATCATCGTCGTGATGGTGGTGATGCCCATGGCCGTGCTGGTGTGAGGGGTGGTTGCACTCTTCGCCATGCGCGTGATCATGATGTTCGTGACCATGGTCGTGCTCACAGTGGCCATGATCGTGGTCGCAATGGCTGTGGTCTTCGTCCTTCAGGAAGTCCGGGTCGATATCCAGCTTGGCGTTCAGGTTGAACCCCCGCAGGTCCAGCACCTCCTTCAGCGGCACTTCGCCAAAATGCACAGCCTTGATGGGCGCGCGGGGGTTCATGTGCTTGAGGCGGTGAATCAATGCATCCACCTCGGCGACACTGACCAGATCCGTCTTGGACAGAAAGATCTGATCGGCAAAGCCCACCTGCCGACGGGCCTCCTGGCGGTCATTGAGCTGCTGGGGGGCATGCTTGGCATCCACCAGGGTGATGATGGAGTCGATGAGATAGGTTTCCGCAATCTCCTCGTCCATGAAGAAGGTCTGCGCCACCGGGCCGGGGTCTGCCAGGCCGGTGGTCTCGATCACGATGCGGTCAAAGTCCAGCAGGCCCTTGCGTTTCTTGGCAGCCAGCAACTGGAGGGTTTCGCGCAGGTCTTCGCGAATGGTGCAGCAGATGCAGCCGTTGCTCATCTGCACGATCTGCTCTTTCGACTCGGTCACGAGGATGTCGTTGTCGATGTTCTCTTCGCCGAATTCGTTCTCGATCACAGCGATCTTCTGGCCGTGGGCTTCGTTCAGAACCCGTTTGAGCAAGGTCGTCTTGCCCGAGCCCAGGAAGCCGGTGAGGATGGTGACAGGAATGAGTGCCATGGAAATCTCTTTCAGATGGAAATAGGGCGGAGATACATATCCCGCCCGTTGCGTGACCGAGCCTGAAGATCAGGGTGGAAACCGGTTTTTTCCAGTGTAGCGATCGTGTCAAGCCCCTCGCCACGCAACACTGACGCAAAAAAAGTGCGCCCGCCTTTTCAGCTCCTCTCAGACCTTGTTCAGGCCTTGCGCATCACCACCAGCCCCTTGAGGTATTCCCCTTCAGGAAACTCCAGTGTCATGGGGTGGTCAGGTGCACCCTGCAAGCGTTCACTGATGTAGCCGTCCACACCCGCATCAGCCCCGGCAGAGGCCACGATCTTGTGGAACAGGTCTGCGCTGATGCCCCCTGAACACGAGAAGGTGAACAGCACGCCGCCCGGCTCCAGCAGTTGCAGCGCCAGACGGTTGATGTCTTTATAGGCCCGGGCCGCCCGTTCAGCATGCGCCGCAGTGGGCGCAAACTTGGGCGGATCGAGCACGATGGCGTCAAAGCGCACGCCGTCTTTCAGGAACTGGCGCAGCGAAGCATTCACGTCCGCGTCCAGAAACCGCGCCTGCTCCATGTCAAAGCCATTGAGCTGAACATGGGCTCGGGCTCTGTCCAGCGCGGGGCCGGACGAATCGATGGACGTGACCATCCCGCCGCCTTGCTCCCCTGCCCCTTTGTCCGCCGCCCGCTGCGCGGCCTGCATGCCCCACAGGGCAGCCACGCTGAAGCCACCGGTGTAGCAAAAGCAGTTGAGCACCTTGCGCAGGTTCAGCCGCTGCACGTAATCCGCAAACCGTTTGCGGCTGTCGCGCTGGTCCAGGTAAAAGCCGGTCTTGTGCCCTTCGGCAATGTTGAGGGTCAGCCGCCAGTCATGTTCGTAAATGGTCAGCTCCACCGGTGGCTCCGGCTGCCCGGCCTGATTAACCACAGGGCCGCCACGCAGCCAGCCGGTGGCGGGCTCCAGCCCTTCCAGAGACCGGACACTGGCGTCAGACCGCTCATACAGCTTGCTCAGCCCCGTCTCCTTGAGCAGCGCATCGGCCAGCACGGCCTTCCAGCGTTCGGTGCCTGCGCTGGTGAACTGGGCCACCAGCGTGTCGCCATAGCGGTCCACGATCAGCCCGGGCAGCCCGTCCGATTCGCCGTGCACCAGTCGCACACCATCGCTCTTGATGTCAAAACGGGCTCTGGCGCTTATGGCGCGAGCGCAAGCAGCTATGAAAAACGGAGCATCAATGCGCTGCTTTTCGTCAAAGCTCCACACCCGGGCGCGGATGCGCGATTGCGGGCTGAACGCGGCCCACGCCAAAAACTGCCCTTCATGCGACTCCACCCGCACGGTCTCGCCGCTGTCACCTCCGCCCTTGGCAATGGCCGATTCAAAGATCCACGGATGACGGCGCTGGAGCGAGCGCTCCTTGCCCTGCTTGAGTCGAATGGTTTTCATGCCCTGAATTGTGCCGGGAGTCCCCTCACCCACAGGCCACCAGAACCCTTCTCAATCCACACATTGAAAATCATATTTTTCATATTTGACATTTAACAAAGATGGGAGATAAAATTTCTAACACTTTTTATCATTTCACCGGAGCCCGTCATGATCAACGCAGCCGCCGCATCCCATACCAATACCTCCACCGGCGGCGCCGGGGCCCTCACGCAGATCCGTGAGTTCCTGGCCTTCAAGATTGCCAACGAGGAATACGGTGTGGACATCCTGCGCGTGCAGGAAATCCGCTCCTACGAGAAGCCCACCACCATCGCCAACGCACCCGAGCACCTCAAGGGCGTGGTCAACCTGCGTGGCGTCATCGTTCCCATCATTGACCTGCGCATCAAACTGGGCCTCAGCGGCGTTCAGTACAACCACCTCACCGTCGTCATCGTGCTGAACATTGGCTCGCGCGTGGTGGGCCTGGTGGTGGATGGCGTGTCAGACGTGCTGACGCTGGAGCCATCGCAGCTGCGTCCTGTTCCGGCCCTCGATTCCAACTTTGACCCAGAACACCTGCTGGCCATCGGTTCGGTGGACGATCGCATGCTGATCCTGCTGGACATCGAGAAATTCCTGAAAGATTCGCTGACTGCAGAAAGCAGTGAAGCGGTGCATTGACCCCCCATCCCTGAGGCTACGCAACCCCGGTGGCACCCAACTTGCTTGGGTTTTCGGGACTGCTGCGTTGGCACTCGGAACAAAAGGTACAGCCATGAACCTCGACAACATCCGAATCTCCACCCGCCTTGCCGTGCTGCTGGCGGCGTTGTGTCTCCTGACCGCGCTGATCGGCACTGCCGGGCTGCTCGGCATGCAGCGCGCCAATCAGGGCCTCAACACGGTGTACCAGGACCGGGTCGTGCCCCTCAAGCAGATCAAGCTGGTCTCGGATGCGTACGCCATCAACATTGTGGACACCGCCCACAAGGTGCGCGACGGCGCCATGACGCCAAGCCAAGGTCTGCAATCTGTTGCAGAGGCGCGCAAGGAGATTGAAGCCCAGTGGAAGGCCTACCTGGCCACCGAGCTGGTGGATGAAGAGGTGCAACTGGTGGCCCGCTTTCGCAATACACAAGCCACGGCAGACGCCTCGGTCGCAGAACTGGAGCGCATTCTGAAAGCGGCAGACATTCCCGCGCTGACCACCTACGCCGCCAAAAGCATGTACCCCGCACTGGACCCGCTGCAAGATGTGTTGGGCAAGCTGGTGCAAGTGCAACTGGACATCGCCAAAGCCGAGTACGAACGCTCAGACTCGCTTTACCACTCCATGGTCTTTGCCATGATCACCTCGCTGGTCATCAGCATCGGCCTGGCCATCGGTTTCGGCTATCTGGTCATCCGCTCCGTCTCCCAGCCTTTACGCAAGGCGGTAGCCTTTTCCAAGGCCATTGCCCAAGGCGACCTGACCCAGCACATTGAGGCCCGGGGCACCAATGAAACCGCGCAGCTGCTGCATGGTTTCAAGAGCATGCAGGCCTCCCTGGTCACGCTGGTCGGGGCGGTGCACCAGGGCGCAGCCAGCGTTTCTGCTGCGTCTGGCGAGATCGCGCAGGGCAACGACGATCTGTCTGCCCGCACCGAGCGGCAAGCCAGCGCGCTGCAGGAAACGGCGGCTTCGATGGAGGAGTTGAACTCCACCGTGCGCATGAACGCCGACAACTCCCGTCAGGCCAACCAGATGGCGCAAAGCGCATCGGCAGTGGCAGCCCAGGGCGGTCAGGTGGTGGCCGAGGTCGTCAACACCATGCGGGGCATCAACGAAAGCAGCAAAAAGATTTCGGACATCATTGGCGTGATCGATGCCATTGCCTTCCAGACCAACATCCTGGCGCTGAACGCCGCGGTGGAAGCCGCACGCGCCGGTGAACAAGGCCGAGGCTTTGCCGTGGTGGCCAGCGAGGTGCGCAACCTGGCCGGACGCTCGGCCGAGGCGGCCCGCGAGATCAAGCAGCTGATCGGCACCAGCGTAGAACGGGTGGAGGCAGGCACCGCACTGGTAGACCGCGCCGGTCAGACCATGAGCGAAGTGGTGGGGGCCATCCAGCGCGTTACCGATGTGGTGGGCGAGATCAGCGCTGCCAGCTCCGAGCAAAGCCAGGGTGTGGACCAGGTGAATGTGGCGGTCGCACAAATGGACCAGGCCACCCAGCAAAACGCCGCCTTGGTGGAGCAAATGGCTGCGGCAGCGGCTGGACTGAACGCGCAAGCCCGCGGCCTTGTTGAGACAGTCTCCAATTTCAAGCTCCCATCGGCCAGCGCACAGAACCTGCGTTTGCACAGCGCCTGATTGCTCCAGCGCTTCCAGTGCCAAACAAAGCTGGTCACGATGCGAATGGGCCGCTAGGATTTGGCGCATGAAAAAACTCTCAGCCCACTGGCTGCTGGCAAGCGCAGCCCTCGCGCTTGCTGGTTGCGCCAGCATGACTCCCGAACAATGCAAGGTGGCCGACTGGTACCAGGTGGGGCTGGACGACGGTGCCAACGGCGAGCCCCCGCGCACCCAGCTTGCTGACTACACCGAAGACTGCGCCAAAGTGGGCGTGCGGCCTGATGCGGCCCGCTACCGCGCGGGGTGGGAGGCAGGCATTCCCCGCTTCTGCACACCCTACAGCGGCTGGCGTGAAGGCACGCGGGGCAATACCGGCAAGCAGGACGCCTGCCGCGGGCGCATGAACGAAGGTGCGTTCTCCATGGCGTTGAACGCGGGGCTAGAGGTGTACCGCACACGACAGTCCATCAGCAGCAACGACAGCGAAATCCGCCGACTGGAAAAGCGCCTGCAGGACAAAGGCCTGAGCGATCAGCAACGCCGCGAAACCCGCGACCGCCTCCGCTACCTGGACTTTGAGCAGTCGCGGCTGCGACGCCTGCTGGCCGATCAGGAGAGCATGGCCCCACGCTGAGGCAGCTGCTAGCGCTGGACTCTGTGCCACTCGCAGCACCAAAACCCGTTAGAGCGCCTGCCCGGTGCGCCCCAGCCTTGGCGCCCAGTTGCCCAGAATGTCCGCAGACACCAGCACCCTGCGGGCCTGACCGATCAGCAAATGGCGTGGCACCAGGCCGATGTAGCGCGAATCCACGCTGTTGTCCCGGTTGTCGCCCAGCATCAGGTACTGCCCGGGGGGAACATCCAGCGGGCCGAAGGTGCTTCGTGCAGGCACGCCGTGCAGCCACTGCACCCGGCGCTCGTGGCCCTGCAGGCGCTCAGTCCAGCGGGTGGCGTCTACCTCTGCCCCCATGCCCAGTGCTTCGCGCACGTCCTCGGGGGCCTGGTAGTCAGCTGCTTGGCCGTTGATGTAGAGCACTTCGTTGCGCATCTCCACCCGGTCTCCCGGCACGGCAGCGATGCGCTTGATGAGACGGGTGCCATCCTGGGGAGAACTGAACGTCACGACGTCACCGCGCTGGGGTTCTCCCAGCGGCAGCAGCACGATGTCAGTGAGCGGGAGCTTGAAGTCGTAAGCCAGCCGGTTCACAAAGACCACGTCGCCTTCCAGCAGGGTCGGACGCATGGAGCCTGAGGGAATCGGGTTCCAGTCTGCAATGGCAGTACGAAAGAAACCAAAACACAGCAGCATGAGCAGGAAATAGCGCTGCTTGCGGAACCAGTTTTTCACAAAGCTCTCCTCACCCGGCGGGCTGTTGGCGTGATGACTGGGAGCATCGCTCCCGCTACAAGTTCCGGACTCGGAGCGAGAGAGCCTCTGCCCCCGGGCCACACCATGCATGCCCAGCAGTTGAGAAAGGTCTGCACCGGTTGCGCAGCCCGTGCGGGATGTCAGCTCTTCTTGCGCGCCCGCGGGTGCGCCGCGTCGTACACCTTGGCCAAGTGCTGAAAATCCAGCCTGGTGTACACCTGCGTGGTGGTGATGTTGGCGTGCCCCAGCAACTCCTGCACGGCACGCAAGTCGCTGCTGGATTGCAGCACATGGCTGGCAAATGAGTGGCGCAGCATGTGCGGATGCACCGGTGTCGTCAGCCCCGCCTGCTGGCTGCGCTGGCGCAGGCGCAACCACACCGACTGGGCCGTCAGCCGCTTGCCGCGCTGGCCCACAAACAGGGCGGCATCCAGCGCCCCGCTGGCACCAAAGGGCTGAATGCGCAGGGCCAGCCAGTTTTTCAGAGCCTGCACTGCAGCTCGCCCCACGGGCACGCTGCGGCGCTTGCTGCCCTTGCCAAAAACATGGGCCTCGCCGGCCTGCAGGTCAATCCAGCCACGGCCTTCACGCTGCGCCTCGGCGCTGGGCTCCGCGTCCAGCCCCACCAGCTCTCCCACGCGCAGGCCACAGCCATACAACAGCTCGACGATGGCAGCGTCCCGGGCTTCGAGCCAGGGGTCGGCTGCAGTGTTTTCATAGTCTGCCAGACGCACGGCATCATCCACGCCCAGCGCTTTGGGCAAAGGCTTGGGCGCCTTGGGTGCGCGCACATCCTGCACCGGGTTGTGCGCCACCAGCCCCTGCCGCCCCGCCCAGGTGTAGAACCCGCGCCAGCCAGAGAGGATGAGTGCAATCCCCCGCCCGCTGCGCCCACCGCTGTGCATCTGCGCCACAAAGCGGCGAATGTGCGCGCTGGTGAGCTGCAGCATCGGTGTGTTCACACCCGCAGCCAACTGCGCGAGCTTTTCAAGATCCAGGGTGTAGAGCGTGACCGTGCGCGCCGCAAGCCGCTTTTCCACCCGCACATGCTCCAGATAGCGCAGTACGTGCGGATCGGTGGGCAAGGGTACGGACGAAGGCACCTCGGCCATGGACTCAACCCGCTGTGAAGAGAGCCGTGACTGCGGCGCACGCCAAGGCACAAGGCCGCCGCCACTGGCGCAGCGCAAGGCCAGTGCCACCGTGGAGCCGGCTTTGCCGGGCCAGGGGTGGCGTCCCCCCCTCGGGGGGGGAAGACGCGCAGCGGCTCAGGGGGGGCTTCACTTCAACCGCACCAGCGCCGCACTCGCCAGCTCTGCAATGCGCGAAAGGAATTCCGTGCCCATGGTCGCATCAAAGCGCTGCGGATCGGGCGAGCCCAGCACCAGCAGGCCAAACGCAGGCGTGGCGCTGTCGATGGCGCCTTCGCGCAGCGGCAGCAGGGCCAGCGACTGGGCGGGCTCGCCACCGGCGTCCTGCGCCAGCCAGCCCGCAGGCTCAAAGCCCAGGTTGGGGCCGCAAAACGGCATGGTCAGCGACGAGGCAAACGCACGCGCATCCTCGCTCGCTCCCTGGGTGAAATCAGCGTCGATGTAGGGGCCCGCCACCGTCCACACCCGCACCGTGGCCTGGGGCACATCAAACAGGGTGCGAATGCCGCTGACCACGGCCTCGGGCAGGTCAAACGGGTCCTTTACGCGCAGCAGGGCGCTGGTCCATTGGTGCACCTTGGCCGCAATGGCGGTGTTGTCATTGCTGTTGCGCACCATGTCCATGATGCGGTGCTCCAGCCCCTTGATCTTCTCGCGCAGCATCTCGGCCTGGCGCTCCTGCAGGCTCACGGCACGGTGCCCGTGGGGGCTGGTGATCTGCACGCTGGCCAGCACCTCGGCATGGCGCTCGAAGAAGCCGGGGGTGTTGGTCAGAAAGTTGGCGATATCTTCTTCGGTGATCGGGGGAATGTGGGTAGTGCTCATAGGGTGTCCGGAATATCGATCTGGCCTTCAAACACGGTGGTGGCCGGGCCGGTCATGTACAGGGTGTCGGTCTCCTGACCGCTCCAGGCAATCGTGAGGCGGCCACCGCGCATGTCCACATGCACTTCGTTGTCGAGCAGCCCCAGGCGGATGCCAGCCGCCACGGCAGCGCATGCACCCGTGCCGCAGGCCAGCGTCTCGCCCGTGCCACGCTCGAACACGCGCAGGCGCACATGGGTGCGGCTTACCACCTGCATGAAGCCCGCATTCACCCGCTGCGGAAAGCGCACATGCCGCTCCACCAACGGGCCCCAGATGGCCACCGGGGCCGTATCCACATCGTCGACCAACTGCACCGCATGCGGATTGCCCATGGACACCACCGCTACAAAAACCGTAGCTGGCTGCGCTGGTACATCCAGCGCTAGCGGCCATTTTTGCCCAGCACCTTGCGCCACAGGCTCCAGTCCCGCAGTGTCGAACGGCACCCGCGCGGGCTCCAGCACCGGGCGGCCCATGTCCACCGCCACCCGCCCATCGGGCGTGAGGCGGGGCGCAATGACCCCGCTGAGCGTTTGCACCCGGATGGTGTCCTTGTCCGTCAGGCCCTTGTCGCGCACGTAGCGCGCAAAGCAGCGCGAGCCGTTGCCGCACTGCTCCACTTCGCCACCGTCAGCGTTGTGGATCACGTACTCAAAATCAATCCCCTCGGCGGGCGAGGGACGCACGGTGAGGATCTGATCGGCCCCCACGCCAAAGTGGCGGTCGGCCAGGTAGCGGTAGTGCGCAGTCGTAAGACCCAGGCGGCCCTGGGTTTCGTCCAGCACGACAAAGTCGTTGCCTGCGCCCTGCATTTTGGTAAAGCGAATCTGCATGCCCGGATTATCGTCGCTGCCCGGCCATGCAGCACCACGCGCCTAGGCCACAAGAACGGCAAACACCCACCCGCGAAGCGGCCGTGGCCAGGCGCTCTGTCGCAGGCGATCCCGGTGGTGCAAGGCGCTTGACTGAGAAAATTGACGCAGCAGGAGCCGTAGCTATTGCGAGTATTTGCAACGCCGCATACCGCCACAGACTGCAGACGCACACGGCGCGGTGATTTATGCAAAGGACCCAAGGGGGCCGTACGAGCCGTTTATAGCCCTGCCACCACTGCGGTTGGCTCACCGGTTTAGGCTTGGGGGCACATTGGCATTGCTTTCTTCCACCGCCCCAAGGAGCCCCATGTCTGCATCGCTACCCGATCTGTCCAGCTTTCCCATCACCCGCAAATGGCCTGCGCAGCACCCTGACCGCATCCAGCTGTACTCGCTGCCCACGCCCAACGGCGTCAAAGTCTCGATCGCGCTGGAGGAGTTGGGACTCCCCTATGAAGCCCACCTGGTGAGCTTTGAGCGCAATGACCAGATGTCGCCTGAGTTCCTGTCCCTCAACCCCAACAACAAGATTCCCGCCATCCTGGACCCCAACGGCCCGGGGGGCCACCCGCTGGCGCTGTTCGAGTCAGGCGCCATCCTTGTCTACCTGGCAGAAAAGGCAGGCCGCCTGCTGCCGCGGGATGCAGCGGGCCGCTACAAAACCCTGCAATGGGTCATGTTCCAGATGGGCGGGGTTGGCCCCATGTTTGGGCAGCTCGGCTTCTTCCACAAATTTGCTGGCAAAGATTACGAGGACAAACGCCCCCGGGATCGCTATGTGGCCGAGTCCAAGCGTCTGCTCGGTGTGCTCAACCAGCGCATGGCAGGCCGCCAGTGGATCATGGGTGACACCTACACGATTGCCGATATCGCCATCTGGCCTTGGGTGCGGAATCTGGTGGGCTTTTACGAAGCGGGTGAACTGGTGGGCTTTGACGCTTTTGCAGAAGTGCAGCGTGTGCTGGCCGCCTTTGTGGCTCGCCCTGCGGTGATCAAGGGGCTGAACGTGCCCCCCAGAGCCTGAGAACCCGTTCAAAGCACTTGCCGACACCACCGCTTTTTGGCCCGCATTTGATTTTGATCATGCCCGCAAGGCCTAGGCTGGCCGGCCTTGCGCCTACGATGGCACCCAGAAAAACAGGGAGTGCCCCATGAGTTTGACGGTGGATGTTTTGAACGATCTGGAGGCCAGCAACCTCCAGGCTGCCTCGCAGGCAGCGTTGCAGGAATGCAGCCCGATCGCGCTGATCGAGTTGCTGGAGATGCTGTGGAGTTGTGACTTGCAAGGTGCCAACACGGTGATTGACGCCGTGCTGCAACGGCTGCAGCAGCTGCGTGCGTTGCGCTGAGCGGGCGCAGCCAGCAACCCACCTCTCGGAGGCTGTACCGCTACCGGCTTGGCAAGCTCTCCTGCCAGGAGCAGGGATGGGCAGGTGAGTCACCACAGTGTGCGCCCGCCCTCAGAGGATCTCTGCTCCAGCCCTGCCCTACTCGATCACGATGTTGGCTGCTTTCACCACTTCAGCCCATTTGATGCGATTGGCATGGACCGTGGCCTTGAACTGTTCGGGGTTTTCCAGACGAACCGTGTTGCCAGCCTGCTCCAGCCTGGAACGTACTTCTGAGGACTCCAGCACACTGCGAATCGCGGTGTTCAAACGTGTCACCACGCGCGAGTCCGTTCCTTTGGGGGCAAACAGGCCGAACCAGATGGAACTGTCAAAGCCTTTGGTGCCAGCGACGCCACTTTCGGCAATGGTGGGCACCTCGCTGACGGCAGGCACACGTTTGGCCGTGGTCACCCCCAGCAACCGCACCTTGCCCGCCTTGTAATGGGCCAAGGCGGTCTGCACCTGGTTCATGATGCAGCAGGTCTCCCCCCTCAAAACAGAGGTAATGGCCTCGGGGCCACCCTTGTAAGGCACGTGCAGCATATCAAGCCCCGTTCTGGCATTGAATTCTGCAAAGGCCATGTGGGTGCCAGCCCCATGGCCCGTGGAAGCAAAAGCGTATTTGCCAGGATGTGCCTTCACCAGTTCCACAAACTCCTGGATGCTCTTCGCGGGGATCACATCGGGATTGATCATCAAGACGTTGGAAACATCAATGATGGGAGCAACAGGCACAAAGTCTGCCTCCACATCGAAGGACAGTTTCTTGTACAGGGCTGCATTGCTGCCATGGGTGGCCGCAGTGCCGAAGACCAAGGTATAGCCGTCGGGTTTAGCCCGGGCAACATACTCTGAAGCAATATTGCCTGCGGCGCCACTCTTGTAGTCAATTACTACGGGCTGCCCGAGGAGTTTGCCCAAGGGCTCCTGCAAAGCGCGTCCCACTACATCAATCCCCGAGCCAGCCGGAAAACCCATGATGAACGTCACGGGCTGCGTCGGCCAGTCCACCTTGTTACCGCTCTGAGGCTGGGCATGCGCCGACTGCACCAAGCTCAAGCCTAAACCACCCACCCAGGCGGCAACACGCCAAAGCACTCGCCCATTTCGACCCACTAAAGAAAACATGAAAACACCTTTCGACAAACTATCAACATGAAGGTGATTGTCAAAGTTCACTCATATGCGAGGCGCTTGTGTTTATTGCCAAAACATCTCTACCGCCGTGCACCACACATGCACTACACAACTTGCGAGAGCCTGTAGACGATCCTCTTGCTGCACCTATGTGACTGCCACCCACAGCCCACTGATTACAGACTAACGGGTACGATGGGGCGAAAGGCCACAGACACCGATAAGCACCCATGCCCCGCATCAGCCAGCACCTGCACCCCGCCCGCGAGCCCGTGCGCCCCTTGGCAGCAGCCACCGTGCTGTTGCTGCGTGATGCGCCTGACGGCGCTCTGGAAGTTCTCATGACCCGCCGCTCGGGCAAAGCCAGCTTTGCCCCGGGCGCATATGTCTTTCCCGGAGGCGGCATCGAGGCCGCCGACGCTCAGGCCCACCCGGTGGCTGACCGCCGCCCCACGCAAAGCGACGAACACCTGACCGAGGCTATCGCCGCCATCCGCGAGAGCTTTGAAGAGCTGGGCGTGCTGCTGGCCCGCCATGCCGACGGCCCCCGCGCTGGGCAGATAGCCGATGCCAGTGACATTGCCGCGCTGGACCGCCATGCCCCCTTTGCCACCCAGTGCGCCGCGCAGGGCCTGCGGCTGGCGGCAGACAGCGTGTACCAGCTGGCCTACTGGACCACGGACCGCGATCTGCCCAAGCGGTTCGCCGTGCCCTTCCTCGTGGCACGCATGCCTGACGGGCAAGAGCCCGTGGCCGACGAGGCGGAACAGTTTGAGCCCGTGTGGGTGCGCCCGGCAGACGCGCTGGCAAGGCACGAGGCGGGGCAGTTCTTCATGATCTTCCCCACCATTCGCACGCTGCAGCGGCTCACCCGGTTTGGCAACACCGCCGCCGTGCTGGCCGCGCTGGCGCATGAGCAGCCCCTGTGGACCAGCTGCCCCCGTGCGGGCCTGCTGGGCGGCAAGGAAGCCCGCTACATGGAGGGGGATGCGCCTTTTGGCGAGCTGGCCCTGGTGTGCCCGCATGGGCAGATGGTCCACCCGCTGGACTGGCAGAGCGAGCGCCCCGTACCCTTGCTCAAGAACGTGCAGCGCCTTACCGCGCCCAACTCGGGCGTGATGACGGGGCCCGGCACCAACAGCTATCTGGTGGGCGAGCCCGGCACGGGCTACATCGCCATCGACCCCGGCCCGGCCGACCTGGACCACCTGGAAAAGCTCTGGCGCGCGGCGGGTGGCGACATCCGCATGATCGTGTGCACGCATTCGCACCCCGACCACTCGCCCGGCGCGGCGCCCCTGCAAGCCCTGTGCGAACGCTCAGGCCACGGCAAGCCGCCGATTCTGGGGCTGCCCTCTGCCCCCACAGCACGGGTAGCCAGCCAGTTCACGCCCGACAGGATGCTACAAAATAATGAGCTGCTTGCGCTGACTGGGCGTGCGCTAGAAGGCGAAATCACCCATACCCTGCAGGTGGTGTACACCCCGGGCCACGCGGCCAACCATGTGTGCTTCATCCTGCTGGAAGACGGGTTGCTGTTCAGCGGCGACCACATCCTCAACGGCAGCACCACGGTGATTGACCCGCCCGACGGCAACATGGCCGACTACCTGGATTCGCTGAACCGGCTCGATACCCTGTGCGCCGAGCATGGCATCGAGTTCATCCTGCCCGCCCACGGCTATGTGCTGGACAATGCGCGGGGTGCCATCGCCCACCTCAAGGCCCACCGACTGGCCCGCGAGGCCAAGGTGCTGGCCGCCATGCAGGCCTTGCCCCATGGCACGATGGAAGACTGGGTGCGCCATGCCTACGACGATGTGCCGCCGCGCATGTGGCCCGTGGCCCAGCGGTCGCTGCTGGCGCATGTGGAGCGCATCCGCGCCCTGCCGCCCGGCAACACCTGAACCGAAGACCGGGCATGGCCGCGGTCTGCACCCCTTTCACGCCTCCCTTTCAAGTCCCCTTTCAACAAGAACAACGCGCCTTGCCTTCCATGACTGCCCCCCACCCTGACCCCAACCACATCCGCCTGGCCAAACGCGTGGCCGAACAACTGAACTGCTCCCGCAGCACTGCTGAGCAATTCATCGAGGGCGGCTTCGTGAGCGTGGACGGCCAGGTGCAGGAAGCGCCCGGCGCGCGCGTGCGCCCGGACCAGACCGTGACCGTGGCCCCGGACGCCAGCCTGCTCGCCCTCACCCCTGTAACGCTGCTGCTGCACAAGCCCGCCGGATACGAAGCGGGCCTGGGCCTGCCAGCGCAAGGCGGCCATGGCAATGGAAACGCCCACGCCAGCCGCAGCCAGGGTGCCCCCCAAGCCACAGATTTGCTCAGTGCCGCATCGCACCTGCCGGAAGACGCCAGCGACATCCGCGTGCTGCAGCGACACTTCAGGCAGCTCGAATGCTTCACCCCCCTGCCCAGCGAGGCGACCGGGCTGGTGGTCTACACGCAGGACAAGCGCATCGCGCGCAAGCTGGCCGAAGACATCGAAGCGCTGGAGCAGGAATGCATTGTGGAAGTGACGGGCGAGATCGCCCCCAACGGCCTGCAGCGTCTGTGCCACGGCCTGTCGTTCAACGGCCGCCCGCTACCCCCCATCAAGGTGAGCTGGCAAAACGAAACCAAGCTGCGCTTTGCCTTGAAGGGCATCCGCCCCGGGCAAATCCCCGCCATGTGTGAGGCCGTGGGCCTGCGGGTGGTGGGCATCAAGCGCATCCGCATCGGCCGGGTGCCTTTGGCCAAGGTGCCCGAGGGCCAGTGGCGCTACCTGCAGCCGTGGGAGAAATTCTGACCGGCTCGGCAGTGATGCCCTTGCAAGGGCAGATGGCCCTTGCCGCACGGCTATCAAAACCATAGCTGCTAGCGCTTGAAATATGGGCGCAAACAAGGTTTTTACCTGAGTTCACCTTCTGGGCGCCGCTGCTAAACTGCGCCGAACCAAGGAGGGAGTGAATGAACCAGAAAACCAAAGACGCTGCCGTGTCCGAGCAGCCGTCTGTCTTCATGTCGCAAAACATCGAGGCCTATCCGATGGAGTTCACCGGCAGCGGCGGTGAGTACTTCCGGGTGTGGATCGTGAACGTGCTGCTGGGCATCGTCACGCTGGGCTTCTACACACCCTGGGCACGGCGGCGCACCGCCATGTATTTCTACGGCCACAGCATGGTGGCCAACAGCCCGCTCGAATTCACCGCGCAGCAGCGCAAGATGGTGGTGGGGTTTGTGCTGCTGGTGCTGCTCTCCATTGCCTACAAGCTGGCCGCCAACACCGGGCAAGACCTGGCCGTGGCACTGATGCTGCTGGGCGGTGCCGCGCTGTCGCCCTATATCTGGGCCAGTGCCATGCGCTTTCGGCTGGGCGCCACACGCTGGCGCGGCCTGCGGCTGCAGTTTGCCGCCAGCTGGAAAGAGGTGTACCTGGCCAGCTGGCCCGTGTTTGCGCTGGCGCTGGTGTGGATTGCCGTGTTCTTCGGCATGCAGTTTCTGTCACCCGAGCTGGCCCAGCTGCTGGACGAACCCGCCGTCAAAGGCGAAGCCCGCCCCCGCCCCGAGTTCACGCCTGCCATGGGCGGCCTGCTGGTGCTGGGGCTGATCCTCTCCGTGCTGTGCTTCATCCGGCTCGAATACAACTACAAGAGCCTGCTGGTGCTGCGTGCCCGTCTGGGCACAGAGCACGGGCGGTGGAAGCCGGTGTACATGGATTTTGTGAAGGTGTGGCTGGCCACGGTGGCGGTTTTCCTGCTGTGCGCACTGCTGATCTGGCTGGTGATCACAGCGGTTGCCACCAGCTCCATTGCCATGCTGGTCATGGGCCAGGGCGGTGCCAAAGGCAACATTCTCTGGATCATCGCCATCGTGATCCTGGGATTCATCGGGTTCTTTTTCCTGCTGTTCCTGGCCTCGGCTCCGGCGCGCGCCTACCGCGAAGCACGCATGTTCCAGCTGCTGTGGAACAACATTGGCGTGAGCCAGATCGCCCGCTTCAAATGCAACCTGCGCGCTGGCCGCTTTGTGCGCCTGCGCCTGAAGAACATGGCGCTGACGCTGCTGACACTGGGCTTTTACCGCCCCTTTGCGCGGGTGAGCGAATACCGCATGAAGCTCGAATCCGTCACCCTGCACATCAAGGGCGGCGTGGATCAGGTGGCGGGCGTGCTCACGCGCCAGCAAGAAGGCGGCCTGGGCGATGCCCTGGCAGATGCCGCTGGCCTGGACCTGATCGGCTGACCGCTCATGACCACACCACCCGACACAGGCGCTGCGGCCCACATGCTTTCAGCCCGCTGGTTTGACGGGCTGAGCAGCAAGCCACGCCCCGTGCTGGTGGTGCTCAGGCCCGATCCCAAGGGGCCTTCGCTGCTGCTGCACCCCTTGTCCGATTCTTCAGGCCCAGGCGCAGAGCCCATCGTGTTCACCTACCCGCAGGTAGGGTGGCCCGAGGCGTGGAGCGAACGCCGCCCCCAGCCCCGCGTGGTGGTCGACCTGCGCGAACGCGGCAGCCTGGAGATTGACGCCGTGGCCGACTGGTACCGTGCCTGGGCTGCGGCCGGGGCACGGCCTGGGGTGGCCCAGCGCATGCAGACGCGCTGGCCCCTGCTGGTGGGCGCGCTGGTGATCTCGGCTGTGGGCCTGGGGCTGTTCTACCGGTATGGCACGCCCTGGGCGGCAGCGCAGCTCACGCGCTTTGTGCCCATCGGCTGGGAAACCAGCATGTCTGACAACGTGCTGAGCCAGCTGGACGGTGGCTTTCTCAAACCCAGCAAACTGCCTGCCGAACGCCAGGCGCAACTCGCTGCGCGGTTTGATGCGCTGGTGGCGCACACTTCCGCTGCGCCCAAGCGGTACCCGTCTTACCAGCCGCAGCTGAAGCTGGAGTTCCGCTCGGGCATGCCTGCCAACGCCTTCGCCTTGCCCGGCGGCAAGGTGGTGATGACAGATGCCATCGTAAAACTGGCCGCAGAAAAGGGCATGAGCGACGACGCCCTGATTGGCGTGCTGGCCCATGAAATCGGCCATGTGGTGCACCGCCACGGCATGCGCATGGTGGTGGAACAAGGGGTACTGAACCTCGGCCTGGGCCTGGCGCTGGGCGATGTCTCTGGCGTGGTGTCTACCGGCGCCACCCTGCTCACCAGCCGCGCCTACAGCCGAAACCACGAGCGCGAGGCCGACTGCTACGCCATCGCACTGATGGGGCAAGCCGCCCTGCCCACCGCGCCCATGGGCCAGCTGCTGCTGGCCATTGTGCGTGACACGTCGCACGACGAAGACGAGGCAAAGAAGCCCGGCAAAGCCCAAAAACCTTCTTCCTCCGCCAGCGAAAGCGCGGAGCCCGCAGAAGGCGCACCGAGCCCCAAAGCCTCTGCACCGTCCACAGACAAGGCAGCGCAGAAGGCAGCACGGCCTGCGTGGGACTGGCTGTCCACCCACCCCGATACGGAACGCCGCGCCACCGAACTGGAACAGGGGCATGCACCGCACTGCCCGCGTGATTGATCGAGCCTGAGCCGACATGAGCTGTTCACGCCGAGCCAGTCGAAGCGATGCCCCGGTTTCGACAAGCTCCCCTCGAACGGTGATCTCATGACCAAGGAGGTCTGGTCCAAGGCGCTGCGCTGCGACCCATCAAAACAAAACGGGCTGGCGCATCTGCATGCACCAGCCCGCGAAATCAATTGTGAAGCACGCCGATAAGCCGGATTCTGTGCACCACGGTTGCCCGCAGTGTGACCGCCATTAATCTGGGCCGGGGGTCGCCCACCCGGCTCGGTGCTACCTACCCGCCAGCTCTGCGGAACCACATCAACGCTGGCCTACTTGGTATTGCTGCGCGTAGAGATTGCCCGTTTCACCCCCAGTGGTCTACCTTGCGGCACTCCCCTGGGACTCGTCTCTGTTGCTCTGATCCTCACCTCACGGTGGGCAGCCGTTAGCTGCTACGCTGTCCTGTGCAGTCCGGACGTTCCTCCAGTGCCTGGTTTCCCAGATTGCACCAGCGGCGGTCTGGCGTACTTCACGCCGGGGATTATCTCGCAGATAGCGCATCAGGAATTGGTCTTCAGCGAGTGAGGGCTGGACGGTTCCGATGGAATCGACGCATTCCTGCTGCAAGCAGGGAAACGGTGAGTGCGCCACGGCCAGCCATCAACACTCAAGGTGCCACAAACCGCACGCTGCCGAACGCGAGTCTCTGCAGGCTGGACGATCCCACCGCTACGGCGGCCACATATTCACGGCCCGACGCAAGCGACACCGTCGCTGGCAGCGGAGCTGCCACCACACCGTCCACCAGGCCTTGCCACAGAACGGGGTTCTGACCTGCGGCCGTCACAGCAGGGTCGAGTACGTACACCAGGGTCTGGCGGGCTCCGTTCAGGCTGCCCCACTGGATGTTGCGGCCATTGACCGTGATCCTGAAGCTGCTGGGCTGCGAAACGCCCACCGGGTACATCTCAAAAGTGCCGTTGGGCGCAATGTAGTACTCGATACAAGGGCGCAGATCGCGGTACTGCTTGCCCCCAGCCAACACATAGGTGCCCGTGTAGCGCTGCGTTGTCACGTCGTAGGCTCCACTGTAGGTACCCGTCTGGGCCAGACCATCGACGGTGCCCGCAATGCGACCACGAATATCGCCCCCAGCCTTGTTCCCGGTAATGGAACCCACGTTACTGCTCTGGCAACCCACGTAGGTGAAAAACATGCTGCCAGCGAAATCGGCATCGCCATCAGGCAAACGCATCTGGAAAGCTCCCAGCGTAGGGTCTTCCGGGTTGGTAGTGGCGTCTTCCGCATAAAAGCCGACGTACAAGCCTCCGGGAGGTGTGGCGGGCTGAGGCGCTGGCGCTGGTGCTGGTGCTGGTGCTGGTGCTGGTGCTGGTGCTGGTGCTGGTGCTGGTGCTGGTGCCGTCGGTTCGGCATCCGATCCAGAACCTCCACCGCATGCCGTCAGCCAGGCCAAGGTGACCAGAATGCAGGCACGCGCCCACGGATTGGAATGATTCATTGTGGTATCTCCCTTGCGTAAGCGGCCTACGCCGCGTCATACAACGTCCGGCCCACACTCACTCGGGGCACGGATCAAGGGTCCGGATTATGGGAAGCAGGGTCCCATCTGGCTGCGACATATTTCACGCTTTGAGCCACCTATGTCAAAGCGTTGGCCCGGCATGACACTCTGGCTGCATCTGAACAACTGGAAACACTCGGCAGCACGAAACTGTGGTTTGCGATGTGTGTGAGAGCAGCCTCACACCCCTCCCAACTATTGCCGCACGCGCTCCCAATCCAGCCCAAACCGCGCCAGGTATTTGCGCAGCCGGTCTGCATCATTGACCACGGTGCGCTGCGTGCGCGAGGCCTGGAACAGCACACGACCCGCGTCAGACAAGGTGCGCGACTGGCGGCAGACCTGCAGTACGGCAGCGAGTTGCAGCTGGTCGAAAAGGTCCATGGATGCCACGGCCTCGTCACCCAGCAGCTCTACCAGCCCCGCACGCCCCAGCTCCCCCGGTACCGTGGCCAAACCATTGCGCGCATCGCTGGCGGGTTGCCATAGCCAGCGCAGACGCGCCACTTCGGCCTGCACCAGTGCCTCGCCAATGCGGCCACTGTCGGCCAGGGTGGCCAGCCGCGTCACGCTGGCGGCCAGATCGCGAAAATTGCCGCTCCACAGGGCCTCTGGCCCGGTGGCAAACCGCAGGTAGGCCGCCTTGCCCTCGCGGGTGAACCGCACTGCACCGCCCAGCTCTTCGGCAGCGCGGGTCAGCAGGTAGTCCACATTGGGCTCAATGTCCTCAGGTCGCTGCGCCAGGCCAGGCAGCACGTAGCTCCACAGGTTGATGCGGGCAAACAGGTCTTCGCGAAAGCGCCCAGCAGCCACCTCGGCCCGCAGGTCGCGGTTGGTGCCTGCCACCAGTTGAAAGTCGCTCTCCACCTCGCGGTCGCTGCCCATGGGGTAGAAGCGCTTTTCTTCCACGGCCTTGAGCAGCATGGCCTGCTCGTCCAGGCCCAGCTCACCAATCTCGTCCAGGAAAAGCACGCCTTCGTGCGCCGCGCGCAGCAGGCCGGGCCGGTCTGCCGCCGCGCCGGTGAACGCGCCTTTTTTGTGGCCGAACAGGGTCGATGCGGCACCGTCTCCGCGCAGCGTGGCGCAGTTCACCTCGACAAACGCACCCTTCACCTGGTGGCGGGCTTTCTTCAGCTCAAACATGCGCCGCGCCAGATGCGACTTGCCCGCGCCCGTGGGCCCGGTGAACAGGATGGGCGCGCGCGAGCGCACCGCCACGCGCTCTACCTCGTCAATCAACGTATTGAAGCGCGCATTGCGCGTGGCAATGCCGCTCTTCAAAAACTGAACGGCGTCGCGCTGCTCGGCTCCAAAGCGCTGGGCGATCACATCGTAGCGTGAGAGGTCCAGGTCAATCAACGCAATGCTGCCTGGGTTGCCAGCCTGCTGCCGCTTGGGTGGCGAGGTTTGCGCCAGCACGCCCGGAATGCGGCGCGACTCCACCAGCAGGAACAGGCAAATCTGCGCCACGTGCGTGCCCGTGGTGATGTGCGTCCAGTACTCCTCGCGCTCGGTGTCAAAGCGGTAGGTCTGCACCCAGTCAAACAGCTGCGCATAGACCTCGCCAAAGTCCCACGGGTCGGCAATGGGCATGGGCACCAGGTTCACCGTGGTCTCGGGCGATGCAATGGCCATGTCGGCCTGCACCAACTGTGCCAGGTCTTTGTGCGCGGGCGTGTAGAGCAGCTCCAGCCGCGCTATCACCACGTCTTCATGCTGCACCAGTGACACCGTGGGCCGCCACTTCTCCCAACGGCCCGCACCCCGGCCTGAATCGAGTTGCGTGCCCAGAAAGCCGATGACCACCTTGGATTTGCGCATTATTTTTTAGCTAATCAACTAGCCAAAATTCTATACAAATACAGCATCTCCAAAAATCACATAACTCTTCTTCAAAAATTTCCTAATTCAAATCAACAACTTACAAAAAACACACTCCTCCACCAGAAGCTGGCACGCATCTGGCAATAGAGAAGACATCCAGCGCAAACGGTGACCGCTCACAGGCCGGGGTTTGAACAGAGGTTCGCCCCACCGGTGCCAGGAATCTGGAGTCTCAAGACTCTGTCGATTCCTTGCATGCCGCACACCGCAAGTGCTGGAAACGGCACGGCTGTGGAAGCCACTCCGAAAGGATGTGCCTGGTTCGACTCCAGGCGTGCCACCACTGGTAGCTCAGTCTGGAAGAGCAACCCCGCAAGGGGTCTGTCGCGGGTTCGAATCCCGTCCATCTCCGGCCGCAAGGCTGGAACTTTGTACCGGTCGAAAGACCACCCGCCGAACGCGGGGAGAGGCCCCGAGGTCGCGCTGCAACCACAAGAGCCCCACCCCGTCAGCCGGTGGCGGTTTGTGCCAGCACCCGGCACAGCCCGCGCCCGCAGCCAGCCGCGCTGCCGCCCTTCCCGCTGGGGATGGGGGCGGCCACCACGGCGCACTGCACGGCCCAGGCTGCGCCCACTGGCACCCCGCCACCGCTGTAACGGCAACCCGACAAGAGCGGCTAACAAAACTCTTCTGGCGTCGTTGCCGCGTCTTGTCGTACTACTCGTACTGCCTGCAACGCAGCGCCTAGCCAGAACCGCTACGCTGAGTTTTGTGAGCCGCTCTAAGTGACAAGTCACGACAACAAAGAAGAGAGAGGAAAAAGAGATGCTGAAGATGTTCCAACGCGCCACCGTGAAGAAAAACGAACGCGCCCTGCTGCTGCGCAATGGCAGCTTTGACCGCGTGCTGCGCAGCGGCACCTATCGGTTTTTTGCGGGCACCGACGATCTGCGCGTGGAGACCTTCGCCCTCGAACAACCCGCCTTCACCCACGGCCTGGCCGAGTACCTGATGGCGCAAGAACCCGCAGTGGTGGCAGCCGAGTTTCTGCAAGTGAGCCTGTCGGAAACCGAAGTGGGCCTGCGCAGTGAAAACGGCGTACTGGTCGAGATCCAGCCCCCTGGCACCCGCCGCCTTTATTGGAAAGGCTTGGTGGAGGTGAGCGTGCAGGTGGTGGACCTGCAAGCAGGCCCTGAACTGCACGCCGCACTGGTGGCGCGATTGACGCAAACCCAGCTGCGCCAGCGCAGCGTGACCGGATTGGCCGGTGTGCTGCAGGTGCAGGTGCCCGAGGGCCAGTGCGGCCTGCTGACGGTGGACGGCAAGGTGGAACGCCTGCTGACCGCAGGCACCTACGCCTTCTGGAAGTACGGCCGCACCGTGGCCGTGGAAATGGTGGATTTGCGCCTGCAAGCCGTGGAGGTATCGGGCCAGGACATCATGACCCGCGACAAGGTGAGCCTGCGCCTGAACCTGTGCGCCACTTATCGCTTTGTGCAGGTGCTGCAGGCCTATGGCCAGCTGCAAAAGCCTGCCGACTACCTGTACCGCGAACTGCAGTTTGCGCTGCGCGCCGCCGTGGGCACCCGCACGCTCGATGAGCTGCTGGAGAACAAGACGGTGATCGACGAGGTGGTGACCGCACACATGGTCGCCAAGCTGTTGCCCTATGGCATGCAACTCGAGAGCGTGGGCGTGAAGGACATCGTGCTGCCGGGCGAGATGAAAACCATCTTGACCCAGGTGGTGCAAGCCCAGAAGCAGGCCGAGGCCAACGTGATCCGCCGCCGCGAGGAAACTGCAGCGACGCGATCCCTGCTCAACACTGCCAAGGTGATGGAGGACAACCCCGTCGCCCTGCGCATGAAAGAGCTGGAGACGCTGGAACGTGTGGCCGAGCGCATCGACAAGATCTCGGTGTTTGGCGGCCTGGACCAGGTGCTGAATGGCCTGGTGAAGATGAGATGAAAGAACGCTATGAAGAAGCAAGCAACACCCACGGGTACGCCACTGGAAGTCGCCACACAGGCGGTCTACCAGGTCTTTTCCCGATACGACGCGCCGCATGGTCTGCTGGACGTGTGCACTGCCTGCTGCATGGACGCTGAGCTGGAACGCGAGATGCGACGCCTGCCACTCCACCAGCTGACGCAGAAGCACTTCTACCAGTACAACGACTCGGCCAAGAGCCAGGTGCAGCCCACGGATGAAATCAAATACCTGGCCCCGCGAATGCTGGAACTGCTGGCAGAAGGTGCCCGTCTGCACCACTCTACCGAGCTGTATCTGGAGCGTTTGGGGCGGTGCGAGGCCGGATCGTTTTCAGTGGCCGAACAATCTGCACTGCAGGGCTTTGCGCTGGCGTACTTTGCACAAGGGTTGGAGCAATGGCCAGCCGCCAGCGATTCGCTCTTCCAGGGCGATAACGCCTTCTCCATCTTGCTCATGTGGACCTATGCCCGCGTGCCGCTGGAACCGCTGCTGCAACACTGGCTGGCTTGCGAAAGCGACGCGTCGACCCTGAACTTTGTGGACGCGTGCTATTGGGACTATGTGTGGTACTCCAACCAGATGGGCAATGCGTTTGCCACGGATGAGGTCGAATACAAACGCATGATGGAGGAATGGCTGAACAGGCCAGCCACCAAAGCGCGTTGGACAGAAAAGCTCATGCGGCTGGTAGATGCGGGCCCCACCAGTTCCTGGTTGCCAGCAGGGGCCGTGGACCACCATTGCTACCCGCTCCCAGAGCGGATCAGCGCGGTCTTTGACGCAATGGCTGCATGACGCCACTCGCCGCAAAAATGAAACACAACGAAGAAACAACGAGAAAAGAACCATGAACTACGAACAACTCGAAATCCCGAACGGCGTGCCCGTGAAGATGTGGACGAACGGCGTGCCCGTGGAAGAGGACGCCAAGAACCAGCTGCGCAACATTGCGCGCCTGCCCATCGTGTTCAAGCATGTGGCGGTGATGCCCGACGTGCACCTGGGGATCGGCGCGACCATCGGCTCGGTGGTGCCCACCCTCAAGGCCATCATCCCCGCTGCGGTGGGGGTGGACCTGGGGTGCGGAATGATGGCGTGCAAGACCACGCTGACTGCGAGCGACCTGCCCGATAACCTGTCTGGCGTGCGCGCTGCCATTGAACGCGCTGTGCCCGTGGGCCTGACACCCAAACACTTTGGCCGCGACAAGGGGAGCTGGGATACACCACCTCCAGAGACTGATCGCGCCTGGGCGGGGCTGGTGGATGAGTTCAAGGAAATCTGCGAGGAGCACCCACGCATCGAGAAGACCAACAACTACAAGCACCTGGGAACGCTAGGTACGGGCAACCACTTCATCGAAATCTGCCTGGACGAGCACCAGAGCGTGTGGGTGATGCTGCACTCCGGTTCGCGCGGCGTGGGGAACGCCATCGGCACCCATTTCATCGAGCTGGCCAAGAAGGACGCCGAGATGAACCAGCGCAACCTGCCCGATAAAGACCTGGCGTACTTTGAAGAAGGCGCGCAGTACTTTGGCGACTACGTGAAGGCCGTGGGGTGGGCGCAAAAGTTTGCCGCCGCCAACCGCGAGGTGATGATGGGCCGCGTGATTGCCGCGCTGCGAAAAGTCATTACCAAACCGTTCGAAACGCACATTGAGGCGGTGAACTGCCACCACAACTACGTGCAGCGCGAGACGCACTTCGGGCAAGACGTGTTCGTGACCCGCAAGGGCGCGGTGAGTGCCGAGCAGGGCAAGCTGGGGATCATTCCGGGAAGCATGGGGGCCAAGAGCTTCATCGTGCGCGGAAAGGGCAACCCCGAGAGCTTCAACAGCTGCAGCCACGGCGCAGGGCGAACCATGAGCCGCACCAAGGCCAAGAAGCTGTTCACCGTGGAAGACCAGATCAAGGCCACCGAAGGCGTGGAATGCCGAAAGGACGCGGACGTGATCGACGAGATTCCGATGGCGTACAAGAACATCGACGCGGTGATGGCGGCACAGAAGGACCTGGTGGAGGTGGTTTACACGCTCAAGCAGGTGGTGTGTGTGAAGGGATAGTCAGTATGGAGAAATCATGAATCCAATCAATTGCTCTTACATCTACAACGTTGGTCAAACGCTTGAGCGCTTAAGCGCACTGAAAGCAGATAACACGCTGGATGAGGTCGCTCAGGTTTGTCTCCGTGCATATGGGACTCTTCAGGCGATTCGTGATCAAAACATTTTCGCCCTACCACTATCAAAGAACGCTGCGACAGACGTTATTAACGTCCTAGACAACATGTGGGCAAAGTTTGAAAGTCGCCGAGATGAAGCATTAGGGCCAGACGAAGTTGGCCTAGTCTTCCAAGCTAAGACCAACTTTGAAACTGTACTGAAAGCAGAGTGGGATAAGGAGGCTGTTTTTGCGGTGTCTGTCAAGCGTGCCTTTGACTCAACGGTTCTCGTGTGGGACGGTCTTCGTTTGTTTCCTCCTGACCTAGGAAATTTGGTACCCGAAGCATCTGTCGACTTCCAGTCGGCCGCAAGATACATTGCGTTCGAGTTACCGACTGCTGCAGCTTTCCATCTGTGCAGAGGTTTTGAGGCAGTCGTACGTAGGCTATTTGAAGCCAAATGCGGACCACTTCCCAGCAAGCCTGCCGACCGAACACTCGGTGCGCTCATCAGTGAGTTGGAACGATCAGAGCTTGATCGGAAGCTCCTTGCAGCACTCCGCGATTTAAAGGACCTGCATCGAAACCCATCAATGCATCCCGAACACACTTTGGAGTCGGTTGAAGAGGCTGTAACACTTCTTAATGCCATGGATGCGCCTATTAGCCACATGCTGCGCATTGTCAAAGAGACGAGAAATGGCGCACAGCCAGATTGACTCTTAGCGGCTTAGATATCTGGGCACTCATCTTGAGCAAGCCCCGTATGGCACAACGAGCCGTAAATAACGATGCCACCGTTGCAGCTGGCTTGCAGCGGACAGGATACGCAAACGGCGTGGTGCCCCGCGGGGCACCACCTTTACACCACATCTAGCGCTTACAAATAGAGCGCCCCCTTTTCATGCATACAACAGTACAAAAAGAAATGCTGCGCTCCGCCCACCCGGTGGAGCCCCACATGCGCACGCAGGTGCTGGAGGCCCTGCGCGAGATCGAATCCCGGCACGATGTGACGGTACTCTTTGCCTGCGAATCCGGCAGCCGGGGCTGGGGCTTTGCCTCGCCCGACAGCGACTATGACGTGCGCTTTATCTACGTGAACCGCCTGCCCTGGTACCTGACCGTGGCACCAGGCCGCGACGTGATCGAACTGCCGATCAGCGGCGACCTGGACGTGAACGGCTGGGACCTGCGCAAGGCCCTGGGCCTGATGCGCGAGTCCAACCCCACGCTGCTCGAATGGCTGGGCTCGCCCATCGTGTACCGCGAAGAGGCTGAGACCATGGCACAGTTCCGCACGCTGGCGGCGCAGGTGTTCTCCAACGCCAAGGGCTGGCACCACTATGCGTCGATGGCGAAGAAGAACTTTCGCGAGCATCTGCAGGCCGACGAGGTGCGCTACAAAAAGTACCTGTACGTGCTGCGCCCGCTGCTGGCAGCGCGGTGGATACGCACGCAACCCGGCGTGCCGCCCATGCGCTTTGCCGAGCTGGCCCAGCACACGCTGCACCCGGTGGCCGATGCGGCGCTGGTCGATGAGATCAACGCCCTGCTGGAAGTGAAGATGCGCGCGGGCGAAGCCGCCACCAGCCCGCGCTGGCCCGGCATCCATGCGTTCATCGAGGCCGAGCTGGCGCGCAATGCGGCAGAGCCGGTGCAGCCACTGCCCGTGCCGGGGAACGCCGCGTTGGATGCGCTCCTACACGACACGGTGCTGCGCTACCAGCGCTAACGCGTCCCCACCACAACAAGAACAACACTATGCAAACCGTACACGCTCTTTCACCATCGCAGCTCACCGAGTTTTTGCTGAACGTCGCCATCACCCGCCCCGTCTTCATCTGGGGTCCGCCGGGGGTGGGAAAGTCTGCGCTGGTAGAGCAGTTTGCCCGCAGCGTGGGACTGGAGTGTGTGTCGCTGCTGGGCAGCCAGCTCGCCCCCGAAGACTTGATGGGTGTGCCCCAGATCGTGGACGGGGTGAGCCGCTTTTGCCCGCCCGCCATGATTGCGCGCAAGGAGCCCTACTGCATCTTTCTGGATGAGCTGAACGCCTGCTCGCAGGATGTGCAGAAGGCTTTCTACAGCCTGATCCACGACCGGCGCGTGGGGGAGTACACCCTGCCCGAGGGCTCCATCGTGATTGGCGCAGGCAACCGCGCGCAAGACTCTGCCATCGTGAAGCCCATGTCATCGGCCCTGATGAACCGCATGGTGCATGTGCACATGAAGGTGTCAGCCTCTGAATGGCTGAGCTGGGCTACGGCCAACGCCATTCACCCCCTGGTGCTGGAGTATCTGCAGCAGCGCCCTGACCACCTGTGGAGCGCCCCGCCCAAGCACGAGGAGCCGTTCTCTACCCCCCGTTCGTGGCATATGCTCAGCGATGCACTGCACGCGTTTGGCGATGCGCCCTCGGCCTCGATGGTGGAGGCGCTGGCCTATGGCTGCCTTACGCCCCAGCATGCGGCGCAGTTCAAGGCGTTTGGCAAGCTGGCGGCCGACCGGCACCGGCTGGAAGCCATCTTCAAGGGCGATGCACGCTGGCCCCACGCGCCTGAAGACCGCGACGTGCTGTACTTTCTGGCGCAGGCATTTCGCGCACGGCTCATCAAGGCCCTGCCGCAAGACAAGAGCGCGAACACGGGGGAACTGCAAGCCCTGGTGCATCGCTCCAAAGCCATGCTCAAAGACCTGGCCCAGATCAGCCTGGAGATGGCACAGATTGCCGTCGCCGAAGAGGCCGGGCAGACGCTGCCTGCCTGGTACATGATCGAAGTGGTGCGCGACCTGCCCCGCCTGGTGGAACGCCAGACCAAGACGGCCTGAGCCCCCATGGCCAAAACTAACCATAAGCCCAACCCGGCCACGCAAGCCTTTGACGCAGGCATGGCAATGGTGAAGGCGCACCCCATCTTTGGCCCGCTCGCGCATCGGGCTTACTGGGTGCGCACGCCTGCATCGCAATGCCCGGCTGACGGCTGGCTGGTCGTGCTGCAAAACGGCACCATTCACGTCCACCCCAAACGCCACGCAGAAGCGGCTGAGTGGGCCTTTGCGCTGGCGCGGGGTGTGCTGAGCTACGCCATGGATTTCTTCCAGCGCGACCGGGGCGACTGGGCGGCGTGGAGCGCAGCCTGCGATGTGGCAAGCACCCGCTTTTTGGCCACCGTCAAATTCGGCACCTGTCCGCACGAGATGCAGATGCCGGTGGATGCACCCGCATGGGACGAGGACCGTTGGTACCGCCAGTTTTGCGAAAACGGGGTGCCCGCCTGGGCTGCCGGGCTGGGGCTGGCGGGCCACCGGGCAACGAGCTTGCAACCGCCTGAAGATTGGTCACAGGAGTCGCCTGCGCACAGACGCTATGGCTTTGCCAGCACGCAAGAAACCTGGAGCGAAGTCTTTGCCGCAGGCATTGCCAACTCGGTGACGCAGGCGGTGGAGATTGCCGCTGGCACCCGCACCGCGCTGGGCGCCAACACACGCAGCGCACCGCGCAGCGTGACCGAGCGTGCACGCAGCTGGTTCATCAGCAGCTTTCCGCTGCTGGGGTCGATGGTGGCGGCGTTCGAGATTCTGGAAGATGCCGAGCTGTGCCGCCGCGAGGAGGTGATGGTGGCCGCCGTGGATGAAACCCTGCGCACCATTTACCTCAACCCCGCAGCGGGCCTGAGCGAGCAGGAAACCCGCTTTGTGCTGGCCCACGAAATTCTGCACGTGGCCCTGCGCCACATGGACCGGCAACGGGGGCGAGACCACTACCTGTGGAACGTGGCGTGCGACTACGTCATCAACGACTGGCTGATCCAGATGCAGGTAGGCAGCGCCCCGGCACTGGGCCTGCTGCACGACCTGGAACTGCGCGGGCTTTCAGCCGAAGAGGTGTACGACCGCATCGTGGTGGACCTGCGGCGCATGCGCAAACTGCAAACCCTGGCGGGCCAGCAGGGCGACATGCTGCAGCGCCGCCTGCGCACCGATCGTGTGCCCTTTACTGACCTCGATGCGTTCTACAAGGAGCAGCTGGGCAAGGGCCTGATGCTGCACGAATCGCAAGGCCGGGGCTTGCTGCCAGCGGGGCTGCTGGAGGAAATCCGCGCGCTGCTGCAGCCGCCCATTCCGTGGGAGGTGGAACTTGCGCGGTGGTTTGACCACCACTTTCCGCCCATCGAAACCCGGCGCACCTATGCGCGCCTGAGCCGCCGCCAATCGGCCACGCCGGATATTCCGCGCCCCCATATGGGCCCCGATAGCTGCTGGCGCGACGGGCGCACGTTTGGTGTGGTGCTCGACACCTCGGGATCGATGGACAAGCACACCCTGGCCAAAGCCCTGGGCAGTATTGCCAGCTATGCCGAGGCCAAGGACGTGCCCGCCGTACGGGTGGTGTGCTGCGATGCCGCTCCTTACGACCTGGGTTACCTGCCCGCGCAAGACATTGCGCACCGGGTACAGATCCAGGGGCGCGGCGGCACCGTGCTGCAACCCGCCATCACCCTGCTGGAGAACAGCACGGACTTCCCCAAGGAAGGCCCGCTGCTCATCATTACCGACGCGGACTGCGACCACCTGGATGTGCGCCGCCCGCATGCTTACCTTTTGGCTCCGGGGCGGCGCTTGCCGTTCACGCCCAGGGGCGATGTTTTTACGATGAACTGATGGAACCGACCGAATCAATCACCCGCAACCAGGAGCCACTTACCCTCGACGGCTCCACCGGCGAAGGCGGCGGACAAATCCTGCGCACGGGCCTGGCGCTGTCCATGGTCACAGGCCGCCCGCTGCATATCACCCGCATCCGCGCTGGGCGACCCAAGCCGGGGTTGATGCGCCAGCACCTAGCCTGCGTGCAGGCGGCCGTGGCCGTGTGTGGCGGGCAGGCCGAAGGGGCAGAGCTGAACTCGCAAACGCTGGTGTTCACACCCGGCGTGGTGCGTGCGGGCGACTACCGTTTTCAGATTGCCACCGCAGGCAGTTGCCTGCTGGTGCTGCAGACGGTGCTGCCCGCGCTGATGCTGGCCGATGGGCCGAGCCGCGTGGAGTTGCTGGGCGGCACGCACAACCCCATGGCACCGCCGTTTGATTTCCTGGAGCGCGCCTTTGCCCCGCTGGTGCGGCGGCTGGGTGTGGGGCTGGAGCTCACGCTCAAGCGCCGGGGTTTCTTCCCAGCCGGTGGGGGTGAGCTGGTGGCGCACATCGTCCCGTCAGCGCAGCCGTTAAAGCCAGTAGATGTGATGGAGCGCGGCCCATTGCAAAACGCCTGGGCGGATGCACTTGCGCCCGGCATCTCGCGCGGCGTGGCGGTGCGTGAGCTGCAGACCTTGGGCCAGCGCATGGGCTGGACGGAGGAAGCAGGCCAATTGCGCCATCCGCCCACGCGCCAGAATGAGGGCCCCGGCAACGCGCTGATTGCCACGCTGGAGCATGCGCATATCACCGAGGTGTTTTGCCAGCTGGGCGAACGCAGCCTGGCCGCTGAGCAGGTGGCCAAACGGCTGGTGGACGAGGTGCACACCTACCAGCGCAGCGCCGGGGCCTTGGGCCCGCACCTGGCCGACCAGTGGATGCTGCCGCTGGCCCTGGCGGTGTGGCGTAGCGGCAAGGCGGCCAGCTACACCTGCAGCGAAGTGACGCAGCACACGGTGACCAACGCGCAGACGATCGCGCTGGGGCTGCCCGTGCGGGTGCAGATCACTCCCGCAGAGCGGGTCATGCGCATCGATATCGTCCCCGCGTGACGCGCAGCGGCGCTACCGCCCTGCGAACAAGGTATATCCATATCACCAAGACAGCAGATCAACTGGTTCAGAATGCGCGTCACGCCCTCTTTTCCGTTTTCCCCTTGTACCTACAGGAGACGCCATGAAAGTTGACAACATTCTGCAAACCATCGGCAACACGCCCCACGTGCGCATCAACCGCCTGTTTGGCCCGGGTGCCAATGTGTGGGTGAAGTCCGAGCGCAGCAACCCCGGCGGCTCCATCAAGGACCGCATTGCGCTGGCCATGGTGGAAGACGCAGAAAAGTCTGGTGCCCTGCAGCCTGGCGGCACCATCATCGAGCCCACCAGCGGCAATACCGGCATTGGCTTGGCCTTGGTGGCGGCCGTCAAGGGCTACCGCCTGATTCTGGTGATGCCCGACAGCATGAGCATTGAGCGCCGCCGCCTGATGCTGGCCTATGGCGCGCAGTTTGACCTGACCCCGCGCGAGAAGGGCATGAAGGGCGCGATTGCCCGCGCACAAGAGCTGCAGGCGCAAACGCCTGGCGCGTGGATTCCACAGCAGTTTGAGAACCCCGCCAACATCGACATCCACGTGCGCACCACGGCGCAGGAAATCCTGGCGGACTTTCCCGATGGGCTGGACGCCATCATCACGGGCGTGGGCACAGGGGGTCACCTCTCGGGCACGGCCCGCGTGCTCAAGGCCCAATTTCCGCAGCTCAAGGTGTTTGCGGTAGAGCCATCGGCCTCGCCCGTCATTTCTGGCGGCGCGCCTTCGCCACACCCTATCCAGGGCATTGGTGCAGGCTTTGTGCCCAAAAACCTGGACACCAGCTTGCTGGACGGCGTGATCCAGGTCGATGCCGAGCCCGCCCGTGAATACGCCCGCCGCGCCGCACGCGAGGAAGGGCTGCTGGTCGGCATCTCATCGGGTGCAACCCTGGCCGCCATTGCGCAAAAGCTGCCTGAGCTGCCCGCTGGTGCCAAGGTGCTGGGCTTCAACTATGACACGGGTGAACGCTACCTGTCGGTAGAAGGCTTCCTGCCATCCTGATCCAGGCAAGACTCCCGATCCTGACTCGGGAGCACCAAGACCCGCCTGCGGGGCTGCAGGTGGGTCTTTATCAAACGGGCATCACATGCCCACGGCCCGCCGTCCTACACGCGCGGCAGCGGCCCGGCCTCAACAATCGTTATATCCCTGCGGCCCGCCTGTGGCGGCGCGAAAGCTGCAGGGGCTTTACAACGATTGTCAGTACATGGCCACCACAGTTTCACAGCCTATCGCGTTCAAGGTTTTGACGGTGAACGTGCACAAGGGCTTCACCACCTTCAACCGCCGATTCATGCTGCACGAGCTGCGCGAAGCCGTGCGCGAGGTGGCGGCAGACCTGGTCTTCCTGCAGGAAGTGCAGGGCGTGCATCTGCGCCACTCCACCCGTGTGGCGAACTTTCCGCAAGTGCCTCACTACGAGTTTCTGGCCGACGAGATCTGGTCGCAGTACGCCTACGGCCGCAACGCGGTGTATGACAACGGCGACCATGGCAACGCGCTGCTGTCCAAGTTTCCGATCACGCATTACGAAAACCACGACATTTCCATCAGCGGGCCTGAGCGGCGCGGCATGCTGCACTGCGTGCTGCAGCCACCGGGCCACCATCTGCCCGTGCATGCGGTATGCGTGCACCTGGGGCTGCAGGAGGCGCACCGCCAGCGCCAGCTCAGGCGGGTGTGCGACCTCATCAACTCTTTTCCACCCCATGAGCCTGTAGTGCTGGCGGGCGATTTCAACGACTGGCGCCACAGGGCCCATGGTGTACTGCAACGCGGCGCGGGCATGGAAGAAGTGTTTGTGCAAGCCTTTGGCCGGGCGGTGCGGACTTTTCCTGCTGCAGTGCCGCTGCTGGCGCTGGACCGCATCTATGTGCGCAACGCGGCAGTGCATGTGCCGCTGGCCCTGCCCCGCAAGCCGTGGGACCGCCTCTCGGACCACGCCCCGCTGGCAGCGGAGATTCTGCTGTGACCACCGCACGCAACCACCCGCCCCGCTCGTCCCGCTGGGTGCCGGGCAACCACTTTGAACTGCTGGAAAACGGCGAAGAGTTCTTTCCGCGTGTGCTGGAAGCCATTGCCCGGGCACGGCAAGAAGTGATGCTGGAGACCTTCATCCTGGCCGAGGACAAGATCGGCAAGGCGCTGCACGCAGCCCTGGTGGCAGCGGCCGAGCGGGGGGTGGAGGTGCATGTGCTGGTGGACGGCTTTGGCTCGCACGAGCTGTCGCCCGAGTTTGTGGCAGGGTTGGTGGACGCGGGGGTGCGCTTTCGCATTTTCGACCCCGGGCGCAGCTTCATGGGCCAGCGGCTGAACCTGCTGCGCCGCATGCACCGCAAGATCGTGGTGATCGATGGGCAACTGGGCTTTATTGGTGGCATCAACTACTCGGCCGACCATGTGGCGGACTTTGGACCCGAGGCCAAGCAGGACTATGCCGTGCAGGTGCGTGGCCCGGTGGTGGCGCAAATGCACCACCTCACCCACGAAGCAGTGCTCAGCCACGCCGAGCGCAAGCGCCGCAACCGCAGCGCCGCCATCACGGGCAGACCCCATGCGGGCACAGCGCACGCGATCTTTGTCACCCGCGACAACCACGAACACCCCAACGACATCGAGCGCCACTACCGCGTTGCCTTGCGTGCGGCACGCCACCGCGTGGTCATTGCCAATGCGTACTTCTTTCCGGGCTACCGGTTCATACGTGAGATGCGGCGAGCGGCCCGGCGTGGGGTGGACGTGCGGCTCATCCTGCAAGGGCAGCCCGACATGGCCATTGTGCGCACCGCCGCCAGCATGCTGTACGACCACCTGCTGCGCGCAGGCGTGCGGGTGTACGAATATTGCGAGCGGCCCCTGCACGGCAAGGTGGCGCTGGTAGATGACGAATGGTCTACCGTGGGGTCCAGCAATCTGGACCCACTGAGCCTGTCTCTGAACCTGGAGGCAAACGTGGTCATCCAGGACCGCAGCTTCAACACCCGGCTCTACCAGCGGCTCGCACAGCTCATGGCAAACAAGTGCCGCGAGATCAAAGCCCCGCCTCCTGGCAAGCTGGACGGGCTGCGGTTGCTGCGCAGCTACGCCGTGTTCCACCTGATGCGCTGGTTTCCCGCCTGGGCAGGCTGGCTGCCGCGGCATGAGCCACGCATCGCCACGGTGTGCCCCAACGGCTCGGACGTGGTGGATGCGGCCAGCCCTGCGGCGTCTGCCGCGCCCCACGCGGGCTGAACCAGCGGCCCCCACGTCATGCAGTCCGCGCCTTGCCCTGGGCCTGAAGAGGCCCCACCCGCCGGTGCATGGAGCCGGATCACCTCGCAGCGCTGGTGGCCTTGGCTCACTCGCGGGTTGGCGTTGGCCTTCTTTGCATTGGTGGCGTGGCTGATAGCCCGCCAGGCCCGTACGGTGGACTGGCCCGCAGTGCTGAAGGCCTTGCGTGCGCTGCCCCACAGCGCCCTGGTGGCAGCGGGTGCGCTGGCGCTGGCCAGCCATTTCACCTACGGCACCTTTGACTGGGTGGCCCGCCACTGCACCCGCCACCGCCTGGGTTGGGCCACCACCCTGGGCATTGCCATGACCAGCTATGCCTTCACCCTCAACCTGGGCTCACTCATTGGCGGCGTGGGTGTGCGCTACCGGCTCTACGACCGCCAGGGCATAGACCCCGGAACCATTGGCCAAGTGGTGGGTACCAGCGTGCTGACCAACTGGGTGGGCTACCTGCTGCTGGCCGCCGTGCTGCCGTGGCTGTGGTTACCACCTGCCGTGGCAGGCTGGGCAGCACCGGCCTGGCAATGGCGGCTGGGGGGCGGCCTGCTGGCCGCGGTGACGCTGGGCTACGTGGTGCTGTGCGCGGTGCGGGGCGGCCGCGCACTCACAGTGCGGGGGCATGCCTTTCCGCTGCCGGGCTGGCGTGTGGCGCTGTGGCAGGTGGTGGCCTCCAGTGCCAACTGGATGCTGATGGGCGCCGCCTTGTGGGTGGCGCTACAAGGCCAAGCCCCCTACGCGGCAGCGCTGACCACCGTGCTGCTGGGGGCTGTGGCCGGGCTGGTGCTGCGGGTGCCTGCAGGCCTGGGGGTGCTGGAGGCTGTGGGCGTGGCACTGCTCACCACCGCATCGCTGGGGCAGGACAAGGTGCTTGCCGCGCTGCTGGCCTACCGTGCGCTGTATTACTTTGTGCCGCTGGTGCTGGCAGCGCTGGCCTTTGGCGTGGCGGAGCTGTACTGGCGTCGCCAGACGTCTGACCGTGATTCAAACCCAATCACCCTCTAGCGCTTATCCCTCAAGCGCAAGCAGCTATCATTTTTGCAGCGTCTGATTAACGATCTGCAGCCGTCTCGGTCAAACCGCACTGCGGGCGGCACGCCCCCAAAGCACCGCCCCGGTAAAATCACCGCCCCCAAATTGCCCTTCGCCCGATCGACACGGGCCTGCAAGACCATGATCCGAATCTCCGAAATCCGGCTGCCCTTCACGGTGGCCGAAGCCCCCGATGCGCCTCTGCGCGCCGCCGTCACCCAGCAACTGGGGCTGACACCTGCAGACATTGCCCACGTCCACGTCTTCAAGCGCAGCTTTGATGCGCGCAAGGCGGACCTGCTGGCGGTCTTTATTGTCGACGTCACGCTGACCCAGCCCGAGCGCGAGGCCGCCCTGCTGGCCAGGTTTGCGGCCAACCCGCATATCCAGCCCACCCCCGACATGGCGTGGCGGCCTGTGGGACAAGCGCCTGTGGACCTGCCGCTGCGCCCCGTCGTCGTCGGCTTTGGCCCGTGCGGCATCTTCGCTGCGCTGGTGCTGGCGCAAATGGGTTTCAAGCCCATCGTGCTGGAGCGCGGCAAGACGGTGCGCGAGCGCACCAAAGACACCTGGGGCCTGTGGCGCAAGCGCCAGCTCACACCCGAAAGCAATGTGCAGTTTGGCGAGGGCGGCGCAGGCACCTTCTCCGACGGCAAGCTCTACAGCCAGATCAAAGACCCGCGCCATCTGGGGCGCAAGGTGATGAACGAGTTCGTCAAGGCGGGCGCGCCAGAGGAAATTCTGTACGTGGCCCACCCGCACATTGGCACCTTCAAGCTGGTGAAGGTGGTGGAGAACCTGCGCGAGCAGATCATTGCGCTGGGCGGTGAGATCCGCTTTGAGCAGCGCGTGACGGACGTAATGGTGGAAGCTGATGCCCAGGGCCAGCGCCACCTGCGCGGCCTCAAGGTGCTGAACCAGGCCACGGGCGAAACCACCGACCTGCGCGCAGACCATGTGGTGATGGCCCTGGGCCACAGCTCGCGCGACACCTTTGCCATGCTGTACGAGCGCGGCGTGGCCATGGAGGCCAAACCGTTCTCCGTGGGTTTTCGCATCGAGCATCCCCAAAGCGTCATCGACCGCGCCCGCTGGGGCCGCCACGCGGGCCACCCGCTGCTGGGGGCGGCAGATTACAAGCTGGTGCACCACGCACAAAACGGGCGTGCGGTGTACAGCTTTTGCATGTGCCCCGGCGGCACGGTGGTGGCCGCCACCAGCGAACCGGGCCGCGTGGTGACCAATGGCATGAGCCAGTATTCACGCAACGAACGCAACGCCAACGCAGGCATGGTGGTGGGCATCGACCCGCGCGACTACCCTACGCAAGCGGCCACTTTCGAAGCCCACCTGGGCCGCACCTACGGTGTGGAAGAACTGCCTGCCGGGCAGTTCCATCCCCTGTCGGGCATCGTGCTGCAACGGCAGCTCGAATCCAACGCCTACGTGCTGGGTGGGCGCGACTACAGCGCACCGGGCCAGCTGGTGGGCGAATTCATTGCAGGCAAGCCATCCACCCAACTGGGTAGCGTAGAGCCCTCGTACAAACCCGGCGTGGCCCTGGGCGATCTGCACGCCGCCCTGCCCGGCTATGCCATCGAAGCCATGCGCGAAGCCCTGCCCGTGTTCGGCCGCAAGATCAAAGGCTTTGACATGCACGATGCGGTGCTGACAGGGGTGGAAACACGCACCTCATCGCCCCTCAAGATTGGCCGTGGCGACAACTACCAAAGCCTGAACACGGCGGGCCTGTACCCCGCAGGCGAAGGCGCCAGCTACGCAGGTGGCATCTTGTCGGCCGGTGTGGACGGCATCAAGGTGGGAGAAGCTGTGGCGCGCAGCCTGCTGGGGGTGCAGGGCTGAGCACCACCCTCAGCCCCCCAACAACATCTCAGCGCAAGGCCTTGTACTGCTGCCCCTGCGCTGCAGGCAGGCGGAACGCCTCCACCAGCTCGGCCAGCTGCTGGGCCTGCACACGCAGGCCGTGAGCGGCGGCTGAAGACTCTTCCACCAGCGCAGCGTTTTGCTGGGTCATCTGGTCGAGCTGCGACACGGCCTCTCCCACCTGGCTCAGGCCGGTGGTTTGCTCGCGCGTGGCGGTGCTGATCTCGCCAATGATGGTGGCCACCTGCTGCACCGAGTTCACGATCTCACCCATGGTGCCGCCTGCAGCGTGCACCAGCTTCGTGCCTTCGTCCACCTGGCGTACGCTGTCGCTGATCAGGCCCCCAATCTCCTTGGCTGCCGTGGCCGAGCGCTGGGCCAGGCTGCGCACTTCGCTGGCCACCACGGCAAAGCCTCGGCCTTGCTCGCCTGCGCGAGCGGCTTCCACGGCAGCGTTCAGGGCCAAGATGTTGGTCTGGAAGGCAATGCCATCGATCACGCTGGTGATATCGGCAATGCGGCGGGAGGATTGGGAGATGCCATCCATCGTGCCCACCACGCGGTCCACGGCCTCGCGCCCGCGACGGGCCACGTCGCTGGCCCCACCGGCAAGCTGGCTGGCCTGCGCGGCTGCGTCTGCACTGTGGCGCACGGTGGCCAGCAACTCTTCCATGCTGGCAGCAATTTCTTCCAGGTTGGAGGCGGTCTGCTCGGTACGGGCCGAAAGGTCACTGTTACCGGCAGCAATTTCGCTGCTGGCACCCGCCACCGAACTGCTGGCCTGGCGCATGCCCACCACCAGTTCCCCCAGGCGGCTTTGCATGCCCCCCAGGCGCGCCAGCAGAGCCTGAAGTTCATCACGACTGCCAGACGCCGGGGTGGGCACGGAGGATGTCAAATCGCCTTCCGAAATACGGTCTGTGACCTGGGCTGCATGGGCCAGCGGCTTCAGGATGGAACGCGACAACACCCAGGCACACAACAGGCTCAGGGCCAACCCCACCACCGAGCCCGCAGCCAGCAAAAACACCCCTTGGCTGGCGCTGCGGGCGGCTGCAGCGCGGTCATCGGCCACGCGCTGTTGCTGAAAAGCCGCCAGCTTATCCACCGCCGCAGCATAGGCATCGGCTGCGGGGCGCAACTGCTTGGCAATGGCATCGGCAGGCAGTGCCTCTCCGGCTTTTCTGCGCTTGACGAGGTCATCCCGCACCGTGCGGAATTCGTTACCCGCCTTGTCAATCGCGTCAAATAGCGCCTGCGAAGGTGGGTCATCGGCCAGCACGTCCAGGCGCTTGCGCACTTCGGCCGAGCGGGCGGATGTGAGCTTGCGGTCCGCATCAATGCGCGCAGCAAAGGCAGGGTTGTCGATCTCCAGCAAGGTCTCGGCCCGTGCAGAGCTCAACACCACAATCGAATGCAGTTCACGCGCCAACACGGCGCGCTCTGATGCCGGGCCGCCCAGTTCATCGGCAATCTGCTGCAGACCCGACAGGCGCCAGATACCCACCGCGGCAGACAAGGAAGTGACGAGGCAAACAATACCGAAGGCGAGCGCCAGGCGAACAGCAACGCGCAGATGGGAAATGGACATGGGCAGTCCTCGATCGAAGGGGTGGAAAACGCTCTGAAACGAACTGGAGCGCACCCGCACAAGGCTGGTGCTCACTCAGTGTATCGACACAGTTTGTCAATTTGTAAGAGGGTTCTCATGCGGCCTACGCCAGCGTGAGAATCTCGCCACACCCATCGAACCACACGCTGCATCCGGTTAACGATGAAGTCACATTCTCTGCAGATGGTCCCTCAGCCGGATCAGTCGAGCTTGACCCCGGCAGCCTGAATCACCTTCGCCCATTTGGCCGTTTCTGCCTGGATGAAGGCATCGCATTCCTGGGGTGTAGAGCCCTCGGCAAAGGTGCCCATCTCTGATTCCAGGCGCTGGGTGACGGCGGGGCTGCGAATGATGCGGGCTACTTCTTCAGACATGCGCTGCACGATCTCACGCGGAACCCCAGCCGGAGCCAGCATGGCCGCCCAGGTGCTGCCCACCAGGTCGGGGTAGCCCTGCTCCGCAAAGGTGGGCACATCGGGCAAAGCGGGCAAACGTTTCTCACTGGCCACGCCAATGAGGCGAATCTTTCCCGCCTTGGCAGGCTGGATCAGATTGGGTGGAGGGTCCAGAAACAGAGGGATCTGCCCGCCCAGCAGATCGGTCAGCGCGGGTGCCGCCCCTTTGTACGGCACATGCACCATATCGGTCTTGGTGACCAGTCGCATCAGCTCGGAAGTCAGGTGCGCAGCCGATCCAGTCCCCGAGGAGGCGAAGCTCAGCTTGCCGGGGTTGGCCCGTGCATAGGCCACCAGCTCCGCCGTGGTCTTGAAAGGCGCGTTCGCAGCCACGGCAGCCACCAGGGGCGAAACGCCCATGAGCGATACCCCCACCAGGTCCTTGCGGGGGTCGTAGGGCAATTTGGGGTACAGCGTCGTGTTGGCTGCGTAAGCCGCGATCACCACCGCAAAGGTGTGCCCGTCAGGAGCGGCCTTGGCCACAGCGTCCACACCGATGATGCTGTTGGCACCTGGCTTGTTGTCCACCACCACAGGCTGCCCCAGGCGCTGCTGCAACCCCACCTGCAGCAAGCGCGCCATCTGGTCGGTAAAGCCACCGGCCGTGTAGGGCACGACGATACGGATGGGCTTGCTGGGCCAGGCACTTCGCGCCCAGGACGCAGTGGATAGCGCGGCACCAGCGGCAAGGCCTGTGCCGCTGCGGATGAAAGCCCGGCGGGTGGTCAATGGCATGAGAGTCTCCTGGGGGAAAGATGTTTTGGAAAAAACTTTGCCAATGCCCAGGAGCTTCCGAGCCATGCTCAACGACGCCAGGGCATCCGCACTGTCACAACCAAACTCACTGCGCTGCCAGGCCCAGGCGCTCAATCAGCACCTTGTCCTTGGCGAACGTGTCCTTGGCCCACTGGGCATAGTCCGCCCCCGAGCGGTACCAGGACTCCTGGTTGAGCTGCTTGAGCACCTCTGCATGGCGCGGATCGTCCATGGCCTTCTTGAAGGCGTTGTGCAGCTTGGCCACGATGGCAGGGTCCATGCCCTTCGGGCCCACCAAACCATAGGGCGATGTGGACACGACCCCATAGCCCAGTTCCTTGGCCGTGGGCACATCAGGCCAGCGGGCAGAGCGCTTTTCGCCAAAGGTCAACAGCAGGCGCATCTGGCCTGCTTCCACATAGGTGTCCCAGCCCGAGGCATCGCTGGAGGCCGTCACATGGCCGCCCAGGAGGGCCTGCTGCAAATCTGCGTTGCCTTTGAACGGCACATGGTTGAGCGTGACCTTGGCATTGGTGGCCAGCTCTTCCATCAGCAGATGGGGGGATGAGCCAATGCCTGTGGATCCGTACTCCACCTTGCCGGGGTTCTTGCGCGCTGCGGCAATGTATTCATGAAAAGTCTTGTAGGGCGAATCCGAGCGCACGGTAAAGCCGAAGGTGTAGCCCGACAGACCGATGATGTAACTGAAATCGGTCAACGGATTCCAAGCCGTTTTTTGCATGTGCGCCATGCGCAGCATGGACATGGGGAACTGCGTGATGGTGTAGCCATCGGGCTTGGCCGTGCGGGCCATTACACCGGGGCCCAGCGTGCCGCCAGCGCCCGGCTTGTTCTCCACGATGATGGACTGCCCCAGCTGCTTGCCCGCCAGGTCGGCCAGGATGCGCATGTGGCGGTCCGTGGGGCCACCCGCCGGAAAAGGCACGATCAGCGTGATGGGCTTGGTGGGAAATTCCTGCGCCTGAGCATTGCCCATGCTGGTACCAGCTAGCACGGCCATGCCCAGCGACAAAAGGCTGCGGCGACGTGTGAGGTGGGTCATGTTTGTCTCCTGTATTTATGAATAGATAGTGGCTGCCGCCCTGGCCTGCGTGCCGGGCCAATGCCTGGCAAAGAGCCACCAGGGGAGCAGCCAGCGGGGAGCCCCCGAAAAGCCTCAGAGAGCCTTGACCAGCTCAGGCACAGCCGTGAACAGATCAGCCTCCAGGCCATAGTCCGCCACGCTGAAGATCGGTGCCTCTGGATCCTTGTTGATCGCCACGATCACCTTCGAATCCTTCATCCCAGCCAGGTGCTGGATGGCGCCCGAGATACCTGCTGCGATGTACAGCTGCGGCGCCACGATCTTGCCGGTCTGGCCCACTTGCAGGTCGTTGGGGGCGTAGCCCGCATCCACCGCCGCGCGGCTGGCTCCAATGGCAGCGCCCAGCTTGTCGGCCAAGGGGGTGATGACTTCGGTGAATTTCTCGGCACTGCCCAGTGCCCGACCACCGGAGACGATGATCTTGGCGGCTGTGAGTTCGGGACGGTCGCTCTTGGCGATTTCGCTGCCCACAAAGCTGCTTTTGCCGTTGTCGGCTGTTGCGGCGGCGCTTTCAACAGCGGCTGCGCCACCCGTGGCGGCTGCGGCGTCAAAGCCGGTGGTGCGCACGGTGATGACTTTGACGCTGTCTGCGCTTTGCACGGTGGCAATGGCGTTGCCTGCGTAGATGGGACGCTCGAAGGTGTCGGCGCTCACCACCTTGGTGATGTCGCTGATCTGGGCGACGTCGAGCTTGGCGGCCACGCGCGGGGCTACGTTCTTGCCGCTGGCTGTGGCGGGGAACAAGATGTGGCTGTAGTTGCTGGCGATGGCCAGCACTTGAGCGGCGACGTTTTCTGCAAGGCCGTGCTCCAGGCCTGCGGCGTCGGCGTGGATGACTTTGGCGACGCCGGCTATTTTGGAAGCTGCTTGTGCAGCGGCTGCAGCGTTGTGGCCTGCCACGAGGACGTGTACGTCGCCTCCGCAAGCTGCGGCTGCGGTGACGGTGTTGAGGGTGGCGCCTTTGATGGAGGCGTTGTCGTGTTCAGCAATAACGAGTACGGTCATTTCTTGTTCTCCTTAGATGACTTTGGCTTCGTTCTTGAGTTTTTCGACCAGTGCCGCTACATCGGCCACCTTCACGCCTGCGCCGCGCTTGGCGGGTTCGGTCACCTTCAGGGTTTTGAGGCGGGGGGTGACGTCCACTCCCAGGTCTTCGGGCTTGACGGTGTCCAGCTGCTTTTTCTTGGCCTTCATGATGTTGGGCAAGGTGACGTAGCGGGGTTCGTTCAGGCGCAGGTCGGTGGTGATGACGGCGGGCAGGCTCAAGGCCAGGGTTTCGAGGCCGCCGTCCACTTCGCGGGTCACGCTGACTTTGTCTGCCGCCAGTTCGACCTTGCTGGCAAAGGTGGCCTGGGGCAGATCGGCCAAAGCAGCCAGCATCTGGCCGGTCTGGTTGGCGTCGTCGTCGATGGCTTGTTTGCCCAGGATGATGAGCTGGGGTTGTTCTTTGTCCACCAGGGCCTTGAGCAGTTTGGCCACGGCCAGGGGCTGCAGTTCGGCGTCGGTCTCGACCAGGATGGCGCGGTCAGCACCAATGGCCATGGCCGTGCGCAGGGTTTCCTGGCATTGGGCTACGCCGCAGGAGACTGCGATGACTTCGGTCACCAGGCCTTTTTCTTTCAGGCGCACTGCCTCTTCAACGGCGATTTCGTCAAAGGGGTTCATGCTCATCTTCACGTTGGCGATGTCCACACCCGTGTTATCCGACTTGACTCGAACCTTCACGTTGTAGTCCACCACGCGCTTGACAGGGACCAGGACTTTCATAAGCACACACTTTCTTGAGAGAAAAACACAGGCGCATGTCGCGCCAAAAAGTCAGTATCTGAGCGGGCTTGGCAACCACCTCACCCAACGACAGGGATCAGGCAGAAGGCAAAGTCAACACACCCTGTTGCTGCAACTGCTGGAGTTGCTCATCGCTCAGGGACAACAGCCGCTGCAGCACTTCGCGCGTGCCCTCCCCCAGCGTGGGCGGGGCATTGCGCAACGGCAGGCGCTGCCCATCCAAGCGATACGGCGGCGCAAACACTGCCGTGGTTCCTGCCACGGAGTGCGGCATGTCGCGCAACAGGCCGGAGCGCTGGGTGCGCTCGCTGGTCAGCGCCTCGTGCAGGCCTGCCACCCTGCCGCACGGAATGCCCACGGCCTGCATGCGCTCGATCAGCAGGTCCCGGGGATGGGTGCGAATCAAATCCTTGAGCAGCGGCGCCAGCTCCAGGCGATGCTTGGTGCGGTTGACGTTGGTGGCAAAGCGTGGGTCTTCCACGATATCGGGCCGCTGCAGTACCTGCCTGCAAAACTTGTCGAACTGCGCGTTGTTGCCCACTGCGATGATCAGCGGGCCATCGGCCGCGTCGTACATGCCGTAGGGCACGATGGAGGGATGCGCATTGCCATAGCGCTCGGGGTCACGCCCCAGCAGCATGGCGTCCAGGCCGTAGTAGCCGGTGACCATGATGCCGCAGTCATACAGCGCCATCTCGATGAGCCGCCCCTTGCCCGTGCGCTCGCGCCGGAACAGCGCTGCCAGCACCGCCTGCGCTGCGTACATGCCGGTCATCAGGTCCACCACCGCCACACCAAACTTCAGCGGCGGTTGCGAGGCCTCGCCGTTCAGCGCCATCAAGCCCGCTTCGCCCTGGATGACCAGGTCATAGCCTGGGCGCTTGGCCTCAGGGCCGCTGCTGTCGTAGCCCGCCACGGCGCAGTAGATCAGGTCGGGCTTGATGGCCTTGAGCTGCGCGTAGCCCAGGCCCAGCTTCTCGGCGCCACCGGTCTTGAAGTTGTGCACCACCACGTCAAACTGGGGCAGCAGGTCGTGCACGATCTTCACGCCCTCTGCCGTTTGCAGATCAAGTGTGATGGACCGCTTGTTGCGGTTCATGCTGTTGTAGTAGGTGGTCTCTGTCTTGCCAATGCGCATGCCCCAGTCGCGGGTGTCGTCGCCCCGGCCTGGGTGCTCCACCTTGATCACCTCGGCCCCAAAGTCGGCCAGCACCTGCGCGCACAGCGGCCCGGCAAACACGCGCGACAGGTCGAGCACGCGCACCCCTTGCAGGGGGAGATCAAGGTCGCTAGATACTTCTTGTTCGTTCACAGTCTTTGTCTCCTTGGATGGATGCGCCTGCCCTTCGGTGGGTCAGGCGCATCGGGGCACTCAGCTCAGCGCTGCTGCCCCAGGGCGATGAAGCGCGCCAGGTGGTGATCTTCATCGCCAAACTGGTGGTCCACCATGACGAGGCGCTTGGCGTAGTGCGACAGCGGCAGCTCCCACGTCATGCCAATGCCGCCGTGCAGCTGGATGCTTTCCTCAGCCACCAGCGCGCCAATGCGGCCCATGGTGACCTTGGCGGCCGACAGCGCGCGCTCGCGCTCGGTGCGCTCGGTGCGGTCGGTGCTGTCGGTGCTATCCATGGCGGCTGCCGCGTTGATGACGGCAGAGCGCGCCTGCTCCACTTCCAGCAGCAGGTCGGCCATGCGGTGCTGCAGGGCCTGGAAGCTGCCGATGGGCACACCAAACTGCTTGCGCGTTTGCAGGTATTCCAGCGTGTGCTTCTTGGCAACGTCCATGGCGCCCAGCGCCTCGGCGCACACGGCCAGAATGCCCCAGCCTACCGCGTGTTCCAGCGTGGCAAGGCCCTGCCCCTCCGTGCCCAGCAGTGCATCAGCACCCACCTGCACATTCTGCAAGCTGACTTCGGCCACGCGGCCACCGTCGATGCGGCCCATGCCACGGCGGCTCAAGCCAACCGCATCGGCAGGCACCAGGAACAGCGAGATGCCGTCTTCATCGTCCACAGCGCCCGCTGTGCGGGCACTGACCAGCAGCAGTTGAGCTTGGTCGCCGTGCAGCACCACAGCCTTGTGGCCGGTGAGTTGCCAGCCCTCGCCATGGCGCACGGCGCGGGTCGTCACGCGGTTCAGGGCGTATTGTGCGCCGGGCTCTTCGTGCGCCAGTGCGGCCACAGTGCTGCCGTCGATAAGGCTGGCGATGTGTTCCTTTTGCGCAGCGTTACCCGCCAAGCCCAGCGCCCGGCCCACCACCAGCGCGCCAACAAAGGGCTCCACCACCAGGCCTGCGCCCAGGGCTTCAAACACCACGGCCACATCAAAGCCTGCGCCGCCAAAGCCACCATCGGCTTCGGGGAACAACGCGCCAATCGCGCCCAGCTCGGCAAAGCGGGTCCACAGTGCTGGGTCCGTACCGGTGTCGCCGTAAGCGATGTGGTTGCGCGTTTCGATGCCGTACTGCTCGGCCACAAAACGGTTCAGGGTGTCCGCCAGCATGCGGCGGTCTTCGGTATGTTCAAAGTTCATCGCGGCAACCTCACAGGCCGAGAATCATCTTGGAGATGATGTTCTTCTGAATTTCATTGGAGCCGCCAAAGATCGACAGCTTGCGGTAGTTGAAGTAATTGGCGGCTGCCGTGGCTGCCTCCTTCGGCCCCACGGGTTCGTCGGCATAGCCTTCGTACTGCGCTTCTTCGATGAAGGGCAGCGCGTACGGGCCCACCGCACGGCGGATGAGCGACAAAATCTCTTGGCGGATCTCGGTGCCACGGATCTTGAGCATGGAGCTCTCCGCCCCCGGCACGCCGCCACCGGCCACGGCGGCAATCACGCGCAGATTGGTGGTCTTCATGTTCTCCAGGTCAATCTCGACCTGGGCCATGCGAGCGGCAAACAGCGGGTCCTGGTCCAGCGGCTGGCCGTTCTTCATCACCTTGGCAGCAATGACCTTGAGCTTGGCCAGTGCGGCAATGCAAAAGCCCACGCCTGCGATGCCGGTGCGCTCGTAGGTCAGCAGGTACTTGGCATACGTCCAGCCCTTGTTTTCCTCGCCCACCAGGTTTTCCACCGGCACCTTTACATCGGTGAAGAAGACTTCGTTGACTTCCTTGTCGCCATCCAGCGTGCGGATGGGGCGCAGCTCCACGCCGGGCGATTTCATGTCCACCAGCAAGAAGCTGATGCCCGACTGCGCCTTGGCTTCGCGGTCGGTGCGCACCAGGCAGAAGATCATGTTGGCGTGCTGCCCCTGGGTGGTCCAGGTCTTCTGGCCGTTCACGATGTAGTGGTCACCCTGGCGCACCGCCGTGGTCTTGACCGAAGCCAGGTCAGAGCCCGCACCGGGTTCGGAATAGCCCTGGCACCACCAGTCCTCGCCACTCAGGATGCGCGGCAGCCAGTATTTTTTCTGCGCCTCGTTGCCAAACTTGATGAGCACTGGGCCCAGCATGTTCACACCAAAGGGCACGATGCGCGGGCCACCGGCCAGGGCGCATTCGGTGTCGAAAATGAACTTCTCGACCGCCCCCCAGCCGGGGCCGCCGTATTCCTGGGGCCAGTGGTTGGCCAGCCAGCCACGTTCGTTGAGGATGGCGTGCCACTCGTCCTGGTCCGCCTTGGACAGGCGCTGCCCGGCCTTGACCTTGGTGGCGATGCGTTCGGGCAGCTTGGCTTTCAAGAAAGCCTGCACCTCGGCGCGGAAGGCTTCTTCTTGGGGGGTGAAATTCAGGTCCATATCGGGTCGCTTGCAGTTTCAGGGTTCGGTGGTGTGGCGCAGGGTCAGAAGATTTCAAACAGGCCTGCAGCGCCCATGCCACCGGCAATGCACATCGTCACCACGCCGTACTTGGCCCGGCGGCGGCGGCCTTCCAGCAGCAGGTGCCCCACCAGGCGCGCACCGGTCATGCCAAACGGGTGGCCAATGGCAATCGCGCCGCCGTTCACATTCAGCCGCTCGGACGGAATGCCCAGGCGGCGCTGGCAGTACAGGGCCTGCGAGGCAAAGGCTTCGTTCATCTCCCACAGGTCAATGTCTTGCACCGTGAGGCCGTGGCGTGCCAGCAGCTTGGGCACGGCAAACACGGGGCCAATGCCCATCTCGTCGGGCTCGCAACCAGCCACTGCAAAGCCACGGAAGGCACCCAGCGGCTGCAGGCCACGGCGCTCGGCCTCCTTGGCCTCCATGAGCACGCAGGCGCTGGAACCGTCGGACAGTTGCGAGGCATTGCCTGCGGTGATGAACTGGCCAGGGCCCTTCACAGGCTCCAGCTTGGCCAGGCCTTCGAGCGTGGTGTTGGCACGGTTGCAGTTGTCGTGCGTGGCCGTCACTTCACGGTAGGTGACCTCGCCGGTCTCTTTGTTCTTTTCCATCATGCGCGTGGTGCAGGGCACGATCTCGTCGGCGAACACGCCGGCCTGCTGTGCGGCGGCGGTACGCTGCTGGCTTTGCAGCGAGAACAGGTCCTGGTCTTCGCGGCTGATGCCGTAGCGGTGGGCCACGATGTCGGCGGTGTCGATCATGGCCATGTAGAGATCGGGCTTGTGCTCTTGCAGCCAGGGGTCGATGTCTGCCGGGTTGCCGGGCCGGATGGCCGAGATGCTCTCCACCCCACCCGCCACCATGGCGGGCACGCCTTCGGCCACGATGCGGCCTGCGGCAATCGCCACCGACTGCAGGCCCGACGCGCAGAACCGGCTGGCCACCATGCCCGCCACCGACAGGGGCAGGCCCGCACGCAGCGCGGTCTGGCGGCCAATGTTCTTGCCGGTGATGCCCTCGGGGTAGCCGCAGCCCATCACCAGGTCTTCGATCAGCTCAGGGTCGATGCCCGAGCGCTCCACGGCAGCCTTGACGGAATACGCCGCCAGCTGCGGGCCGGGTGTGGCATTGAACTCGCCCCGGTGCGATTTGGTCAGTGGGGTGCGGGCGGTGGAAACGATGACGGCTTCACGCATGATTTGCTCCTGATTTAATAGCTGCTTGCGCTTATTGGTATTGCGCCAGAGGCCAAAATGACTTGAATTCAATGAAACCCAGAAGATCGCCCCGCGTGCTGTGCACCTAGAGCGGCTTCTGCACTATTCGGCCTTGTTCAGGCTGTCAAAGTTGCGCCCCTCCCGCACCAGCTGCACCAGCAAGGGCGAGGGCTTCCAGAACAGTGGGTCTTCCTTGGCAAAGGCCTCGATGTCGGCCAGCAGCTGGGGCAGGCCCGTCATGTCGGCCCACTTCATCGGGCCGCCCCGGTGACGCGGAAATCCGTAGCCCGCCACAAAGGTCACATCCACATCCAGCGGGCGCAGGGCGATGCCCTCGTGCACCACGTTGGCCCCTTCGTTGACCATGGCGGCCATATAGCGGCGCATGATCTCGTCGGCAGTGAAGCTGCGGGGAGTGACGCCCTTCTTGGCGCGCTCGGCATCCACAATGGCCAGCACTTCAGGGTCGGGCTGGCCCGTGCGGGAGCCTTCGGGGTAGAGGTAAAAACCGCGCCCCGTCTTCTGGCCGAACCAGCCGCACTCGCAGATGCGGTCGGCAATTTCCACGTAGCGGGCCTGGGGGTCGCGCGTGGCGGCACGGCGCTTGCGGGTAGCCCAGCCAATGTCACCACCGGCGAGGTCAGTCACCTGGAAGGGGCCCATGGCAAAACCGAAGCCGCGCACGGCGGCGTCGATCTCGTAGGGGCTGGCACCGTCTTCGAGCAGGTAGTCGGCGGCCTGCTTGTACACGGCCAGGATGCGGTTGCCGATGAAGCCGTCGCACACACCGGCGCGCACAGGCACCTTTTTGAGTTTTTTGGCCAGCTCAAACGCCGTGGCCACCACATCGGGCGCCACCTGGGCGGGCACCACGATCTCCAGCAGCTTCATGATGTTGGCGGGGCTGAAGAAGTGCAGGCCGATCACGTCCTGCGGGCGGCCGGTGGCAGCGGCAATGGCGTCGATGTCGAGGTACGACGTGTTGGTGGCCAGCACGGCACCGGGTTTGCACACGCGGTCCAGCTCGCGGAACACGGTCTTCTTGACCTCGATGTCTTCAAACACGGCCTCGATCACCAGGTCCACCTGGGCGATGTCGGCGTAGCTGGTGCTGCCGGTGTAGCGTGCCATCACGGCGGCCTTGGCGGCATCGGTCATGCGGCCTTTGGCGACCAGGGCGTTGTAGACCTTCTCGACATTGGCGCGGCCCCGGGCGATGGATTCGGCGTCGCGCTCAATCATGGTCACGGGCAGGCCCGCATCCAGCGCCGCCACGGCAATGCCTGCGCCCATGGTGCCGCCGCCGATGACGGCGATGCTGGCCACGGGGCGTGGCTGCGCGGCCTGGGCCTCGGGCACCTTGACCACTTCACGTTCGGCAAAAAAGGCGTGGATGAGCCCGGCGCGTTGCGGGCTGTCGATGCACTCCATGAACAGCGCACGTTCGCGGGCCATGCCTTCGTCAAACGGCAGTTGCAGCGCAGCCTGCACGCATTCGATGATCTTGAGGGGCGAGAACAGGCCGCGCGACTTCTTGGCCGTCTCGGTCTTTTGCTCTTCCAGCCAAGCCAGTGCAGCCTGCGGCTCGGCAATGGCGAGGTCACGCGTGCGGCGCACGGGCGCCTGGGCAGCCAGCAGCTCGCGCACATAGGCCAGGCCTGCGACCAGCGGGTCGGTGCCTTCCACCAGTTTGTCGACCAGCCCGGCCTGCAGCGCGGCCTGGGCCTTGAGGGGTTGACCGCTGAGCATGAGGGTGGTGGCGGCCTGCACGCCCATCAGGCGTGGGGCGCGCTGAGTGCCGCCCGAGCCGGGCAGCAGGCCCAGGTTCACCTCAGGCAGGCCCAGCGTGGCGGCGGGCAAAGCCAGCCGGTAGTGGGCCGACAGCGCCACCTCCAGCCCACCGCCCAGGGCTGCGCCGTGCAGCACGGCGACCACGGGCTTGTCTAGGTTTTCGATGGCGCGGCAGACCTCGGGCAGGATGGGGGAGACAGGGGGCTGGCCAAATTCGCGGATGTCCGCGCCAGCGATGAAGGCCTTGCCTGCGCCCACCAGCAGCACCGCCCGCACGCCGGGCTGTTGCGCCGCATGCTCCATGGCGGCCACCAGGCCCTGCCGAACGGCCGCACCCAGTGCGTTGACCGGGGGGTTGTCGATGGTGACGATCTGCACCTCATCCTGCACCCGCCATTGAACGACGGACGCTGTGGCGTCATGGGCCATGCACTTGTCTCCTTGCTTGTTTTGATTCCAGGCAGGCTGGGCTAGATCCCTATCCCGCCCGGTGGGCTTGACCTCATTCTTAAGGCGACAATGGCTTATGACAATCCCATCATTCATTGACATACTGTCAAATCAATTTATCCAATTGAGCCCTTTTAACCCCTGCTAAAGCCCCCAATGGACTCCCAATCCCTGAACCTGCTGGTGGAAATCATCGATAGTGGCAACCTCAGCCAGGCAGCCCGCAAGCTCAAGATGACGCGCGCCAACGTGAGCTATCACCTCACCAAGCTGGAAAAAGACGTGGGGGTGCAGCTGGTGCAACGCTCCACCCGGCGGGTGGAGCCCACCGAGATTGGGATGCGGCTGTACCAGCATGGCCGCGCCATCCACAACGAAATCCTGGCGGCGCGCGAGGCCGTGACCTCGCTGGGGCGGAGCCTGCAAGGGCGGGTGGGCATCAGCGTGCCCAGCGGCTACGGGCAGATCGTGATGAGCGACTGGCTGATCGAGTTCAAGCGCCTCTACCCGGGCATCGTGCTGGATGTGCTGTTTGAAAACCGCGCCGACATCCTGCGCGACGAGGTGGACATTGCCGTGCGCGTGGTGCCCGAGCCCCCGCTGTCCATGGTGGCCCGCAGCCTGGGCAATGTGCGCTACCTGGCCTGCGCATCGCGCGAATACGCCCGCCAGCACGGGCTGCCCCGCACCCTGCACGAGCTGCGCAACAGCCCGGTGATCACCGCTGGCGTGACGGGGCGGCACCTGCGCCTGGCCGCCTACCAGGGCAGCGAGCGGCACGAGGTGCTGCTGGAGCCGACGATGATTTCAGAGCACTTTCCGTTCTTACGCCAGGGCATTGTGGCGGGGCTGGGCGTGGGCCTGGTGCCCGACTATGTGGTGCAGGACAAGCTGGACAGCGGCGAGTTGCTCACCACGCTGGACGAATACCGGCTGAGCATCTTCGGCACGCACATGTACCTGCTGTACCTGCCCAACCGCCACCAGACGCGTGCCGTGCGCACCTGCATCGACTTCATCCTGGCCAAGACCCGGCCTCCCGAATCCAGCGGCGCGGATGCGCCCGTATTGCCAGACGCTGCGGAAAAACCAGCCCATAAAAAAAGCCCCTCTACCTGAAGCAGAGGGGCCTGACTGACCCTGCAGCGGTTACTGCAGAGTCAGAGGTGCCAGATCAAGAGTTCTGTGCAGCCGATGCGTTTTGCAGGGCGGCGATGCGCTCTTCGATCGGTGGGTGGGTGCTGAACAGCTTGCCAATGCCACCGGCAATGCCCATGGCGGCCACGCTCTTGGGCAGCTCGCCGGGGTGCATGCCACCCAGGCGGGCCAGGGCGTTGATCATGGGCTGGCGGCGGCCCATGAACTGGGCGGCACCTGCGTCAGCGCGGAATTCACGCTGACGGCTGAACCAGGCCACGATCATCGAGGCCAGGAAGCCCAGCACGATGTCGAGCACGATGGTGGTCACGTAGTAGCCGATGCCAGGGCCGGAGCTTTCCTCGTCGTTCTTGCGCAGGAAGCTGTCCACCGCATAGCCAATGACGCGGGAGAGGAACACCACGAACGTGTTCATCACGCCCTGGATCAGCGTCATGGTCACCATGTCGCCGTTGGCAATGTGGGCCACCTCGTGGCCGATCACGGCCTCGACCTCTTCACGCGTCATGCCTTGCAGCAGGCCGGTGGAGACGGCCACCAGCGCGTTGTTCTTGAAGGCACCCGTGGCAAATGCGTTGGGGTCGCCTTCAAAGATGCCGACTTCGGGCATGCCGATGCCAGCCTGATCGGCAAACTTGCGCACGGTCTCGACGATCCAGCGCTCGTCGGGCGAGCCGCTGCCGTCAATCACGCGCACGCCGGACGACCACTTGGCCACAGGCTTGCTGATCAACAGGGAAATGATGGCACCGCCAAAACCCATGACGAGCGCGAAGCCGAGCAGCGCGCCGAGGTTCAGGCCATTGGCCGTGAGGTAGCGGTTGACGCCCAGCAGGCTGGCCACTACGCCCAGTACGAGGACGACCGCAAGGTTCGTCATGACAAATAAGAGGATCCGTTTCATGGCTTCTCCGTGGGTGAAACAAAGTCCAGTGGACACTCATGTGGGGGAGGTGTGCGATGAAATCAAGGCGCTTGCGCCTCAAACTCATGCAGCCCCACCCATGATCGCCCCTGTGATGGCGCAATGTTAGGGCGAAACCCTGCAAGAGGCCGTACCCCCAGGCCGCAATGGGAATTAGAGCGGCGCACAAGATATGGCGCGCAGGCTTTTGGTGGACGGCTCTTGACGCGAGGCTCAGCGCGGCGGGCGAAACACCTGCGGATCGTCGTAGAACGCCGCCTCTTCATTGGCCGCCCACCAGCCCGGCACGCCCAGCACCGGCAGCGGGCTGAAGGGCTTGGCCGCCCAAGTCTCCGGCTGCAAAGCCTGGGCCAGCCAAGCATCCAGGCTTGCTATATCTTTCATAGCTGCCTGCGCTGGATAGACGTGCGCCACGATAGGTTTTCGGGGTGAGACCAGCTTCTCCATCAGCGCATGGCCGAACAGTACCAGTCGCGCCTCTTTCCACAACGGACGCAGCTCCACGAACAGGCGTTGCCACTGGCGCGCACGCAGCGCGTTCCACAGCGGCTCGGGGGCTAGCAGCAAGGCTCCGTTTTCATCGAACACGGTGAGCGCATCGCGCAGCGGGCCACGCACGGCGCCGATACCGTCGGCGGCAATGGCCTGTGCCTGCAGCGCATTCATGCGGCGCTTGGTTTCGGGAAAGTGCCCCCAGACCAGGCCGTTGAAAAAGTCGTGCAGGTTGTCGCGCGTGGGCACGCAGCGGGTGTCAAAGATGAATGACTCGTACGCCCTGCCGCCTGGCAGATCGCCCTGCGGAACAAAGCGCACAGGCGGGTTCCACGCTGCGGATTCCGCCAACCTGGCGCGTGACAGAGCCCCATGCACCGTAGCCCCCTGCACAACCTGTGCGGCCAGAGGCTCCCCCACCGCACGCAGGGGTTGGAGCCAGGGGGCAGACCAGTCGATGTCGCTCAGACCAGACGCCACGGCAGGGCTTCACCGGCGCGCAGGGGTTTGAGGTTGGCCTCGCCAAAAACAAAGCTGTCGGGCGGCGTCCACGATTCGCGGCGCAGGGTGATGGTGCCGGTGTTGCGCGGCAGGTTGTAGAAGCCCGGGCCGTGGAAGCTGGCAAAGCCTTCGAGCTTGTCGAGCGCACCCGCGTTGTCGAAGGCCTCGGCATACATCTCCATGGCTGCGTGGGCGGTGTAGCAGCCTGCGCAGCCGGTGGCGTGTTCCTTGAGGTGCGCGGGGTGCGGTGCACTGTCGGTGCCCAGGAAGAACTTGCTGCTGCCGCTGGTGGCGGCCTGCACCAGCGCCACGCGGTGCGTCTCCCGCTTGAGAACCGGCAGGCAGTAGTAATGGGGGCGGATGCCGCCCGTGAAGATGGCGTTGCGGTTGTACAGCAGGTGGTGGGCGGTGATGGTGGCGGCGGTGAAGCGGTCGGCCTGCGCCACGTAGTCGGCAGCGTCTTTGGTGGTGATGTGCTCGAAGACGATTTTCAGTTCAGGGAAGTCGCGGCGCAGCGGGATGAGTTGCTGCTCGATGAACACGGCCTCGCGGTCGAACAGGTCGATGTCGCTGCTGGTCACCTCGCCGTGCACCAGGAGCAGCATGCCCGCCTTCTGCATGGCTTCGAGCGTCTTGTAAGTCTTGCGGATGTCGGTCACGCCCGCATCGCTGTTGGTGGTGGCACCTGCGGGGTAGAGCTTGCAGGCGACCACGCCTGCTGCCTTGGCGCGCGCGATCTCCTCGGGTGGCAGGTTGTCCGTCAGGTACAGCGTCATCAGCGGCTCAAAGCTCACACCGGCGGGTACGGCGGCCAGAATGCGCTGTTTGTAGGCCAGGGCCTGCTCGGCCGTGGTGACCGGTGGGCGCAGGTTGGGCATGATGATGGCGCGCCCGAACTGGGCGGCCGTGTGGGGCACAACGGTGTGCAGTGGCTCGCCGTCGCGCACATGCAGGTGCCAGTCGTCGGGGCGGGTGATGGTGAGGGTATCGATCGGGGTAGTGGGTGCTGCAGTCATGGGGGGCTATTGTCCCACCAACCCTTGCCGCAGCGGCTGCCGCCCACACCCACCGCAGACCTGCAGCGCCGGGCAAAACTGCACTAAGAGCGGCTAACACAACCCCCCTGGCGTCGTTGTCCCGTCTTGTCGTACCCCGTGTACTGCCAGCGACGGAACGCCTAGCCAGGGCCGCTTCGCTGGGTTGTGTTAGCCGCTCTAAACGCTACAAATTCAATAGCTGCCTGCGCTTATTCATCATGCGCCGGGCAGCAAAATGGCTTCACCCCAATCACTCGGCCGTGATGCCTGCGCGCTTGACCACCTCACCAAACTTGACGAGGCGATCCGCCATCATCTTCTCGAAAGCGGCGGGAGGCAGTTCCTCGGGCGCGATCACACCGCGGTCCTTGAGGTTGGCGATCATGGCAGGCGATGTGGCCACCTCGCGCACGGCCTTGTACAGGGTCTGCACCACGGCATCGGGGGTGCCGCCGGGCGCAGCCAGGCCAATCCACGATGTGAGGTTGAGCTGGGGGTAGCCCACTTCGGCCAGGGTGGGCACATCGGGCAGTTGCGGCAGGCGCTGGTCGTTAGCCACGGCCAGTGCGCGCACCTTGCCTGCCTGGATATGCGGCAGCATGATGACCAGGTTGTCGAGGATGAACTGCACCTCGTTGCCCAGCACCGCCGTGATCAGCGGTGTGCCGCCCCGGTAGGGGATGTGGGTGGTGAAGGCGCCTGTGGCCGCTTTCAGCATTTCCACATTGAGCTGGCCCATGCTGCCCACGCCGCCGCTGCCGTAGTTGAGCTTGCCGGGGTTCTTCTTGGCGTAGTCGATGAACTCCTTGAAGGTCTTGAACGGCAGGCTGCTGTGCACCACCAGCGCATTGGGCAGGCGGCCCAGGATGGCGATGTTTTCAAAGTCCTTCACCGGGTCGTAACCCACCTTGGACTGGGTCAGCGGGTTGGCTAGGTGGCTGCTTTGCGACGACACGACCAGCGTGTAGCCATCGGCCTTGGCGCGAGCCACATACTGCGCACCCACCGACCCGCCTGCACCCGCGCGGTTTTCCACCACGATGGGCACGCCCAGCACTTTGGACAGTGGCTCGGAGTATTGGCGCGCCATGATGTCCACCGACCCACCAGGCGGGAAGGGCACCACCAGCGTGATGGGGCGCGAGGGGAATTTGTCTTGCGCCAGGGCGGGCAAAGCGGCCAGGCCTGCAAGGCCCAGGCCAGTAGAGAGAAGACTGCGGCGGGAAGGGGTGTTCATGGCCATCGAAAAGCTCAAAAAATCAGAAGAACAGGTGAACAGGAAAAGGTTGCGAAAAGGCGAAGCCGCTCACGGGTGGCCCAGCACGGCCAGCGCCACGGCCTGGGCCCGGGGCACAAAGGTGTTCAGCTCGCAGTACTCGCGCTCGGTATGCGCGTGTCCCCCCACGGGGCCGGTAGCGCACAGCGTGGGCACCCCCACCGAGGCGGTGAGGCCACTGTCTGCCGCCCCGCCGGTGAACTCGCCTTGCACCTCAAAACCCAGTGAGCGGGCACCCCGCTGGTACAGAGCCAGCAGGTAGTCGGGCGTGGGCTTCATCGGCAGCGTACGGCGGTGCAGGGTGATGCGGCCGTGGGTGCGGGGCACGGATTCTTCCTCGACGATGGCGCGCACGCGCTCCAGCAATTCGTCGGGATCGGTGTCTGCCGTGAAGCGAAGGTCCACCTCGGCCTTGGCATGCGGGGCCACCATGTTGGGCACCACTCCGCCCTGCACCACACCCACGTTGCACGTCACGCCCGTGGCGGGGTCGGTCAGCGCGTGCAGGGCCAGCGTCTTGCGCGCCAGGGCCTCGATGGCACTGGCACCTGCCGCGTGGTTGATGCCCGCATGCGCGGCCACGCCCTGCACTTCAAACTCCACCACCATGGAGCCCTTGCGGCTGGTGACCAGGTTGCCGCTGACGCGGCCTGGCTCGGCATTGAGCACGGCACGCGCACCGCGCACCCGGTTCATGATGAGGTCGCGCGTGGCGGGGGACCCAATTTCCTCGTCGCACGAGAAGAACAGGTGCAAGGGGGCACTCAGCTCGCCACAGCGGGCAAAGGCCTCGGCCACAAACACGTTGAGCACCAGGCCCGATTTCATGTCAGCCACGCCCGGGCCGTAGGCACGGCCCGCTTCCTCGCGGTAAGGCCGCTTGGCAACGGTGCCTGCGGGGTACACGGTGTCCATGTGCCCCATCAGGACGATAGGCGCCCCCTGCCCGGTGGCATTCACCTGCGCATGCAGCAGCACGCCATAGCCGGTCACAGGCTCGAACTGCACGGGCACGCCTGCGGCCTGCAGGCGTTCGGCCAGTGCGTGCGCCACCGCAGTCACCCCCGCTTCATCGCGGCTGCCGCTGTCGATATTGACCACCTTCTGCAACAAGTCTTGCATGGCTTGCTGCTGGCTGGCCAGCCAGTCCAGCACCGGCTTGGCCGCCTGGGCAACGCTGGCTTCAAGGGTATCCTGCATGAGTCATCCTTCTCAGAACCTGTTCAAAGCACCCGATCACGGGTGGAAAATCTGACCCTCAGTGTTGCACGCGGCGCAGGCATTTGCAATACTCATTGCAATAAACCAACCTCATGAAATCATCATTGCAAAACTCTGGCGGCTTGCTGACGGAGCGTTTGGTACGGCACAGCGCTGATCTGACGGGCAGCGAACGCGCCTTGGCCGACGCGCTGGGGCGGGAATATCCCCACGCGCTGCTGGAGTCCGCCACGGCGCTGGCGGCGCGCAATGGCACCAGCGCATCGACCGTGGTGCGGCTGTTTGCCAAGCTGGGTTATGCCAGCTACGCCGAAGCGCAGCGCGAAGCCCGCGCCGAAGTGACGGCCATGCTGCAGACCGCAGGCCAGCGCGCCCCGGTGACCATTGGCGCTGAGCGCAGCCTGCTGCAGTGCGTGGACGATGCGCTGCTGCACGACCAGCACAACCTGACAGCCACACGCGAAGGGCTGAACATGGCAGCCTTTGAAGCCATGGCCCTCCGCTTGGCGCAGGACAAGGGCCGCATCCATGTGCTCGCCCAGATCAACAGCGCGCCCGTGGGTTCGTGGCTGGCCCTGCACCTGAACATGTGCCGCCCCGGCGTGCAGGAGCTGGGTGCCGGGGCCATGGACACCACCGACCAGTTGCTGTGGGTGCAGCCAGAGGATGTGCTGCTGGCCTTCAGCATTCGCCGCTATGCCAGCGGCCCGGTGAAAGTGGCACAGCGCTTTCGTGAAGCGGGTGCGCAGGTAATGGTCATCACCGACAGCCCCGCAGCGCCCCTGGCGGCACTGGCGCACGAGCACATCCTGGTGCGCACATCCAATGCGTCACCGTTTGATTCGTACACCGCCGCATTCTTCTTGTGCAATGCACTGGTGTCGGCAGTGGCGCAGCTACGGCACGCCGTCGTCTCCGAAGCCCTCAAGCGCCGCGATGCCTTGTGGAAGGATGTGGAAGACCAGCAGCTCATCGTGAGCGAGACGCCCGTGCGCAAACCTTCGCGCCGATAGGAATCTGCCAAAAATCCGCACGAAGGCTGGCGCGCGGCGCCGGTCCGCGGACATGCCCGGCCTGTGCTGGTCCCATGAAAAAGGCACCCGAAGGTGCCTTGGCAAGAGTCCAGCGTTGCAGACAGATCAGTGCTGCAGGATCTTGTTGAGGAAGTCCTTGGTACGAGGCTGGCGCGCATCGGGATTGCCGAAGAATTCTTCCTTGGAGCAGTCCTCCAGAATGCGGCCACCCACGTCCATGAAGATCACGCGGTTGCTAACCTTCTTGGCAAAGCCCATTTCGTGCGTCACGCACATCATGGTCATGCCTTCGTTGGCCAGGCCCACCATCACGTCCAGCACTTCGCCGACCATTTCAGGGTCGAGCGCCGAAGTGGGTTCGTCGAACAGCATCACGATGGGGTCCATGGACAGTGCGCGTGCAATGGCCACACGCTGCTGCTGACCACCCGAGAGCTGGCCGGGGAACTTGTCCTTGTGGGCAATGAGGCCCACGCGCTCCAGCATCTTCAGGCCGCGCTTCTTGGCGTCGTCCGCACTGCGGCCGAGCACCTTGATCTGCGCGATGGTGAGGTTGTCGGTCACCGACAGGTGGGGGAACAGCTCGAAGTGCTGGAACACCATGCCCACGCGGCTGCGCAGCTTGGGCAGGTTGGTGCTGGGGTCGTGCAGCTTCACGCCGTCCACGGTAATCTCGCCTTTCTGGAAGGGTTCCAGCGCGTTGATGGTCTTGATCAGGGTGGACTTGCCCGAGCCCGAAGGACCGCACACCACCACCACCTCGCCCTTCTTGATGGTGGCCGAGCACTCGTTGAGCACCTGCACGGGGCCATACCACTTGGATACGTTTTTGAGTTCGATCATTTTCTATTCCTCAATCTCTCGGATCACCGGATGATGGCAATCTTCTGGTGCAGGCGCTTGACCATCCAGGACAGCGCGTAGCACATCACAAAATACAACCCTGCTGCGGCCAGATAGGCCTCGATCGGACGACCGAAGTTCTTGCCTGCGACCTCAAAGCCCTTGAGCATGTCATAGGCGCCGATCGCGTACACCAGCGACGTATCCTGGAACAGGATGATGGTCTGCGTGAGCAGCACGGGCAGCATGTTGCGGAAGGCCTGGGGCAGCACCACCAGCTTCATGTTCTGCGCGTACGTCATGCCCAGCGCCTGGCCGGCAAACACCTGACCACGGGGAATGGACTGGATACCTGCGCGCATGATCTCGCTGAAGTAAGCCGCCTCGAACGCAATGAAGGTCACCACGGCAGACACTTCTGCGCCGATGGGGCGGCCAATGATGGCGGGCATCAGCAGGAAGAACCACAGGATCACCATCACCAGCGGAATACTGCGCATGCCGTTGACATAAATGGTGGCAGGCACGTCCAGCCACTTGCGCCCCGACAGACGCATCAGTGCCAGCAGGGTTCCAAACAGCACGCCACCCATCGTGGCAATCACCGTCAGCATGATGCTGAAGTAAAAGCCCTTGAGGACGAAGTTGGAGATCAGGTCCCAGTTGTAGAACGAAAAATCGAGATTCATGTCAATGGCCTCCACCCGAGGCACCGGCAATCACCACGCCAGGAATGCGCACACGCTTTTCGATGAACGCCATGATGCGGTTGATGGCAAAAGCCGAAATGATGTAGAGCCCCGTCACGCCCAGGTACACCTCGATGCCGCGAGAGGTTTCTTCCTGCGCCTGCATGGCAAACATCGTGAGCTCTGCCACCGACACGGCAAACGCCACGGACGAGTTCTTGAAGATGTTCATCGTCTCGCTGGTCAGCGGCGGGATGATGATGCGAAACGCCATGGGCAGCAGCACATAGCGGTAGGTCTGGAAGGTGGTGAACCCCATCGCCAGGCCCGCATAGCGTTGACCGCGAGGCAACGCCTGGATGCCCGAGCGCACCTGCTCAGCCACCCGTGCCGAAGTGAAAAAGCCCAGCGCAAACACCACCAGCACAAAGCCGGGCACCTGCTTCATTGCAGGCACCAGCGTGGGAACCACGTGGTACCACACAAAAATCTGCACCAGCAGCGGAATATTGCGGAACAACTCTACCCACGCATTGCCCAGGCGCACGACCAGCGGACTGTTGGGCAAGGTGCGCAGCGTACCGATCAGCGAGCCAATGACCAATGCCAGCACCAGGGCCAGCAGCGAAACGGAAACAGTCCACCCCCAGGCAGACATCATCCAGTCCAGGTAAGTGATATCGCCGCCTTTGCCAAAGCAGCCCTCAACCACTTGCCTCTCCATGGTGTCCTGGCAGAACACCTGCCAATCCCAACTCATAGGATCACCCCTTCAAGTCTTGATATTGCGTTGGGCACAACCTTTTGAGAGCCCAACAAAAAAGCCCCTTCAAACCCGCTGTTCGAAGGGGCGGCAGTCATTCAGGAATTACTTCTTGGCGTAGTCTTCCATGGGCTTGTCGTTGGGGTTGGCCCAAGCTTCCTTGGTGGCGTCAGACAGTGGCAGGCCAATCTTGGTGTTGGTGGGTGGCACGGGTTGCATGAACCACTTGTCGTACAGCTTGGCCAGCGAGCCGTCCTTGATCTGACGCTTGATGGAATCGTCCACAGCCTTCTTGAAGGCAGCATCGTCCTTGCGCAACATGCAGGCGATGGGTTCCACGCTCAGCACTTCGCCCACGATCTTGTAGTCGGCGGGGTTCTTGGACTTGGAGATGTTGGCTGCCAGGATGGAGCCGTCCATCACGAAGGCGTCTGCACGGCCGGTTTCCAGCATCAGGAAGCTGTCAGCGTGGTCCTTGCCGAACACTTCCTTGAAGTCGATACCACCAGCGCGCTCATGCTTGCGCAGGGTTTGCACCGAAGTAGTGCCAGTGGTGGTGGCCACGGTCTTGCCGTTCAGATCCTTGATCGAGGTCACGCCCGAGTTGGCCTTGGTGGCAATGCGCACTTCTTCCACGTAAGTGGTCACGGCAAAGGCCACATCCTTCTGGCGTGCAGCATTGTTGGTGGTGGAGCCGCACTCCAGGTCCACGGTGCCGTTGGTCACCAGGGGCACGCGGTTTTGCGATGTCACGGGCTGGTACTTCACTTCCAGCTTGGACAGGCCCAGTTGCTTCTGGATGTCGGCCAGGATGATTTCACCCATTTCTGTGTGGAAGCCCACGTACTTGCCATTGCCCAAGGTATAGGACAGGCCAGAGGACTCACGCACCCCCAGGGTCACGCTGCCGGAAGCCTTGATCTTGGCCAGCGTGTCGTTAGCTTGGGCAAACGCGCTGCCTGCAGCCAGTGCGGTCACGGCAATTGCCAGCAAATGCTTTTTCATGAATATCTCCTTAGGGGTCTATCAAAAAGGGAGGGGTGAGACGCCCGCCCTTGCCGGTCATGCCGACAAGGCCAGGACATCCAGAGGGGAACTACACAGCCGGTAATCTTATTCAGAACGGCACCTGGTCGGTAGGGTACTTCCAAAAGTCCCTCAACAAGTAGCTGACTGGTATGTTCAGCGCCTTATTGTGGGGCGGAATGGGTTGGGCAAACCATTTGTCGTAGATGGGATATATCTCGCGGCTGGTCACCAGCCGGCGCATTTCCTCATCCACAAGCTTCTTGAACTCGGGATCGTCCTTGGGCAGCATGATGGCCAGAGGCTCTGTGGTGACGAAGCGGCCCACCACCTTCAATGCCTTGGGATCGGGCCGCGAAGCAGCAAGCCCGTAAAGCAGCACGTCGTCCATCAGGAACGCTTCGGCCTCGCCCTTCTCCACCATCTCCACACCTTTGGCATGGTCGGGCGCTTCCACGATGTTGATACCCATCAGGCGCTCACGGTTGGCCTGGGTCACCGCCTTCAAAGGGGTGGTCCCTTTGGTGGAGGTCAGTGTCTTGCCCTGCAGGTCTTCCAGGCGATCCACGGCGCTGGAAGCCTTGACCAGCAGTCGAGCCCCGGTGATGAAGTGAGGGACGGTAAAGGCCACCTTCTGGCGGCGCTCGGCGTTGTTGGTGGTGGAACCGCACTCCAGATCCGCCTTGCCCTGCTCGATCATTTCAATGCGGTTGGCAGGGGTGACTTGCACGAATTCAACCGCCATGTCCTTGCGGCCTGTCTTTTTGCGCACCACCTCTGCAATGCGCAGGCACAGATCGACGGCGTAGCCCACGGGCTTGCCCGAAGCCGAATCCACATACGAGAAAGGCACGGCAGACTCGCGGTGCGCAATGACCAGCTTGCCCCCGGAACTGATGCGCTCCAGAACGGTTGCCGCGGTGGCTGTCGATGCACAGCACAGGGCCGTGAGGCACCACGCCAATCCCCAATGCTGAACTTTCATGCGGTTTCTCGGTAAGTGAACGAAACAGGGTATGCAAGCTTCGTGCCACGCCTTCATTTACGCCACTTGCGCGGAATGGAGGCTGAGCACGGCGCGAACTTTACGTTTCGTTTCCATGAAATTCCAATGCCGAATGCGCGCTCAACTATGCAAAATTTTTATGTCGGTATTTACCCTTAGCATGGGTTTGCCTGCGCCTGGAGGTAAGCCCACAAGGCCTGGGCCGTGCCTTTGGGGGACTCCTTGCCCGCAGGTTTCTCTCGGTAGGCGCGCACATCCATGAGCATCTGCAGCCCTTCGGAGCCCGACGGAGCGGCACTGACCAGACGCTTGGCGCGCAGCTCCTTTTTGACCGCGCTGTGGGGAAGAAAGGCCACGCCATGCCCCTCCAGCGCCATGGCTTTGAGGCCCTCGGCCATGTCCGTTTCGTACACCCGCTCCAGGTGAATGGGCGTGTGGGACTCCTTGAGGATCAACTCCGTCACGCGGCCCAGGTACGCTCCCGGCGCATAGCCCAGGTAAGGCAGCGGCTGCCCTGCCCGGCCCGGCAGACGGAAGATGGGTTCGCCATCGGCATCCGGCTTGCTGTAAGGGGATAGAACCTCTTGCCCCAGGCTCACCATTTCGTAGCGGTCCGCATCAAGCTGAAAGGGCTGCGAGGAGTGGTGGTAGGCAATCAGCAGATCGCACCCCCCCTCCACCAGCCGCATCACGGCGTCGTGCACATTCAGGGCAATCAGGCGGCTTTTGAAGGGGCCGAATTTGTCATGCAAGCTCGACACCCAGGCGGGGAAGAACGTGAATGCCAGCGTGTGCGGCACCGCAAACTCGATCATGTCCTTGCCTGCACTGGTGTGCGCGCGCAGCATGGCCCGGGTGTTTTGCAGGGCCTGCAGCATCTCCAGGGCCTGGTCATACAGCGTTTTGCCTGCAGGCGTGAGCCGCGTGGGATAGGAGCTGCGATCCACCAGATCGGTGCCCGCCCAGGCTTCCAGCGCCTGGATGCGCCGCGAAAACGCGGGCTGGGTCACGTGCCGCAACTGAGCCGAGCGACTGAAACTGCGCGTTTCCGCCAAGCTGACGAAATCTTCTAACCACTTGGTTTCCATCGGCCGCATTATCCGCTTCCGCCTCGGGCCGCACGGGACCGCGGGACGCGCGTGCCGTGCGGGTTTACCAGTAGATCAGCGCCCTCAATTCCCCCACACCCCACCAGATAATCGATGACCGACAGCACACACCCCGTGCCCTGTTCGCCACTGGCCTTGCACCCCACCGGCCAAGCGCGCATCCAGTCCTCAGCTCGCAGGCCCACCCCCGTCGCGAGACCGCCTCCGCTTTCTTGCTTTTGCCCATCCTCTCCATGTCCTCCAACCCCACACCCTGCCCATCCGAGCCAGAGACGGAGCCCCGCTCTTTGCGCATCGAAGACTGGCTGACCGTCATCGTCATGGCGCTACTGGCCCTCATCACCTTTGCGAACGTGCTGGTGCGTTACTTCACCAACTCCTCGTTCGCCTGGACCGAGGAAATTTCCGTCTTTCTGATGATCGCGCTGGCGCTCATTGCAGGCTCTGCAGCCGTAGCCCGCGACCAGCACATCCGTATCGAATACTTTGCTGAAGGCGGCTCCGCCCAGCGAAGAAAGCGCCTGGCCTTGCTGGGCGCAGCCACTGTGGCCTTGCTGTTCGGCGTGATTGCCGTGCTCAGCGTGCGCGTGGTGTGGGACGACTACCGTTTTGGTGAAACCTCGCCTGGCATTGGGGTGCCGCAATGGTGGTATTCGATCTGGTTGCCGGTGTTCTCGGCCCTCATCACGGCGCGTGCCGTGGGGCTGTTCATGCGGCGCATCAAGGCCAAGGATGCGGACGACGCCGATGTGAATGAACCAGGGGTATCCGCATGATCGCCACCCTGCTTTTTGTCGCCTTCCTGGGCCTGATGTTTGTGGGCGTGCCCATTGGTGCCGCCCTGGGCCTGGCGGGCGCCGCCGCCATTGCGCTGGCCAATGCAGACAGCCAGTGGTTTGGCCTGCTGGCCGTACCGCAGAACTTCTACGCCGGGCTGGGCAAATATCCGTTGCTGGCCATTCCGATGTTCGTGCTGGTCGGCTCCATTTTTGACCGCTCGGGCGTGGCGCTGCGCCTTGTCAACTTTGCCGTCGCCATCGTGGGCCGCGGCCCGGGCATGCTGCCGCTGGTAGCCATTGCCGTGGCCATGTTCCTGGGCGGCATTTCGGGCTCCGGCCCGGCCAATGCGGCCGCCGTGGGCGGCGTAATGATTGCAGCCATGTCGCGTGCGGGCTACCCGCCTTCGTTCTCGGCCAGCGTGGTGGGCGCGGCAGCGGCCACCGACATCCTGATCCCGCCCTCGGTGGCTTTCATCATCTATTCCGTGCTGGTGCCCGGTGCATCGGTACCCGCCCTGTTTGCAGCAGGCATGGTGCCGGGCGTTCTCGCGGGCGTGGCGCTGATCGTGCCCGCCGTATGGATGGCCCGCAAGCACAAGATGGGCGCGCTGGAGGCCGAAATGCCCCGCCCACCGTTCTGGAAGAGCCTGCGCGAAGCCACCTGGGGCCTGGCTGCACCCGTGGTCATTCTGGGCGGCATGCGCGCGGGCTGGTTCACACCGACGGAAGCCGCCGTGGTGGCCGTGTTCTACGGCCTGTTCGTGGGCATGGTGATCCACCGCACGATCACCGTGCGCGACCTGTTCCCCATCCTGCGTGAATCGGGCGAGCTGTCGGCCGTCATCCTGCTGGTGGTCTCGCTCGCGGGCATCTTTGCGTACTCCCTCTCCACCCTCGGTGTGATCGATCCCGTGGCCAATGCCATCGTGCACTCGGGGCTGGGCGAGTACGGCGTGCTCGCACTACTCATCGTGCTGCTCATCACGGTGGGCATGTTCCTCGATGGCATCTCGATCTTCCTGATCTTTGTGCCGCTGCTCCTGCCCATCATGCAGCACTACAAGTGGGACCCGGTCTGGTTCGGCGTGATCCTGACGCTGAAGGTTGCTCTCGGCCAATTCACCCCACCGCTGGCCGTGAACCTGATGGTGTCTTGCCGCATCGCCGGGGTCCGCATGGAGTCCACCGTCCGCTGGGTGGGCTGGATGCTGTTTGCCATGTTCCTGGTGATGGTGGCGGTGATTGCCTTCCCGCAACTGGCGCTGTGGCTACCCGCCCAGATGGGTTATTGAACCTGATAGAAATGCCTGCTGGCGCTTATGGATAAAGCGCAGCAAGCTCCATTTTTTATAGCAAGGAGACTTCATGAAACTGCGCACCTTCCTCACCTCTGCCGTGGCCGCTGCAGCCGCGCTGGCTTTCACAGCCCCCGCCGCCATCGCGCAGACCGCGTACAAAAGCGAGTACCGCATGTCGCTTGTGCTGGGCACCGCCTTCCCCTGGGGCAAGGGTGGCGAGCTGTGGGCCAACAAGGTCCGCGAGCGCACCCAGGGCCGCATCAACATCAAGCTCTACCCCGGCGTGTCGCTGATCCAGGGTGACCAGACCCGTGAGTTCAGCGCGCTGCGCCAGGGCGTGATCGACATGGCTGTGGGCTCCACCATCAACTGGTCGCCCCAGGTCAAGGCACTCAATCTGTTCTCGCTGCCCTTCCTGTTCCCTGACTACGCTGCGGTTGATGCCGTGACCCAGGGCGAGGTGGGCAAACAGGTCTTTGCCACCCTGGACAAGGCAGGCGTGATGCCCCTGGCCTGGGGCGAAAACGGCTACCGCGAAATCTCCAACTCCAAGCTGGCCATCAAGAGCCCCGCAGACCTCAAGGGCCTGAAGATCCGCGTGGTGGGCTCGCCTTTGTTCCTCGACACCTTCACCGCCCTGGGCGCCAATCCCACGCAGATGAGCTGGGCCGATGCCCAGCCCGCCTTCGCCAGCGGCGCGGTGGACGGCCAGGAGAACCCCATTGCCGTCTACCAGGCCGCCAAGCTGCACACCGTGGCGCAAAAACACATCACCATGTGGGGCTACGTGAACGATCCGCTGATCTTTGTGGTGAACAAGGACATCTGGAACAGCTGGACGCCTGCCGACCGCGAAATCGTGAAGCAAGCAGCCATTGACGCAGGCAAGGAAGAAATCGCCATCGCCCGCAAAGGCATGGTGGAGGCCGACAAGCCCCTGCTCAAGGAAATTGCCGCCAACGGCGTGACGGTGACCCAGCTGTCTGCCGCCGAGCGCGAAGCCTTCGTGAAGGCCACGCGCCCCGTTTACGACAAGTGGAAGAACCAGATTGGCGCCGATCTGGTGACGGCTGCTGAAAAGGCCATCGCAGCACGCAAGCCGTAATCCGAAGACGTAACCGATAGCGAAGCCGTCAGCGGAATCCTTCCGCTATCAAAAACATAGCTTCTCGCGCCTGGGGCAAGGCGCGAGAAGCTTTTTTTATGCCCATTCGTGCTCAGGGCATGACCAGCATCACTGGGCCTCAGGGAGTCATGCAGATCACCCTATGAGCCCCCTTCCATATGCATCCGATGGATGCACGTTGCACCCCACGACCTGCCCCTCAAAAGTCCAACCAAACAACCAATATTGGTATTACCAATAAGAGAAATTTCTTACTCATAACGAAAAATCAGTGTTTACCCTATAGGTTTGACGCCATCAAAAAGCCCAGAATCCACCCACTTCGCACAGCAACGCATTTTGGTCATACCAATTTGCAAAGTCTACGAGTGAAAATCCGGGCGCAATCCGCCCTTTCACATCAGCCCGTCGTCTGGCTCCACGGCCACGGGGTGAACTCGGGATGCAGGGCATCCCTGGCGCAGACCACGCCTCAAGATCGGCGCGTTCGCAGTGGAGAAGAAAGCCCTGGGCCTCTGGCCTGTGTCTGCGTGTCAACGTCTGTTTTTCGTTATGCAAACCCTCTGGCAACAAAACTACGACCCGGCCGGGAACATCTGGCTGTCGGCGCTGGTCGCGCTCATTCCCATCGTCTTCTTCTTTCTGGCCCTGACCAAGCTGCGGCTCAAGGGCTACCAGGCAGGCACCGTCACGGTGCTGCTGGCGCTGGGCGTGGCGCTGCTGTTCTACAAAATGCCCGTGAGCGCGGCGCTGACCTCGGCCGTGTATGGCTTCTTCTACGGCCTGTGGCCCATTGCCTGGATCATTGTGGCGGCCGTGTTTCTGTACAAGCTGTCGGTCAAGACCGGGCAGTTTGATGTGATCCGCAGCTCTATCCTGTCCGTCACGCACGACCAGCGCCTGCAGCTCATCCTGGTGGGCTTTTGCTTCGGTGCCTTCCTGGAAGGCGCTGCCGGGTTTGGCGCCCCCGTGGCTATCACCGCCGCGCTGCTGGTGGGCCTTGGCTTCAAGCCGCTGTACGCCGCAGGCCTGTGCCTGATCGCCAACACCGCACCCGTGGCTTTCGGTGCCATGGGCATTCCGGTCATCGTGGCAGGCCAGGTATCGGGGCTGGACCCGTTCCTCATCGGCCAGATGGCTGGCCGCCAGCTGCCTTTCATGACCATCCTGGTGCTGTTCTGGATCATGGCGATCATGGACGGCTGGCGCGGCGTGAAGGAGACCTGGCCTGCCGTGCTGGTGGGTGGCGGTTCGTTCGCCGTGATGCAGTTCCTCACCGCCAACTACATTGGCCCCGAGCTGCCTGACATCACCTCCGCCATCGTCTCGCTGATTGCCCTGACGGCCTTCCTCAAGGTGTGGCAGCCCAAGCGCATCTTCCGCTTTGACACCAGCGACAGCACCGCAACGTCCACGGCCAAGCCCGTGGTCGCCAGCACAGCCCCCCTCACTGCGGGCGCCATCATCAAGGCCTGGTCGCCCTTCATCATCCTGACGGGCATGGTCACGCTGTGGAGCATCAAGCCCTTCAAGGCGCTGTTTGCCGCGGGCGGCCCTCTGGCCTCCACCATCATCAACATCCCCGTGCCCCTGCTGGACAAGCTGGTCGCCAAGATGCCCCCAGTGGTGGCAGCGGCCACACCCTACGGCGCCGTGTACACCTTCAACTGGCTGTCCGCCACTGGCACCGCCATCCTGATTGCCGCCATCCTGACCATTGCCTTTGCCCGCTTCTCCCCCGCCAAGGCCGTGGCCACGCTGGGCGAGACGGTGCGCGAACTGGTCATCCCCATCTACTCCATCGGCATGGTGCTGGCCTTTGCCTTTGTGGCCAACTACTCGGGCCTGTCGGCCACGCTGGCCCTGGCGCTGGCCCACACGGGCAAGGCGTTCACGTTCTTCTCGCCCTTCCTGGGCTGGATTGGTGTGTTCCTCACGGGCTCGGACACCTCGGCCAACGCCTTGTTTGGCGCGTTGCAGGCCACCACGGCCAACCAGCTCGGCCTGTCGCCCGTGCTCACCGTGGCAGCCAACACCACGGGCGGCGTCACCGGCAAGATGATTTCGCCCCAGTCCATCGCCATTGCCTGCGCGGCTGTGGGCCTGGCGGGCAAGGAATCGGACCTGTTCCGCTTCACCGTCAAGCACAGTCTGGTGTTCGCCGCCATCATCGGCATCATCTGCACGCTGCAGGCCTATGTGTTTACGTGGATGATTCCGGGTCATTGAAACCCTGAATCCGAGAACCCCCATGCGCCTAGCCGATCACGTTGTCGAAAAACTGCTTGCCCTGGTGCAAGAACGCGGACTGCAGCCCGGACAAAAGCTGCCCGCCGAACGGCAACTGGCCGAGGAGCTGGGGGTGTCGCGCACCTCGGTGCGCGAAGCCATCCAGAAACTCACCAGCCAGGGCGTGCTCTCGGCCCGGCGCGGCGATGGCACCTACGTGCAGCAGACCAACAAACCGGCGGACTGGCTGCAGGAAGCCATGGTGCCCCTGGCAGGCCTGATCGAATCAGACCCGCACTACCGCTACGACGTGCTGGAAACCCGCCATGCGCTCGAAACCAGCACCGCCTGGCTGGCCGCACAGCGCGCCACCGCGCAGGACAAAGCCCACATCCAGCGCTGCTTTGAAGTGATGCTGCAGCACCAGCAAAGCGGCCACGCCGAGCTGGCTGCGCGCGCCGACGCGCAGTTCCACCTGGCCATTGCCGAAGCCTCGCACAACCTGGTACTGGTGCAGGTGATGCACAGCCTGTTCACCGTGGTGCTCTCCACCGTGGAGCGCAACCGCCACGACATGTTCCGCCTGAGCGCGCCCGTCACGCTGCAGGCGCTGACGGCGCAGCACCAGGCGCTGATGCAGGCAATCCTCGACGGAGACCCGCAGCGCGCGCGCGAGTGCATTGGCGAGCACCTGGAGCATGTGCGCACCACCATCCAGCGCATGGACGAAGACCGCGCACGGCGCGAACGCTCCATGCGCCTGCCCCTGGATCTAGCCCCCAAGACCTGAGACAGCCACCACCATGATCATCTCCTCCAGCGCCGACTACCGCACGGTGGCGCAAAAGCTTCTCCCGCCCTTCCTGTTCCACTACATCGACGGTGGCTCGTATGCCGAGCAGACACTGCGCCGCAATGTGGACGACTTTGCCGCCGTGGCCCTGCGCCAGCGCGTACTCAAAGACATGAGCCAGCTCGACACCAGCATCGAGCTGTTTGGCGAAAAGCTCAGCATCCCTGTCGCCCTCTCGCCCGTGGGCCTGACGGGCATGTACCGCCGCCGCGGCGAGGTGCAGGCCGCCCGCGCGGCCAGCAGGCACGGCATTCCGTTCACCATGTCCAGCGTATCGGTCTGCCCCATCGAAGAAGTGGCGCCAAAAATCAAGCGCCCCATGTGGTTCCAGCTGTACGTGCTGAAAGACCGGGGCTTCATGCAGAACGCGCTGGAGCGTGCGCAGGCCGCAGGCTGCACCACCCTGGTGTTCACGGTGGACATGCCCGTGCCCGGCGCCCGCTACCGCGACGCGCATTCGGGCATGAGCGGCCCCAACGCAGCGCTGCGCCGCTACTGGCAGGCCATCACACACCCGTTCTGGGCGGTGGACGTGGGCCTGCTGGGCCGCCCGCACGACCTGGGCAACATCTCCGCCTACCGGGGCAGCCCCACGGGCCTGCAGGACTACATGGGCTACCTGAGCGCCAACTTCGATCCGTCCATCTCGTGGAAAGACCTGGAGTGGATCCGCGCCTTCTGGAAGGGCCCGATGGTCATCAAGGGCATCCTGGACCCTGAAGACGCCAAGGACGCCGTGCGCTTCGGCGCGGACGGCATCATCGTCTCCAACCACGGTGGCCGCCAGCTCGACGGCGTGCTGTCGTCGGCCCGCGCCTTGCCCGCCATTGCCGACGCGGTGCAGGGCCAGATCAAGATCCTGGCCGACTCGGGCATCCGCAACGGGCTGGACGTGGTGCGCGCCATTGCCCTAGGCGCCGACTGCGCAATGATCGGGCGCGCCTACATCTATGCGCTGGCCGCTGCGGGCGAGGCGGGCGTCAAGCACCTGCTGGAGCTGCTGGAAAAAGAAATGCGCGTGGCCATGACGCTGACCAGCGTGGCCAAAGTGGCCGACATCTCCGCTGACTTGCTGGTGCGTGAAGCATGAGCGCCGCCCCACACATCAGCCGTGAGGCTTTGCTTGCGCAATTGCGCGACGCCGTGGGTGCCGCCCATGTGCTGACCGACGACCAGGCCACCCGGCGCTTTCGCAAAGGCCACCGCACGGGCGAAGGCCCGGTGCTGGCCGTAGTGCGCCCAGGCACCTTGCTGGAGCAGTGGAAGGTGCTGCAGGCTGCTGTGGCTGCCAACCGCATCGTCATCATGCAGGCGGCCAACACGGGCCTGACGGGTGGCTCCACCCCCGACGGTGCCAACTACGACCGCGAGATCGTGCTGGTGAACACGCTGCGCATCACCGGTGTGCAGGTGATTGCCGGGGGCGATCAGGTGGTGTGCCTGCCCGGTGCCACCCTGGACAAGTTGGAGCAGACACTGGCTCCGCTGGGGCGTGAACCCCATTCGGTCATCGGCTCGTCGTGTATCGGCGCATCGGTGCTGGGCGGCATCTGCAACAACTCGGGCGGCGCGCTGGTGCGCCGGGGCCCCGCGTACACCGAACTGGCCCTGTATGCCCGCGTGAAGGACAACGGCACACTGGAGCTGGTGAACCACCTGGGCATCGCCCTGGGCAACACGCCCGAAGAGATCCTGACCCGGCTGCAAAACGGCGACTATGCCGAGGGCGACGTTGAACGCGACACAGGCCGCGCAGCCTCTGATGCCCGCTACGCCCAGGACGTACGCGCTGTGGATGCGGACACCCCCGCCCGCTTCAATGCCGACCCGTCCCGCCTGTTCGAGGCCTCGGGCTCTGCCGGCAAGGTGTGCCTGTTTGCCGTGCGGCTGGACACCTTCCCCAAGGAACCCAGCACCGTGTTCTACATCGGCAGCAACACGCCCGATGACTTCACCGCCGTGCGCCGCCACCTGCTCACCGCCCTGCCCCGCCCGCCCATTGCCGGTGAATACATCCACCGCACAGCGTTCGACATTGGCGAGAAGTACGGCAAGGACACCTTCCTGCTCATCGACCGCTTTGGCACGGCCCGCGTGCCTGCGGCCTTTGCACTCAAGAGCCGGTTTGATGGTTTCTTTGAACGCATCGGCCTGCGCGGCTTTGTGGACCACGCCATCCAGGCCGTGACGCGCCTGCTGCCCAGCCACCTGCCCCGGCGTGTGCGCCAGTGGCGCGACCTGTACGAGCACCACCTGCTGGTGCGTGTATCGAACGACCAGGTGGAAGCCACGCGCGCCTTTCTGGCCGAACACTTTGCGCCTGCGCACACCGCTGGCGGCTGGTTTGAGTGCGATGCCGACGAAGGCCGCAAAGCCTTCCTGCACCGCTTTGCGATTGCAGGCGCTGCCATCCGCTACCGCGAGGTGCACCGCAGCGAGGTCGAAGACATCGTGGCCTTGGACATTGCCCTGCGCCGCAACGACCGCGAATGGGTGGAGCAACTGCCCCAGGACGTGGAGCGCGATGTGGTTCACAAGCTGTACTACGGGCACTTCTTCTGCCATGTGTTCCACCAGGACTACATCGTGAAGAAGGGCGTGGACCCGCTGGCCATGGAGCACCGCATGTGGGAGCTGCTGGACGAGCGCCGCGCCGAATACCCCGCCGAGCACAACGTGGGCCACCTGTACGTGGCCAAACCTGCGCTGGCGGGCTTCTACCAATCACTGGACCCGACCAACACCTTCAACCCCGGCATCGGCCACACGCCGCGCGGGCGCGACTGGCAAGAGTGCAACCACGCCAGCGGCGGCTGGCCCAAGGGGTATTCAGAGCCGTGAAGGTGTTCTAAGAATCTGGCCTACACACAGCCACTCATGCTCAACTTAAGAGCGCCTAACACAATCCCCTCGGCGTCGTTGTCCCGTCTTGTCGTACCAATTGCACTGCCTGCGACGGAGCACTTAGCCAGGGCCGCTTCGCTGGGTCGTGTTAGCCGCTCCAAGCAAAGTGGCCAATCACTCAAAACGAGCAATCAACATACTTGCGCATTTAAACATTGACCCATCTGCGGCGGCCACATAGATTTTCCGAAATTTCAACCTTCTTAAGAACCATGAAGTTTCCAAAAGCTATTTTGGCCGTCACCCTCGCTATCTTTGGCATTCAAGCGCATGCTGTGTACAGCATCACAGCGGCACAAGTCGGTAGCAATGTAGTCATTAACGGCAGCGGATCCATAGATACGACAGGGATGACACTCATACCGACGAGCAGTGCCGTTCCCTGTAACGGTAGCGGCACAGGTACCTTGGGTGATAACTCGCTTTGCCTTGGTCCATTGGGTCCACGTATCAGAGTCGAGACTATCCTGACCCCACAGTTTCATCAGCTCACGGGTGGCGTACACACAGATAGCGATTCAGCGACAGGTGATCCGCTCATCATCAACGATGAACGCATCTATCTACCATTGGGATTCATATCTGGCGTCTCGTTTTCAAATACGACTACGTTCAACAACAAAACAATCGCCGGTTTGGGACTCACGCCGGGCAGTCAGACATTCACTCTGACCTCAGGGGACACCATCGTGTTCACTGTTGTCACACCACCTGCCACGGCCACCGCGACCACTTCAGTGCCTACGCTGAGTGAGTACACGACCGCCGCACTGGCGGCACTCATGGCATTTTTCGCTATGGCGACTCTGCGTAGTCGCAATTAGTGCGGGCTAAGGCACTGGGTGCTTGATGGCGTTCTTCACCAGCTTGCGCTCCACCGCATCACACAGATCCACACCGGTGTGGTCGGCCAGTTGCAGCAGGTAGAGCAGCACATCAGCCATCTCTTCACCCACACGCTCCTTCTGCTCGGAGTCGGCGGTGAGCTGTTGCGATTCCTCGGGCGTGAGCCACTGGAACAGCTCCTGCAACTCGGCCGCCTCCACCATCAGCGCCATGGCCAGGTTCTTGGGCGTGTGGTACGGCTGCCATTGCCGGGCAGCGGCAAAGGCGCGCAGGCGCTGCTGCAGTTCGGCCAGGTCCAGCGTCATGTGCCGCTCCCGGGTTGGCCCGCACGCTGCCCTACGCAGATGCTATTGATTTCATAGCTACCTGCGCATATTGATAAAGCGCTAGAGGCCGATTTGATGCTCATAGCGGCGTCACAGGTGCTTCGCCCGCCAGGTGGCGGCGGGCGTTTTCCATGAAGCGATCCACCGAGTTCTGCACCGCTTCGGGCGACCAGCCCGCCACATGGGGGGTGAGCACCACGTTGTCCAGGTCCAGCAGCTCGGCCGGGGGCGCAGGTTCGCTCTCATACACGTCCAGCCCCGCTGCGGCAATGCGGCCTTCGCGCAGCGCGGCGGCCAGGGCGGCTGTGTCGATGACGCTGCCACGCGCAATGTTGACCACCACGCCGCGTGGGCCCAGCGCGTTCAGCACGGCGGCGTTGACCAGATGCTTGGTGCCAGCGCCGCCGGGCGTGGCGATGACGAGAAAGTCTGCCCACTCGGCCAGCGCTGCCACCTCGGCAAAGTAGCGGTAGGGCACATCGGTGCGTGCGCTGCGGTTGTGGTAACCCACCTCGATCTCGAAGCCCAGCGCGCGCTGCGCAATCTTCTTACCGATGGTGCCCAGGCCAATGATGCCCAGGCGCTTGTGCGACACGTTGGGTGGCAGCGGCAGCGCCGTGCGCCACACACCGGCCCGCGTGGCCTTGTCCAGCGGCAGGATGCGGCGCTGCGCCGCAATCAGCAGGCCCCAGGTGTGGTCGGCCACGCAGTCGTCGTTGGTGCCCGCACCGGTGGCCACCACGATGCCACGCGCCTTGGCGTGGTCTACCGCCACGTTTTCATAACCAGCACCCAGCACGCAGATCAGCGTGAGGGCAGGCAGCGCATCGATCTGCGCGGGGGACAAACCAATGGCCCCAATGGTGAGCGCCACCCGCACGCGGGGCCCGTGCTGGGCAATGGCGGCTGCGGCCGATGGCGCATCGGCCGCGTAGATGACTTCAAACACCTCGGCCATCTGGGCACGGTGTTCTTCCGACAGGAAAGTAAGGGCAAGCAGGACAGGCTTCATGGTTTTTAACGTTCTAAAACAGTGGAATCAGGCGGCACCATCGCTTTGTTGCAAGGCCCACATGTTCGCGTAACGGCCCCCTCGGGCCAACAGCTGGGCATGGGTGCCGCGCTCGATGATGCGCCCCGCATCCATGACCAGAATCTCGTGCGCGTCCACCACCGTGGAGAGGCGGTGCGCAATCAGCAGCGTGGTCTTGTTCTGCGCGGCGCTTTGCAGCTCGGCCTGGATGGCACGTTCGTTGGCCGAATCCAGCGCGCTGGTGGCTTCGTCAAAGATGAGGATGGGCGGGTTCTTGAGCAGCGTGCGCGCAATGGCCACGCGCTGCTTTTCACCGCCCGAGAGCTTGAGTCCCCGCTCGCCCACCATGGTGGCGTAGCCCTTGGGCGTGGCGGCGATGAAGTCGTGGATGCGCGCGGCGCTGGCGGCGGCCTCCACCTCTTGCTGCGTGGCACCCGTGCGGCCATAGGCAATGTTATAGGCCACGGTGTCATTGAAGAGCACCGTGTCTTGCGGCACGATGCCAATGGCCTGCCGCACGCTGGATTGCGTCACGCTGCGAATCTCTTGCCCCGCAATGGTGATGCGGCCCTGCTGGATGTCGTAGAAGCGGAAGAGCAGCCGCGCCAGCGTGGACTTGCCCGAGCCGGAGGGCCCCACCACCGCCACCGTCTTGCCAGCAGGGATTTCAAAGCTCACGCCTTGCAGAATGGGTCGCGCAGGGTCGTAGGCAAAGTGCACGTTCTCAAACCGCACGGTGGGCTGGTCCAGCCCCTGCAGCGGCTGCGCGCCGGGGGCATCGGCCACCTCGCGCTCCTTGTCCATCAGCACGAACATCTTGTCCAGATCCGTGAGGCTCTGCTTGATCTCGCGGTAGATCACGCCCAGGAAGTTGAGCGGGATGTACAACTGGATCATGAAGGCATTGACCATGACCAGATCACCCAGCGTCATACGCCCATCGACCACGCCCTGCGTAGCGCGCCACAGCATGGCCACCAGCCCCACGGCAATGATGAACTGCTGGCCCGCGTTGAGCATGGACAGCGTGGTCTGGCTCTTGAGGCGCGCCAGCCGCAGGCGTTCCAGGCTTTCATCGTAACGGCGGGCCTCAAAGGCCTCGTTGTTGAAGTATTTGACGGTCTCGTAGTTCAGCAGCGAATCCACCGCCTTGGTGTGCGCGGCCGAATCGAACTCGTTGGCCTCACGGCGAAAACGGGTGCGCCACTCCGTCACCCACACGGTAAAGCCGATGTAGACCACCAGCGCGGTGATGGTGATCCAGGCAAACCACACATCGAACTTGAGCGCCAGCACCGTGAGCACCAGCGCCACTTCGACCAGCGTGGCCACCACGTTGAACAGGGTGTAGGAGATGAGCGACTCGATACCGCGCACGCCGCGCTCGATGTCACGCGTCATGCCGCCGGTCTGCCGCTCCAGATGAAAGCGCAAAGACAGAGCATGCAGATGCTCAAAGGTCTGCAGGGCAATCGACCGGGCCGCCCCCTGCGTGGCTTTGGCAAAGACCAGTTCGCGCAGCTCGGTGAACAGCGAGGTGGACAGCCGCAACCCGCCATACGCCAGCAGGAGCCCCACGGGCACCACCAGAAGCGCGGTGGGGCTGCTGGCAGAAATGTCCATCGTGTCCACCAGCGTCTTGAGCAGCACGGGCACGCCGACATTGGCCAGCTTGGCCCCGATCATGAAAACGATGGCACCCACCACGCGCCACTTGTATTGCCACAGATAGGGCAACAGGCGCTGGACCGTGCTCCAGTCCGAAGGAGGCGGCGTGGCAGGGGAAGCGGTGGTGGCAGGGGGAGAATGTGGGGGGGCGGAGTCGCCACGTTGGCGCATGGGGGACAATCCTGATTGTTGTTATCTCGTGATTGTGCCCATGTCTGCTTCTTTCAGCCCGCCACCCGCCGCATTGCCCTCCGAGCACGAGCTGGTGCTCAAAGTCATCCCCATGCCTGGCGACTGCAACGCCAACGGCGACATTTTCGGCGGCTGGGTCATGGCCCAGGTGGATCTGGCGGGCTCCGTACTACCCGCGCGCTACGTACAAGGCCGCATGGCCACCGTGGCGGTCAATGAATTCATCTTCAAGCAGCCGGTGCGCGTGGGCGACATCCTCTCGTTCTTCTCCCACATCACCCGCGTGGGCAACACCTCGGTCACTGTGCAGGTGGAGGTGTATGCCGAACGCTTTTCAGACCAGGGGCGCTATGTGAAGGTGACCGAGGCCACGCTGACCTATGTGGCAATCGACAGCAACGGTCGCCCCCGGCCATTGCCCAAGCCAACGCAGGCTTGAACTCGCTTGCGGGTGCCATGCCCGCAAGAAGCAACTCAGGCAGCCATGGCCGTGGGCTCTGCCCGCACCGGTTGCACGGCGACGGTGCTGCGCGATGCGCTGCCCCCGGAGAATCCGGCCTCGATTTCACCGGCCAGCTGGCCGCCCTCTTCCACCACCAGCTTGCCGTAGCGGATCTTGCCGTTCACTTTGCCTGTGCTGTAGATCACGAGCTTCTGGCGCACGGTCAGGGTGCCACTGAATTCGCCGTGAATTTCGGCAATGTCGATTTCTGCCGAGCCCTTGAAGGCACCACTCTCCGCAATCTGGATGACCCGCGAGTCCATCGTGGCCTCGACCATGCCCTCCACCACCAGGGTGTCACAGTCGGTGATCTCCACACCCTTGAGCTTGATGTTCGGGCCTACGGTGAGCTTGCTGCCACTGCCTTCCGGTGCTGCCGATGGCGCAGGACGATTGCCCGTGAGGCCACCGCCAGTTGCCGCAGCGGGTGCGCCCCCCAGGGGATTGGGGGTGCTGCCCAGCACCGATGAAGCCGAGGTGGAGTTGGCATTGCGAGCGAAGGACTCGGGTTCACGCTTGCCGAAGAAGGGGTTTTGCACAGCCATCGGATCTCCTTGAAAAGGGGCGATCCTAGGTTTTCGTGCCGCCAAAAGATGCCATCGTTACGCAAGAACCGTAACCAAACGGTTCCTGCGTTGCATGCGCTTGCAAGCCTTGCAGCACCACACCCCATGGGCGGGGCCGGATGCACAATTTACGAAACGATATACGCCGCAGCGCCCGCGGACATGAGCTGCCCGTCGGGCCCGTAAAACTCCATGCGCGTGGAGGCCACGCGTGAGCCCAGACGCAGCACTTCGGCCCGCAATTCAAAGTGGCTGCCAATGCCGGGGCGCAGGTAGTCAATGCGCAGGTCAATCGTGCCCAGCTTGGCAAAACGGTGCAGGCGCTGCTCAGGCGGCTCATCCATGTGCTTGGCACCGATGGCGGCCATCACCGCCAGCCCGCCCATGGCATCCAGCCCCGCGCTGATCACGCCGCCGTGGATGCGGTTGTACGCGTAGTGCCCCACCAGCTCAGGCCGCATGTCGATACGCGCCACCGCCTGCTGCGGGGCGATGCTGACCACCTTGAGCCCCAGCAGTTGGTTGAAGACGATCTTGTCTTCAAAAATGGAGGTGAGCCCGGCGATGAACTCGGGCTCGAACGCGATGGCGGCGGAAGGGGCAGACGGAGCGGACATGGACATCCTTGGAACTGCGGCGGGCCATCCGCCATGAATACTATTATTTTGATAGCTACCAGCGCTTATCAACCGAGCGCTGGAGGTTTATTTCATCAAAATCATTCGCAGCGTCTTTGGCGTTGCGGGGACCGAATCTGTGAACTTCACACATCCGTTCGGGCTGAGCCTGTTGAAGCCTTGCACGACGCTTCGACAGGCTCAGCTTGAACGGCTCATGGGACTCACGCCAGCACCAGACTTCAGACTTTGCTGAAGTCTGGATGTCTTTTGACGAAAGACTTCCGCACCGCTTCGCAGTGCGCGCTGGCTGCGCCAGCTCCAGACTTCAGACTTTGCTGAAGTCTGGATGTCTTTTCTCCATAAACGCGCCGAATGCTTCGCGGGCGGCGGGTTCGCGCAGCATGCGGCCAAAGCTGGCGCCTTCTTCGGCCATCACGGCGGCGATCTGGGGCAGTTGGTGCTTCTTCATCAGGCGCTTGGTTTCGATGAGCGAAGACAAAGGCTTGGCCGCCAGCTTTTTAGCCTGGGCTTGCGCCACGCCGTTGCATTCGGTGGGGGGCACCACGCGGTTGACCAGGCCCACTTCCAGGGCGGCTTCGGCGAAGAAGGGTTCGCCCAGCAGCAAGGCCTCTGCGGCGCGGTGGTAGCCCAGCATTTGCGGCACAAGCAGGCTGGATGCCGCCTCGGGGCACAGGCCCAGGTTGACGAAGGGCATGGAGAACGCCGCGTTGTCGCCCGCGTAGACCAGGTCGCAATGGAACAACATCGTGGTACCGATGCCCACGGCCGGGCCGCAGACCGATGCGATCACAGGCTTGGGGAAGGCAGCCAGACGGTGCAGAAAGCGGAACACGGGCGAGTCTTGCGCAGCAGGGGGCTGCTGCAGAAAGTCGCCAATGTCGTTGCCCGCGCTGAAGATGGCGGCATCGCCCTGGAACACCACCACGCGCACGCTTGCGTCCTGCTCTGCAGCGGTCAGCGCGTCGGCCATGGCGGCGTACATGGTGGTGGTGATGGAGTTCTTCTTGCTCACCCGGTTGAAGGTGATGGTCGTGACACCGGCTTCGGTGTGGACAAGGATGTCTTGGGTGGATTCAGTCATGGGCGCGAATGGTAAGGACGTTGGGTAGTGATAGAGGACAGTAACGTTCAGATGTGAAGGCCAACCGAGTGATCCGCCTGCCGCACCGGCGCGGGCTATTCCTTGTAATACACGATCTGGTGGCTGGTGGCGAGCATGGTGCCCGCCTCGTTCCACAGCTGCACGGTCTGGTCAAAAAAGCCGTGGCGAAACTCCTGCCCGCGGGCCTGGCCCAGCAGGTAGCCGGTGCCGGTCTGCGCCAGCTGCTCGCTGCTGGCATGAAAGTACACCGTGATCGACACCGTGCCCGCAGGCACCAGATGCGCCCGGCGCAGCCAGACGCGGGGAAAGAACAGATCGGCCAGCGCCGCCAGCGCACAAAAGTCCAGAGGCCGTGCGGGCGCATCGCGCATCCACAGCTGCGACAGGCTGTGGTCACCCAGCTGGCCGTTCCACTGCGCGGGCAGCGTGCCAGAGATGGGGCGCATCTCGTAGCGGTGCAGCCACGCCATCGCTCCTTGGTCCAGAGGCCGGATAGCGCAGTCTGCCGGGGCAGGCACCGTGGGCATGGGCACATCGCCCGCGCTCCAGGTGTCGCGGCGCACGGCGGTGACGGCGGTGGCGGTTGTGGTCACCACCGGAGCGCCGTCGGCATCGGCCTGCAGGATGGACAGCGTCCAGTGCTGCGTGGATCGGTTGGTGCGCACCGGCGTGGCCTGCACGGTGAAGGCCCCGGCCGTCAGGGCCCCCGCGTAGTTCACGGTGAGCGAGAGAGGATCGCCCAGCCGGTCGGGGTGCTGCATCACGGCCTGCAGCAGCGTGGCCGCCGTCACGCCACCAAACGGCCCCACCATGTTCCAGTAACCGGGATGGGTCTGGCCCGTGTACTCACCGGGTGAAGAAGACGTCAGCGCAAGCGCCTCGTCCAAGGGGTGCAAGGAAGAAGTCATGCCTCAAGTGTGCCGTGGATTGGGGAACGAAAGCGTCAAACCGGCGACTGGCGCGCGCCCAACCCCTCAGCCCCCAGGCCCGCCAGTGCAGCGGCTGCGCGTGGCCACAGGCTTTGGCGAAACTGGTCGCGGAAGAAGCCGAAGTGCCCAATGCGCGGCACCTGCAGCTCGGCAGGCGTGATGCGCTCCACGCGGCGCTCCGTGTGCGTGTACAGGTTGACGAGATTGTGCGTGCCGCGCAGCGTCATCAACTCATCGTCGGCCATCGACAGCGCCAACACCGGAAAGCGCACCGCACCGTAGCTTTGCGCCACAGCAGGCCCTTCAGCCCCCACGCTGTAGGCCGGGTGCAGGCACCAGCGGCGCCACTGCAAGATCACGCCCGCTGGCAAGTCGCCCACCTTCTTGAGCGCACGCCCCGGAAAATACCCGCACAGCCGCGTGGCCAGCGGCACCAGCACCCACCAAAAGTAGGGAACGATGCGTTTGAGCTGCGGCGCGTTGTCGCGCCAATACCCGCTGCCCGCCGCCACGCTGAGCAGCCCATCGACCTGCTCAGGCCGTGTGAGCAACCCCGGCAACTGCGCGCCCAGGCTGTGCCCCAACAGGTACAGGGGCTGGGCAGGCAACGCCGCCTTGGCGGCCGTGATGACCGCTTCGTAGTCCTGCGCCCAGTCAAACAAATCGGCCTTCACATCGCGCATCGCGCCTTGCAGCGAATCGCCATGGCCCCGGTAGTCAAAGGTGGTGACACGAAACCCCTGCTGCGCCATCCACCGCGCAAAGGCCTCATAAAACGACTGCCGCACCCCCATGGCCCCGCCAATCACGACGCTGGCGCGCGCAGCGCCCTCGGGCTCATAGACACGCAGCGCCAGCGCCACTGCGCCGGTGCCACCGTAGACCTGCAAGGTTTGCTTGTTCATGTCGGTCTCCTTGGTTCACACCGATCTGCGCCGGCTTGAAAAGAAAACGATGCGCCCGGTCTTCACACACCCCGCCCGCCAGGGCGTAGCGAGCGGGATGAGCTGCTAGGCGGACGGAGCGCAGGAACCGGAACGTACTTGCCTAGTACGTGAGGATTCCGAGCACCGCCCAACGACGCAGATCGCCCGCTCGGTAGCCTCACACCGCCTCAAAGATGCCGGCGGCGCCTTGGCCCATGCCTACACACATCGTGACCATCCCATACTTGAGCTTGTTGCGCCGCAAGGCATGCACCACGGTGGCCGAGCGGATGGCCCCTGTGGCCCCCAGCGGGTGGCCCAATGCAATCGCGCCGCCCATGGGGTTGACCTTGGCGGGGTCCATGCCCAGCGTGTTCATCACCGCCAGCGACTGCGCTGCAAACGCTTCGTTCAGCTCAAACCAGTCGATGTCCTGCTGATTCAAGCCCGCGTAGCGCAGCGCCGCTGGAATGGCTTCGATCGGCCCGATACCCATGATGTGCGGAGGCACGCCCTTGGAGGCGTAGCTCACGAAACGCGCCAGGGGCGTGAGGCCGAAGCGCTGCACCGCCGATTCGCTGGCCAGGATCAGCGCGCCTGCGCCGTCGCTGGTCTGCGAGCTGTTGCCCGCCGTCACGCTGCCGCGTGCCGCAAAAACGGTCTTGAGCTTGGCCAGGCCTTCCAGGCTGGTGTCGGGGCGTGCGCCTTCGTCCAGATTCACGGTGCGGGTCTTGGCGATGGTTTCGCCGGTTTCCAGGTTGGCTGTGCGGTCGGTCACTTCGATGGGGGTGATCTCGTCGGCAAAGTAACCGGCTTGCTGCGCAGCCAGGGCTTTCTGATGCGACTGCAATGCAAACTGATCCTGCGCTTCGCGGCTCACCTTCCACTGCTGTGCCACCTTCTCGGCCGTGAGGCCCATGCCGTAGGCAATGCCCACGTCGCCATCGCGCTCGAAGATGCTGGGCGACAGGCTGGGGCTGTTGCCCATCATGGGCACCATACTCATGCTCTCCACACCGGCAGCGATCATCACCTCGGCCTCGCCCACGCGAATGCGGTCGGCCGCCATTTGCACGGCCGACAGGCCTGATGCGCAAAAGCGGTTGACGGTGATGCCGCCCACGCTGGTGGGCAGGCCCGCCAGTACGGCACCAATGCGCGCCACGTTCAGGCCTTGCTGCGCTTCAGGGATGGCACAGCCGCAGATGATGTCTTCGATGGCAGCGGGATCGAGCCCTGGCGCTGCAGCCAGCGCCGCCTTCAGCGTGGTGGCCAGCAGGTCGTCAGGCCGGGTGTTGCGGAAGTAGCCGCGGTGCGACCGCCCGATGGGCGTGCGCGTGGCGGCAACGATGTAGGCTTCCTGGACTTGTTTGGCCATGGGATAACTCCTTCAATTCTTGGCGGGGCGGCTGGCTGGAACCCAGGCCCACGTAAATGCACATTCGACCGGCTGCACGCCTGCGTCGTCGGTCAAGGTGACCTGAACCTGAACTTCCCCCTTGTCGCTGGCCTGCATGGCCTCGCGTTGCAGGGGCGTGAGCGTGGCAATGGCCTTGAGGCCACCCGTGGCGCGCTTTCTGAACGCCATGCCCAGCTCCTTGGCCAGCGGCGTGCAGTCGTCACGCACGTTCATGCCCACCACCATGCCGGTGGCGGTTTCGGCCAGCAGGTTCATGGCCGAGGCATGCACGCCGCCAATGTGGTTCTGCACCCGGCGCTCGTTGGCCAGGCGCACCTCCACCCGCTCAGGCGTCAGCGACACAAACTGCACCCCGGCCGTGCCGGTAAAGGGCACCGCACGGCGCAGGATGATGTTCTGCACAAAGCCGCGCATGAAGGCTGGGGCTTCGTCCAGGCGCATCAGCGATCGTTGCAGTCGGTTGGGGGCTTGCTCGCTCATGTCAGGTTGAGCCATCAGTTGCGAACAGGTTTGCCGGTGGACAGCATGCCCAGGATGCGCTCCTGCGTCTTGGGGTGCTCGATGAGTGCGCAGAACGCCTTGCGCTCCAGCGTCATCAGGTACTCCTCGCTCACCAGCGTGCCAGCGTCCACGTCACCACCGCACACCACTTCGGCAATCAGGCTGGCGATGTGGAAGTCGTGCTGGCTGATGAAGCCACCGTCCTTCATGTTGACCAGCGATCCCTTGATGGTGGCAATGCCGCTGCGGCCCGCGACCGGGAACAAACGCTTGTGCGGTGCGCGCCAGCCGCCGTTGGCCATGGCCTTGGCTTCGTTGATGGCCACGTACAGCAGCTCATCCTTGTGAGGCACGATGACGTCGGACTCCAGCAGGTAGCCCAGCTTGCGCGATTCGAGGGCGCTGGTGCCCACCTTGGCCATGGCGGCCGATGTGAAGCCTTCGGTCAGGAAGGGCAACAGGTCCTTGCCCGTCGACGTGGCAGCGTTCTCGGCGGCGCGGCGGGCGATGTAGGTCAGGCCACCGGCACCGGGCACCAGCCCCACGCCGACTTCAACCAGGCCGATGTAGCTTTCCATATGCGCCACGCGGCGTGCCGAGTAAATGGCCAGTTCGCAGCCACCGCCCAGCGCCAGCCCGCGGATGGCGGACACCACAGGCACGTTGGCGTAGCGGATGCGCAGCATGGTGTTCTGCAGCTCTTGCTCGGCCCCTTCGATGGCGCTCACACCAGCCACCATGAAGGCGGGCAGCATGGCCTGCAGATCGGCACCGGCGCTGAAGGGTTCGTCGCCCGACCAGATCACGACACCGGCGTAGTCCTTCTCGGCCATGTCCACCGCCAGGGCCAGGCCTTCAGCCACATCGGGGCTGATGGCGTGCATCTTGGTCTTGATGCTGGCGATGACGATCCCGCTACCAGAGGGGCGATCTTCGGCCTCATCGAGCGTCCACAGGCGAATGCTGTCGTCCTCGTGCAGGGTCTTGCCCGCGGTCTTGTAGTCGGGCAGCGATTCGCCCAGCAGCCTTTCAGGGAAATGCTGCTTTGCGTAGACTGGCAGAGCGCGGCGCGCTACAAATTTCTGAGCAGATGCACTCCATGAGCCCTGCGCGGTGTGCACGCCACCGGCTTCGGCCACCGGGCCTTTGAACACCCACTCTGGCAGCGGAGCCTTGCACAGGGCCTTGCCAGCGTCGATGTCTTCCTGAATCATCTGGGCCACGTCCAGCCAGCCCGCCTCTTGCCACAGCTCGAAGGGGCCTTGCTTCATGCCGAAGCCCCAGCGCATGGCCTGGTCCACGTCGCGGGCGTTGTCGGCAATCGTGCCCAGGTGCACCGCAGCGTAATGGAAGCTGTTGCGCAAAATGGCCCACAGGAACTGGCCTTGCGCCCCCTCGGCGTTGCGCAGCAGCTTCAGGCGCTCGGCGGCAGGCTTTTTGAGCATGCGGCCATACACCTCGTCGGCCTTCTGGCCGCCGGGCACGTACTCTTCGGCCTCCAGATCGAAGCGCAGCACATCGCGGCCGACCTTCTTGTAAAAACCGGCCTTGGTCTTCTGGCCCAGGTTCCCCAGCTCCAGCAGCTTTTTCAGCACGGCGGGCGTTTCAAAGCTGCCGTAGAACGGGTCGCTCTTTTCGTCGAGGTTGTCCTGCAGCGTCTTGATCACGTGGGCCATGGTGTCCAGGCCCACCACGTCGGCGGTGCGGAAGGTGCCGCTCGATGCACGGCCCAGCTTCTTGCCCGTGAGGTCGTCCACCACATCAAAGGTCAGGCCGAAGTTCTCGACTTCCTTCATCGTGGACAGCATGCCTGCGATGCCCACGCGGTTGGCCACGAAGTTGGGCGTGTCGTGTGCACGCACCACGCCCTTGCCCAGGCCGCTGGTGACAAAGGCTTCGAGCTGGTCGAGCACCTCGGGGGCGGTGGTGGGCGTGTTGATCAGCTCCACCAGCACCATGTAGCGCGGAGGGTTGAAGAAGTGGATGCCGCAAAAGCGCGGCTTGATGCTCTCGGGCAGCGCCTCGCTGAGCTTGGTGATGGACAGGCCCGAGGTGTTGGACGCCACGATGGCGTGCTTGGCCACGTGGAGGGCGATTTTGGTGTACAGGTCCAGCTTCCAGTCCATGCGCTCGGCAATGGCCTCGATCACGAGGTCGCATTCCTTGAGCAGGTGCATGTGTTCTTCGTAGTTGGCCTGCTGGATCAGCGCCGCATCGTCGGCCACGCCCAGCGGGGCGGGCTTGAGCTTCTTGAGGCCTTCAACGGCCTTGGTGACGATGCCGTTCTTGGGGCCTTCCTTCGCCGGAAGGTCAAACAGCACCACGGGCACTTTCACATTGACGAGGTGGGCGGCGATCTGCGCGCCCATCACGCCTGCGCCGAGCACGGCGACTTTTTTCACTTGAAATCGAGACATGGGTTCTTCCTCCGGGAAGAAGGCCTGCCCTGGGCAGACCTGTTGAGTGGCAGGCGCAACCCCACACGGGCTGCGCAGCGTTTATGAATGCACTGTGGCGGCTGCGAGGCAGGGCCTATTGCAGGCGAATCCACGTTTGCGTGCGGCCGAAGGGGCCGATGGAGCCGCGCACCTCCAGCTTTTTGCCGCCCTCGATGGGGGTGAGGCGCAGCGTGTAGTTGCGGCCGTTCTCGGGGTCGAGAATCTTGCCGCCCTCCCACACGTCCTTGCCTTCGGCCTTGGTGGCACCGCGGATGATCTCCAGCCCCAGCACAGGCTTGTCCTTGCGGTCGTCGGTGCATTCCTTGCACACATCCTCGGGTTTGGCGTCTTTGGTGAGGCGCTTTTCCAGCACCCCCAGCAGCACGCCCGACCCGGTATCACGGATGCGGATTTCCGCCTTGGCCTCGCCCGTCTTGTCGTCCACGCTGCGCCACAGGCCTTCGGGCGTCATCTGCGCCCAGGCCGGGATGGAACTTGCTACCAAAACAATAGCTGCTACCGCTTTAAACATGAGCGCTCCAGGCAAAAATATTCAGAATGCACCGCAGGGCACAGGCATCAGGCCAGGGCCAGATCCGTGTCCATCAACACCTTGCTGCCTGCACGGGCCGTACGCATCAGCGTCGCGGTCTCGGGGAACAGCTTGGCGAAGTAAAAGCGTGCGGTCTGCAGCTTGGCGCCGTAGAACGGATCGGTATTGCCGGCAGCGATTTCACGCAGAGCCACCTGGGCCATGCGGGCAAACATGTAGCCAAACACCAGGTGCCCCGCCACGCGCAGGTAATCCACAGCGGCTGCGCCCACTTCGTCAGGGTTTTGCAGGCCCTTGAATCCGATCTCGGTGGTGAACTTGGTCATCTGCTCGCCCAGGTAGGCGATGGGGTTGATGAACTCGGCCATCTTTTCGTTGACGCCTTCTTCCTCCACCAGCTTGCCCACCAGCTTGCCGAACTTCTTGAGCGTGGCACCGTTGTTGCCCAGAATCTTGCGGCCCAGCAGGTCCAGCGACTGCACAGTGTTCGTGCCTTCGTAGATCATGTTGATGCGGTTGTCACGCACATACTGCTCCATGCCCCATTCCTTGATGAAGCCATGGCCGCCAAAGACTTGCATGCACGCGTTGGTAGCCACATGGCCGTTGTCGGTGATGAAGGCTTTGACGATGGGGGTGAGCAGGGCCACCATTTCTTCGGAATCGGCGCGCACCTTTTCGTCGGGATGGCTGTGGGCCTTGTCCAGCAGCAGGGTGCAGAAGATCTGCAGGGCACGGGCACCTTCGGCATACGCCTTGGCGGTGAGCAGCATCTTGCGCACATCGGGGTGCACGATGATGGGGTCTGCGTCCTTGTCCTTGGCCTTGGTGCCGCTCAGGGAGCGCATCTGGATTCGGTCCTTGGCATAGGCCAGCGCGTTCTGGTAGGCCACTTCGGTCAGGCCGAGCGACTGGTTGCCCACGCCCAGACGGGCGGCGTTCATCATCACAAACATTGCTGCCAGGCCCTTGTGCGGCTGGCCGACCAGGGAGCCAATGGCACCGTCCAGCGCGATCTGCGCGGTGGCGTTGCCGTGGATGCCCATCTTGTGCTCCAGGCCTGTGCAGTAGATGGGGTTGCGTTCGCCCAGGCTGCCATCGGCATTGACCTTGTACTTGGGCACGACGAACAGGCTGATGCCCTTGCTGCCCTTGGGCGCATCGGGCAGGCGTGCCAGCACCAGGTGCACGATGTTGGAGGCCATGCTGTGTTCACCGGCGCTGATGAAAATCTTGTTGCCGGTGAGCTTGTAGGTGCCGTCTGCCAGAGGCTCCGCCTTGGTGCGCAGCAGGCCCAGGTCAGTGCCGCAATGGGGTTCGGTCAGGCACATGGTGCCGGTCCACTCGCCGCTGGTCAGCTTGGGCAGGTACAGCTTCTTCTGTTCGTCAGTGCCGTGGGCGTGCAGGGCTTCGTAGGCACCGTGGCTGAGGCCGGGGTACATGGTCCACGCCTGGTTGGCCGAGTTCATCATCTCGTACAGGCACTGGTTCACCACAAAGGGCAGACCCTGGCCGCCGTAGGCGGGGTCGCAGCTCAGCGCCGCCCAGCCGCCTTCCACGTACTTGTCGTAGGCTTCCTTGAAGCCGGTAGGGGTCTTGACCTCGTGGGTGGTCTTGTCGAGCACGCAACCTTCGGTGTCGCCACTAATGTTGAGGGGGAAGATCACTTCCGCAGCAAACTTGCCTGCCTCTTCAATCACGGCGTTGACGGTGTCCACATCCACCTCGGCATGCTGGGGCATGGCCTTGAATTCATCGGTGACCTTGAAGACTTCGTGCATCACGAATTGCATGTCGCGCAGCGGGGGCGTGTAGGTAGGCATCGGATTACTCCTTGGAGGTGGTCGTAGTTGGAACGGAAACTTTGCGGCGCGCCGCTGCGGGGCGGTGCGCGGAAGGTGCGGAGGCGGATGCAGGCCGCGAGGCAGCAGGCGCAGCCGAGGCAGCGTCTTGCGCGCTGTAGCGCTGCAGGATGTTCTGGAAGCCCATCACGGCACGGTCGATGGAACCCATGTTCTGCAAAAAGCGGGCTTCGTAGTGCAGCGCGAGGATGAGCCCGTGGATTTCGAACAGCATCTGCTCTTCGTTGGTATCGGCACGCAGCTCGCCGCACTCCTTGCACTGCTCGATGGCGCGGCGCATGGCGGCGTGCCAGGTCATGACCGAGCTGGCCAGCGCATCGCGCACGGGGCCGGTGCGGTCATCAAACTCCACCGCGCCGCTGATGTAGATGCAGCCCGAGTCAATTTCGACGGAGGTGCGTTTCATCCAGTTGTCAAACAGCGCCCGCAGACGGGCAATGCCACGCGGCGCTGACATAGCGGGATAGAACACCTCCTGCTCGAAGCGGGTGTGGTATTCGCGGATCACGGAAATCTGCAGCTCTTCGCGCGAGCCAAAGTGGGCAAAAACGCCCGACTTGCTCATGCCGGTGATGTCCGCCAGCGCGCCGATGGACAGCCCTTCCAGCCCGATGTGTGTGGCCAGACCCAGGGCCGCTTCCACAATGGTGGCCTTGGTCTGCTGGCCTTTTTGCATGGCACGGCCAGAGGGTGCCCGGCTGGAAGCGGCGCGGGGGGTAGAAGCGGCAGAAGACTCGGAGGAAGCAGACATGCGTGCAAATAAAAACGAACGTTCGTTCTATTTTGCAGCATTTTTGATCTGAAGCGAAAGCCCCAGCAAAAAAAAGAGATAACAACGAAAGCCTGTTGCAGCGCTGCCACCTGCGAGACAGCGCAACGGTCCGTGTGGCGCAGTGTATCGATGCCCTTTGGCGACAACAGCAGGGTAAACGCGGGCTCCACACTCCCTGCAATGCGCGCCCCAAGCAAAAAAGCCCTGCACACGACGGTGTGCAGGGCTTTACAGCAAGACCAGGGGCGGCGCACACAAAGCGCCGCCGGCCAGAGATCAATGCAGCATGAGCGCCAGGCTGGCTTCCATGTGCTCGGTAGGCATGCGGCGGAAGCCCGATCGCGCAAAGCGCTGCAGCCGTCCCAGAGCAAAAGACGTCAGCATGCTGGCCTGCACCTGGGCTTGTACGGTGGGGGTTTCGGACGACTGGGAGGCGGGGCGCAGGCACTGGCGCAAGGACGACTCAATGCGGTCAAAGAACTGGTTCATGCGCTGCTGCAGGCGCTCGTTTTCAAACACCAGTGCATCACCCACCATGACCCGCACCATGCCCGGGTTGCGTTCTCCGAACTGCAGCACCAGGGCCACGATGCGGCCAGCCTGGCGCAAGCCTACCTCCACACTCTGGTCTGGAGGCGGCACATCCCGCCCAACGATTTGCTGGACCAGCGTGAAGATCGACTGCTCGATGAAATCAATGAGCCCCTCGAACATCTGGGCCTTGCTGGCGAAGTGGCGGTACAGAGCGGCTTCGCTGACTGACAGCCGGGCTGCCAGGGCGGCCGTGGTGATGCGCTCGGCCCCCGGCTGCTCCAGCATGGCGGCCAGGGCCTGCAGGATCTGCACCCGGCGCTCGCCCGGCTTGGGGCGCTTGCGGGTGACCGGAGCTTCGTCAGCGTCCACGGTATCAGCAGAATCGATCAGGGGCGAGGTATCAGACATGCGCAAACAAATGAGGAGAAGGGCCGATAGGGTAAGGCACGCGCATCCGGCAAGCCAGCGCCAGCGCAGATCCGCAAAGGGCTTTTGCGGGTGTGCAGGCGAAATGCGTGCAGCAGATCAAAGGAGTGCTCAAGACCCTTGCGAACCGGCTGAACAGTGGCTCTGGCACGCGCCAGGGGGCATTCAGAGGGTGGGCAACTACTTGGGTCAGGTGCCGATCCAGCGATCTGTATCTAAATGATTCTCGCACACAAGCACTTTCCAGTTTGCAAATGGTTTGCAAAACATTCTTTCCGCGGCCCGGCATTCCCCGCTTCATGCGGGAAAGACGACCGTCACCCGCAGTCCTTTTCCGTGCGCCCCCGCCCCCAGCGTGAGGTGGGCGCGGTGCACATGGCTGATCTCGTCGGCAATGGCCAGCCCCAAACCCGTGCCTTCGCCTGCCGTGCCGGGCACGCGGTAAAAGCGCTGCATCACGCGGGTGTGCTCTGCCTCGGGCACGCCGGGGCCATCGTCCTCCACCTCCAGGTACACCCGTGGCGGGCCAGAAGCCCCCTGGCGCATGCCGCATCGCATGGTGACGACCCCGCCAGGCGGTGTGTATTTGATGGCGTTGTCCACCAGGTTCGACATCAACTCCCGCAGCAGCCAGCCGTGGCCGGTGACGTGCACGGGCTGCACCTCCAGCCCCAGATCCAGCCCCTTGCCGGTGGCGGCATCCAGAAAACTCTCCAGCAGCGTTTCACACAAATCTTTCAAGTCCACCCGCTGGGGCGGCTGTGCATCGAGGCTGCGCGAGTCCGCGCGCGACAGCGCCAGCAACTGGTGCGCGAGCTGGGAGGTGCGGCGCGTGGCATTGCGCAGCTTCTCAATCTGATCCGCTCTCAAAACAATAGCGCCTTGCGGCTTGTTCATGGGCGCTGGCATGCTTTTTTCCTCATAGCGCTCTGGCTCATGCGCGAGAGCGCCGGAGGCCTTGGCCATCATGGCCCAGGCCTCCACCTGGGCCTGCAGGCCGGCCAGCGGCGTGCGCAGCTGGTGGGCAGCATCGGCCACAAAGCGCCGCTGCCCTTCGGCCTGCGCATTCACCAGGGCAAAAAGACGGTTGAGGGAATGCACCAGCGGACGCACCTCTGTGGGCGAGGCGGCCTCGTCTATCGGGCTCAGGTCGCGGGGTGAGCGGTGTTCCACCGCCTCTGCCAGATCCACCAAAGGTTTGAAGGCCCGGCCTACTGCCCAATGAATGGCCAGCGCAGCTGCAGCCACCAGCACCAGATTGGGCAGCAACACCCGCAACAGCAGCTGCTGGGCCCACTGCTGACGGGGGTCGGACCCATCGGCTATCGCCACCACCAGCTCGCCCGCCCCGGTGCGCCCCCGCTGCACCGCCACGCGGTAGGTGACGCCGCCATGCTCCAGGCTGTGAAACTCCGGCTGCGCGGTGGTGGGCACCACGCTGACCACCCAGTCATCCCCCAGCAGCAATTTGCCATCGCCATCGCGCACGCTGTAGCCGGAGTAGCCAGGGTTTTGGCGCAGGAAGTCTTCGATGGGAGGCGCCAGCAGCAGCAAGGGCGGCTGGTTGTCATGAATGGAAGGCGCAACCACCGAATCTGACAACGCCGGTAGCAGCCGCAGCAAGCGCTGGTCGTGCCGACTGGCGGCGTCGTCGGCAGAGCGGTAGTCCATCCAGACCCCGACGAGAGCCAGCAGGCACAGGGGCAGAACCAGCAACAGCAGCAGCCGGTTGCGCAGATCGGATGTCATGCCGCCCAGCCCAGGCCGGGCCAACACGTGGCGCAAGCGGTGAACTACAGACATAGACGTCCCCCACCGCGGCGCACTACTTTGAATGCAGAGCCCCCTGCCAGGGCTGGAGAGTGATGCATCACGCAGCTGCGCGGCACGTCAGCCCGCGGCCAGTTCCAGCCGGTATCCAAAACCCCGGATGGAGCGCAGCGCCACACCGTAAGGCTCCAGCTTGCCACGCAGGCGGGACACGTAGACCTCGACCGCATTGGGCGTGATTTCCTTGTCCCAGCCGGTCAGCGCCTGCAGCAGCTTGTCCTTGCTGGCGGGCTTGGGGGCGTGGATCAGCAGGTACTCCAACACCGTCCACTCGCGTGGGCCGAGTTCAATCGAGTGTTCAGCCCCACCCATCCGGGCACAGGCGCGCCGCCCGGCTGTGTCCAACTCCAGCGGACCAAACGTCAGCACCGCAGTGCTGGCCGCCTGCGAACGGCGCAGCAGCGCACGCAGCCGCGCCAGAAGTTCCGGCAGCTCAAAGGGCTTGACCATGTAATCGTCTGCCCCCAGATCGAGCCCCTGCACGCGGTCGTGCAGGGCGTCGCGCGCCGTGAGAATCAGCACCGGCATGCCGCGGCTGGGCATGTCAGGCCGCCGGAGCCTGCGCGTCAGCTCCAGGCCGTCCATGGCGGGCAAGCCAATGTCGATGATGGCGGCGTCAAACGACTCGCTGCGCAGCACCTCTTCTGCCCTTTCGCCACTACCCACCCAGTCCACGGCATAGCCTGCATCGGTGAGCCCCAGCTTGATGCCGCTGGCCACCATCACATCGTCTTCGACCAGAAGCAGGCGCATATCACTCCCCCTCTGCGCCACATACGGCCCACAGCCGATGCAACTGGCGTGGCGCAGGCCATTGCCACCATGGAACTGGCTTTGCCAGGCCCCCAGTGGCGCGCACCTCCCGCGCAGCGAGAGAGGGGGAAGACGCGAAGCGGCTCAGGGGGTGCATCTCAATGGCTGCGGATCATGGTGCCGTAGGCCTGATCGGTCAGGATTTCCAGCAGCATGGCATGCGGCACACGGCCGTCAATGATGTGCACAGCGTTGACACCTGCCTTGGCCGCATCCAACGCGCCTGCAATCTTGGGCAGCATGCCGCCAGAGATAGTGCCGTCGGCAAACAGTTCGTCGATGCGGCGCGCGGTCAGGTCGGTCAGCAGGTTGCCAGCCTTGTCCAGCACGCCGGGGGTGTTGGTCAGCAACACCAGCTTTTCCGCCTTGAGCACCTCTGCCAGCTTGCTGGCCACCACGTCGGCGTTGATGTTGTAGCTTTCGTTGTTCTCGCCAAAGCCAATGGGGCTGATGACGGGGATGAACGCATCGTCCTGCAGCGCCTTCACCACGCTGGGGTCGATGGAAACGATGTCGCCCACCTGCCCCACATCGTGCTCAATACTGGGGTCCTTGTTGTCAATCATCTTGAGCTTGCGGGCCCGGATCATGCCGCCGTCGCGCCCAGTCAGGCCCACAGCCTTGCCGCCTGCCTGATTGATCAGGCCCACGATGTCCTGCTGCACTTCACCGGCCAGCACCCATTCGACCACTTCCATGGTTTCGGCATCGGTCACGCGCATGCCCTGGATGAACTGGCCCTTCTTGCCCAGACGGTTCAGCGCGGTTTCGATCTGGGGGCCACCGCCGTGCACCACCACCGGATTCATGCCCACCAGCTTGAGCAGAACCACGTCCTCTGCAAAGTCAGCCTGCAGGGCCGGGTCGGTCATGGCGTTGCCGCCGTACTTGATCACCATGGTCTTGCCATGGAACTTGCGGATATAGGGCAGCGCCTGGGCCAGAATTTCAGCCTTGTCGCGGGGTGCAATCGAAAGAAGGTCGGTCATGGAGGCGTGCCATCCGGTGAAAAAACAATGAGGCGCAAATTGTGCCGCATTCGCGCCGGTTTTCCGCTCAAAGCCGCCCCCATACGTGGGCGGAGTCCTTCACTCTTAGCGACTTGCCAGCCAGTAAGCCAGCCCAATCAACGCCAACACCACACCCAACCAGCCTAAAAGCAGCCACCGCCACAGCAAGGGAGCACGGCGCATTTCCAGAAACACCTGGATAACCAGCGAGCCTTTCACCAACGTGAGCAGCATGAGCACCGCCATCCCCAAGCCGGACGGAAGGAGCCCACCGGTCTCACCGATGAGGCTGGTGGCACCCGTAGCCAACAGGAGCATGACCCAGGCAAGATCGAGTTGGCGGTTTTCAGACATAAAGACTCCGCTGTGCCCATCGCTCAATGGACTACATAGACCAGCGGAAACAGCACGATCCACAGCAGATCCACCATGTGCCAAAAGGCTGCACCCGTTTCCATGGCGTGCATGTCGTGCGGTCCATAAGCTCCCGCCCTGAGGCGCAGCCACAGGTAAGCCAGCGCCAGCATGGCCACCACCACGTGCAGGAAGTGAAACGCCGTGAGCATCAGATACAGCGTGTAGAAAGTGTTGGAGGTCAGATCGATCCCCTCGCTCAACTTGCCTGCGTATTCCGCCAGCTTGACCACGACAAAGCCGCAGCCGCACAGCAGTGCCACCAACAACCATCGAGCGCCGGTGCGGCGCCTGCCCACGCGTACCCCATGCACGGCACGCGCCACACACCAGCTTCCCGTGATGAGCAGCACCGTATTGAGCGCACCAGAGTGAAGGTCCAACGTTGCCTGCCCCGCGTTGAACAGCGCGACTTCGCGCACTCGGGCAAATGCGAAGGCAACAAACAGGATCCCAAACGTCAGCAGTTCTGCCAGGATGATGAGCCAAACGCCCAAATCGCCCCGCAAGCGCGTCGCTGGCGGCCGGGGCGACGGAAAGCTGGCTGATGCGGAAGGTGACATGGGCAATTTACTCTCTGCACAGATGTGGCCCCCTACGAAGCCCAAAGACCCTGATGACGACCTGAGCTGAGGGTGGGCAGCAACGCAGGCTGTGGGTATCATACACAAAGATTCACTTGAAATGAATCTTTTGAGAAAGATCAACCCTCGCCTGGCGGGGTACCGATACCGTACCTCCCATCCAGACTTCATCCAGAGGACCCACCATGAGCCAAGGCTTTACCAGCCAGACGGCACGCAACATCTTCTACGGAGGCACGCTGTTCTTCGTGTTGCTGTTTGCCGCGCTGATCCTGCACACCGAAACCAAGATTCCGGAACGCGCAAAGACGGAAAACCTTACCCCCGCAGTGGTGCGAGGCAAACACCTTTGGGAAACGCGCAATTGCATCGGCTGCCACACGCTGCTGGGTGAAGGCGCCTACTTTGCCCCCGAGCTGGGCAATGTGTACGAGCGACGCGGCCCCGACTTCATCAAGGGCTGGATGAAAGCCATGCCCACCAACACGCCCGGGCGGCGCCAGATGCCCCAGTTCAACTTCACCGACGAGCAACTCAACGACTTGGTCGAGTTCCTGCGCTGGTCCAACGGCATCAACACCGAGAAGTGGCCACCCAACATCGAAGGCTGAGCCCTTCGCTTCTCGACGCCTCATCCCACAAGGATCACCTTATGCAAACCGCCAACGTCAAATATTCGTCGCAGGCCGTAGCCAAGCTGTACTTCATTGCAGCGCTCGGCCTGTTCACAGGGCAGATCATCTTCGGCTTTTCATTGGGGCTGCAGTACGTCATCGGCGATCTGCTTTTCCCGGCCATCCCTTTCAACATTGCCCGCATGGTGCACACCAATCTGCTCATCGTGTGGCTGCTTTTTGGCTTCATGGGGGCGGCCTATTACATGGTTCCGGAAGAAAGCGAGACCGAGCTGTACAGCCCATGGCTGGCCAAAATGCTCTTCTGGGTTTTTCTGGCTGCAGGCGCTGCCACCATCCTTGGCTACCTGCTGGTGCCCTATGCCAAGCTGGCCGAAATGACAGGTAACGACTTCCTGGCCACCATGGGACGGGAATTCCTGGAACAACCCCTGCCCACCAAGGTTGGCATCGTGCTGGTCTGCCTGGGTTTTCTCTTCAACATCAGTATGACCGTGCTCAAAGGCCGCAAGACGGCCATCTCTTTGGTGCTTTTGATGGGGCTGTGGGGACTTGCGCTGATGTTCCTGTTCAGCTTCGTGAACCCCAGCAATCTGGTGCGCGACAAGATGTACTGGTGGTTCGTGGTGCACCTGTGGGTGGAAGGCACATGGGAGCTGATCATGGCGTCACTGCTAGCCTTCGTGTTGATCAAGACGACAGGCGTGGATCGCGAGGTGATCGACAAGTGGATGTACATGATCGTGGCCTTTGCGCTCATCACAGGCATTCTGGGCACAGGCCACCATTTCTACTTCATCGGGCTGCCAGGCTACTGGCACTGGGTAGGTAGCGTTTTCTCTGCCATGGAGCCCATCCCATTCTTCATGATGACGCTGTTCGCTTTCAACATGGTGCAACGCCGCCGCCGCGAGCACCCCAACCAGGCCGCGGTGCTCTGGGCTGTGGGCACATCGGTCATCGGTTTTCTGGGTGCGGGTGTGTGGGGGTTCATCCACACACTCAGCAGCGTGAACTACTACACCCATGGCTCCCAAGTGACTGCCGCGCACGGACACCTGGCCTTCTATGGAGCCTATGTGCTGGTGGTACTGGCCATCATCAGCTACGCCATGCCCATCCTGCGAGGCCGGGAGGCCAACCCTCTGCGAGCACAGCGCTGTGAAATGTGGAGCTTCTGGATCATGAGCATCGGCATGGCTGTGATGGTGCTGGCGCTGAGCGGGGCCGGCATCCTGCAAGTGTGGCTGCAACGCATGCCCACCACCGGAGCCCTGTCGTTCATGGCCACCCAAGAGCAGCTCGTGTTCTTCTACTGGGTGCGTGTTGGCGGTGGTGTGATGTTCCTGCTGGGTTTGCTGACTTACCTGAGCAGCTTCTTTGTAGGCCCTGCCCCTGACGAAGCCGACCTCACTCCTGGCCTGAGCCTCCACTTGCAGAGGGCATGAGCATGCACACCGCATACGCTGAAAGGGCTCATGCGGGGGCAGCCCCCATACACGGGGCATCCTCGCATACCGCCACGGCGCTTCCCTACTACGCAGAGCAAGCGGATGAGTGCACGCTATTTGCCCATTGCCATGCACAACAGCTCCCCTTGCTGATCAAGGGTCCCACAGGCTGCGGCAAGACACGGTTTGTGGAGCACATGGCGGCACGCCTGGGCCGCCCACTGATCACCGTGTCATGCCACGACGACCTGAGTGCAGCCGATCTCGTCGGTCGACACCTGATCGGCCAGGGCAGCACCGTGTGGGCCGATGGGCCGCTGACACGGGGAGTGCGCGAGGGGGCCATCGTCTATCTGGATGAAGTGGTCGAGGCTCGCAAGGACACCACGGTGGTGCTCCACCCCCTGGCGGACGACCGACGCGTGTTGCCCGTGGAGCGTACGGGCGAGCTGATCAAGGCACCGCCAGAGTTCATGCTGGTCATCTCGTACAACCCTGGTTACCAAAACCTGCTCAAAGGGCTCAAACCCAGCACGCGCCAGCGCTTCACGGCACTGGCACTGGACTACCCTGCCCCAGCCGTGGAGCGCCGCATTCTGGAAGTCGAGGGTGGCGTGCCCGCCCAGGTGGCCGCACGCCTGGTTCAACTGGCACAGGCTTTGCGTCGGCTCACCGACCATGATCTGGAGGAAACTGCCAGCACCCGTCTGCTGGTGATGGCAGCGCGGCTGATAGCAGCCGGCATGGGCATGCAGCAGGCTTGCCATGCGGCCGTGATCCAGGCATTGAGCGATGACCCAGAAACCGTGCGCGCATTGCAAGACGTAGTCGGCGCTGTGGTAGGCGATGAACCCTGACCCTGCTGGTGCGGCACATCACAGGGATGACAGCTTCATGCGACCGATGCCTGGGGCTTTGAGGAGTCCAAGACACGATCTGCAGCAAAGACTGCAGCCGCTGCGAAGAACCTCCCAAGCCGTGTTCATGGGTCTGTTCGTGCTGGCACCCGCCTTCAATCTGCTGCGCTTTGACCTGAATGAGACCCAGCTGTGGTTTCTGGGAATGCGATGGTCGCTGGGTATTGATGCCTTTCAGCGTGGAGAAATCTCCGCTTTGGCCGCTGGGTGGGGAATCTTCTGGCGTGGCATTCTGCCTGCGCTGGGGGTTGTGATGGCCTTTCTGGCGGTGGCATACCACTGGGGCCGCGTATATTGCGGCTGGCTGTGCCCGCACTTTTCGATGGTGGAAACACTGAACGCCTTGCTGCACCGGGCGACGGGCAAGCTCAGCCTGTGGGACAAGGCGCGCACACCCAAACCGGGGCATCACGCCCAGGGACGCTGGTGGCCTGTGTTCCTGGCCAGCTGCCTGCTGTGCGGCTTTGTCTGGGCCACGACATTGCTCACTTATCTGCTGCCGCCCACTGAAATCTGGCGAAATTTAATGCAGTGGACGCTGACGCCGAATCAGGCCCGATTCATCGGCATTGGCACGATTCTTTTCACGCTGGAATTTGCCGTGGCCAGACATCTCTTTTGCCGCTTTGGATGCGCAGTGGGTTTATTTCAAAGCCTCGCCTGGATGGCCAACCCGCGCGGCATGGTGGTGGCCTTTGAAAGAGAGCGTGCACGAGAGTGCCGCACCTGCGATGCCCCGCGTGGCAGCGCCTGTGATCACCACTGCCCCATGCGTCTGCACCCACGCAACATCAAACGCATGATGTTTGCCTGTGTGCAGTGCGGTCAATGCCTGACAGCCTGCGCTGAATCACAAGCCATACAGGCACGAGCCCCTTCGCTGGAATGGCGTGTGGGCGTGGAGGCGATACGCGAAACCCTGCGCCAAAGGCGTGACGGAGCACCGTAATGGAAGAGTGGATCGGACAATGGTGGCATCGGGCCATCACTCGCCTCGCAGAGGCACCCGGCAGCGAAGAAACCGTGACGCTGGAAGAAATGCAACGCAGCATAGCGTTGCTGTACCGGGCGGGCGGCGGGGATGCATCCATGCGAATCACTTCAGCCTCATCCACCCGGCACGGAGGGCCCAGAAACTGGCTACAGAAACTGGCAGGCAGTGGCATTCGCAGCGCCATGCCAGAGCTGGATACTCAAACCCTCGCACTCCCCTCTTCCATCTCCGTATTTCCTGCCGCCCAGCTCAACCGTGACCTTTACCTGTGGCTGGCGGCCATTGCGGTTGTGTTTGAGCCTACGGGAGACTGGATTGCAGACAACCGGGCCGCCACGTCGCGAGCATTGCAACGTTTTGCGGGGTTGCGCGCGCGTCACCAACGTTTGGTGACCACGCACCTTCAGCAGCGTCCTGCACTCCACAGCCTGCGACCTGCGGATGCGCTCGCTGAAGCTGCTGTTCAGGCTGCGTTGAGAGACGAGGACCATGCATGCACGCAGGTCACGCCCCGGAATGTGGCACCCGTTTGGCTTTGGTTGAATTTTTGCGAAACACTTGGAAGCACTACCGGACCTCGAAAACCCGGCAGTACGCATGCGTCCGACATCCCACAGCAACCCGCCAGAAGCGAAAGCACACGGCGGAGAACGCGCAGTGTGCAGCCACCGTCTTCGCGCAACACCCTGCTGCTTTCAGCCAAGACAGATTCTCTGCGCAGCTGGAGTGAGCTGGTGAAGCTTGACCGCAGCACAGACGAGGAGCCAGATGCCGACGCGGCAACCGCCGCCAATGACATGGACGTGCTGTCGCTGTCTCAGGGCGAACAGACCTCCGCGGCACGGGTGAAATTCGACCTGGACCTGCCCAGCGCCTGCGCTGATGACCTGCCACTAGGACCCGGTACGCGCACCCCGGAATGGAACTGGAAACAACGCAGACTATTGCCTGATCACTGTGCAGTGCAGTGCGTGGTCGCACGACCAGGGGCACCGTATGCACCAGCGGCAGCACTACAGGCCACAGCGCGCAAAGTGCGACGGCGGCTGGAAATACTGCGTGCAGCGCCACGCTGGCAACGGGCCCAGACCGCGGGTGATCAGATGGATCTGGACGCCTGGGTGCGTTTTCAGAGTGAGGTGGATGCTTCCCTCATCCATAGCGATTCACCGCCTGTGTACATGCAGCGGCAACGTTCGGAACGCAGCCTGGCCACGCTGGTGCTGGCTGACTTGTCTCTTTCCACCGATGCGCACGCCAATTCCAGCGCACGCGTGATCGATGTCATCCGCGACAGCCTGTACGTTTTTGGCTCTGCACTTTCCGGCACAGGCGATGCGTTTGAAATTCTGGGGTTCAGTTCGGTGCGCAGGCACAACGTGCGTATCCAGCACATCAAGGGGTTCCATGAAGCCTGGAGCCCCACAGTGCAAACGCGCATCGGCGCACTCAAACCAGGCTTCTACACCCGCATGGGGGCGGCCATCCGCAACGCGACAGAAAGGCTTTCAGTCAGACCTGAGCGCCAACGGCTGTTGCTCGTATTGACCGATGGAAAACCGAACGACCTGGATGTCTATGAGGGCAGATACGGCCTGGAAGATACCCGCCATGCAATACAGGAAGCGCGCAACGCCGGCATCTCCCCCTTCTGCGTGACCATTGACCGGGAGGCTCACCAGTACCTGCCCATGCTGTTTGGAATCCAAGGCTACGCACTGGTGCGTCGCCCACAGGATTTGGTCAGACAGCTAACGCAAGCATGGGCAAGCTTGGCAAAGTGATGCAAGGCCACTTCAGTGCCGCAGCCAGGCGGGCACCTTGAAGCGGACAATTGCCAAGTACGCCGAAACGTAGCTCACCACAAACAACCCGCAAAAGCCCATCAGCAGCAGCGTGTTGTTCCAGAACAGCACTGCAGGCACCACGGTGAGCAATGTGAACCCCCACAGGTAAGGAGAGGTCCGATTGTTGCGCATGAGCACCCGGCGCGACTCGTCATCGTGGAACACACCGCGCACTATGCGCCGATAGATCAGCTGATGAAAGTGCAAAGCGTCTGCTACCCCAGGCGAAATGCCTCGCACTGCTTTGCGATAGATGGAAAAAATGGTCTCCCACACAGGGTAGATCAACAGCAACATCGGGAACCATGGGGACACATCGGCGTTGCGCTGCACCAGTGAAATACTGGCCAGGGCAATCACCACGCCCCAGATGTAGGCCCCACCATCTCCGGCAAACACCATCCCGCGAGGGTAATTCCACACCAGAAATCCGGCGGTGGCAGCCGCTGTACATACCAGCAGCGCCGCCAGTGCGCGGTCACCCACCTGCAAAGACACATGGGCCAGTGCAAGGCACACAATTAGTGCAACCATGCCTGCCAGCCCGTTGTACCCATCGATGATGTTGAAGGCATGCGGCAGGCCAGCCACCGCCAGCATCACGATACACACGCTCAACCACGGGGCCCAGACCAAAAGAACATCAAGCCAAGGCAGGCCCAACCGAGGCAAGGTCAGACCCAATCCCCACACAGCGACGGAGCCCGACAAGGCAGTGAGAAACAGGCGATAGCTCACCCGCAGGCGCTGAGTCATGTCTTCGGCAATACCGCCGAGGGCGGCGGGCAAGAGTACGGCAAGCCACCCAAGCGCCAAGGCAGGCACCAGTCTCAGCGACCCAGGATCGCCCCAACTAGTTTGAATCACACCCAACACCCAACTGGCGCCCACTCCAGCCAAAACAGCCAAACCACCCAGGCGAGGTACGTGTCCCAAATGAAATCGTTGTGGCATCTCCTCGCCATACAACTCAGCGTGCTCGCGCGCCCAGCGAACAACACCCGCAGCAACCACTGCGGAGACAAGAAATCCAACAAACGATAACCAAATCATGGGGCGCTGATCCTACCCGGCGTTGTTACATCTGACTGTAACAATTGGCGAGCCCGCCAAAATACGGGTGATGACCACAAACGTATCAAACTACGCACATGCCACATCAAGTGGCGAAAACTTCTTCGGCTTGCTCTTCGCCCGGCGTGGATGACGCTCACAGCCCCCTTCTCCAATCTGAGTCCGCAAAGCCGCATGCGCAAACAGAGGTCAACGTCTTCGCAGTACATAAAGTAAGACTCATCAAATCCCCTCAACCGATTCCATACATCGCGTTGAAAAACCAAGCATGCCGCGTTTACCCAATCGGCACGCCGATCTTGCAAGCCCAACAGGCGACGGCGCAGCAGAGCGGGAATCGTCGGCAATACCCTCTCGAAATCTTGCACGCGGCCATGCGCATCAACTTGCGTGGGATACGCGCAGCCCACATTGGGGCACGCGGCCGTTTCTTGCAAACGCGCCAGAGGATCTGTACCCCCCAAAAGCTCGACGTCTGGGTTAAGTACACAGACAAATGATTCCATCGCATCCGTCAACGCAAGATTGTGGTTTCGGCCAAAACCCAAAGGGCGCGTATTGCGCCTGACTTCCAACACAAATGGCCACCCCCCCTCGGGGGGGGTAGGTTCCGCCTCGGGGACATTAAGAGTCAGTACAACACGACGAGTGACGGCACTCTGCGCTGCAAGCGCTTGAAGTAATCGGAGAACGGGCTCGCCGTGACCATGACTGACAATCGAGACGACCATATCGCCCCCTGGACGGGAGTATGTATTCATAAACTTTATTGTTACAGGGTTGGCTACTCGTCCTAGCTGCGAATTTCGCTTACCTCACAGATCCAGCGACGCAGCCTTCCCCAGAAGGGAGCGGGTGCGCAGCGAGCCTTGCTCTGCTGTAGGGCTGAACACGCAGCGATAATTCGGGGATGACGCACCCTATTGACGACTTGCACGTATATCTGCGGACCATCCAAGCCGACGAACGGACTTCATTGTCCGTCCTAGCAAGCCACATTCACTCTCAAGCCAGCGTGTTGGATCTGGGTTGCGGCAGTGGCGCACTGGGCCAATACCTATCCGAGACTCGCTCTTGTGTGAGCGATGGCTTAACCTGGAGTCAGCGGGAAGCTGATCACGCACGGCCTTTTTATCGCAAGGTCGTCGTGGCCGATCTGGAGCAGTGTGACCTTAATACGGTGTTCGGATCTTCGCGCTATGACTATATTGTGTGCGCAGATGTTTTAGAGCATTTGCGCCAGCCTGAGCGCATCTTGGATGCATGTCGTAGTTTGCTGAAGCCTTCAGGACAACTGCTGATATCCGTGCCAAATGCAGGCTACTGCGGGTTGATTGCCGAATTGCTTCAAGGAGAGTTTCGGTACAGAGAAGAGGGCTTACTGGACAAAACGCATCTACGCTTTTTTACTCGCCGCTCGCTTACCCGATTCATGGATGAGCACCAGTGGAAGATGCAAACACTGGAAACGGTAGAGCGAGAGCTTCCAGAGTCTGAATTCAAGTCCCGTTTCGACAACTTACCTCCTGCGGTGGCACGCTACCTTCTTGCTACGCCGGATGCACTAACTTATCAGTTCATAGGCGCAGCCATTCCGGAGGCAGTCTCCGATAAGGCGGAACTGGAGGAGCCTCCGCTTGCATCCGCGCAAGCCGGATTCACTGCACAGCTTTATCTGGGCTACGACGGCTCATACTCAGAAGACAAGAAGCTTTCCACCCTCGGCTCCATTGGAGTGGATCAGCAGTCTCTGCATTTTCACCTTCCGAAAGACAAAAAAAACCTTTCTGCACTACGCCTCGACCCTTCAGACCGCCCCGGCTTTCTGCACCTTTATCGCATCGCAGTCCAGGACGGAGAAGGCCACCCCCTGTGGGAATGGAAATACGGTGACAAAGGCCAACCTATCGGAGCAAAACACCAGCAGGTAGTGTGGAATGCACCACTGTATCCAGCGTCTAGCGCAGCAATCCTGCTGCTGACAGGAGATGACCCTTGGTTTGAACTGCCAATTCCGTCCAATGTTTTGTCCAAGATCCCAGAGTTGGAAGACGCGGTAGTCGTAATTGAAGTCGGCTGGCCTATGTCTGCGGACTATCTGGCGTTGGCCAATACCGTTCAGCCTCTGCAGTTAGAAATTGAAAAGCTGTCCCAGCTCACCACAAGCAAGGACCAGGAGATTTCGCAATTTCAGCAAAGTTTGAACCAGACTCAGTCCCAACTGAATCAGACTCAGTCCCAACTGAATCAGACTCAGTCCCAACTGAATCAGACTCAGTCCCAGTTGGAGCAGACTCAGTCCCAGTTGACTCAAACCCAAAGTCAACTTCACGAAAAGGGCTTGCAACTGTCGCAGCTTCAGGCACAGCTTCAGCAGGCTGACGCACAGATACTGCGTGCGAGTACCCAACTTGCTCATGCGCATCACACCAACACCGAACTTGCCAATCATCGGCAAGAATTGATGGCCCATCGCCAAGAACTGATGCAAGCTTGTAAACGCCAGCAAACAGAATTTGACGCCCTCGCTGCCTATTTGCGCTCGATTGAGAACTCCACAGTTTTTCGAGCCACCCGCCCCTTGGTCAAAGCAAAAATGTGGTTGGATCAAATGCTTGGTCGCAGAGTTGCCCCTTCCACTCCCCTGCAAGGTCCACAGCCACTCGTACCTGCGCCACACTCTGTGGATGTGATCGTTCCCGTCTATCGGGGGTTGGCCGACACACAACTGTGCATTGGTTCGGCGTTGGCCAGTCAGTGCAAAACGCCATTCAGGCTGGTCGTCATCAACGACGCAAGCCCAGAGCCTGAAGTAACTCAGTGGCTGCGCGAACAAGCCGCCCAAGAGCCGCGAATTCTCCTGCTGGAGAACGAAGTCAACCTCGGTTTTGTAGGCACCGTGAACAGGGGCATGGCGCTGAGCGAAAGCAACGACGTGCTTCTGCTCAACAGCGACACCGAAGTGGCCAACGACTGGCTCGACCGTATCCGCAACGCGGCCTACAGCGATACCAAGGTGGGCTCAGTTACTCCGTTCTCCAACAACGCCACCATTTGCAGCTACCCACAGTTTTGCAAAGACAACGAATTGCCCGCTGGCTATGACACTGCGCGCCTGGACAAGCTGTGTGCGCAAACCAACCCTGGCATGGTGGTGGACGTGCCGACCGGCGTGGGCTTTTGCATGTACATCCGGCGTGATTGTCTCCAGGAGGTCGGGCTGTTCGACACCGCCAATTTTGGCAAGGGCTACGGTGAAGAAAATGACTTCTGCCAACGGGCCCAAGCTGCGGGGTGGCGCAACCTCCACCTGCTGGACACATTCGTACTGCACACCGGGGGCGTCAGTTTCGGCGCGAGCAAGAGCCCGCGCGAGCAGGCTGCCATGGAGACCTTGCGGCGTTTGCACCCCCGCTATGAGCCGCAGGTCATGGCCTTTGTTCAAGCGGACCCCGCCCGAGTAGCCCGCTTGGCGCTGGATATCGCTCGAATCAAGGCGAGCGGCAAGCCCGTCGTGCTCGCCGTAGTGCATGACCGCAGCGGTGGCACTGTGCGCCACATTCATGAGCTTGCCCAACACCTGAACGAACAGGTCACCACACTGCTGCTGTCACCCGTACCCGGGCACCGCGTCAAACTCAGCCTGCCACAAAAGCAAGAGGCCTTTGCGCTGGAGTTTGAGATCCCAGCACAAATGGACGATCTGCAAAGTATTCTGCGCAGCCTGGGTGTGCGGCACATCCATTACCACCACCTGCTGGGCCACCATCCGTCCATCAAGCAGTTGCCAGCGCAACTGGGCGTGCGCTACGACTTTACGGCGCATGACTTTTACAGCTATTGCGCACGTATCTCGCTCACGGACAACTCAGACCGATACGTACCCGAGCCCGGCCCCGGCCAATGCGGCTGCTGCGCCGCGCAAAGCCACGCCCCAGACGGAAGCACCATGCAGCAGTGGCGCGACAGCAACCGCGTTTTTCTTGAGGCTGCTCGCCACGTTTTTGCCCCCAGCCAGGACACGGCCCGACGCATGGCCGCCTTTGCACCCGCAGCCAATGTGATTGCAGTGCCACACACTGACATGCAGACCCAGTCACCTGCCCCGCAGGTGCATCCCATGGCTGACACCGCCCGGCTCAAGGTTGCGGTTATTGGAGCCCTCAGCACCATCAAGGGTGCTGATGTACTCGAATCCGTGGCCCTGCAAGCAGCCCACACAGACGCGCCGCTGGACTTTCACCTGCTCGGCTATGGCTACCGTAGCCTGCAAACCCAGCCCAAAGCACGGCTCACCGTACACGGCGCCTACGCCGAAGCCGACCTGCCAGAACTGCTGGCCTGGCTGCAGCCTGACATTGTGTGGTTCCCTGCCCTGTGGCCCGAGACTTATAGCTACACCCTGAGTGCGGCGCTGCAAGCCAGCCTGCCCATCGTGGCGCCCGATATCGGGGCGTTTGCAGAACGACTTGAAGGCCGGGCATGGAGTTGGGTGGAACCATGGGACCAGACGCCCGCCGAATGGCTGACGTTCTTTACGCGCATCCGGCAGGCGCACTTTGTGCCGCAACAGCCCCCCACGCCGCCCCAGCCAGCAAAGGCCCACAAGCCCTCGCTTGGTGAACCAGCAGTAGCCGCTGCATGGGCCTATGCCACCGGGTACTTGGCAGGCATGGCACCCGCGCCCCTTGCACCCGCACAAGTGTCGCTTGCGTTTTTGCAGGCCCACCAGCCGACATCCACGCCCGCGCAAGAAACCCGCTCGAAGGCGCTACAAGCATTGGTGTGGCTGCGCTCTTTGCCCTTGCTGCGCGGCGTGGCACGGTGTATTCCACGGCACTGGCAAACTCGGGTGAAAAACTGGCTGCGGGCCTAAAGCTGGCACTCGTCTCTGGCTCCATGAGCCTGCCGCTGTGCCCCCTCGGCATCGGCAGGCTCTGCCTCAATGGGGCTGGATCCGATTCAGGCCAAAATCCAAGGTTTTTTTGGGCGTTAGCGCTTATGAAATAAGCGCTAGCAGCTATCAATAAGTGAGCAAAAGACCGCTCTTCAAGCTTCGCCGAGTCCTTGCCATAGCGCTCGTTTCTTCCATAAAAATGGCAGTCAAGGCAATCGAAACCTGCGCTGACCGCTATCAATTACAGATCAACGCCCCGCACGCAACTCAGTCCTTGCGCAGCAGCAAAAATATCTCGTTGTTCACCAGCCAGTCTCTGGGGTACCGCGACAGCAGCGTCTCAGGCACCTCCAGGTCCACCGTGCGGCGCTCCTCACGGTCCACGCTGAAGCCCGTATTCTTGGCAAACTGAACCAATTCGTCCGCTGTGAGCCGGTTCAACGCCTTGTATTCATTGAAAACAAACCGCTTGTAACCGTCCACGCCAAAATCGGCAAAACCAAAATCCACCTCAGCCGGGTCGATGGGGCCCTGGTGGTTTTCAATCACCCTCCACAACTCATCCTCAGCAGCCAGCAAATGGTGCCAAGGCGTGTCGTCATAACGACGCAGGTGAGAGCCGTAGGGGGAATAAAACAATGGCTCAATCTGAATGAAGAAATAGCCTCCGGGCCGCAAGCAAGCGTGCAAATCGGCAAGTATGGTCGCCAACTGGTCGCGCCGTACGTGCTCGAAAGTGGACCAGCTCATAATGCCGTCGTACTGAACGCCTGCCGGGGCCAATGCATCGCCCGACTGGATGGTTTCAAACGTCAGCGCCACGGGCACTCGTCGCATTCCCAATTGCTCACGGGCAATGCGTGGCAATTTCTGGTATTCGCGCCGCACATCCACGCCGTGGATGGAGGTTGCGCCATAGCGCAGCACCAGCGACAAGTCGGTGATGCCATCGCCGCAGCCAAAATTCAAAAACCGCGACTGGGGAATATCCAGCACACCGCCCACCCAATGATTCACCACATCGGCTGCGTATTCAAAGTGGGCACGAAACCATTCGTCGGTGATTTGCCCGGCATTCCAGGGCGCGATACCCCACAGCCGCTCTTGCAAACGCGCAATCAGACCCATGCATTACCTCCTTTGGGTGGGTGCCGCGCCACCGCCCTCAGCGCGCACACCGTTGTTCTTTACGGCTTGCGCAGCACGTAGGCGTCTTGATGGTTCCAAAAATGCACCAAGGACTTGTGCACCAAGCTCTCAGCCCCCACGGTTTCAGCAATGCGCGCCAGCACAAACGGCTCGGCAGTGAAGGCTGTGCCGTATTCCTGCGCATCAATCGCGTTGGATTCACTGGAGGCAGCAAAGAAATAACCTTCATCATCCAGCGCGACATGATCGAAAGCTGCGGCTTTGACACCGTGAGTAGTGAACACCAGTAAACCGCCGGGCTCCACCGCATCCCACAGCACCTTGAGCCAGCGCGACCACGTGCTGCGTGGCAAATGGCTGAACAACGACAACACAAAGACCAGCCCATAGCGCCGCGGCCATTGCACCTGCTCGGGCGCGCTGGCAGACATCAACCCTTGCACACCAAAAGTCTGCGTGGCAAAGCGCACCGCATCAGGCACCACATCCGACACCGTAATCCGGTCAGCCCCCATCGCCTTGACCAAGTGCCGGGTAAAACGCCCGTGCCCGCTGGCAAACTCCAGCACGCTGGGAGTCTGCAGCAAAGGCTGGCCTACCGCCTCCAGCAGCAGCATCAGTTCCGACAACGTGCGCCATCCATCAGCCAGATAGTCGCGCAAGGGGTTGGTGCTGGACGCATGCCCGGCAAAAAAACCAAAAATATCGTCCTGCGGCGAAATGGTGCAGTCCAACCCCATGATGTTGCGGAATGAACCCATCAGGTCATGAGTCTCGATCAGCGCATGTGCTTGCAACAGCGTGTCGCGCTCACTACGCGCACGTGCCAGCACCTGGGCAGCGCCTGCACGGTCGCCGCGCTCCAGCAGCATCTGTCCCTCTTGCAATAGCTGTTCACCCAGGCTGAGTACCTTGGCTGAAGCCAACGCATGTGAATCGCCGTCCATGCGGCCTTGTTCATCGTTCATCTTTTTCTCTTGAATATCAGTCGGAGCCGATCAGGGAAAGGTTGGCGCAATCCGTCAACTCCAGTGATGCGGCAAGCGCACCAGTCCCGGCAAGGGCTTGGGAAAAATGAAACGGAAGTGCATGAACTGAAACCACTCGTCATACACCGCCAGCCCGGTTTCATCGAACAAAAACGCACTGATCACGTAGTCCCCGCTATGCAACGGAAGATCAGGAAACGTGAGCACCGAGCACCATGTCCCGTCAGATTGCTGCACAGGATGCGCCCCGTCCTCATGGGTTGCCAGCGAGGTAATGCCCACGCCTTTGGACTGCTCAATCATGAATCCGATATGGGGGCGCTCCGCACCCCGCCCCCGCGCCTTGATCGTGACCACCAGATCCTGCCCCCGCAACACGGGTGGCTGCCCATCTTGAGGGTCGGCCAAATTGGCAACGTCTACCGACAAAATGCAGGCACCACCACTATTCGCTGCAGCGACAGGAGCAGCCGGGGTTGCAATCGACTCGGCAACTCCGGTATCTGCAGGGAGGACAACTGTGCCAGATGCACCAGCAGTCTCTGTGTCCGACGGACAGTCAAGCACTGCAGGTAGCGCGGAGGCCGCCGCCTCTGCGGCTTCGCGCTGGCGGGTATACACATCGTATGCCGCCAGCACTTCTTCGGTGCCGCCAAACTGTGCGACCTCCCCCGACTTGAGCCATAGCGCACGATCACACAAATGCCGGATGTGGTATGGGCTGTGTGAGCAGAACAGGATCGTGCACCCGCTGTTGCGGAAGGCAGTGATGCGCTCCACGCATTTTTTTTGAAAGTGCTGATCACCCACGGCCAGTGCCTCGTCGATGATCAGCACATCAGGCTGTACGGCCGTGACCAGCGCGAAAGCCAGTCGCACGGTCATGCCAGATGAATAGGTCTTGACGGGGCGATCCAGCGCCTCACCCAATTCACAGAACTCGATGATCTCTGGCTCAAGGCGCGCCATTTCTTCGCGGGTGATGCCGATCAGGCTGCCACCGAAGTAAAGATTGTCACGCCCACTGAAGTCCGGGTGGAACCCCGCACCCAGTTCCAAAATGGCCGTCACCCGGCCCACACGCTCAATACTGCCTTGGCTGGGCTGCAAGGTGCCAGCCAGCAGTTTGAGCAAGGAGCTTTTACCCGCGCCGTTATCGCCAATGACACCAATGCATTCACCGCGCTGCAACTCAAAAGATACGTTGCGCAGTGCCCAGTGACTACGGTGCGTCGCACGTCCAGTCAGCAAAGAACGCAAACGCGAGCGCGGCGAAGGATAAAGCTTGTACTCTTTGCTGACACCGCTGACTTTTAGTACTGGCGGAGATATCACTAATACTCCAGCTCTCAATTGGATACTCATAGCCAATCAATCAATTGATCGCGGCTGCGCTTCACAAGAACAGCCAAAAACGAGGTTAGCACCATAATCCAGATCAGCGTCACATACCATACACTGAGCGGTGGCCAAGCTCCAACCAACATTAATTCCTGGTATCCCTGAACTAGTGCCGTCATGGGATTGAGCCAAAGAACCCAACGCCATGCGTCCGGAAACATATTCAATGGAAATAAGATGGGCGACAAGTAAATACCCACCGATAACAAAAAACCAACGATCTGAACCGTATCGCGCAGGGCTGCGGCCAATATTGCAAGCAAATAACCCGCCACCAGAGAAAGCGCTAGCTGTAGGAAAAGCAACAATGGGAACGCCAACCATGCAATGGACAAAGGTTGGGAGACCAAATAAGCAAAGCCCACCACTCCCATCAATGGGCCGTAAATGATGGCACTGGCAAACACGGCGCGTGCTGTGAATAAGATGGGCGGCAAGGCATTTTTCTGAAGCAGCCCCCCTGCTTCTATGAGACTGTTCATACCACGCGAAACCGCATCACAAAAAGCCATCCAAGGCAAAGCGCCGACAATTAAAAATGCACCGACAGCGCGGGTAGGAGCACCTTCCGCCAAACGCATTGCAAACACTATATCAAATACTAAATAGTAGGCTGCAACAGTCAACAGAGGCTGTAGATAAGGCCATATCACACCTAGAGCGGTTCCAGTGTGACGTGCGGCGACCTCACGTTGTGTAAGCACCCAGACCAGATCGCGTGCACGCCAGATCGCCGCCCATTCCCGTAACAATGTATCCATACCAAAAATAAACAGAAACCCGCCTTCTGGCGGGTTAACAATCACTTGCCCTGGATAAGTAAAAATAGTGCAATCAGGGAAGGCTACATGTCACTTGGTGGATGGAGTCGAAGCAGGGAGTGTTTGCGGCTTGCCGGCACCAGCGCCATACTTGGCTGCAAGAGCTTCGATTTGCTCATTTTTGACTTCTAGTCCCTGCTGCATTTTCTGAGCCAAGACAACTCGCGCGTCATGCTTGACGTTCTCCATAACTTCCTTGACCAACTCTGGCTTTACTTCATCAAAACCTCGAATATATTCAGGCTTTTTCTCTTGCAACTGAATAATATGATAGCCAAACTGAGTTTTTACAATATCACTCAAAGCGCCAGGCTTGTCTAAAGCAAAAGCAGCGGCTTCGAATTCAGGAACCATCTTGCCTTGGCTGAAGAATCCGAGATCCCCACCTTTGGCTGCACTGCCTTTATCTGCGGATCGATCCGCTGCCAGCTTGGCGAAGTCAGCGCCCTTTTTAAGATCCCCCAATACCTGCTCGGCAGCGACTTTTGCGTCATCTCCATTACCCGCAATCAGAATATGGCGCACTCGGACTTGGGGCTCTACCTTGAAACGATCAGGCTTTGCTTGATAAATGGTTTTCGCCATGGCCTCAGCAGCATCGAGCTTGGGCTCATTAAGGCGATCCATTTTCTCCATCCATGCGTCGGAAAGCACCTTATCGCGGGCAATTTGCAGTGCGGCAGCCACAGCAGGATCTTTCTCCATGCCATCTTTCGCTGCCTGCAATGCCATTGCACGACGCGCATAAAGATTGGAAGCAACTTGGGTCACTGTTTGGGCCCGAGAAAGAACCATCGCCCGCATCTCTTGAGGCATACGCAGTGAATCTGCTTGAATATCTTGCGAGGTAATGGCAAATTCTGGCCCCTGCATTAATACCGAAGGTGTCTCTGCCCATGCAGGGGCCACGCTGCAGGCCATGAACAACAATGCGGCGACGGGTTTCAAAGGCTTGAAGAAAACTGTCATAACTTTTGCAAATAGTCTCGGTTTACAAATAAAAAAAGGCGGGGAAGCTCCCCGCCTTTTTTGATCGCATTTCTGCGAAAAAGTGCCTCAGCTGTAATTACTTAGCTGCGCTGATGAAGCGGTGAGGCCATGTGATACCGTAGGTACCAGACAGACCAGCAGCAACGCTTGGGTTGCTCAGCTTGATGAACGAAGCACCCAGCAGAGGCAGGCCACGGCTACCGTTGGTCACGTCAATGATACCCCAGCCGTTGGTGTAGGTGCCAGAGGTGATGGTAGAACGAGCTACGCTAGCAGCCAGCACCGAGTTACCCGAGCTCTTGAAAGCCAGCACGCTGGTCTCACCGCACAGAGCAACTACGCTTGCCTTGCCAGGAGTACGTGGAGAGAACACAGGGGCGTTAGAAGTTGCGCCAGGTGTTGTTTCTTCACGGTCCCAGAACTTCTGAGCATCAGCTGTCACGCAGATGTTGCCAGAATCGTCTGTAGCCAGCAAAGTGTTGGTAGGAGTGAACCACTCACCAGAGTTGGTGTTGTCAGTCAACGCCACATTCAGCGTACCGGCAGTCGTAGTGTCGCGATGATCACCAGTCAGGTTGGAGTACAAGCGATACTTGGTATTTGTATCGCTCATAGGGTTGCTGGAAGTCACTGCGGCATAGTTGGCAACCACGCTGTAACGGCGGGTAGGCATAGAGAAGACCCAGTCTGTCTTAGCAGAGATGGACTCGTCGTTTGCATACTGGTTGGTCACAGAAGACACCGCCAGAGCATTGGTCAGCAACGAAGCTTGCGCCAGTGGGTAGAAGTCTGCGTTGGTGTAGCCTGTGGGCAGGGTAGCGTATGTCGTCAGGCTGTAGTTAGCAACAGCCAAGTAAGGCGTCGACATGTCTGGCAAATCATAGTTACCAGCAGCCAAGGCCACAGCAGTTGCTGTCTTACCAGCAGTGCTATTCAGCTTGCTGTCTGTGGTGTAAGCACGTGTACGCAGCAGTGGGTCAGCGGTAAACTGGTCGATCACAGTTGCAGCAACAGCAGTGTCGATCTGCGGGAAGTGAACGAAGTTACCACGGCCAGTACCGCCTTCGGCACGAACAGCAGTTGCAGCGCCCGAGAAGGTCGTTGTTTCTGGCACATTGATGATGTACCAGTCACCCATCAGACCACCTGTAGGAGTGTTGAAGCCAGCATTTGCAGCATCTTCTTCCTTGGTGAAGTTGGTCAGAGCAGTATCAAACAAAGTCTTCTCTGCTGTAGAGGCAGCCACGGAGCAAGGAGCTGTGCCGTTAACGTGCTTGATTGCAGAGTACAGAGCAGAGTTCGTCTTGCCTGTCACACCGGCAACAGTGTAGATCTTGTCGGAAGGAATGTCGGCCATATTGAAGATTTCAACGTAACCTTCACGTGTACCGTTTGCCTTTTGAGCGTCAGTGAACTTGGGGTTCAGACGGCCAGTAGAGAAAGACTGAGGCGTATTTTTACCCAAGGCTGGCACCGTGCAGGTGGTGTCAGCAGTTTGGATTTGAGCAATACCGCTAGCGTTAGCAGTTACAGCAGCAGTCCACACGTCACCAGGCGACATGAACACTTGGAAGTCCATCACGTCATCAGAGTTTGCTGCGCCACGGAAGCGAACTTTCACGGCCTTGCCGTTGATGGTGTCAGTGTTCACCACGTGCAGAACGGTCATGTTGCCGTTTTGAGCAGAGTAGTAAGGCACCAGCAGCATGTGACCCACACCACCTTCGGACAGAGTCAGACCCGATGCGTCTGTAGTAGACATGCGGCTCGCCTCACCAGCAGTAGAGGTGATATAGAGACCAGATGCCAGACCCTTGCCGTTCACGGTTTCGACAGAGTTACCGACTGCAGCAGCATTGCCAGAAGCAGCAGCACCCGAACCTGCCAGCAGGTCGGCAGAGGCCGTACCCACAAAGCCCAGGCCACCAATCATGGCAGCAATGCTCAGGGCCAGAACATTTTTCTTCATATAGAAACTCCAGTTAAAAAGTTGGTAAGCGCAACTACCACGATTGATTACGCTAGGGAATGGTAGCACAGCGCTTGGGGGCCTTCTAGGTCTTACAAACCGGTTACAGCCCACTGTTGATTTATTGCAACACTGTTGATTCAGATGGCTTTCATCTCTCTCCTCAGGGTCATGCGGTTGGGGGCAATCGCCAACACATCAAATGTCAAATGTCTTGGTAGCGCCACCATTGGCCGTCCTCGAGCAGCCAGATCTCGTCCAAGTGCGTTGCTATGGTACCCACACTTACCCCCATTAAAGCGGGTGCAGCCTCAACTTTTGTGCGAACCGTGCATTTTTCTGCCTCGCAGTCGACTTTGATCACACTCACGCCCTTGATGCTGGCACCTTTGCCGAACTGCATTTTGTACTGGTCAAACGTATGCACCTTACGGTATGAGGGCGTAGTGAACTCGTAGGCCTGTTCAGCCTGCCCAGCAGCGCGAGCCTTCCAGTAGGCCTCAGCCCGCTGCTTGACCTGGACCTCAGGTTGCGCTGCCCCCATGGTGGCACAGCCAGCCAAAATGAGCACTGCAACTGACATTGTGGCCACAAACGTGGATCGAGTAGCTTGAATTAGTGACATTTTCACCAAGTCTCCTTTTGAAAGAAGTATGAAGTGGGTGCATGCCCACAATAAATTACTGCATTACAGATGGCTGTGGTGCCGTCGGTGCTATGCCGCCCCTTGCGGGCAGGTCCGCTTCTATCGCGCGCAAGCCCTTCAGCCGCTCACGCAAGTCTTCGCTGACCTCTTTGATTTCTACATCAGCCCTGACCACACGTGGCGTAATGATGACCAGCAACTCTGTGCGCACGCCGGTGGAGACTTTTTCTGTAAAGAGGTTCCCCACCAATGGAATATCCTGCAGTAGAGGCACACCTGACTTCTTTGAAGATTGGTTATTTTTGATCAAACCGCCAAGAACGATGGATTCGCCCGAACGGACGGCCACTTTGCTGGATATCTGGCGCTGCAGAAAGGGGCGCTCACCGCCACCCGCAGTGGTCTTTGTGTCTGGCGAGCCAGCGTCGGTCACTGTCTGATCAATTTGCATTGCCACCATATTGCCCGCCGTGACGGATGGTGTCACAGCCAAGTTCACACCAGTGTCCTTGTACTGGATCGTTGTTGAGGTGGTACCAGAGGTGTCATTAGTGATGGTAGAGCTTTTTACAGGAATTTGGTCCCCCACCGCGATAGTGGCGGTATGGTTGTCCAGCACCATCAACGACGGGTTGGAAAGCATCTTGACCAAAGATTTTTCAGCCAAAGCGGTCAATGTGGCTTTGGTGATGCCCGCCGCATTGCGCAAGGTGTAAGAAAACCCTTGACTCACTGCACTTGCGGAACCCACGGAACCGATCCCGCTGTAGCCTGACCGCGCATCTCCGCTAAATGCCCACTTGAGGCCGTATTGCAGGTCATCATTCAACGTCACTTCAATGATGCTGGCATCAATGAGCACTTGGGTCAGAGGAAGGTCCAGCCTCTTCAGGGTGGCTTCAATGCGATTGAATTCTGCACGGGTAGACCATACCAGCACTGAGTTATTGAGGTCGTCCGAAACCAGTCTGATGCTTCCGATCGTGGCGCTGACTGCACCTTGTGTGTTTGCTTGATTAGAACGACTGTTCACCACACCGCCACCGCCCGTAAATGCAGAGGCAAGACTCGCGGCACTTCTGGATGCGCTATTCACTCCAGAGCTGAGGCCACCCAATCCGGTCGTTCCTCCGCTGAATGTGTTCCCGCCCAAAAAGCCTGACTGACCAAAAGACGTGCCGGTAGACGCGCCCAAGCCTGGCGCTACGCCCGTGTTGGCACTTGTAGAAGCCCCTGCACCTTGACCGCCAAACAGCCCGCTAAGCACTGAGGCGAGATGCCGAGCATTGCCATATTGGACCTGATAGACAAAGAGTTGGGGTTCTGAACCACCATCGCTTGGTTGATCTATCCGCTCAATCCAGCGGCGCGCCTCTTCCAGATAAGAAGCTCTTGGCGTAACGACCAAAATGCTGTTGATACGCTCGATAGGCAACACACGCAGTGCACCAAACAAAGGACTGCTTTCACTCAGTGCTGGGGCAGACATGCTGGCACCTGCGGCTGCCGCCGCACCGGGCACTGATGCGATCGTGGCTGGAGTTTGAGTAGCCGCATTACCAGACCCCGCTGCCGGTGCTGTGCCTGCAGGCGATGCGGCACCGCTGACCAACCTGAGGGCGGCCTCTACTTCTTTGACCGTGGCGTGTTTGAGTGGGAACACCCCCACAGACATGCCTTTGAGCAAGTCCACATCAAAGGTATTGACGAGTTCCATCCATCCTTCGGCCTGGGTACGCGTACCCATCATGACCAGCAGATTGCGTACAGAATCGACACGGACCAACGCCTCTGGAGGCACCATGGGCTTGAGAATGGATGCCATTTCGCCCGCACCGATGTACTGAAGCGGAATGATAACTACGCCCAACCCCGGCGGAATAGACGGATTGCCCGGTGTGCCAAATTGACGAACGGTGCCACCAAAGTTCTTCAGTACGTCCGCCCGTCCGGCATGAAAGGTTCCGCGAGCGTCTCTCACCAAAGCAAGGCCGTTGGCCTGCAGCGCGCTTTCCAAAAGGAAAACCGCTTGATCAGGGGTCACCGGTGTCCGGGTTGATAAAGTCACCGTGCCTTGAAGTGGGGGATGCATGACATAGTCCACTTTCAAGATATCACCCAGCACGGTGCGCACGACCTCTGCCACCGGTGCTTCTTCAAACCGGAATGAAACAGGTGTTCCTGGAATTGCAGGAGAAGGCTTTGGTGGAGCAATTACCTGGCCGGTTCCTTTGAGAATACGGGCAGCTGCTGGGTTGCCTTCCGTGGCTGCAGGAGGCACGGTGGCATCTCTGTTTGCAATGGAGTCTTGCTTTGCATTTGGCGCAGCGGTCGCAGGGGGCGAAGAGGGCTCAGCCACCGGAGGGGCTGATGGAGCCACTTGCTCTGTCGCACCGACCTGTGCATGCAGTCCCTGCCCCAAAGTACAGAGGGCGATTGCAAGTACGTAAGGGGATGATTTCATCGTTGAATATGAATTAATGCCTGAGGGGGCTATCAAGAATTGGGGCGAGCCGAACGCCCACCAAAAGAGGCACGAGCAGGCGTTGCAGGGACCGCAGGAGCCCCGCCCCCCCCTGCGCCGCTCGTAGCAGCTGCGTTGCTTGCAGGAGAGACCGGATTTTTCGCAGAGTTGACATCGGGCTGGGACTGCACTGAATCTGCCACCCTAGCTGGTGACGCAACACTCTGCTGAGGGGCCCCCGTGTATGACGTCAAGCTAGCCCGTGTCAAACCCAATACCCGCGTTTGTCCACCTTTCGAAAAGCTTGCTTGTCCCGTGCTAACGGATTGCAGCCGCCAGCCCTCAACGGCGTTATTGAGGGCAACTCTGCGGTCTTTCCCATCTAAATTAAGGATGACACCGCCAACACCTTGGCCTTCATATAGTCCAGTAAGTTTGGCCTGGGCAAAACGGTCGACTGGTTCAGCAGGCTTAGGAGGAGGAGGTGGCGGCGGAGGACGGCGCGTAGGCGAAAACACCGGACGATCCAGCATGGCGACGAACTGGCTCGTATCTGCCAAGCCTGGTCCTGGCAAAGGTGGCAGCAAAGTTTGCAAATCTACCTTGATGGGTTCGGGAGCTGCCCAATGGATATTGCGAATACCCGTGGCTGGCGACCACCAAGCCCAAGCCAATGCGATCACGACTGTAAAGTTGAGCGCGCCCAGAAGGGGTATGGCGAGACGTCTCATTTCTCCCCCTTCAGCACGCCAAAAACAAACTGCACAGACAGTCGGGGTGCCGCGGTCTGTTGCACGTTTTGCAGACCTCCAATGACCTGAACGTCCATTTCGCTCACCAGCATAAGAGGCAGCTGACTCGAAAGCACAGCCAGAGCGCTTTGCAATGCCAGCAGATCCCCCTCAGCCCGTACTGATAGAGGTATGCGCTCAAAGCCTTTTTCAGCCTTGGAAGGCAGGACTTGGCTGCTGCTGATCTGCAACCCGGCAGCAGAGAATATTTCGCGAATACGTTGCTGGGCCATGTTCCCGGCTTGAGCGGCATCCACGCTAGCGGGATATACGTATTTTTCACCGGCCTTTTGCACCTGTTCCAGCACTGCGGCAATGTCGCGCTCTTGCGATGCAAGCCCCGCAAGGCGTGCATGTCGCGGCTCAAGCTCAGCCAATCGAGCAGATGCCCAACGGTGCTTGTCGTACACATAAAACCCAGCCAACAAGACAGGAACAAACAGCAGCCCCACGCTGACAACGAGTGCCAACAACTGACGATTTTTTTGAATGTTCACGACTTATCTCCAGCTGCGCTTGATGCCGGGGAAGCAGCAGGAGTGCTGCCTCCGGCGGCCGAAGCCGGTGAACCGGGTTTTGTTGCGCCACCTCCAAAAGCAGGGCGACCACCAAATGAAGGCCTTGCACCTGAAGCATTGGCGGCTGGCGCTTGGGCCGCTGGCATCCCTGCCTTTCCGGCTGATCCAGTGATAGCGGCGGCCGCTGCAGCAGCGGTACCAGGCGTCCCTCCAGCCGATCTCGGCACGGGCGCCGGACTTGTGGCCGCACCAACAGGTGCAGAGCCAGGCTGCTGGGGCGAGGTGGCAGCCGTGGGATCAGTAGACACGACAGGCGGTGTGGCTGAAGTGTCTGATGGCGATTGAACGGCAGGCGCAGCAACAACGCCTTCAAGTTGAGCGCTTTTCACGCCGTACACTTGGGTGTCAAGCAACAACTCAGCGGCAAAGGTTTCTTTGCCGTTGCCGACCTTGGTCGTCGCAGCAGGAGAACGGACCTCTTTAAAGCCAGGCACTTCACCCAACAACTGCATCAAGGCCGAAGCATTGGCAGTGTGGCCATTCATGATGAGTTTGTTGCCCTGGAGCTTAATGCCCTGTATGGCCGTGTCGTCCGGCAAGGTTTGGGTCAGCTTGTCCAGGACTTTCAAAGGCTCGATACGGCCATTGGTGAGTTCTGATAAAGCAGTCAGTGAATCCACCGAAGCCATGAGTTGCTCACGCTGCTTCACTGCAGGCGCCCCAGCGCGGACGACTTGATCAAAAGAGAGAACCGCCTCGATCGCACGCGAACGCAACTGGAGCGTAGGAGTGATTGCCAACGCAATCAAACCCAATCCGAGTAAGGCCAACAATGCATAACCCCATCGGCGACGCCTTGTGCAATAAGAAGCACGTGCAGCTTCTCCGTAACCTGAGAGTACGACCGGCAGCCCCTGCGACGGCATGACCCACAACTCGATCGGTCGACCTTGGGCCAGCTCTGTCGTGCGAGCGCCAGCTAAAAACTGAGCCACTTGTTTGCGCGAAGCCATGGCCAGTTCGATCTGCTTGCCACCACCAGCTAGTGAACGCACAAAGCCATGCCCCCAAACCAGATCACTCGCGTCAAATGGACTGCTGGTTTTGGCTTCAAGCGCCATGGCTGCTTCTGCGTCTTCCATGGTCATCTCGGGCAGTGCCATGGTTCGACGCAACGCATAGTCGTCAGGCAACTCCACCGCATAAAACTGAGGAGATGCCTTATGCCCGGGTGCAAAAGGACGCAAGTCGCCTTCCCAGACCTGCTGGCTTCCGTCCGCACGGGCAACAAGCACATATGGCAGAGGAGTCAGCCATTCGAACACGGGCCACTGATGCATACGCCGCCATGGCGCCCGCATATCGCGCCAGAGCACAGCTAGATCGACTCCCAGAAAACGGGCATCAGATGAAATAAGAGGCATGTCTTTCAGGATGTAGGGCGATGCTCGATAGGCTCGACCTCGCGCTGTATGTGAAATGTAGTCCAGGGCATTCCGTCCTGGGCTCTGGGCGCGAGATCAACAAAACGCGCTACACGAACGGCACCGCCTTCTGGCAAAGGTACACGGGCAGTGAGCCGGTAACGCCGAACACGGCCGGTACTCAACATGGACGAATCAAGACCCGAGATATCGACGCCCGGCTGACCAGTACCTCGCTGCCGCGCAATCTGACCTGCCAACTGCAAATTACCACCTGCGAGAACGGCCAACACTTCGGGCGGCGCAGCCATGGGATTCACGCCCCCAGAACTGCGTATATCAGCCGTTACAAGGCGCGAAAGTCTAGCATAGAGGTCGTAATTCACCCCAGGGATGCGAAGGAGGTCTTCGGCCACTTCAAACCGACGGCGCGCTCCTTGTGGTGTAGGTTGCGAGCGATATTCGACCACCGCCTGAGCCAGTTGCTCAGCACCAGCCACAGGCAGTTGCCCAGCCACCGTGAACAACTTGGTCAACAGCGGCAACTGCGCGCCATTCAAATCGATCAAGCCATTCAACGGCATGACCTCGACACCAATCACCGAGCCTCGATACTGGACTGCTGTATTGACCAGCCCATCGAGTGGTTGTGGCTGCGCCGCCAACTCTTGCAAAGCGATCTGTATGGCGGCATCGCCCGTAGCGCAAGCTTGAACGCTCTGCCGCGCGGCGCCCAGCATGCGAGCTTCGTCCCGCACGCTGCGCGTGACGCCCGTCACAATGATGGACAAGGCCATCACGATCCACAACACAGCAATCAGGATAACGCCGCGCCTTGACGTCCGCAGCTTTAAAGCAACTGGGAAACACCGCGGACGTCTTACAGTACCGATCATCATCGCCCCCCTCCTCCGAAGGAAGGGCCTGCCGAGAATGGGTCACTAGCGATGAGCCCTCGCATAGCGATGACTAAAGGAGGAAGCCCACCACTAGGCGTAGCCCAGCTGATTTGCACATGCGTGGGCATACGATCTTTGGAGCTCCACACAGGCATCCATATAGGCTCATCCTGGCCCGCGTCCTGGTAATGCAAGCTAAAGGCTGTGACATCGTTTACCAACGCTTCAGCGGGCACGTTTGCCCATGAAACAGGTAATACAGGCTGATCGTAGGGCACAAATTGAAGGGCGATCACCTTATTTGCACCTGCATCAACAAGGGCCAGACGAAAAAAATAGCGCCCGCCTACGCCATAGCGAGGCGGCATGACACCGCCCCAGACAAGCTCCTGCTCGGTTGCACGCAGGAGAAATGGACTCTCTTCCACAGAAGAAAGATCTCGCCGACGCTCTAGAGAGACACGCCCCAGCACCGACTGAAGAAAACCAGCGGCTATACGCAGTTCATCATTACGAGCAAGCCTCAGATCAACACGCTCTTCCGTCTGTGCGGACGTACGTAGAGCAGAACCCAAAGCAAGGACAAGCAACGACAGAAGGGTCATGACGACCAGCATTTCCACCAGCGTGAACCCACCCAGAGTAATCAGCAAGGGATGGCTCCGACGACTCAAGCCGTTCATAACCGACCTCCCGCTACGGGGGCTGGTTTCTTTTGGGGACGTATCGTGGTCAAAACCAATTGTTGATTCCTGACGCCGTCAGACCAAGCCACCACCACGCGGATTTCATGCAGCGGAACTGTATTAGGACCATTGACAGAGGTGGGGAAAGGCGCTGAATTGACCTGCCAGTCAAAGCCAGCAGATTGGCCAGAGGCATTCCACCCGCCTTCGGGCACAGCATCACGGGAAGCGAGCAAAGACTCAGCCAGCATCGTTGCTCGCTGGGAGGCTTCCATACCCCCTACTGCTCGCACACTGCCCCCAGCAGCGCGGTACAACATGCCTAGAGAGATCGCCATGATGGCAAAAGCCACCAGCAACTCCAGCACCGTGAATCCACGCTGCCCAACACGAGCCAAGTTACCTGCGGTCACGGAAGAAGAGCCTCTTGAGTTACGCGACCTGACAGCCAGTCCACACGCAACCTCGTCCCATTTCCTGTGGAACGGAGGATTTCAATACTTCCGCCTGTAGCGCCACCCTGAGGAAGAAAGCGGATAGATGCTTGCCCCTGTGGAGCCAGTTCCACACTCGCAACGGTGGCCTTCACTTGCAGCGACTCGGGCAGAGGCTTTGGCGCAGTCCCCTCCATACCATACCAGCGCTGCTGCAGATCCAGCGCAAACCGAATCTCCCGCCCCTCAGTCATAGCCTTGAATCTCGCCGCGCGCATCTGCCCCATCATGGTCCGGACGGTGTCGCGGTACTCAGATGACGATTTGAAGCGGTCGTAGGCCAGAGGCGTCAGCGCAGCCAGCAGGGCCATGATGGCGAACACCACCAGCAGCTCCACCAAGGTGAAGCCGCCTTGCCTGCCCTTGTGTGGGGCTGAAAAGCTGGTGATCGCGTACAAGGCTGTTCCGATGGCAGGGGCTAACCGCCCAGCGCCAACAATTCAGATATCAGGGCTTGTTGCGGATATCCGCCGCCTCGCCTTCACCGCCGGGTGCACCGTCAGAGCCCAGCGAGACAATTTCAAAGCTGCCATTGCCTAGATTAGCGTAGCGATAGGCGTTACCCCAAGGGTCTTTGGGCAGTTCGCCTTTGAGGTAGGGGCCGTTCCAGCCGTTGACGGAGCCTGGGCGCTTCATCAGCGCGTCCAGACCTTCTTCGGTGGTGGGGTAGCGGCCCACATCCAGCTTGAAGAGTTCGAGGGATTTGTCCAGGTCAGCAATCTGCACGCTGGCCGTTTTGGATTTGGCACCACCCAGCTGGTTCAGCACCTTGGGGCCCACCAGGCCCGCCAGCATGGTGAGGATGGCCAGCACCACCAGCAATTCAATCAGGGTAAAGCCCTTGGAGCGGCGCATGCTGGTGCGTGGCGCTTGGCCCAGGATGCGTTGAACGAGTTTGTTTGCCATCAGAAGGCTCCTTGCACGAAAAGGTGAAACAGATGAAAGACGGAAAACGGGAGTGCTCCGGCAGAAAACGTCACCGGCTACACAGCCAGGTCGTTGACCGAGAGGATTCCCATCAGGATGGACACGATGATGGCGGCAATCAACACCCCCAGCACCAGAATCAGCACAGGCTCCACCAGCGTGAGCAGGCGTTTGATGCCGGTTTCAACCTCACGGTTCAAAATGGCGGCCAGCTCCAGCATCATGGGCCCGACGCGGCCCGTTTCCTCGCCCACACGGACCAGGTTGATGGCCAGGGGCTCAAAAATTCCGGTGGACTGGATGGCTTGCACAACCCTTCCCCCCTCCTTGACGATCGGTGCGACCCGCACCAGTGATTGTTGCAGCACAACGTTGCCCACCGTATCGGTTGCGATGTGCAACGCCGTGAGCATGGGAACACCATTGCCGAGCAGGGTTCCCAGCGAGCGGGAGAAAAGTGTGAGCTGGTATTTCAGCGCAATGCTTCCCACCAGCGGAAGCCGCAACAGGCGCGCCTGCCACCAGCTACGCCCCGAGGGAGAGCGCAACCAGCGGGCCACCAGCCAGCCCAGCCCCACCGAAGCAATACCGATGACTAGCCCGTATTGCGTGAAAGCCTTGCCGAGCCCCATCACGATGCGGGTGGGCGCAGGCAGGGCGTCGCCCATCTCGGCAAACAGCTTTTCAAACTGCGGCACCACAAAGCCCAGCATGACCACCAGCGAGATGAGGGCTACGGTGACCAGAATGGCGGGGTAGATGGTGGCGGAGATCACACTCTCGCGCAGCGCGCGCTGGCGCTCCAGGTGTTCCACCAACCGGTCCAGCACACCGGACATCTGCCCGCTGGCCTCGCCGGAGCGAACCATGTTGATATAGAAATCACCAAACAGGTCGGCATGCGCCTGCAAAGCGCGGCTCAGAGGCGTGCCGCCTTTGACGGCCTCCAGAATGCCCTGCAGCAACTCGCCCACCGCAGGCTTGTAGCTCATCTCAATGAGCACGCGCAGGGCGTTGTCCAGTGCCAGCCCGGCCCGCAGCATGATGGCCAGCTCTGAAGTGAATGCCAGCACGTCTTTGGATTTGACGGGGCTTTTGTCCACCCGCACCTTGGCAGGGCGAAAACCCGCGCCTGCAGAGGCTGGTGCCGCCGTCTGTACGGCCTGGGCCATGCCCGTGCGGGCGGCCTGCTCGGCATCCTGCACGGCCAGCGGGGTCAGTCCCTGGCTACGCAGTTGGCGGATGGCGGCCACTTCATTGACGGCACTCAGCCGCCCAGTGACCACGTTGCCGTCTGCGGCGGCGGCGCGCCAGAAGAAATCAGGCATCGGACTGGTCCTGCGTCACCCGGGCCAACTCGTCCAGAGTGGTCATGCCCGCCGCCACCTTGCGCAAGCCGTCCTCATGCAGGCTGAGCATGCCCGATTGCAGGGCAATGCCGTGCAGCACGCTGGCGTCGCGCCCTTCCAGCACCGCACGGCGCATGGCTTCGTCCAGCACCAGCAACTCATGGATGCCTGTACGCCCCTTGTAGCCAGAGCCGCGGCACTGGTCGCACCCCACGGGGCGATAGACCTGTGCGCCTGGCTTACAAAAGCGCGCCAAGCCCGAGCCCTGCATCAAGGCAGGCTCCATGGTGTAGGGCTCTTTACAGTGTTCGCACAGCGTGCGCACCAGCCGCTGGGCCAGTACGCCATTGACGGCGGAGGTGATCAGGTATCGCTCCACCCCCATGTCCTGCATCCGGATGATGGCCCCGGCTGCAGTGTTGGTGTGCAGGGTTGAAAGCACCAGGTGGCCCGTGAGGGCAGACTGCACCGCAATCTGCGCGGTTTCGCCGTCCCGCATTTCACCGATCATGATGATGTCCGGGTCTTGCCGCAGGATGGAGCGCAGGGCATTGGCAAAGGTCAGGTTGATCTGGGCATGCACCTGAATCTGGTTGATGCCCTCAAGCTGGTATTCCACCGGGTCTTCCACGGTGATGATTTTCTGGCTGGTCGAGTCCAGCTTGGCCAGCGCCGCATACAGCGTGGTGGTCTTACCGGAACCGGTAGGCCCTGTCACGAGCAGAATGCCGTGGGGCTTGGCCAGCAAGGTGTTGAAGCGCTCCAGCGTGTCGGCCTCGAAACCCATTTTTTCCAGGTTCAGGCGCACACTGGCCCGGTCCAGCACCCGCATCACCACGCTTTCGCCATGCACGGTGGGCACGGTGGAAACACGCAAGTCCAGCTCGCGCCCCTTCACCCGCATCTTGATGCGGCCGTCTTGCGGCAGGCGGCGCTCGGCAATGTCCAGGTGCGCCAGCAGCTTGACCCGTGAATTGACCGCGGCGCTCAGGCGGGGCGGCACCACCTCGGCGTTGTGGATGACGCCGTCCACTCGGTAGCGCACATGCAGGCCGTCGTCAAAGGGCTCCAGGTGGATATCGGAGGCGCGCATGTCAATCACGCGGCTGACGATGGCATTGACCAAGCGGATCACCGGCGCTTCGCTGGCCAAGTCCTTGAGGTGCTCCACAAAATCACCCGCATCGCTGCCGGTGTCGAAGTCGTCGGACTCCTCCTCGACCTCCTCGCTCACTGGCTCGGACAGGGCTTTTTCAATGTCTGCCTCCAACGCCAGATGGGGCCGTATGGTCAGCCCGGTGGACAGGCGCAAGGCCTTGAGCACAAAGGCATCCTGGGGCCGCGCCATGGCCACGGCCAGCTCGCCGTTCTCCACCGAGAGGGGATACACCGAATTGGTGTGCAAGAACTCTGGCAACAAGCCCGGCACTTCGGGCGATTCGGCCGGGAATGCGTCTGCCGTCAAAAAAGGAATGTTGAGCTGGCGCGCCAGGGTGTGCGCCACATCCAGCTCTGACACCACCCCCAGCTGGATCAGCACCTGCCCCAGCAGATTGCCCAGTTCCTGCTGCGCAGAAAGCGCCCGCTCCAGATCACGGGCCGACAGCTTGCCGGCCTTGACCAGCATTTCGCCCAGCCGTTCGCGCTCAGGCGCGGGCTGGGACGAGGGGTTTGCAAAGGTGGGTTCTGTGAGGGTCATGCGGATCAATGGATCACTGGATCACCGGGCGTGGTATTTCGGCACTGAGTCTTCCCAACCGTGAAGAAATCAGGCAAGCACCAGCAGCCCGGAAGGGCCAGAGTGTAGCCGCGCCCGCTGATCCAGCGTGACATGCCCACCCAAGGCGCCCGCGAAAGGTGAGCGCCTGACGAGGAGCAGATTCCCGCGCCTCACCCCAGTTACTATAAATTTGATAGCTGCTTGCGCTTATAGATAAAGCGCCAGACCGCAATTTAGGCATAATTTCAAAACTTTACCTTCTGACCCTGCGTCCCATGACTCTTACCCCCACTTTTTTGCGTTCAGGCTGGTGGCTTCATGCCGTAGCCGCTGGCTTGCTGGGAGGACTGGGCGCCGGGGGGTGGAAACTGCATGCCTATCTGACGCGACCGGGGGGCCCACTGCCATCGCAACGCCCCCTTTTGCTGGCACCGATGATCGGTGTGATTGAGCCCTGCATCCTTCCCTCAGCCAGCGCACAGCAGCCCGCATCGCTGCAAAAGCAGTGCAATCCGGCAGCAGGCTCAGCGGCGGCGCTGGTGGAATCCACGTTGAAGGAGCTGGCCCCCACCAACGCAAAAACACCAGAGAACTGGGAACTGGGCTACACCCTGCCTGTGCCTTTGCTGCAGCTCTTCCAGGAGCAAAACGGTGCTTGGCAGATTGACACCGCACGGGTCAACCAGCTGGCCCGCACCGTGCGTGACAGCGAGCGGCCCGTGGTGGTGTACCTGTTTGCCACCCATTTCGCCTCCCACGCGCCCCTGGAGCAGGCCCTGGCGGCAGACCCGCGCAACCTGGCCCAGACCCGGGAAGGCCCCATGGCCGCTGGCACGTATTACGGCGAGCCGGTGTATTACTGGAACATTGCAGACCGCGAGGCCCCAGTCAACCTGCGGCGCAGACAAGCCGCTTCGGCCATGGTCAACGCCCTGTGCGCGCTGGAGCCCCACCACCGCAGCAAGATCAGGGCAGTCACCCTGCTGGGTGAGGTGCACCACTACTTTCCAGACTTTGAACAGGGCATGGGCTTTGGCAGCCCCTACCGTGTCACCGACTACAGCCCGGCGTCCCGCGCAGGCTTCCGGGACTTTTTGCGCACCCGTTTCAACACCCTGGAGGCACTGAATCAGGCCGTGGGCGGCCACTTTGTAGCCTGGGATGCCATTGTTCCCCCTTCCAAAGACATCCGCACCGAACCGCTGGCGCACTTCAATGAGCACATCGATTCGTATGCACAAGGCGTGCTGCCGGTATCGGGCTGGGCCTTTCGCGCCCACCGCGCACCGGGCAGCCGTGCCCAGGTGCTGGTGTACCGCAACGGAGAACTCGCCGGGCGTGCCCCCATCCACCTGAGCCGCCAGGACGTGCTGCAGGCCAAGCCCGAATTTGGCGATGCCAACACGGGCTGGCGGGTGGACCTGGATTTCCGCTCATGGCCCACCGGCTTGCATCGACTGGATTTTTATCTGGAGGAAGACCTGCAGCCCCTGGTGTCCCTGGGCTCCCGCCATATCGCCGTGATGGACCGGCAACAGACCACACCGCTGGAGCAGCCCATGCGCGGCCTGCTGCCAGCAGCAGTGCCGCTGCCCGCCGCTGCCCCTTGGCAAGTGCATATTGACAGCCCTGCCCCGCTCAGCTCCTATTACTACAACCCCCTGGTGCCCCTGTGGCATGCCTTCCGCGCCCAGCAGGTGGCGCAGTACATCCAGGAATTTGGCGAAGCTGTGGTGCAGCCATCATGTCTGCGCGATACGCCCACCTACACCCACCAGATCGTGCCATTTGCCAACCCCGGATGGGACGCGCAAAAGTTTGCGGTAGAGACATCGCTGGCTGGATTGAAGGACATCCGCATGGGAGTCAGTCTGTACGGAGAGGCCAGTTATGGCGACTCGTTCGGCACCTGGTATGCACAACGGCAGCGCCTGCACACCACCCGGACCGGGCCGCAACCCTATGGCGTGACCGAGTTCCACCCTCTCAAGTCCATGGATGCGAGCGAATGGCGCAAGACGCTGCAGGCCCACGAGCGGCGGGGCGCTGCATTTCTGTCCTTCTTCATGGAGCCGCGCTGGGAGGGGCAGCGGGTGGAGCGCGGTCACAACATCTTCTCGCTCGACCCGCAGAACCGCCAGTTCAGCTCGGATGCGTTGTACCGGGCTGCCCAGCAGACCCTAGGGCAGTGATTTGCCAGGAAGACAAACGTAGCGCTGGGATGGAAGGCCTGTAAAAAAGCGGGCCTCTTTGAAATGCGAATACCCCTTGGGACTGAGTCCTTCGACCGGCTCAGGGGAAGTTCATCAAAGCCTCACGCTGCGCTTCACAGGCTCAGCATGAAAGGTTCAGGGGGTTCACGCCGATTCCCGTCCAAGCCCCAGGCACTAGCCGCAGAAGCCGCACACCCTCAGGCGAACAACTCGGCCTGCGCAAGAGGCAGACCCTGCGCATCCTTGGCGGACAACAGAGGCTGGCGACCGTCCAGCCTCCAGTCAATGGCCAGCGTCGGATCGTTCCAGGCAATGCAGCGCTCGTGAGCGGGTGCGTAGTAGTCAGTCGTCTTGTAGAGAAACTCCGCCATCTCGGACAACACCACAAACCCGTGCGCAAAGCCCGGTGGCACCCACAGCTGGCGGTGGTTGTCTTCGCTCAGCTCTTCGGCCACCCACTGGCCAAAGGTCGGTGAACTCTTGCGAATGTCCACCGCCACGTCGATCACCGCGCCACGCACCACCCGCACCAGCTTGCCCTGGGGTTGCTGGATTTGATAGTGCAGCCCACGCAGCACGCCCTGTGCGCTGCGGCTGTGGTTGTCCTGCACAAATGGGTGGCTGGTGCCAGTGGCTTCGTTGAAGGCTTTCTGGTTGAAGCTTTCAAAGAAAAAGCCTCGGGCGTCTCCGAACACCTTGGGTTCGATGATGACGACTTCTGGAATGGCTGTGCGAATGACGTTCATGAGGAGGGCTGTGGAACAGGTTGGAGTGAAGGAGGCACAGAGCGCAAAGGCAGCATGGCAGCACCGGGCGTTTCGGGCACGGCAAAGCCTTCGGGCGGCAAGCCCTGCAGGCGGCGCTCATGCATGTGCACATAGGCTGATTCAAGCTGCCGCGTAAAGCGCTCCGTGTCAAACAGTGGTGCAGTGGAACGCACGGCCTTCAGGTGGGCACGCAAGCGCTGCAGTTCTTGCGGCTGCGTGGCCAGACGCAAGGCCAGCGCTTCGTACTCGGGCAGTGAGTGGGTCACCAGTTCAGGCAAACCCACAGCGTGAAGCAGACTGGCAGCCACGCGGCCCGCAAAGGCCTGGCCCATGCAGGTGACCACGGGGACACCGGCCCAGAGGGCGTCGCTGGTGGTGGTGTGGGCGTTGTAGGGCAGGTTATCGAGCAGCAGGTCGGCGTGGGCGTGGCGGGCGAGGTGCTGAGCCAGAGAAACACGTCGCGCAAAAACCAACCGGGTCGTATCGACCCCATGCTTTAACGCCTCGCGGCGAAGATTGGTGCGAGCTTCTTCGTGATTGCAGATCATCCAAAGCACACTGCGAGGCACCTCATGCAACAAACGCATCCAAGACGCAAAAAACACAGGAGTGATCTTGGCTACGTTATTGAACGCTGCAAACACAAAACCTTCTTCAGGTAATCCCTCTTGGGTCTTTAGTGAAATTTCGGACGAAATAGGTCGCTGAGTGTCATTGACTTGGTAGGACCAAGGCATTTGCACCAGCTGCTCTGCGTAAAGCGGAGCATGCTGCACGGGGGTGACAGCCGGGTCACTCACGAGATAGTCGTAAGCCCCAGAACCCATGCTCCCGGGATATCCCAGGTAGCTAACAACCACAGGTGCGGGCTTGTGCAAAAGAATGGACGGACGCGCGTCTCGGGTAAAGCCTTTGAGGTCTACAGCAATATCTATCTCAGCCTCACGCATGCGACGAGCTACCTCTTGAGGGGTGTTCAAGCGCACATCCCAAAACTGGTCAAACGCTTTAAGCAAACGATGCCGCATAGGGGAATCGTCATCCGGACCAAATGACACAGCAATGGTCTCAAATCTGCTCTTGTCGTGACGCTCAAACAATTCTGCCATCAGGTACGCAGTTGCGTGCTCGTGGAAGTCTGCCGAGAGGTACGCCAGCTTTATCCTGGATGCTTTGACTCCTTTGTCGGAACACGTCACCTCTGACAAGGAAGCAAACACCTCGCGCTTGAGTGTTTGCTCAACCACAGCCTCAGCGCATTGCCGGTGTAGAAACGAGTCATCCGCAAACAACAGAGAGTCGAACGGCGAGAGCACCATTTTTCCCTGGGAAAGCATTGACTTAATGGCCGCCTGTGCTTTTTCCCAAGAAGACCAATCACACACGGCTGCAGCTGAGCGCCACATTCCAGGCCAAGCAAGTGGCTCATGCTGCGAGCTGCTGGTTGCCAACGCACCGAAAGCCGTCAACGCTTCGGCATATCTTTCTGAACCGTAGCAAGCGCTTGCCCAAGAGAGCCGAGCAGCAGGGTAGTCGGGCGCAAGAGTCAAGGCGCGCTCCGCCGCTTCGCGAGCGCTCAGACACTCACCCGCATCCAGAAAAGCAGTGGCCAAATTGTTCCAGGCTTTAGGGTCTGCGGGCTGAATTCGGAGGCTCTGCTGCAGTAATTCAATCGCTTCAAACCATTGCCCCCTTTGACCAAGGACAGTGCCCAGCAAATGGAGTACGAGCGGGTGGCAAGGAGCCTGAGACAGGGCTTCACGATAGGCAGCCTCAGCCTCTTCCAATAGACCCTGTTTCTGAAACGTCAAACCGCCGCGAACCCGCAACGCTAAGATTTCACTCAAATTTTGCATGAGCTGTCAAAACGCACGGGGTCAATAGATCGTTTCACGCAAAATCCGCATCAAATACTGCCCATACCCACTTTTTGTAAGCGGCTTGGCCAAGCTCTCCAGCTGGGCACTGTCAATCCACTGATAGCGCCACGCAATCTCTTCCGGGCAGGCAATCTTCAACCCCTGGCGGTGCTCCAGGGTCGCGATGAACTGCCCCGCCTCCAGCAGGCTTTCGTGGGTGCCGGTGTCCAGCCAGGCGTAGCCCCGGCCCATGATTTCGACGTTGAGTTGGCCTTGCTCCAGATACAGGCGGTTGAGGTCGGTGATCTCGTATTCGCCGCGGGCGGAGGGTTTGAGGCTCTTGGCGAGCTCTACCACCTGGCTATCGTAGAAGTACAGGCCGGTAACGGCGTAGCTGGATTTGGGGGCCTTGGGTTTCTCTTCGATGGAGAGCACCTTGCCCTGTGCGTCGAACTCGGCCACGCCGTAGCGTTCGGGGTCGTGAACGTGGTAGGCGAACACGCTGGCACCCTGCTCACGTTGCATGGCGTTGCCCAGCAGTTCGTGGAAGTCGTGGCCGTAGAAGATGTTGTCGCCCAGCACCAGCGCGCTGGGGGCACCGTCCAGAAAGCGCTCGCCAATCACGAAGGCCTGGGCCAGGCCGTCAGGGCTGGCCTGCACTGCGTATTGCAGGCGGATGCCCCACTGGCTGCCGTCGCCCAGCAGTTGCTCAAAGCGCGGGGTGTCCTGCGGGGTGCTGATGATGAGGATGTCGCGGATACCCGCCAGCATGAGGGTGCTGAGCGGGTAGTAGATCATGGGCTTGTCGTACACCGGCAGCAGTTGCTTGCTGATGGCCAGCGTGGCCGGGTGCAGACGGGTGCCGGAGCCCCCGGCGAGGACGATGCCTTTGCGTGCGGTCATGGTGTTCCCAGAATTTCAGTGAGCATGCGCGCCACGCCGGTCTGCCAGTGCGGCAGCGTGATGCCGAAGGTGGTTTGCAGCTTGCTTGTGTTCAGGCGCGAATTGTGGGGGCGCGCGGCGGGCGTGGGGAAGGCGCTGGTCGGCACCGGGGCGACTTCATTTGCTACGATTTTGAGAGCTGCCTGCGCTTTCTGCGCTTGCGCTATCACGTATTTTGCGTATCCATTCCAGGTGGTCTCGCCCGCAGCGACGGCGTGGTACAGGCCCGCATCCTCGGGGTGCTGCGCCAGATGGCGGATGGCGTGGGCGGTGATGTCGGCCAGCAAATCGGCACCGGTGGGTGCGCCCCACTGGTCGTCAATGACCGTGAGGCGTTCGCGCTCTTGCGCCAGGCGCAGCATGGTCTTGGCAAAGTTGCCGCCGCGCGCGGCATACACCCAGCTGGTGCGCAGGATGAGGTGGCGTGGCGTGGCTTGCTGGATGAGCTGCTCGCCTTCGAGCTTGGTGCGGCCATACACGCTGAGCGGGCCGGTGGCATCGGTCTCCACCCACGGCGTTGTGCCGCTGCCGTCAAACACGTAGTCGGTGCTGTAGTGCACCATCCATGCGCCCAGCTGCGCGGCCTCGCGCGCGATGGCACCGGGCGTGGTGGCATTGATCAGGCGGGCCAGTTCGGGTTCGCTCTCGGCCTTGTCCACCGCGGTGTGGGCGGCGGCGTTGACGATGACGTCGGGCTTGAGCGCCCGCACCGTGGCGGCAACGCCTTCAGGGTGGGAGAAATCACCGCAGTGGTCTGCGCTGTCGTGGTCCAGCGCGGTCACGGTGCCCAGCACGCTCAGGCTGCGCTGCAGCTCCCAGCCGACTTGTCCGCCTTTGCCAAACAGCAGGATGTTCATGCAGATGCCTTTGCAGATGCAGCAGATTCAGCACCCTGGTACTGCTTTTGCACCCATTCGCGGTAAGCGCCCGATTGCACCTGCGCCACCCACTCGGGGTTGTCCAGGTACCACTGCACGGTCTTGCGGATGCCGGTGTCAAAGGTTTCTGCAGGCTTCCAGCCCAGCTCGCGCTCGATCTTGCGGGCATCGATGGCGTAGCGGCGGTCGTGGCCGGGGCGGTCCGTCACGTAGGTGATCTGGGTGCGGTAGCTCTGGCCATCAGCGCGGGGGCGCAGTTCGTCCAGCAGCGCACACACGGTGTTGACGATTTCAATGTTGGGCTTTTCGTTCCAGCCGCCCACGTTGTAGGTCTCGCCCAGGCGGCCGGCTTCGAGCACGCGGCGGATGGCGCTGCAGTGGTCGCGCACGTACAGCCAGTCGCGCACCTGCATGCCGTCGCCGTACACGGGCAGGTTCTTGCCTGCCAGGGCGTTGACGATCATGAGGGGGATGAGCTTTTCCGGGAAGTGCAGCGGGCCGTAGTTGTTGCTGCAGTTGGTGGTGAGCACCGGCAGGCCGTAGGTGTGGTGCCAGGCGCGCACCAGGTGGTCGCTGGCAGCCTTGCTGGCCGAGTACGGGCTGTTGGGCTCGTAGGAGTTTTCTTCGGTAAAGGCAGGGTCGGTGGCCGACAGGGTGCCGTAAACCTCGTCGGTGGAGACATGCAGGAAGCGGAACGCTTCTTTTTTGATAGCTGGTAGCGCTTGCCAGTATTGCCTTGCGGCCTCCAAAAGCCTGAAGGTGCCGACCACATTGGTCTGGATGAAGTCTTCGGGGCCGTGAATGGATCGGTCCACATGCGATTCGGCCGCGAAGTTGACGATGGCACGGGGCCGGTGCTCGGCCAGCAGGCGGGCGAGCAAGGCCGAGTCGCCAATGTCGCCCTGCACAAAGATGTGGCGGGGGTTGCCTTGCACGCTGGCTAGGTTGTGCAGGTTGCCTGCGTAGGTGAGTTTGTCGAGGTTGACCACGGGCTCGTCGGTGTGGGCAATCCAGTCGAGCACGAAGTTGGCGCCGATGAAGCCGGCGCCGCCAGTTACCAAAATCATAGGAAGGGCTGTGGTGATACGCCTGCTGGCGAAGCGGAGGATTATCCCACCCCTGCCCGCAGGCTTGTAACGGAAGTTTGGCTGCCCTGCCTACTTGGGTAGGTTGAGACGTACGCGGCCCTATCTAGACCGGAACCTCTAGGTCCATCTGCCGCAACGGTTTTACAGTGGGCATGCTCATTCCCCATCTCCGAGGAGGCTTTTCATGGCAACCAAAAAGACGTTCCCGTTCGGCAGCGACAACCCTTCCGACATTCCTCTGGCCGATGCCGTCAAAGATTCGGCCCAGCAAATCTGGCTAGCTGGCCTGGGGGCTTTTGCCAAGGCCCAGGCAGAGGGGGGCAAGGTGTTTGAGGCGCTGGTCAAGGAAGGCATGCACATGCAGCGCAAAACCCAGACCGTGGCCGAGGAAAAAATCAGCGAGGCCACGCAGCGCATGACCAGCGCCGCCAACGAGATCGGCTCACGCGCCGCGGGCCAGTGGGACAAGCTGGAGACGATTTTTGAGGACCGCGTGGCCAAAGCCCTGGGGCGCCTGGGCATACCCACCGCGCGGGATCTGCAGGCGCTGCACGACCGCATTGACGCACTGACCGCGGAACTGGCACAGGCCCGAAAGGCCGCAGGACCGCGAAGCACCCAGGCTACGACCAAGGCGCCCGGCAAAACTGCAGGCAAAGCGGTCCACGCCACGCCCGTCAAAAAGCCCAGCGCACGCGCGCGCAAGCCCAGCAGCAGCTGACACCCGCCAAGGTGGGCCAGAAAGGCGAGCCCGTGCAAGGCATGCCCAGCGATGGCACGGGACGCCCCTGGGAAATCCCTCAGCAGCCTTCTGGGGTATGCCGCACTGCAGCAATCTGGGCTGGGTTAGAGTAGGCCCATGGGGTTGCGCCCCGCAGGCCAGCGGCGTGCTGCGCCCAAGCGTTGCGGTAGCAAGGCATGCCAGCGCTGGCTGGCCCAACCCCATGGAGACACCCGAGCCACCAAGCACAACAAGAGGGGCACATCCATGGCAAAGAAGGCTCCGCGCCGCACAGCGGAACGCATTCTGGAAGTGACGCTGGACCTGTTCAACCGGTTCGGCGAGCCCAATGTGTCCACCACCCTCATCTCTGCCGAGCTGCGCATCAGCCCCGGCAACCTCTACTACCACTACCCCGCCAAGGATGTCCTGGTCAACACGCTGTTTGACCGCTACGAGGCCGCGCTGAACGAACTGCTGCAGGCCAGCGAAGGCGTGGGCGATGTGGAGGATGCATGGTTCTTTTTGCACACGCTGTTCGAGCTGATCTGGCAATACCGGTTTCTGTACCGCGATCTCAATGACCTGCTCTCCAAAAACCGGCGGCTCGAAACCCATCTGCAGGCCCTGCTGAGCCGCAAGGAAGCCGCACTGCGCAAACTGCTGACAGGCATGGAACGGGCCCAGGCGCTGCAGATGGATGCGGACTCCCGCGACGCGACTGCCACCAGCATGGTGGTGGTGCTGACCTACTGGCTGAGCTACGAATACGTGCGCGACCCGCGCCATGCCCTGGAGCCTGACAACGCGCAGCAAGCCCTGCTGCGCGGTGCTCGGCATGTGCTGATGCTGGTCATGCCTTTTCTGGAGCCGACCCAGCGCGCCCACCTGCAGGCCCTGGTCACCGCCTATGCGGTGCCCGCCGATTGACAGGTGCCGCCAGAGCGCTATCACTCCACTATCCTTCTCCCATCGCGAGCCACTATCCCGGAGACACACCATGGCCCACTGGACACCCTTCCCCCACACCGACCGCTATGGCTGGGACGCGCTGCGTGTGCAACAGCAGTGGAGCGCGCTGCACCTGGGTGATGCGGAGCCCCTGCCCGACGACCCAGCCGCGCTGCAGGCCTGGGTGCATTTTCACAATGGTGAGTTTGAGCAGGCGGCCGCCGCAGGCCTGGCCGCAGGCGGCGCTGGCATCACCGTGGCCAACAAGGCTACGGGGGTGTATGCCACCTATCTGGAGCCCCGCGAGCAGACGCGGCTGGACCTGTTTCTGCAAATGGCCGAGCGGGCACGCGCCCAAGTGGCAGCCAACCCGCAGTACGCCAATGCGTGGTACTGGAACGCCTACGCCCTGGGCCGCTACTGCCAAGGCATCAGCGTAGCCAAGGCACTGGCCCAGGGGCTGGGCCAGCAAATCAAGGAATCGCTGGAAAAGGCCATTGAACTCTGCCCCCAGCATGTAGAAGCGCGCATCGCCCTGGGCACTTTCCACGCCGAGGTCATCGACAAGGTGGGCGCACTGATTGGCGGCATGACCTACGGAGCCAAGAAGGAGGTCGGGCTGCAGATGTTCGAGCAGGCGCTGGCGCTTCATCCACGCTCAGCCATCGGCATGGTGGACTACGCCAATGCGCTGGTGATGCTGGAAGGGGAAGAGCGCATGGACGAGGCCACGGCCCTGTACGAACGGGCTGCTGCGTGCGAGCCACTGGACGCCATGGAAGAGCTGCATGTGGAGATGGCGCGCGCAGAGCTGCACGAAGAAAGCTGAATGAGCACCCTGCCTTGGCGGCTGGCGGGTGTGAGGCTTTCACCTCCGCAAAACGCACCGAACGCACCAAGTCGGGATCTGTTAACAGGCAATAGTGTCTGCGACACGTCGCCCAGTGATAGCGATCACTAGGCAGCGGCGTTCTCATCCAGGAATCTACGGCGAACGCGTACTATCGGCCAGTAACTGCCAGTGGGGACGAGACGAAGCGGTCACTCTTTTGAGTTGACTGGCGCAATGCCGCAGCGTGTCCGAGTGGAACGACCTAGTAGCTGGCACCGCATACACACGTCGGCGACTACGGCTTCGCCGCCGACTGGCTTTGAAGCGCATACTCGATCCGAACAAAGGCCTTCGTAAGCTCCGTCAGGGTCACAGCATCTTGAGCTGTGACGGAAGGATATTGAGTGCTGCCGTGACCTGCGAGAGGCGTTTTGTTTCGGGCCTCGTATACAGCAAGAATCTTTGTCTGCAGTTCTGCTGGGAGCTGCGAGTCTTTCTGGTATCGCGCAAAAAACGAGCCAAGGGTCTGATTCTGGACGCCCGGTGTGGCTACCACGTCTTTAGCCAACGTCTCAAAAATACTCGCGCTAGCGTGTAAAACGGCGGAATAGTCACAACTCTCTAAAGCAGTGGACATTCTCCTCACGAGGAGTCGGATGTTTGGATGCTCGGTCTGAGAGGTTTCATCTTCTTCGAGCTGTTCGATCGGGAAGACTTCCACGTTCACGCTCCCGAACTCTTCGCGAAACCGAAACGAGGAGCGCTCGCGTTCAAGAAGACGATTCAGCATCGACACATCCAGCCATTTCCTCTCAATCACCTCGCACAACAGTTCGATTAGCCTGAGCGTATCAAGCCGCCGCAAGCACAACTCGTATTCACCGTTGTGCCAAGCGTATTCCACGTTTTCATAAGCGCCCCAGTCGTCCGCCTCAAGCACGTAGATCGACTTCCCAAGCAGCGTGCGCGATCGATTCACTATCCAGTTTTGATTGAAAAAGCAGTCCCGAGAAAAGCTGTCGTTCCTCTCGATGAGTCGGGTAAGGTGAACGCGCAATTCCTGCGAAACCACCTCGAATTCAAGCTGCTTTTTGTCTTCCTCTGACAGGTAGATCGTGTATTTCATGCATTAGGTGATTATTTAGAAAATGCAAACGCCCATTAGCAGGCACGGTGGCAGCTAACGCAATTTGGACTACCCAACCCGCTGGCTTTAGCTAACGGTTTCGGTCCAAATTAGTCCAGTGAAGGAAATGTTACAGCGTCTGCCAACATCGCCTTGAATGGCAACTCTGGGGCGTTGACATGGAGGACTGCTCAGGGCCCACTGCAGTCAGTCCAACATATTCCTTCATCAGGAAAAATGGCAAATGACCGATACCACTATCCCAGAACGGCCCCTGTATGAAGCCGCATGTCATTGCGGGACTGTGCGGTTTTCTTTGCGTTTAACAGATGGCCTGAGAACAGCCCGCAGATGCAACTGCTCTTACTGTCGGATGCGAGGTGCAGTAGCGGTATCAGCCAACCTAGACGACATTCAGGTGACTCACGGGAATGAAGCACTCACCCTGTACACGTTCAATACGGGAGAGGCCAAGCACTATTTCTGCTCGAAGTGCGGTATTTACACCTTCCACCAGCGTCGCTCATCGCCAGGCCAATACGGAGTCAATGTGGCATGCATTGAAGGGATGAGTCCTTTTGACTTCGCGGAAGTGCCCGTCAACGAAGGCAGAACACATCCGAAAGACCGAATTGGAAGAGGCTCTACGACTGCAGGGTGGCTCAGATACGAAGCCAACCCTGAATCCAGCGAGAGCTAGCTGCACATCGATGCCACGACTGGTTCTAGGTGAATCTCCGGGAAGCACCTTCTCAGCCTTCGTTGGCCCAAAACAGAATCAGCCCCCAAACCGACGCGACGCGATCTGCAGCAGGCCGTCAAAAATCAGGTTGTCCACCAACTCAAAAGGACGGGTCATGCTGGGGGCCATCTTCCAGCCTGCGCCGCCGGTCATGATGCAGGCGGGCTCCGCGCCCGTGTGCTGCAGCAGGTGCTGGTACATGCGCTCCACCGCACCGGCAATGGCGTAGGTACCGCCACTGGTCAATGCGTCGCTGGTGTTGGTCGGAAACTGCCGCACCTCGCCCGTGGGCACATGCAGGCCGGCAGTGCCTGTCTCCAGCGCCCGCAGCATGATGCCGTGGCCCGGCAGGATCAGGCCGCCGAGGAACTTGCCCTCTGCGTCGATGCATTCCACCGTCACCGCCGTTCCCACCATCACCAGCACCGCGGGGCGGGCCGCACCCTGCTGGAGCACATGGTGGCGCGCACCAATCATGGCCACCCAGCGGTCAGAGCCTAGGCGCGAGGGATGGTCGTAGCCGTTGACCAGCCCGGCTTCTTCGTTGGATGAAACGACCCACTGGGGCGTCACATCCCACAGCTCCATCTGTTCCTGCACGCGGCGCTTGGCGGCGTCTCCGGCCACCACACAGCCCAGCATGCGATCAGGGGCGGGCAACTGGGCCCAGCTGCTTTCGGCCAGGCGGTCAATGTTGTCGAGGAACTCGGCGCCGTGCGCAATCAGTGCGGCACCGGGGCGGTGAGCGTCGTACAGCGCCCATTTGAGGCGGGTGTTGCCGACGTCGATGGCCAGAAATGTCATGGCGCGGATTATCCCGAGTTTTGGAAACGGCTCTGAAACACCGGATACACCAAGACACATTTGCGTGTCGCGTGCATGACGCAGCACACACAGGCCGCACAAAGACTGCACACAGATGCACGAAGCAGCGCTGGATAAAGTGCCGAATCAGGCTCCAGCGCTTATAAAACAAGCGCAAGCAGCTATCGTTTAAGGAGCAACTGATGTCTACGGGGCTACGGGGCGGCGGCCCTTCAACCCTGCCGCCATGGCAGGCCATGAAAGCGCCAGCCGCCCTTCTTGCCACGCTGGCCGTTCTCGTCCGGGTCGCCTTCAAAGCCTTCCAGGATGTTGTAGGCCACGAGCCCCAGTTCGGTGGCGCGCTTGGCGGCGGCGATGGAGCGCACGCCGCTGCGGCACAGCAGCACTGCGCTCTGGCCCTGGGGCACGGCAGCGCGCAGCTGGGCGTCAAAGTCGGGGTTCATGGCCATGCCGGGCCACTGCTTCCAGGGCACGGCGGCAGCACCGGGCACGCGGCCCACCCATTCCAGTTCGGCAGAACTGCGCACGTCCACCAGCACGGCCTTGCCGTCTTGCACCCACTGCCAGGCCAGTACGGGGGTCACGTCTCCGGCGTAGCCGTCAGCGGGGATGGGGGAAGCAGGTGTGGTCATCCGTTCAGTCCTTTCAAGGGGGTCAAAAAAACCGGCTCACCACAGCGGGGCAGGCTCCTCGCGCAGGTGGTCGCGCAGCGCGGGGTAGTCGGGCACCACGGTGGCCACGGTGCTCCAGAAGCGGGGGCTGTGGTCCATTACGCGCAGGTGGGCCAGTTCGTGGGCCACCACGTAGTCAATCACGGCCGGGCGGTAATGCAGCAGCCGCCAATTCAGGCGGATGGAGCCATCGGCCTTGGCGCTGCCCCAGCGGGTTTCGGCGCTGGACAGGCGCAGGCTGGTCCACTGCACACCCAGCAGCGGGGCAAAGTGGTCCAGCCGCTCGATGAAGTGGCGGCGCGCGTCGCGCATCAGCCATGCCAGCACCGCGTCGCGGATTTGCGCGGGCGTGGCATCGGCGGGTAGGCCGATGAAAAGGCGTGCGGGGGCTGCAGGGGTGGCAGGGTTTACGGCGTTTGCGGGGCTTGCAGGGGCATCCGCTCCATTCACACCAGCGCAAGGGGCTGCAGCCACCAGCACTCCGCCCTTGCCACTGCGGCTCTGGGTTGGGTCCAGCACCACCTGGAGCGGCTGGCCCAGGTAGGGCAGCGTGGCACCATCCGCCCAGCAGATGCGGCCACTTTCCAGGCGTTGCTGGCGGTCGCGGGCCTGCACCAGCTTGGTCATCACCCAGGCGCTGCGCTCACGCAGCACTGTGTCCACGGCAGACAGACTCACCCAGGTGGGCGCACGCACCGACAGGCCATCCGCCGCCACCGAAAAGCCAATGGTGCGCCTGCGCGAGCGGTGCAGCGCGTACGCCACCAGCGCATCGCCCAGCAAGACTTCGCGGTTGGCCTGGGGGTGACGAAACTCCGCCGGGGCCAGCAAGGAAGACAAAGGGACTGCAGGTGCCGCTATCTTTTCAGGAGCTGGCCGCGCTTTCTTGCCGGGCGTTGGAGGCCGTTTGGGCTTTGTATCAGGTGCCTTGTTACCTGCTTCCAAAGAGCCTGCGGGCGCAACAAAAGGCGTTTCCGTGGGCTCAGCCCCCGGCGCAGCCGCAGCCCCACGCGCCCCGCCTTGGGGGTCAAACAGGTCCAGGGCCAGTTGCACCAGGCGGTTCATTGCGCCGTGCCTGCCTTCAGTCTGCCGCCGGGCCGCCGGACGCGGGGGCCGAGGCAGGATTGGTAGTGCCGGATGGTGCCGCTGGGGCTGCGGGGTAGGCTTCGGGGTCGAGGCGGCGCATTTCTGCCTCAATCCAATCCTCCACCTCGCGCATCAGCTCGTCTGCCTGCCGACCTTGCGAGGCAATGGGCTTGCCGATGGACACATCCACCACCCCCGGGCGCTTGATGAAAGCCTTGCGCGGCCAGACCTTGGCCGAGGTCACGGCGATCGGGATCACGGGCGCACCGGTGTCAATCGCCAGACGGGTGCCGCCGCTCTTGTACTGGCCCTTTTGTCCGCGCTCCACGCGCGTGCCCTCAGGAAACATGATGATCCACACGCCCTTGGCCAGCAGCGCCTTGCCCTGCTGCACCACCTTGTGGAAGGCTTTGGCGCGGGCCTGGCGGTCGATGTGGATCATGTCCAGCCGCCCGATGGACCAGCCGAAAAACGGCACGTACAGCAGTTCTTTCTTGAACACATAGGCCAGCGGGTGCGGCATGATCGCGGGCATCAGAAAGGTCTCGTAGGTGGACTGGTGCTTGACCAGCAGCACCGCGCCGCCGAGCTTGTCCTGGGGCAGGTTTTCCATGCCCGAGACGCGGTAGCGGATGCCCAGCAACACCTGCGCCCCGCTGATGCACAGCGACAGCCACGCACGGGCAATGCGGTACAGCGTCGTGCCCCGCGCCCCGAACAAGGAGCCCAGCAGGATGGCCAGCGTGTAGGGCACCACAGTAACGGCCATCCACAGCATGTGGATGATGGATCGGATTAGCGCCATAGTTTTCAGTCTTTCCGGCCTCCAGCGCCCATGAATCAAGCGCAGGAAGCTATTATTTTTATAGTATCAAGCCACCGCGTTCGGTGTGGGCGCGGGCTGCGGCGATGTGGGCAGCGCAGGCAGCAGGAGCTCCACGCACTGCGCCAGGCTGGCATGCACGGTGCAACCCTGCGGCCAGCCTGCAGGCAGCGGCTGGCCTGGCGTTAAACCCGCGGCCTGCCCGGTGCACACCACATGCAGCTGGGCCCCCAGCGCAGCACCGGCCTGCAGGTGCGACAGGCAATTGCCCACCACCACCACATCCTGCGCTTCCACGCCATAGCGCTCGCAAATCTGCTCCAGCAGGCCCGGAGCGGGCTTACGGCAGGTGCATTCCTCTTCAGCGGTGTGGGGGCAGTAGAACACTGCGTCGATGCGCCCCCCGGCGGCGGCCATCAGGCGGTGCATCTTGGCGTGGATGGCGTTGAGCGCCACCACATCCAGCAACCCCCGGCCGAGGCCCGGCTGGTTGGTGGCCACCACCACATGCCAGCCCGCATGGTTGAGGCGGGCCACGGCTTCCAGCGCGCCCGGCACGGCCACCCATTCGGCTGCGCTGGTGACGTAGTCTTCCAGCGCCGTGTTCAGCGTGCCGTCGCGATCAAGGATGACGAGCTTCATGGTGGAACCTCCGGGCATGGTGGGTCTCCAGCCTAGCAGACCCGGGAATCAGGCCGCCAGACGCGACAGGTCGGCCACGCGGTTCATGGCTTCGTGCAGCGTCTTGAGCAGGCCTTGGCGGTTCAGGCGCAGGTCCATCTGCTCGGCGTTCACCATCACATCGTCAAAGAACGCATCCACCGGTGCGCGCAGCACAGCCAGGGTCTGCAGGCTGGCGGTGTAGTCGCCCGCGTCAAACTGTGCATTGGCCTCAGGCACAAAGCGCTGCAGCGCGGTAAACAAGTCCTTCTCGGCCTGTTCCTGAAGCAGCGCGGGGTTCACATGCGCATCCACGGGGCCTTCGACCTCGGCCTTTTTCAGGATGTTGCCCACGCGCTTGTTGGCGGCTGCCAGTGCAGGGGCTTCGGGCAAGGCGGCAAAGGCGCGCACTGCCGCCAGTTGCTTCTCGACCAGGGCCAGACGCTGTGGGCGCAGGGCCAGCACGGCGTCCACTTCTTGCGCGCTGTAGCCCTGCTCGCGCAGGCTGCCTGCGAGGCGGTCGTAGATGAAGTCGGCAAGCTGCGCCGATGCGTCGGTGATCTTGTCGCCAAAGGCGGGCACGGCACCGGCCAGCAGCGCGTTCAAATCCAGTGGCAGGTCTTTCTCGACCAGCATGCGGATCACGCCCAGCGCATGACGGCGCAGTGCGAACGGGTCGCGGTCGCCCGTGGGCAGGTTGCCAATGCCGAACATGCCCACCAGGGTTTCGAGCTTGTCGGCCAGGGCCACCACCACACCTGCCGTGTTGCGCGGCAGCGCGTCGCCCGCAAAGCGGGGCTTGTAGTGGTCTTCAATGGCGTTTGCCACAGTCTCGCCCAGGCCATCGTTCAGGGCGTAGTAGCCACCCATGATGCCCTGCAGCTCGGGGAACTCGCCCACCATGTCGGTCACGAGGTCGGTCTTGGCCAGCAAAGCGGCTTGGTCGGCATCGGCCACCAAAGCGGCGTCACCGAGTTGTGTGGCAATGGCCTTGGCGATGGCGCGCACGCGCTCCACACGCTCGCCCTGCGTGCCCAGCTTGTTGTGGTACACGACCTTGGAGAGGCCCTCGACGCGCGAGGCCAGTGTCTTCTTGCGGTCCTGATCAAAAAAGAACTTGGCATCGGCCAGACGCGGGCGCACCACGCGCTCGTTGCCGCCGGTCACAAAGCTGGTGTCTTCGGGGCTGATGTTGCTGACCACCAGGAACTTGTTGGTCAGCTTGCCTGCTGCGTCCAGCAGCGGAAAGTACTTCTGGTTGGCCTTCATCGTGAGGATCAGGCACTCCTGCGGCACACCCAGGAACTGCTCTTCAAACTGGCAGATGACGACATTGGGGCGCTCGACCAGCGCGGTCACTTCGTCCAGCAGGGCTTCGTCTTCGATGGGGCGGGCACCGTTGCCGACCTTGGCGGCGGCAGCGGCCAGCTGGCGGGCAATCTCAGCCTTGCGCTCGGCAAAAGAGGCAATCACCGCGCCGTCTTTTTGCAGCGTAGCGGCATAGCTATCGGCATCTGCCAATACCACGGGGGACACAGCGGCTTCAAAGCGGTGGCCTTGGGTGCTATTGCCAGCCGTGAGGCCCAGCGCCTTCACGGGCACCACGGTGCTGCCATGCAGCGCCACGAGGCCGTGTGCGGGGCGCACAAAGTTCACGCTGGTCCAGCCGGGCAGCTCGCAATCGGTTTCGAGCTGATAGCTCATCACCTTGGGAATCGGCAGCTTGGCAATCGCTTCGTCCAAGGCCTTTTGCAGACCGGCTTGCAGCGTGGCACCGGGCACTACGCTGTCGTAAAACAGGGCTTCGGCCTTGCCGTCCTGGGCACGCTTGAGCGCGGCTACGGCGGCTGCGGGGTTGGACACATCGGCACCCAGCGCCTGCAGCTTTTTGAGCAGCGCGGGGGTGGCGTTGCCGCTGGCGTCCAGGCCCACGGTCACGGGCATCAGCTTTTGCTGCACGGCCTTGTCGGCGGCCTTGTCAGCCACAGCGCTAACGTGCGCAGCCAGGCGGCGGGGCGAAGCAAAAGGCGTGACCACCGAGGCGGCGCTGGCCAGCCCCTGGGCCTTGAGCTGGTCGCCCAGCACGGTGGCGAAGGCATCGCCCAGTTTCTGGAGTGCCTTGGGGGGCAGCTCTTCCACAAACAGTTCAACGAGGAGGTTTTGGGTAGTCATGGAATCGATCAGCTCAAAGACGGCGTGACCGTGCGGTAGTGCAGCACGGTGGGAAAGGGGTCGTAGAAATGGTGCAGCAGCGCGCGCCATTCCTGGTATTGGGGAGAGCCACGAAAGCCCTCGGTGTGGTCTTGCAGGGTGGCCCAACGCACCAGCAGCACGTACTGGTGGTCGTCTTCCAGGCAGTGCTGCAGCTCGTGCCCTTCGTATCCAGGCATGGACGCAATGATGCGCTGCGCCTGGGCAAAGGCCTGCTCAAACGCGGCCGTCTGGCCGGGCTTGATCTGCAGGGTGGCCACTTCCAGAATCATCAGGCAGCCTTTTTAGGCATTTGCTCTACCCACTCGCGCGGAGCCATGGGGAAGCCCAGGCGTTCGCGGCTGTCGTAGTAGCTTTGGGCCACGCTACGGGCCAGGTTGCGGATGCGGCCGATGTAGGCAGCGCGTTCGGTCACGCTGATGGCACCGCGTGCGTCCAGCAGGTTGAAGCTGTGCGCGGCCTTGAGCACCTGCTCGTAGGCGGGCAACGCGAGCTGCTGCTCCATCAGGTACTTGGCCTGCTTTTCGTGCGCGTTGAACGCGGTGAACAGGAAGTCAGCGTCGCTGTGCTCGAAGTTGTAGGTGGACTGCTCCACCTCGTTCTGGTGGTACACGTCGCCGTACTTCAGGGTATCGGTCCACTGCAGGTTGTAGACGTTGTCCACGCCTTGCAGGTACATGGCCAGGCGCTCCAGGCCATAGGTGATCTCGCCGGTGGCTGGCTTGCAGTCGATGCCGCCCACTTGCTGGAAGTAGGTGAACTGCGTCACTTCCATGCCGTTGAGCCAGACCTCCCAGCCCAGGCCCCAGGCACCGAGCGTGGGGTTTTCCCAGTCGTCTTCCACAAAGCGGATGTCGTTCTTCTTCAGGTCAAAACCCAGGGCTTCGAGCGAGCCCAAGTACAGCTCCAAGATGTTGGCTGGTGCGGGCTTGAGCACCACCTGGTACTGGTAGTAGTGCTGCAGACGGTTGGGGTTCTCGCCGTAGCGGCCGTCCTTGGGACGGCGGCTAGGCTGCACGTAGGCAGCCTTCCAGGGCTCGGGGCCGATGGCGCGCAGGAAGGTGGCGGTGTGCGAGGTGCCTGCACCCACTTCCATGTCATACGGTTGCAAGAGGGCGCAGCCCTGCGCGTCCCAATAGGACTGCAGCTTCAAAATGATTTGCTGGAATGTCAACATGGCTTGGAGTGGCCCGCTGGCACAAGCCAGGGCCGAGGGCAATTGGAAAGAGTGAAAAGGCCATGCGGGGCCACGTGCCGTTGCTGGGCGCGCGGGGCCGACGCAGGTGTAACCCTTGATTTTACGGCGCAGCCGATGCGCCGCGCCCGGTGTGCGGAAGATGGGGCCCGCGCACTGCGACCCAATACCGTCTTGAATCGACAAAAAGCAAAAAGCCGGAGCCCTTGTGAAGCTCCGGCCTGGAATGGGAAGTTGCGTGAGGATGCGTACGTCACACCGCTTCCGCCCGAGCACACAGGTAGCACCTGTGCACCGGGATCAGGAGATCAATACTCCCAGAAAATGCGCTGCAGTTCCTTGCTGTCGCTGGTCTTGGTCAGAGCGACCATGGCCAGGATGCGGGCCTTTTGGGGGCGCAGGTCGTGGGCCACCACCCAGTCGTACTTGTCGTCAGGCTGCTCGGCGTTGCGGATCACAAAGCCGTCAGGCACGCGGGCCGAACGGATGATCTGAACGCCCTGGCCGCGCAGGGTCTTGAGCGATTCCACGGCCTGGGCCGCCACCGAGCCGTTGCCCGTGCCAGCGTGGATCAGCGCCTTCACGCCAGCCTTGCCGTAGGCTTCGATGCCGGTGGTGTTCATGTTGCCGTAGCCGTACACGATGTCCACAGCGGGCAGTGCCTTGATGTCGTCGATGTTGAACTCAGACTGTGTGGTATGGCGCTTCACAGGGGCGCGGAACCAGTAGTTCTTGCCTTCCACCACCATGCCCAGGGGGCCCCATTGGCTCTTGAAGGCCTCGGTCTTGATGTTGATGGTCTTGCTCACATCGCGGCCGCTCTGGATTTCGTCGTTCATGGTGACGAGCACGCCCTTGCCAGCGGCGTCCTTGCTGGCAGCCACGCTCACAGCGTCGTACAAGTTCAGCGCGCCGTCGGCCGACAGGGCTGTGCCGGGACGCATGGAGCCCACCACCACGATAGGCTTGTCGGTGCGCACCACCAGGTTCAGGAAGTACGCTGTCTCTTCCAGCGTGTCGGTGCCGTGGGTGATGACGATGCCATCCACATCGGCCTGCTTGGCCAGGGCCGAGACGCGCTGGCCGAGCTTGAGCAGGTGGTCATTGGTGAAGCTTTCAGAGGCGATCTGGAAGACCTGTTCGCCCGACACCTTGGCCACGCTGGCCAGCTCTGGCAAGCCTGCCAGCAGCTTGTCCACAGGCACCTTGGCAGCGGCATAGGTCGCGCTGTTGGCGGCCGATGCGCCTGCACCGGCGATGGTGCCGCCCGTGGCCAGAACGACAACGTGGGGCTTGGCCGCCTGGGCCATGGCCACTGCAGAAAGAGCCGAGAGCACCACACCCGCAAACCAGCGGCGGGTGATGGAGGATGACGAAGAGGTAATGTTCATGAAAAAGTCTCCGGATGATTTCGGGGCCTGCCGATTGCGGCTTTTGCCCTCCCGCCCTTGTAGGACGGTGCCGCATCCTATGAGAAACCAAGACACAAGCAAGTGGAATAATTAACCCACCCTTGTGAACTGCACTCATACTTCTCGTTTACCCGTACAGCCTGAGACTGAAGCCGACCTCCCATGAATCTGCGCCAACTGGAAGTCTTTCAGGCCGTGCTTCAGACGGGCAACATGAGTGCCGCTGCCCGCCTGCTGTGCATCACCCCGTCTGCGGTCAGCAAGGCCATTGCGCACACCGAACTGCAACTGGGCTATCGCCTGTTTCTGCGCACCCCTTCGGGGTTGACGCCCACCCCGGAAGCCCAGGTGCTGGCGACCGAGTCCACGGGCATCTACCGCCAGCTCGATGCCCTCAAGCGCACAGCGCGCAATCTGGCGGCCAGTGATTCAGGGGATGTGCGCCTGGCGGCGATTCCGTCTATCACCCACGAGTTCTTGCCGCGCCTGCTGCACCACCACGCGGCGCAGCACCCGCAAGTCGGCGTGGAAGTGCGCACCATTCACCAGGACCAGATGACGCAAGCCTTGCTCACCCGCAGCGTGGACTTTGGGCTGGGCTTTTACAAGCACCCGCACCCGCAAGTCGCCAGCGACCTGCTGGTGAGCGGCCAGCTTTTTCTGGCCGTGGCGGCATCGGTGTGGGGGCAGGCACCCCGCACAGCAAGCCCTGGTGCACGCCTGGCGCAGGTGCCCGTAATACGGCTGGTGGGCGACGATCCCATGCGCCAGTCGATTGACGAGATTGCCCAACGGCTCGGGTCCCCCGCGGGGCCAGGCATTCAGGTGCAGACCTCGCGCCTGGCGCTGGACTTGGTGCGCCTGGGCATGGGCTGGACGGTGGTGGATTTTTTGACGGCGCGCGGGCTGGACCCTGCGCAGATGGTGACGCTGGAGCTGCACGAGCTGGCACCCATGTCGCTGTACAGCTACCAGGCCCGGGCTTTTGCGCCCAGCCTGCAGGCCACCCGTATGCTCGCCATGCTGCCACGCCTGCTGCACGAGGCGCTGCAACCCCACACCAAACCGGGCAAACGATGAGCCTGGGCGGCACGCAGATCGGGCTTGCGTCAAAACAGAAAACCCGCAGGCTCCTGGGGTAGGAACGGCTGCGGGTGGGTTGATCTACCGCGTGGAGCGGTATGGAGAGCCTCAGCCCTGCCAGCGGCTCAGCACCAGGCTGGCGTTGGTGCCGCCAAAACCGAAGCTGTTGGACAGCACGGTGGTCAGCTGGGCATCGCGCGTCTGCGTAACGAGGGGCATATCGCCCAGCGCTGGGTCAGGCGTTTCCACATTGGCCGAACCTGCGATAAAGCCCTTGTTCAGCATGATCACGCAATAGATCGCCTCTTGCACACCCGTCGCACCCAGCGAGTGGCCGGTGAGCGACTTGGTGGACGAAAACGGCGGTACCTTGTCGCCAAACAGGGCCCGCATGGCGCGCACTTCCTGCATGTCGCCCACCGGGGTGGAAGTGCCATGGGTGTTGATGTAGTCGATGGGGGCATCGAGCCCGTCCATGGCTTGCTGCATGCAGGCAATGGCACCGTCGCCCGAAGGGGCCACCATGTCTTCGCCGTCGCTGGTGGCACCAAAGCCCACCACTTCGGCCAAGATGTTGGCACCACGGGCCAGGGCATGCTCCAGACTTTCGAGCACCACGGCACCGCCGCCACCGGCGATCACGAAGCCATCGCGGTTCGCGTCGTAGGCGCGCGAGGCTTTCTCGGGCGTTTCGTTGTACTTGCTGGACATGGCACCCATGCCGTCAAACAGCAGCGACATGCCCCAGGACAGCTCTTCGCCACCACCCGCAAACATCACGTCCTGCATGCCCCAGGCAATTTGCTGGGCTGCCGCGCCAATGCAGTGCGCCGATGTGGAGCAGGCCGAGGTGATGGAGTAGTTGATGCCCTTGACTTTGAAGTTGGTGGCCAGGCAGGCAGACACCGTAGAGCTCATGCAGCGCGTGACCTGGTACGGCCCCACGCGGCGGATGCCCTTTTCGCGCAGTGTGTCGGCTGCCTCGATCTGGTTGGCAGGTGAGCCGCCGCCCGAACCCATGATGAGGCCGGTACGTGGATGGCTGACCTGCTCGGGGGTGAGGCCCGCTTGCTGGATCGCGTCTTCCAGCGCGATTTGCGCGTAGGCTGCCGCGTCGCCCATGAAGCGCAGCTGCTTGCGGTCGATGCGCGCTTCGATGTCGATCTCGGGCGCGCCGCCCACCTGGCTGCGCAGGCCCAGTTCCTTGAACTTTTCTACGGCCTTGATGCCGCTCTTGCCCGCACGCAGCGAGGCTTCTACTGTGGCCAGGTCGTTACCAATGCACGAGACGATGCCCGCACCGGTGATGACTACGCGCTTTTTGGTCATGCTGCGTCCTTGCCCTCGCCCTCGCGCATGAACAGGCCCACGCGCAGGTCATTGGCCACATAGATTTCTTTGCCATCGGCCAGCAGGCGGGCATCGCCAATCGCCATGACCAGCTTGCGCTTGATCACGCGCTTGATGTCGATTTCGTACGTGACGAGCTTGACATCAGGCCCCACCTCGCCGGTGAACTTGACCTCACCCGCGCCCAATGCGCGGCCACGGCCAGGCAGTTGCAGCCAGGTCAGGTAAAAACCGATCAGTTGCCACATGGCATCCAGGCCCAGGCAACCGGGCATCACGGGATCGCCCTGGAAATGGCAGGCAAAGAACCAGAGGTCTGGCTTGACGTCCAGCTCAGCGCGGATCTTTCCCAAGCCGTGCGCCCCCCCATCGCTGTCGATGTGCGTGATGCGGTCAAACATCAGCATGGGTGGCAGCGGCAGACGCCCGCTGTCGGCGTTGAACAGCCGTCCCTCGCCCGAGGCGATCAGTTGTTCATAGGAAAAGGAATCTGCCATTTTCAGTCGTGCTCCAGAACGGCGGTATCGCCGCATCAAATCTTTGTTCGTGCAACCTTCATCGCCCGGTTGCGGGGGCTCTATTATCAAGGGTTGGCATGTGGACCGGAACCTATACACCCTCAATGCCTGCAGGACACCCCTCCGCAAGGTGACCTGGATCAAGAATCAGGAAGCGCCATCGGCCACCCAAGCCCGACTCCCAACCCGTCCTCACTCCATCCCAAAGGGCAGCGGCGACCGCCTTTTGGACGACTGCGCACTGCGCGCCCGGGCCAGCCAGGCACCCAGCACCACCACCAGAGCCAGCCCCCACAGCGGTGCCAAGCCCCAGCGGGACGCCCACCAGGCAAACGGTGTGATCGCCGGGCCCACAGAGACACCTGCACCCCGCCCATGCACCTCGCCGCGCAGCACACCCCGGGTGTGGCGCTCGAGCAGGTGCGTGACCACACCCCGGTGGTCGATGATGGCGGTGGCCCCCGTATTGGTAGCGCGTACCATGGGTCGCTCCAGCTCCAGAGCGCGCATGCGGCTGATGTTGAGGTGCTGGTCAATGGCCAGCGTGTTGCCAAACCAGCCAATGTTGCTGAAGTTCACCAGAATCGTCGGTGCCTCGGCGGGGTTCACAAACCGGGCGGCCAACTCCTCGCCAAACAAGTCTTCGTAGCAGATGTTGGGGGCAATGCGCTGCCCCGCCCACGCAAACGACGGCTGCCCCACGGTGCCACGGTTGAAGTCGCCCAGGGGGATGTTCAGCATCTCGGTGAACCACTTGAACAGCGGCGGGATGAACTCACCAAAAGGCACCAGATGATGCTTGTTGTAGACGTACTGGGGCGCTGCCGCCGCAGGCACCTCGGAAGGACGCCAGCCGACCACGGAATTGGTATAGCCCTGCCGTTCACTGCCCAGCGGAATACCCACCAGCGCCGCCTGCGGCCCCTGGGTGTAACGGGCTTGCAGTCCTTCCAGATAGCCCGGAATCAGTTGCTGGGGCAGCAGCGGAATGGCGGTTTCCGGAGCCACGACCAAAGAGGCCGTTTCTGCCTTGAGTTGTTCGGCATACCAGCGCAGGGCCAGCGGTACGCCACTGCCCTGCTCAAATTTCTCGTCCTGGGGAATATTGCCCTGCAACAAAGCCATCCCCAAAGGGGGCGCAGGAGCCTGCGAGGGCGTGTGGCAAAGCTGCACGGCGCAGTGACGGTCCAGCGTTGCGCCCACACCCAGCGCCGCTAGCAGCAGCGCCGCCAGCCAGGGGCCTGCACGCCGGGCATCGCGCCACTGCAGTTGGACAAGGGCCATGGCAAGGCCCGCAGAAACCGCCCCGGTGCCGTACACGCCGATGTAGCGAGGCAGCGCCGACAAGGGCCCTTCCACATGGGCATACCCCCCAGCCCCCCACGGAAAGCCGGTGAACCAGGTGCCCCGCGCCAGATCGGCCAGCATCCACAGTGCTGCAAAAATAATAGCTGCCAGCGCTTTATTCATGGGCACTAAACGGCAAAAAACAGCAGAAGCAGCGGCGTAATACAGCGCCAAAAATGCGGCGAGACCGGCCACCGCAGCCACCGCCAGCACCGCTGCCAGCCCACCGTAGGTATGCAGCGAGATGAAAAGCCACCAGAACGTGCCCCCCAGCCAGGCCCAGGCGAATACAAAGCCCAGCAGCGCAGCGCGGTGCCAGCCGCCTTGCGGGCGCTGCAGCAAGGCCGCCAGCATGACCATCGAAAGGCACTGCAGCCACCAAACGGGCTGACCCGAGCCAGGCAGTGCCAGCGAAGCCGCTTGCGCCCCGCCCGCCAGCGCAGACCAAAGCAGGTCAGAGACCGCAACCAAGCCGCGGTCCGGGTGTCGGCGCCCCGCCATCAGCGATCAGCCTCGCTGATACTTTCCACGCGCGACACCTTGAACCAGCGCACCGCACCGCCCTTGGTGTGCAGCACCACAAAGTGCAGGCCACACAGCTGCAGATGTTCGCCCCGCTTGGGCACGCGCCCCATCTCGTGGGCAATCAGCCCGCCAATGGTGTCGAAGGTTTCTTCCGGATCGCTGCCCTGGATGTGGACACTGAAGGCTTCAGAGACGCGCTCAATGGGTGTGTCACCGCTGACGCGGTAGGTCTTGTCTGCCAGGCCAAAGATATCGCCGGAATCTTCGGCAATATCGAATTCGTCCTCGATCTCCCCCACGATCTGCTCCAGCACGTCCTCAATAGTCACCAGCCCGGCCACACGACCAAACTCATCGATGACGATGGCGAGGTGATTGCGGTTGCCGCGGAACTCGCGCAGCAGGTCGTTCAGGCCCTTGCTCTCGGGCACAAAGACTGCGGGACGCAGCAGGGCACGGATGCTCAGCTCTGGCGCGCGCTGCAGCTTGAGCAGGTCTTTGGCCAGAAGGATGCCGATGATGTTTTCGCGCTCCCCCTGAAAAACCGGAAAACGCGAGTGCCCGGTATCGATGACCGAGCGCAGCAGCACATCGGGCGGCTCGTTGATGTCCACCATGTCCATGCGGGGGGCTGCCACCATCACGTCACCAGCCGTCATGTCGGCCATGCGGATCACACGCTCGATCATGACCCGTGACTCAGCACCGATGACCTGGTTGTCTTCGGCCTCCGCCACGGTTTCTATGAGTTCTTCTGCGGAATCGGGGCCGGGGTGGATGAACTCGGCCACTTTTTGCAGAAACGTGCGCTTGTCTTCCTTTTCGGGCAAGCGCCCAGGGTAGGGGTCAGACACTGTCGTGGGATGCAGGACTTGCTGTTGTGGTGTACAGCGCCCAAGGATAGCGGATTGCCATGACCCGGCAATATCCGCAGCACAAAGTCCAGCGTGCGCCGTTCAGCGCACGCTCACTCGGCAGACTGGTGGCGCGCTTCCTGAACGCCGCGGCGCACTTCCTGAACGCCCGCCAGAAAGTCCCAGAACTGCTTGGCCTGCTTCTTGAACTGGTAATCCACTTCGGCAAACTGCTGCTCCACCATCTCGGCCACGCGGGTGTCAAAGCTGGCAGGAGGAATCTGCAGATAAGCCTCAGACTCCGACCCATCGCGCTGCACCGTGGCACCGGCGTTGCGGGCAATCTTGAGCATGGCCGTGTTTTCAGACAGGGCGTGGATGAACACCATGTTCACCCCGGCGTTGCGGGCGTGCATCACCGCACGCTCAAACAGGCGCGCACCAAAGCCGCGGCCACGGGCCTGCTTGAGCACGGACACGCCAAACTCGGCGCAGTGCTTGTGCTGAGGGTGCTCAGAGAACGCGAGGTGGGCCATGGCCACCAGTTCCAGGCGGCGGTTGTAGATGCCAAAAATCTCGTCGCGGCTGAAATCGAGCTGCTCCGCGTAGCGACGGATCTGCTCGTCATTGGCCGAATAACCAAAGCGCAGATAGCGGTCGGCTGGGTCCAGCTTGAGCAGGTGGGCTGCAATGCGCTCTCGGTACGAAGGCCCCAGGGAACGGATGGGAACCATCAGCGGTGTCGAAGACATACCCGCCTCCTTGGACGTGTGGCTGTTACGGGTGCGCAGCAGGCCAGTGCTGGCGTGCCATGATGCCTTGAGAAGGGCCTTGGTTGCGATCATGGCCGAGATTTTAGGGGTTTTCCCTAATCTTTGCAGCGGCAATTGCTGCAATGCAGCACGACCTGTTGATACAACGCAGCAAGCCTATGGGAGATCGTTGCTTTCCCGGATTTCTCTGACGATTTGTTCACATTCCAACAACACTACAAGACCTTCATGTACGGCAAAAAGCTGCTCTCATGCAGCTACACAGGCAACGCGGTGGTGGCCTTCACGCTGTCGAGCACAAAGCTGGTTTTGCAGTCCTGCACGCTGGGGTGCTTGAGCAGGGTATCCATGATGAAGCGGCTGTAATGGGCCATGTCCTGCACCACCACACGCAGCAGGTAGTCCATCTCCCCCGTCAGGGAAGAACACTCCACCACCTCCGGCCACGTCTGCACACTGGCCCGGAACAGGTCCATGGGGTTGCGCTTGTGGCTTTCGGTGTGCTTTTCCAGGCGCACATTCAGGTAGGCAATCAGCCCCAGCCCCACCGCCTCCGGCTTGACCAGCGCCACATAGCGGTCGATCACCGCAGCTTCTTCCAGGCGCTTGACGCGGCGCAGCACTGCGCTGGGGGAGAGTCCGATCTGCGCACCGATATCGTCATACGTGGCGCGTCCATTGACCTGAAGAATGCGGAGGATGGCGGCGTCAAGGCGGTCCAGGGTTTGGGGTGCAGTCATGCGGGAATTATGGGATTCCTCTTATCCGCCCTCTCGCCCTTTGCAGCACGCAAGCATCATGGTTAACCCCTAAAGCGCAACAAAAATGCGTACGAAGTGAATTTGCGATTTTTTCCTGCGTTGAGAATTCTGCATCGGCGCCAAAAGCCGTTTTGTTGATCTGGGTCACTTCTAAAGTGAACACACCGTGGCGACAGCCACCCATTTCACAACGGAGCCCCATCCATGAACGCAGCATTGCCCCAACAAGCCGCCCAGGCCACCACCGCCTGGGAGAACCCCATGGGTACGGACGGATTCGAATTCATCGAGTTTGCAGCCCCTGACCCGCAAGCCATGGGCAAGGTGTTTGAAAGCATGGGCTTCCGGCCTGTGGCCCGCCATCGCCACAAGGCGGTGACCTTGTACCGCCAGGGCGAGATCAACTTCATCATCAACGCCGAACCTGACAGCTTTGCCCAGCGCTTCGCCCGCCTGCATGGCCCCAGCGTGTGCGCCATTGCATTCCGCGTGCACGATGCCAAAGCGGCCTACGAACGCGCACTGGGTCTGGGTGCCTGGGGTTATGCCGGTACGGCCGGGCCTGGGGAGTTGAATATCCCCGCCATCAAGGGCGTGGGCGACAGCCTGATCTATCTGGTGGACCGCTGGCGCGGCAAGAACGGTGCCCAACCCGGCGACATTGGCAACATCGGCTTCTTTGACGTGGACTTCGAGCCCCTGCCCGGCGTGTCCGCCGACGAGGCATTGAACCCCAAGGGCCATGGCCTGACCTACATCGACCACCTCACACACAACGTGCACCGGGGTCGCATGACCGAGTGGGCAGACTTTTACGAGCGCATCTTCAACTTCCGCGAGATCAAGTACTTCGACATTGAAGGCCAGGTCACAGGCGTCAAGAGCAAGGCCATGACCAGCCCCTGCGGCAAGATCCGCATCCCCATCAATGAAGAAGGCAAGGAAAAAGCCGGCCAGATCCAGGAATACCTGGACATGTACAAGGGCGAGGGTATCCAGCACATCGCCATGGGCTCGGACGACCTGTACAGCACCGTGGATGCCCTTCGCAGCAGTGGCGTGCGCTTGCTCGACACCATCGACACCTACTACGAACTGGTGGACAAGCGCATTCCCGGCCACGGGGAGCCCCTGCAGGCGCTTCAGGAGCGCAAGATCCTGATCGACGGCGTGGCGGGCAAGCTGCTGTTGCAGATCTTCAGCGAAAACCAGCTCGGCCCCATCTTCTTTGAATTCATTCAGCGCAAGGGAGATGACGGCTTTGGCAACGGTAACTTCAAGGCGCTGTTCGAGTCCATCGAACTCGACCAGATGCGCCGCGGTGTGTTGAGCAAATAAACACAACGTCAACGGACGGTTACCTATACTGGGCAGCATTCGAATCCGGAGGAAACATCAATGCTGCTTCGTAACTACCTGATCGGTGCTCTGCTATGCGGTGTCACCGCCCTGGCTTTGGCGCAAAACCCTTCTGCGCCGCTGACCATCGTGGTGCCCTATCCCGCAGGGGGGCCACTGGATACCTCCGCCCGTCTGCTGGCAGACGGAGCCAAGGCCCAGCTGGGCGCCATCACGGTAGACAACAAGCCGGGGGCTGGGGGCAACACCGGCGCCGATCTGGTCGCCAAGTCGCCCAAAACCAGCAACCAGCTGTTGATGGGGGCCGTCGCAACGCATGCAGTCAACCCCTGGCTGTACAAGAACTTCCCGTACAACCCGATCAAGGACTTCAAGCCGCTGGTACTGGTGGCCCGCACACCCAATGTGCTGGTCATGAACGCAGAGCAGGCCAACAAGCTCAACATCAAGACCACCACAGACCTCGTTCAGTACCTCAAAAAGAACCCCGACCAGCTCAAGTACGGCTCGGGGGGCAACGGCAGCATTGGCCATATTGCGGCAGAGATGTTCAAGTCGCTGACCAACACCAAGATCGGGCATACGCCCTTTCAAGGCTCGGCCCCCGCACTGGCAGCCCTGACCTCCGGGGAAGTGGCGCTGGTGTTTGACAACCTGGCTTCTGCGCTGCCTCACATCAAGTCAGGCAAGTTCAAGGCCCTGGGTGTGACCACCCTCAGCCGCAACGATGCGTTGCCCGATGTGCCCAGCATCAACGACTCGGTGCAAGGCTTCAACGTGTCCACCTGGTTCGGCCTGTTTGCCCCCGCTTCGCTGCCCGATGCGGACGCCCGCCGCTACGCCAATGCGTTCTCGGCGGTGATGCGCTCGCCAGAGGGCAAAGCAGGGCTGCAAAAGATGGGTATTGGCCCCGAGGAGCTGAGCCTGGAAGGCTTCGGCCAGTTTGTGCGTTCTGAGTACAGCAAGTACGAGTTCCTGATCAAGGCCGCAAAAATCAAAATCAATTAGCCGCCAAGGGCTGGCACGGGGGGCGCACTCTTGCGCACCCGGTTGGGCAGGCTGAGGCGGCAAAGGAGCACACAATGGGACAAGCCCCTGTCGTCTATGGCCAATCCACCCGCCCTCCTCGTGGCGATTACTCCCGCGCAGACGAGAGCTACACCTGCGCCCAGGACTTCGCAAGCTACACCGAGGCAGACCACGACACCTACCGGCGGCTCTACGAACGCCAGTCGGCCCTGTTGCCGGGCCTGGCCAGCGAGGCGTTCATCCGCGCCCTGCCCTCGCTGGGCGCGAAGGACCGCATCCCCCGGTTTGAGGAAATCAACGAGCGACTGCACCGCGCCACCGGCTGGGAAATCGTGGCGGTACCGGGCCTGATCCCGGAAGTGCCCTTTTTCAGCTTGCTGGCCAACCGCAAGTTCCCGGTCACCGACTGGATCCGCAAGCCGCAAGAGTTTGACTACATCGTCGAGCCCGACATCTTTCACGACCTGTTTGGGCATGTGCCGCTGCTGTTCAACCCCGTCTTCGCGGACTACGTTCAGCGCTACGGGCAAGGTGGCCTCAAGGCGCACAGCCTGGGCGCATGCGAGATGCTCAGCCGCCTGTACTGGTACACCATCGAGTTCGGCCTGATCCGCGAAGCGGGTGGTCTGCGTGCCTACGGCGCGGGCATCCTCAGCTCGTCCGGTGAACTGGCCTACTCGGTGCAAAGCCCCGAACCCCAGCGCATTCCGCTGCAGCTGGAGCGCACCATGCGCACACGCTACAAGATTGACACCTACCAGCAGACCTACTTCGTGATCGACAGCTTCGAGCAGCTGTTTGACATGACTGCGGCAGACTTTGCCCCGATCTACGAGCGCCTGCGCGGAATGCCCGAGTTCGCAGCCAACGAACGTGAGGAAGCGGTCACAGCTTGAGGAGGTCCACGCATCACTCCCTGCGGACGGGGATAGCAGGCCTCGCAAGGGTTATGCGGGACATCCTTAACGGGTAGACGCAGCCAGCTCCTCCAGACAGCTTTGCACCACCTGCTCGTTCAACACCATGTGCAGGTGGGGCACTCCAGACAAGAACCGGTGCCGCGCTCCCGGTAGCGCGGCCACCGTCGCAGGGAACACGATGTTGTCGCAGTTGGAATACCAGCATGTGAACAAGCCTGCGCGCTCTGCAGGTTCATCCGCACGCAGCCTCTGCAGCCAGGGGCTTTCCAGCCGCATCTGCTGACCATTTTCTGCATGGCTGAACTGGCCCAGCCAGGTTCCGGCATGGGGTGTCCCCAAGGTCATCACATGGTGCACGCGCTGATCTACGCCGGTGCCTGCATAGGCCCGCAGCCAGGCGCGGGCCACTAGGCCACCCATGCTGTGGCATACCAACACCGGCGGCATTCCGGTGACAGCGGTGACGCGCTGCACAGCAGCCTCCACCGCTGCCGCGTAAGCATCTATGGAGCCAATGACAGGCTCGAGACTCACGGCCACACAGGCATGGCCTGCGGCCTTGAGGCGCGGTATCCAGGGCAGCCACACGCCCCGGTTGCACACAAAACCATGCACCAGCACCACGCCGCGTTTCCCGGTCGGTTGTGCGGGCAACCAGTCCGGCTCCGCATGCGCACGAAAAGGCTGACGCCAGCAAAAAATCAGCAGCGCGGTACGCATCTCGGTGCACCAGGCCCACAGCACTTGCAGGGGGCTCGCCACCGGCGCATCTGCCCGCCGTCGGTTCAGCCTTTGCATCAGCGCAAATTCCAGCCCCAGCACTGCCGCAAACAGGAGCCATGGCACCAGAGCGCACAACAGAGCCACCCCAGGGGAATAGGACCACAGCCAGACCAGACAGATGAGGGCATACAGCAGCTGCGATGCTAGAAACGCTTTCTGGTAACGGGCAAGCATGGGCTCAGAGAATGGGTGATGACACCAGCAAGATGGCTGGCGGCAACCAGTTTGCCTGATCACGCCCCCGCATTCGATCAATGCGATCAATGCGGTCAACGTGCGCCTCGTGCTTTTGATCGCGCTCTGTCGCCTTTGAGACGGAATACCCCTTCACCCTAGGACAAGCCCGATACCCCCACGCGGCCACCTGCTCCCAGAATGCCCGGCGACACCGTTGTACGGCTTTCATCATTGGTCATCTCTCTCCCCGCCTCCATGGCGGGTACAAGGAACAAGCGCATGGAAAAAATCTGGCTCAAGAGCTACCCCCCGGGCGTACCGCATGACGTCAACCCCGAGCAATACCGCTCCGTGGCCCACTTGCTGGAAGAGTCGTTCCGCAAGCATGCAAGAAGCCCCTTCTCGGTGTGCATGGACCGCTGGATGACCTACGGTGATCTGGACAAGCTCTCTGCAGCGCTGGGAGCCTACCTGCAAGGCCTGGGGCTGCCGCCAGGCTCGCGCGTGGCCATCATGCTGCCCAACATTCCGCAGTTCGGCGTGACCATGGCGGCCGTGCTGCGTGCAGGCTATACCTGCGTCAACGTCAACCCGCTCTACACGGCGCGCGAGCTGGAGCACCAGCTCAAGGACTCGGGTGCCACCACCATCGTCATCCTGGAAAACTTTGCCCACACCCTGGCCGAAGTGGTGGACCACACCGGCATCCAGCATGTGGTGATGGCATCCATGGGCGACCTGCTCGGCTTCTGGTTTGGCAAGTGGATCACCTTTGCCGTGCGCCACCTGGCCAAGATGGTGCCTGCGTACGACCTGCCCCTGACCAACGGGCGCAAGGTGGTTCCCTTCAAAAAGGCCTTGGCTCTGGGCGAACAACGCAGCTTGAGCCCCAGCCCCGCCACACTCGATTCCATCGCCTTTCTGCAATACACCGGGGGCACCACAGGTCTGTCCAAAGGTGCGGTGCTCACCCACCGCAACATCGTGGCGGCCACCCTGCAGGCCGAAGCATGGTTCACCCCTGCGCTGGCCAAGATTGGCGATGTGACCAAGGCCAACAGCATTGCGGCGCTGCCGCTGTACCACATCTTCGCGCTCACGCTGTGCCTACTGGCCATCCGCCAGGGCTCCAGCCTCACGCTGATTCCCAACCCGCGCGACATCCCCAAATTTGTAGCCGAGCTGAAAAAGCGTCCTTTCCACATGCTGCCCGCCGTGAACACGTTGTTCAACGCACTGCTGCAGAACCCGCAATTCCGCGCGCTCGATTTCTCGCACCTGTGCGTGTCGCAGGCCGGGGGCATGGCGGCATCAGAGGGTACGGCCAAACAGTGGCAGAAGGTGACGGGCAGCACCATGATCGAAGGCTGGGGCATGAGCGAGACCTGCGCCATCGGCACCAACAACCCGGTCACCAATACCGAGTTCACCGGCTCCATCGGCCTGCCTCTGCCGGGCATTGACATCGCCATCAAGGACGATGCGGGCAACAGCCTGCCCCAGGGCGCTTCGGGCGAAATCTGCATTCGCGGCCCCAACGTGATGACAGGCTACTACAACCAGCCCGAAGAAAACGCCAAAGCTTTCACGGCCGACGGGTTCATGCGCACGGGCGACATCGGCATCATGGACGAGCACGGTTACACCCGCATCATCGACCGCAAGAAGGACATGATTCTGGTGAGTGGCTTCAACGTGTTCCCCAACGAGCTGGAGCAGGTCATCAGCCTGTGCCCCGGCGTGGTGGAGTGCGCAGCCATCGGTGTGCCCGACGAAAAGCAGGGCGAAGCCATCAAGGTGTTCATCATCAAGAACGACCCCGCCCTGACCGAGGACGACGTGGCCGCCTACTGCCACGAGAACCTGACCGGCTACAAGCGCCCCAAGTACATCGAGTTCCGCGACGATCTGCCCAAGACCAACGTGGGCAAGATCCTGCGTCGCGAATTGCGCAAGCCCTCGGCATAAGAGCTGCCAACACCCCCTTGGCGTTGTTGTTCCGTCTTGTCGTACCACCTCTGTACTGCCTGCGACGGAACGCCTAGCCAGGGCCGCTTCGCTGGGTCGTGTTGGCAACACTAACCCTAGTCACGCCTGCACTGCGCAGGACCACAACGGCAGCGGTTCACCCAACCGCTGCCGTTATTTTTTTGCGCATTACACCCAGCCAATCACCTTGGATGGCTGTCGCTAATCCGACTGGAACATAGGGAAATCCCGCAATAGCAAACGTTTGCGCAAACGTTTGCTTTCGCTATGATCCTGCCCGCGGCATCGCTTTGGCGGGTCGCCCAAAGCGTTTTGTGGGCGCCTTGCGCGCCTGAATCCCATCCTTATCAGGACCACAGGAGACACCATGCAGTTCACCCGCCGTTCCATCCAGACCGCTGCCGCCATTGCCGTGCTGGGCGGCTTCCTGGCCAGCCCCGCCCTGGCGCAGGACAAGCCCAAGATCGCCCTGGTGATGAAGTCGCTGGCCAATGAGTTCTTCCGCACCATGGAAGACGGTGCCAAGGCCCACCAAAAAGCCCACGCCAGCGAATACACGCTGATCGCCAACGGCATCAAGAACGAAACCGACACCGCCGCCCAGATCAAGATGATCGAGCAAGCCGTGGCCCAGAAGGTCAGCGCCATCGTGCTGGCCCCCGCTGACTCCAAGGCGCTGGTGCCCGTGGTAAAGAACGCCATCGACAAGGGCATCATCGTGGTGAACATCGACAACCAGCTCGATGCCGACGCTCTGAAAGAAAAGAACATCACCGTGCCTTTCGTGGGCCCTGACAACCGCCTGGGCGCCAAGCTGGTAGGCGACCACCTGGCCAAGACACTGAAGGCGGGCGACAAGGTCGGCATCATCGAAGGCGTGTCCACCACCTTCAATGCGCAGCAGCGCACCCTGGGCTACCAGGACGCCATGAAGGCCGCCAACATCACCGTGGTGGGCGTTCAATCGGGCAACTGGGAAATTGAAAAGGGCAACACCGTGGCCGCAGGCATGATGCGCGAGCACCCCGACCTGGTGGCCCTGCTGGCCGGCAATGACAGCATGGCCCTGGGTGCCGTGGCCGCCGTGAAGGCTGCAGGCAAGACCGGCAAGGTGCAGGTGGTGGGCTACGACAACATCGCCGCCATCAAGCCCATGCTGGCCGATGGCCGCGTGCTGGCCACCGCTGACCAGTTCGCCGCCAAGCAGGCTGTGTTCGGCATTGAGCTGGCCCAGAAGGCCCTGGCAGCCAAGACGCCCCAGGCCCAACTGCCTGCCACAGTGAAGACCGACGTGGTGCTGGTGACCAAAGACAGCAAGTAAGCCATGCGACCCCAGGCGCGTGGCGTAACAGCTGCGCGCCTTTTTTGTTTTTGAAGGCATTGCCTCTGCCATGACGCCTCCCACCCCTGCCACACCCCCTTCGCCGCTGCTGTCCATCGACGCGGTGGGCAAGGACTACACCGCCACAGTGCTCGACAACGTCACGCTGGCCCTGAACGCGGGCGAGGTGCTGGCCCTCACGGGCGAAAACGGTGCGGGCAAGAGCACGCTGTCCAAAATCATCTGCGGGCTGGAATCTGCCACCCGGGGCGGTATGCGCCTGGGCGGGCAGACCTATGCCCCCAGCTCGCGGCGCGATGCCGAGCAGCACGGCGTGCGCATGGTGATGCAAGAGCTGGGGCTGATTCCTACCCTGACGGTGGCAGAGAACCTGCTGATGGGCCGCCTGCCCCACCGCGCCGGCTGGCTGCGCCGCGACGCGCTGCACGCCGCTGCCAGCCAGCAGCTGGCCAAGATTGGCCTGACCCACATCGACCCGGCCACGCCGGTTTCTGCCCTGGGCATTGGCCAGCAGCAGATGGTGGAGATTGCCCGCAACCTGCACGACGACACGCGCATCCTGGTGCTGGACGAGCCCACCGCGATGCTCACGCCGCGCGAGACGAATTACCTGTTTGACCAGATCGCCCACCTCACCGCGCGCGGCGTGGCCATCATCTATGTGTCGCACCGCCTCGAAGAGCTGCGCCGCATTGCCGACCGCGCCGCCGTGCTGCGCGATGGCCGCCTGGTAGATGTGCTGCCCATGGCGGGCCTGAGCGAAGACGCGCTGGTGCAGCGCATGGTGGGCCGCTCGGTCAACGACCTGGAGCACCGCCCCCGCCGCACTGCCGGGCCGGTGGTGATGAGCGTACAAGGCATAGGCCGCAGCACCGTGGTGCAGGACGTGAGCCTGGAGCTGCGCGCAGGCGAAGTGTTCGGCATTGCCGGGCTGGTGGGCTCAGGCCGCACCGAGCTGCTGCGCCTGCTGTTTGGTGCTGACCGGGCAGACCGGGGCAGCATCACACTGCATACAGGCTCTGAGCAAAATATGCCTGCAGCGCTTACGAAACAAGCGCAGGCAGCTACCAATTCAGTAGCAAATTCTTCTACAACTCCGTCCCGCGCAAACTCCCTGGTGCGCACGCTGGCGCGTGGCTTTGCGAATCCTCTGCAGGCCATTGCTGCGGGCATCGGCCTGGTGACGGAAGACCGTAAATCGCAAGGCCTGCTGCTGGCCCAGCCCATCCGCATCAACGCCACGCTGTCGGACCTGGGTGCCATCTCGCGCGGCGGTTGGCTGCAGCGCGGGCTGGAAAACGAAAAAGTGCAGGGTTTCATCCAGACCCTGCGCATCCGCTGCCGTGGCGGCGAGCAGCCCGTGGGCCAGCTCTCGGGCGGCAACCAGCAAAAGGTGGTGTTCGCCCGCTGGCTGCACCGCCCCTGCAAGGTGCTGCTGCTGGACGAGCCCACCCGTGGCGTGGACGTGGGCGCACGCGCCGAAATCTATGGCGAACTGGATCGCATGGCCGAGCAAGGCCGGGCGCTGCTGATGGTGTCGTCCGACCTGCGCGAGCTGATGGCCATGGCCGACCGCATTGGCGTGATGAGCGGCGGGCGCATGGTGGCGGTGTTTGAACGCGGCGAGTGGAGCGAGCAATCGCTGCTGGCAGCGGCCTTCTCCGAAGCCAGCGGCGCGGCCAGCCACGCATCCACTACGCCGAACACGCCCGCGGCCACCTCAGCTCAGGCTGCGGCCTGATCGCTGCCTGCGGCGCGCATCTTTTTCCAAAAACACAGACATCGAAACCAAGAGCCTCCCATGAACGCTCCTGCACAGCACAACTCTCCCGCCACATCCGTGGCCAGCACTTCGTCCGTCTGGCGTGGCCAAATCGGCACCTACCTGGGCCTCATCGGGGTTCTGGTGGGCATGGTGGTGCTTTTTTCCTCGCTGTCGGATTACTTCTGGAGCAAGGAAACCTTCATCACCATTGCCAACGAAATCCCGGCCCTGGCCGTGATGGCCGTGGGCATGACTTTTGTGCTCATCATTGCGGGCATTGACCTGTCGGTGGGCTCGGTGATGGCGCTGGCCGCCGCCACCTCGGCCGCCGCCATCCTGCAGTGGGGCTGGACGGTGCCCGCCGCCGCCGCGCTGGCACTGGCCACGGGCCTGGTATGCGGCACCATCACCGGCACCATCTCGGTGGCGTGGCGGCTGCCCTCGTTCATTGTGTCGCTGGGCATGCTCGAAGCCGTGCGTGGCAGCGCCTATGTGGTGACGGATTCCCGCACGCAGTATGTAGGCGACGCGATCTCCTGGCTGTCGGCCCCGCTGGTGGGCGGTGTATCGATGGCCTTCATGCTGGCGCTGCTGCTGGTGGTGGTGGCGCAACTGGTGCTGTCGCGCACCGTGTTTGGCCGCTGCGTGGTGGGCATTGGCACCAATGAAGAAGCCATGCGCCTGGCGGGCGTGGACCCCCGCCCCATCCGCATCATCGTGTTCGCAGTCACCGGTCTGCTGGCAGGGCTTGCAGGGCTGATGCAGTCGGCCCGACTCGAAGCCGCCGACCCCAACGCAGGCACTGGCATGGAACTGCAAGTAATTGCTGCCGTGGTGATTGGCGGCACCAGCCTGATGGGCGGGCGCGGTTCGGTGGTGAACACTGCGTTTGGCGTGCTCATCATCGCCGTGCTGGAGGCGGGCCTCGCCCAGGTCGGTGCCAGCGAGCCCAGCAAGCGCATCATCACCGGCTTTGTGATCGTGGCTGCCGTGATTGTGGACACCCTGCGCCAGCGCCGTGCCGCCAAGGTTTGACGCGCCTCACAAGCAAGCCATCCCCCCTATAGCCCTCAGATCACCCCATGCCCACCATCAAGGACGTTGCCCGCCACGCTGACGTATCGGTGACCACGGTCTCGCACGTGGTCAACGGCACGCGCCACGTCAGCGCCGAGAGCCGCGAGCGTGTGGAGGCGGCCATCCGCGCCCTGGGCTACGTGCCCAGCGCCATTGCGCGCAGCCTCAAGAGCAACAACACGCGCACGCTGGGCATGTTGATCCCCAACAGCTCCAATCCGTACTTTGCCGAGATCGTGCATGCGGTGGAAGACCGCTGCTTTGGTGCGGGCTACAACCTCATCCTGTGCAACACCAACGACGAGGCCCACCGCCAGGGCACCTACCTGCAGGTGCTGGCAGAGCGGCGCATTGATGGACTGATCGTGGTATCGACTGGGCACGACGCCACCCTGCCCACGCAACTGGCTGGGCTGAGCGTGCCTACCGTGCTGGTGGACCGCGAAATTGAAATCGCCGAGCAGCCCTGCGACCTGGTGGAAACCGCGCACATGCAGGGGGGCCTGCTGGCCACGCAGCACCTGCTGCAACTGGGCCACCAGCGCATTGCGTGCATTGGCGGCCCCGCGGGCCTGGCACCGAGCGAGCAGCGCATTGCGGGCTGGCGCTGCGCGCTGGCGACTGCCGGGCTGGGGGAGGGAGAGGGCCTGCTATGGCACGGCAACTTCACCAGCCAGGGCGGGTACGAGGCCATGCAGAAGCTGCTGCGTGCGCAAGAGCCGCCCACTGCCGTTTTCGTCTGCAACGATCTGATGGCCATGGGTGCGCTGTGCGCTGCGCACGAACGCGGGCTGCGTCTGCCCGAATCGTTGTCGATGGTGGGCTTTGACGACATTGAACTCACCGCCTTTACCAGCCCGCCCCTTACCACCGTGGCCCAGCCCAAGCAGCGCATTGGCGCGCTGGCGGTGGACATGCTGCTCGAACGCATCGATGGCAGGCGGCAGGATGCCCGCAAGGTCATGCTGCAGCCGGAGTTGCGCGTGCGCGCCTCTACCGCACCGGCGCCGGTGTGACCCCACTGCAGCGCTGCTGACCGATGCACTGAACACACCACCGAAACCTGTACCCGTACCGACCTACGCCACAAGACCCGCATGACGACGCCTTCGCAACCCACTCGCCCCTGCATTGCCGTGCTGGGCAGCCTGAACATGGATCTGGTGCTGCAAGTGCAGCACGCCCCCGGCGCGGGCGAAACCGTACTGGCCCAGGGCCTGCACTACGTGCCCGGCGGCAAGGGCGGCAACCAGGCCGTGGCCTGCGCTCGCCAGGGTGCCGAAGTGCACCTGCTGGGCCGCGTGGGCAACGACGCCAACGGTGCCACCCTGCGTGCTGAACTGGAGCGGGATGGCATCGACCACAGCGGGGTACTCACCGACCCTGAAGCCCCCACCGGGCTGGCAGCCATCACCGTAGAGGCATCGGGCCAGAACCGCATCGTGGTGGTGGCTGGGGCCAACGCACGCTTCACGCTCGATACCCCCGCCCTGCAAACCCTGCTGACCCGCGCCAGCGCCCTGGTCATGCAGCTGGAAACCCCCATGCCCCAGGTGCTAGCAGCCGCCCAATGCGCCCACAGCGCCGGGCGGCGCGTGGTGTTCAACCCCTCCCCCATCCAGCCCCTGCCCGAGGCGCTGCTGCCGCTGGTCGATGTGCTGGTGGTCAACGAAGTGGAAGCCGCCGCGCTGGCAGGCACTGCGGTGGAAACGCCTGCCCAGGCAGCACAGGCTGCGCATGCCCTGCGGGCGCAAGGCCCGGCCCAGGTGGTGGTCACCCTGGGCGCTGCCGGTGCCGTGGCGGCCGACAGTGCGGGCAGCCGCTACCACCCCGGCCGCAAGGTGCAGGCGGTAGACACCACGGCGGCGGGCGACACCTTTCTGGGCGCTCTCACCGTGGCGCTGGCTGAGGGGCAGGCCCTCGACCTGGCCGTGCGCGAAGGCATCCGCGCCTCGGCCCTGTGCGTGATACAGGCGGGCGCCCAACCTTCCATCCCCACCCGCGCCGCCGTGGCGCAAAGCCCTCTGCCCCCCGACTGGAGTCACTTGTGAAACGCACCGCGCTGCTGAACGCCGAACTCTCCCACGCCATTGCCACCCTGGGCCATGGCGACATGCTGGTCATTGGCGATGTGGGCCTGCCCATTCCCACCGGCCCGCGCCGCATTGACCTGGCACTGACCCCTGGCATTCCCGCCGTGGCCGATGTGCTGCGCGTGGTGCTGACCGAGCTGCAGGTGGAAAAAGCCGTGATCGCCAGCGAAGCCGTAGAACGCGCCCAGGGCCGCCTGCCCGATTGGTGCCAGTTGCCCGTGGCGCCCCAGACCGTGAGCCATGAAGAGTTCAAACGCCTGACCGAGCGCGCACGCGTGGTTGTGCGCACAGGCGAGTGCACGCCCTATGCCAATGTGATCCTGGTGGCGGGCGTCACGTTCTGACAACGTCCCTGCGGGTTATGGAGAACCCGCCCACCCGCGTGGTGCGCTACGCTGCAGCGTCTGCAGCAGCCCCACGCCCTCCATGCCCGCACCATCGACCGCTTCACTGAGCGCACAGCTTCCACCCGGCATCAACGTGCTGGAGCGCGGATGGCTCTCGGCCAACAACGTGGTGTGCATCGGGCCCGAAGGTGCCGCTGTGGTGGACACCGGCTACTGCACCCACAGCGAGCAGACCGTGGCACTGCTGCAGGCCAGCCTGGGAGAGCAGCCGCTCCAGCGCATCCTCAACACCCATTTGCACAGCGACCATTGCGGGGGCAACGCCGCATTGCAGGCCCACTGGCCCGAGGCAGAGACACTCATCCCCCCCGGTCAGATGGATCTGGTCACGCAGTGGGACGCCTATGCCCTGAGCTACACCCCCACCGGGCAGGACTGCCCACGGTTCAAGGTAGATGCCGCATTGCAGCCCGGCACCACCGTGCGGCTGGCTGGGCGAGACTGGCAGGTGCACGCCGCACCGGGGCACGACCCGCACTCGGTCGTGCTGTTCGAGCCGCAAAGCGTCACGCTCATCTCGGCCGACGCGCTGTGGGAAAACGGTTTTGGTGTCGTCTTTCCGGAACTGGAAGGCACGGCTGCATTCGACGAAGTGGCCGCCACGCTCGACGTCATCGAGCGCTTGGCACCACGCACCGTCATCCCCGGCCACGGCCCCGTGTTCACGGATGCGCCTGCGGCCCTGGCAACAGCGCGCAAGCGGCTGGAAGGGTTTGTGCGCCAGCCCCGCAAACACGCCCTGTATGCAGGCAAGGTTTTGCTCAAGTACAAGCTGCTGGAACTGCAGCACACCACCGTGACAGCCCTGCAGCAGTGGGCTCTAGCCACACCGTACTTTGGCCTGCTGCACCAAGCGCACTTTGCAGAGCAGCCACAAGAAGCATGGCTGCACAGTCTGCTGGACGATCTGGTGCGATCTGGCGCCGTAATTCGGCAGGTGGACACGTTGCACAACGCGTAGTAGCGTACTACCGCCCCTTCACAAGGGCCAGTACGCCATCAATGCGCGGGGAAGGCCAGCAGATATTCCCAGCTCATGCTGGTGGTGCGCGGGTCGTTGGCCACAGGCATGCGGCGAATCGCCAATAGCTGGTTGATACCCGCCGCAGGCGTGATGGTGGCCGTTCCGTCAGCTGCCGTTGTCACCGCAGCGCCCTTCTCCCCCAGTGACAGCCGGATGCCCGCAATAGGCTTGCCATCAAACAGTACCCGCACCCGCATGGGCTGGCCTGCGTGCGGCGTTTCGGCCGAGAGTGCCACGATCTCGAACGCCTGTCCCAGCTCCTGCTTGGCGATGGCACCCCACTGGATGATGGTCTTGTGGTACTTGAGCGCATGGACACCGCTGGTGGCACCCGGGTTTTCGTTCATGGGTTTGTTGACCATCGGGCCGCCCTCGACTTTGCTGAAGAAGCCGTTATCGAAGTGGGCGGCCAGCAGCGCAGCCTGCCGCGCGGGCTTCGCACGCACACCGTCAGAAGTGGGCTCCAGGGCCACGTCGATCTTGCGGCCTCGGCGGTCAAAGGCCTGCACGCTCTTGAGCTTGTCTGCACCGTAGGCTTCCAGCTTGCCTTCGTGCCCGCCAAACTGGACCAGGTAGCCCCCCCTGGCGTCCGGCTCCAGCCAGACGTTATGGGCATGGGCCGTGCCCGCAGACAGGGTGAGTGCTGCCAGGGCCCACACGCACTGAAAGACAAAGACTCTGAAGGAAATGGTGGTCATGAGGTGTTCCTAAAGGCGTTTCAGAATGACAGCTGGGTCCCGATCTTGAAAGTACGAGGCGTGCCGGGAGCAAACACCTGCGTGCCGCCAATCACCGATGCCGAGGTGGCATAGGCTTTGTCCGTGAGGTTGGACACGGTGGCGTAGACCTCGTAGCGTTCGGTTGGCCGGTAGACCACGCCCCAATCCACGGTGGCGTAGCCGCCATAGGCCACGCTGTTGTCGGCATTCACGGCATAGGCCCCCACCCAACGCCAGGTGGCTGTGGTGGACCAGTGAGCCACAGGCCGCCATGTCGCGCTCAGCGTGCCTGTATAGCGCGGCACGCCTGCCACCTGCTTGCCCACCAGGGCGGCGTTGCCGTTCTCGGTCACGCGCGAGCGGGCGCTGCCGTAGGTCAGCGCCAGGTCCACATCCCGGTGCACAGCCCACAACGCACTGATCTCCACCCCCGTGCGGCGGGTGCTGCCATAGTTCTCATACACACCCGGGGCCACCGTGCGGATTTCGTCACTGGAGGTGAGACGGTAGGCAGCCACATCAAGCATCAGACCCTGCACGGGCTTGAACTGCGCACCCACCTCGGTCTGGCGAAAGACATTGGGGTCCAGCACGGCGGCACCCAGCGCGTATTTGGCAAACGTGCTGGGCAAGGCAAAGCCTTCAGCCCAGCTGGTGCGCAGCTGCACGCCCGGCGCTACGTCCGAGCGCACCCCCAGTTTGGGGCTGGCATGGGACATCTTCGCCAGGGGGCCGCAAGGATCGGTTCCGCTCTCAACCCCGTCGCGCGTGCAGTCGCCCGTGAAGCGATCCCAGCGCAGGCCTGCCGAGGGTTTGAACAGGGCATGCAGCGGGGCCTCCACCTCGCCAAAGGCCGACACACTGTTGAGGCGGGAAGTCCGGTCATTGATGGCCGGTGCCACACGCACGCGCTGGTTCAGTCCGTCGTAGTACTGGTACTGCGTGGACTCCCGGAAGGTCTCAATGCCCGCCACCCAGTTCAGGGGCGTGTTGCCCATAGGTGTACGCCCGTTCAGACTGGTACCTGCGCCGTACACCTTGCGGTCATAGGTTTCCTCACGCTGCCGCCAGGTGGAGGCATTGACCGGGCGGCTGAACCAGCGGGTGAAATCCTGCTGCGTGGTGTAGGCAAAGGTCAGCAGTTTCACGTCTGGCGCAAGCGCGTAGTTCACGTCTGCACGCAGCGTGGCAAAGTGCTTGCTGGCCCCGTCGTTCATGGCGCGCGGGTCTTTTCCATAGGGGTCCTGTGCAAACTGCGCACCGGTGACGTAGCCGGGGGAGTCGCCGTCGGCCTCGTGCCAGCGGCCCGACAAGGCAATGTCCAGGTCTGCGCTCAGGCGCTTCGTCCAGCGACCGGCCAACGTGCTGCGGCTGAAGTCGGATTGCGTGCGAAACCCTTCGGTGCGGTAGTGCTGCGCGGCCAGGTTCAGGTATTCGTCCTCTGCCAGCTTGAGCCCCCAAGCCCCCTGCAGGTCTGCCGTACCGTGCGATGCCAGACTGGCATCCACCTGCCGGTATTCACCGCGCTTGCGGGTCTCCACCGCCATCAGCCCGGCACGGTTGAAGTTGCCGTACAACGCAGACACGGGGCCTTTGTAGACCGTGAAGCGGTCGATCTCCAGCGGCACGATGACGTTGAAGTCCACATACCCGTCGGCATGCGACATGGCCTCATTGAGGGGGATGCCATCCAGCACCACGCCCACATCGCCGCCATGCCCGCCGCCGCCAAAGCCGCGCATCACGATGGTGTCCGCCACGCCCGAGAGCTGGTAGTTCTGCACATTCATGCCGGGCACGTAGCGCAGCAGCTCTGTGGGCTGGCTCAGGTGCTTCTCGGCGATTTCATCGCGTTCAAACCCGGTGCTCGAATAGGCGGATGCAGCGCCCTGCAATGCCTGGCCTTTGATCTCTATGGCCTGCAACGTGGGCGTGGCTTCCTGCGCTACTGCGCAGGGGGCGGCAAGGGCCAGCACGATGGCCGCGCAGAGCGGGTGCCTGCGCATGGCCCCCAGCGTGCGGCGGGTGCCGGGCGGGAACGGATGGCATTTCACAGAATTTCTCCCGGTATGAAGTACAGAAAATTTTTCTTATCCGACCACGACACACATCGGCAAGGAGTGCTGTCGCAGGGACGGGGCTTGTTCGGGTGAACCGGTCAGTGCCGGTGGGCAGACGGACGCGCAGCCATCTTGCCCCGCTGGCGCGCACGATCTGCAGGCTTGCCGTCGGGGGCAGGAGCGTCAGCCATGACCAGGTTCAGCTGCCCGTGGTGCACGCCGCGCTCGGCCATCAGGCTGTCGGCAAAGTGGCGCACAGCGCTGGCCGGGCCCTTGAGCAGCACGGTCTCAATGCAGTGATCGTGGTCCAGATGGGCGTGGGTGCTGGCAATGGTCAGCTCGTGGTGGTCGTGTTGATGGCTGGCCAGCCGCTCGGACAGTTCCCGCTCATGGTGGTTGTAGACGTAGGACAGGTTGGCCACACACGGGCCGTCCCCATCATGCGACTCGCGCAGCCGCGCCAGATGCACGCGCAGGATGTCGCGCACCGCCTCGCTGCGATTGCTGTAGCCGCGCTCGGCAATCAGGTGGTCAAACTCGTGCGCGAGGTCTTCGTCAAGGGAGATGGTGAAGCGTTCCATGGTCTTGAATACCTTTTCAAAGGTGCCATGGCGCAACAAGCCGACCCAAGGCTTGCGCAGTATGAAGAACAGGAAACTTTTCTTAAATACGCCGCATGGCGTACCTGTGCGCAAGCTACAGAACTCCGGTTCTCAACAGGTCAGGAGGTGCAGTGACCTGCCTGGTGGGTACGCGTAGTAACTGGCACTCAGTGCTTGAACTGCTTGGCGCACCCGGTGACGTGGTTGTAGCTGCTGGACATGCACTGGTAGAACGAGCGCTTTTCACCCGCGGACGACTGGCAGTCACCCACGCTGTACTTGCCCTTGGCCTCGCGGATCTTGGGGGCAGTCTCATCGAAAGCGGCTTGGGTCATGTAGCCATCACGCACGTTCTTCTGGCCCACCTCAAGCATCTGATCGGCCTGGTACTGGATGTTGCTGACGGCGACGGCGCAGTTCATGGGCACCTGCTTGCCATCCACCGTTTGAAGGGATTTGCGCAGCCCATCAGCCATCTCCTGCACGCCCTGGGGTACTTTCTTGGTACCGTCTGCGTTGTATTCAGTACCGCCCTTGGGCTCCGCCTTCTTGGCACCCGCTGCACCAGATCCCCCTTTGCTGCCCGCGCCCGATGCGCTCCCACCAGAGCCCGTGGTAGTGCCGTTGGTGCTCTGCAGTTTCAGGGGCTCCATTTCGTCCTGACTGGCAGGGGGTTGGGAGCTATAGTGGGTCTTGCCGTTGGCATCCACCCATTTGTAGACAGGCTGGGAAATCGCAGCGACGCCCCAAGCCAGGGCGCTCAGCGCGAAAGCTGCCTTCCATGCATTCATCATTGGTCTCCCTCCATCAAAAACACTGCCAGCGCTTATACAAAAAGCGCTGGCAGCTTCTCTTTTTATAGCACTGCAGCCTTGCGCCTTAAGGCAACTCTGCATTGATCGCTGGTGCTGACGCATCACGCGGTCCCACCGTGCCCAGGCGGCTGCGCAGCGACTGGGGCTGGCCGGTGAGCAGTGCGGCGTAGTTGGTGGTGTTGGCCAGCACCTTCTTCACGTAGTCGCGGGTCTCGGCAAAGGGCACGTTCTCGGCCCAGATGGCGGCGTCCAGCACCGGGCCATTGCGCCAGTTGCGCGGGCGCCCAGGGCCTGCGTTGTACGCCGCAGCGGCCAGCGGCATGGAACCCGCAAAATCGTCCAGCGCCAGCTTGAGGTAGGCCGTGCCGATGGTGATGTTGGTGTCGCGGTCGGTGATCTGGTCCGGGGTGAAGTTGGCAAGGCCAATCTTCTTGGCCGTCCAGCGGGCTGTTGCGGGCATGACCTGCATGAGGCCCGATGCCCCCACACCCGAACGTGCGTCCATGATGAAGCGGCTTTCCTGCCGGATCAGCCCGTAGACGTAAGCGGGGTCCAGGCCGATGCCTTGCGCACGCTCCACCACGGCGCCGCGAAACGGCGTAGGGAAGCGCTGGTTCATATCGATCAAGGTCTTGGTGCGCTCGCTGGTATTGATGCAGCGGTCCCACACCTCGCGCTGACAGGCAAAGTCGGCAGCGGCCAGCAGTTCGCGCTCACCCATCCCACCGGGCGTGTGCAGGTTGGTGGCGTAGTTCCATTCACGCACGCCTTCCCCCCGCAGGCCCAGCATGATGGCGTAGAGCGCGCGGTTCAGCGCGGGGTTGGCACGGGCGGCAGCCTTCTCCTCCGCCGTCAGGGGCGCGGGTGCGGGTGGCACCACCACGCGCTGGCCCAGTTCTTCCAGGGCCAGCTGTTCGTAAAAGCCCTTGGTGCTGGCAATGCCCTGCAGCCACTGGCGGGCTTCGGCACGCTCGGCCTCGCTGGGCTTGTCGGCCAGCACGGCCTTGGCGCGCCAGTACACCCAGGTACTGTCACTGCGGGCCTCATCGCTCATGGCTTCCACGGCCTTGCGCACTGCCTTCCACTGCCCGGCGCGCAAGGCAGCGCGCACCTTCCAGCCCAGCAGGTCGTCGTTCAGGTCGCTGTCTTTGGTGACGTTGCCAAAGTGGCCCATGGCGTCAGACGACAGGCGCTGAGCTGCTTGTTTTCCGATCACGCCCCAGACCCAGTTGCGCTCTTCTGGCGAAAGGTGCACACCCCACTTGCTGTCCAGCTGGGCGGCAGCGTTGTCCACATCGCTCTGGGCCATGCGGATCAGGGCCAGGGTCACCAGCTCCTGCCGCACCTTGCCGCGGGCTGTAGCGCGGGCGTGCAGGTATTTGGTGGGCGAGTCCATCAGCTCCTTGACCTGGGCGGACGACTCGGGCGAGACGATTTCCACCGCACTGCGGGCAGCGCGAGGGCGGTTGCCTTCTACGGCCAGACGGGCCTTGCGCCAGATGTCCTGCGCCGTGAGCTTTTTGTAGCCATACAGCTCGCCCGCTGCGTGCGTGCAACCATCGTCGGCATCGCGCTGGGCATACCAGTTGCGGCGCACCTCCTCCGGTGCCGTGGCAGGGGCCGTGCCCTTGAGGGTGTCGATCAACAGGGCGTAGCAACGCACTTCCTTGTCGTCAGACATGCGGTATTGGGGGTGCTGCTCGGCAAACTGGGCCCAGTCGCGGCGCTGGCCTAGCAGCAAAAGCCAGTCGTTGCGCAGCCGGTCTTCCTGGTAGGTGCCTGCGTAGCGCTGCAAGAAGGCCTGAATCTCTGATGGGGAAGCTTCGCCCAGACGCAGCTTCAGCTCCCAGTAAGCGGCCCAGGGTTCCAGGGCGTGCCCACGCACCGTGGGCAAAAGCTGCTCCAGCTTTCTGCGGTCGCCTTTGCGAAACGCCTGCTGCATCTCCAGCACGGCATCGTCGCCACGGTTTTGCGCCTGGACAAGAGGCGCGGAGGTAGCCAGCACCATGGCGGCCATAAGGGGTGTCAAAATCGCTCTGAGCAATTGCATGGGGGAATTATCTGATGGACAAAGCAGCCCTTCGGCGCGCGTTGGTAGAAGAACGTCTGAACATGCCCGATCGCCTACAGCGGGCGGATTCGTTACAACAGGTCATGCGCATCTGGCTCATCAACCGGCCCGATACCGTGATTGGTGCCTACTGGCCCATCAAGGGCGAGTTTGACCCCTTGCCCGCGCTGCACCGCTGGAAAGAAGACGGCGAGCTGCTGGACGAGCCGCTGCGCCGCCGCATCGGCCTGCCCGTGGTGAACAAGCAGCACAAGACCCTCACCTTCCACGCCTGGTACCCCGGCTGCCCCATGGAGGAAGACGCCTACGGCATCCCCAAGCCCAAGGACACCGAAGTCATCGTGCCCACCCTGCTGTTTGTGCCCTGCGTGGGCTACGGCCCCGGCGGCTACCGCCTGGGCTATGGCGGCGGCTTCTACGACCGCACGCTGGCCACCCTGCAGCCCCAGCCGTTCACGGTGGGCCTGGGCTTTACCCAGGGGTACCTGGACGACTTTGAGCCGGAGTCCCACGACATGCCGCTGGACGCCATCCTGAACGACAACGGGGTGGTCTGGCCGGTGTAAGAACCTGTTCCAAGTCTCCAGCCCTGCCGGGCGTACGGCGCTGATGCCGTGGGCTCATCAATCCAGGGCTTTTTTTGCATCGGTGCGCCGCACGCTTGCGGCTAGCATGGCGGCATTCTTTGGCTGTTCTCACCGAGGTGCCCCATGCTCCAGCTCTACATTGGCAACAAGAACTACTCTTCCTGGTCCATGCGCCCCTGGGTGCTGCTGCGCCAGGCAGGCATTGCGTTTGACGAAGTGCTGGTTCGCTTCGACAGCTTTGACGCAGACTCCGATTTCAAGCGCGCCATGGGCCCCGTGAGCCCCACCGGCAAAGTGCCCGTGCTGGTCCATGACGGCTTGGTGGTGTGGGACACCCTCGCCATTGCCGAATACGTGGCCGAGACCTGGCCCGACAAGCAGCTCTGGCCCGCCCATCCCCAGGCCCGCGCCCGGTCACGCAGCGTGTGCGCAGAAATGCACAGCGGCTTCACCGCCCTGCGCAGCCACTGCCCCATGAACATCGAGGCCCACCTGCCCGACACCGGTGCCCTCATCTGGCGCGACCAGCCCGGCGTGCGCGCCGACGTGAAGCGCCTGGTGGAGATGTGGAGCGCATTGCTGGAGGAGCACGGCGGCCCCCTGCTGTTTGGCCAGTTCAGCGTGGCAGACGCCTACTTTGCCCCCGTGTGCATGCGCCTGCACACCTACGCCCTGCCCGTGCCGCCACACATCGCCGCCTATGTGCAGCGCGTGCGCGAACTGCCCGGGGTGAAGGCGTGGATGGAGGGAGCGCTGGCAGAAAAAGACTTTCTGGACTTTGAGGAGCCCTACCGCCTCAGCCGCGGCCAGGAGTGAGTCATGGCAGTCACCATCTACCTGCGCTATGTGCTCAACACCAGCAAGCTCAAGGAGTTTGAGCACTACGGCAAATTATGGATTCCGCTGGTCGAGAAGTTTGGTGGTCAACACCACGGCTATTTCATGCCCAGCGAGGGTGCCAACAACGTTGCGCTGGCCCTGTTCACGTTTGAGAGCCTTGCGGCTTATGAGGTCTACCGCGAGCGCTCCATGCAGGACCCGGACTGCCAAGCCGCATTCCGCTATGCCGAGGAGACAGGCTGCATCGTGAGCTATGAGCGCAGCTTTTTCAGGCCGGTGTTTGCCTGACGGCTGACCACGAAGAGCCCCCGCAACCCCTCACCCCTGGCGAAACTGCTTGCGCAAAAACGCCTTGTGCCGCGCAATGTGCGCCAGCTGTGCGGGGGCTACAGTGCCGCCCAGGTCTTCATCCTCCACATTGAGCACCTGGTTGGCGTAGGCCATGGCGCGGGCGACCACGTCGGCTTCGCTCACGCCCTGCTGCGCGGCCAAATCCATCGCCACGCGGCGCATGGCGCGCTGCGAAAGCATCCACATGGCACCAAAGGAATCCCACGCAGCCGCCATCTCCTTGAATTTTTCGTGCTCGGCCAGGATTTCGTTCAGCGGCTTGGCAAGGATTTCCTGCAGGCTTTCCACCTGGGCCTTCAGGGCCTCGAACTGGGCTTCGCGCTGCAGGGCCTCTGCGGCCTCTTTGGCGGCCGCATCCGGAGCCGTGGGCACAGGCAGGCTGCCGTCGGGGTTGGGCTGGGCAATGGTGAGGGAGGATGCGATGGACATGGTCTGGCCTGACAGAGAACAACGACAGAAATCAACGAGAAAAGCAAACGGTGCCGACAAGGCGACAAGGTAACAGGGGCAACAAGGCCATCACCTGCCGTGGCGGCATGGGTGGGCCCCTACACTAGGCGCATGCAAATTTACATGGTAGGGGGCGCGGTACGCGACCGGCTGCTGGGCCGCCCCGTCAACGACCACGACTGGGTAGTGGTGGGCGCCACGCCCGAGCAGATGCTCGCCCAGGGCTACCTGCCCGTAGGCCGGGATTTTCCGGTGTTTCTGCACCCCGACACGCGCGAGGAATATGCCCTGGCCCGCACCGAGCGCAAGAGCGGGCGGGGCTACCGCGGCTTTGTGGTGCACACCGCCCCGGACGTGACGCTGGAAGAAGACCTCTCGCGGCGCGACCTTACTATCAATGCGATAGCTGCCTGCGCTGATTGGACGGGCGCTGGAGCCGTTTTTGACCCTTATGGTGGCGTGCAAGACCTTGAGGCCCGTGTGCTGCGCCATGTGACGGACGCCTTCCGCGAAGACCCGGTGCGCATCTTGCGGCTGGCACGTTTTGCGGCGCGGTTTACCGACTTCACCGTAGCCCCTGAAACCATGGCGCTGATGCGCGAGATGGTGGCGCACGGCGAAGTGGACCACCTGGTGCCCGAGCGCGTGTGGCAAGAGCTGGCGCGCGGGCTGATGGAAGCCCAGCCTTCGCGCATGTTCGAGGTGCTGCGCGAGTGCGGTGCGCTGCAGGTGCTGCTGCCCGAGGTCACGCGCCTGTGGGGCGTGCCCCAGCCCCCGCTGCACCACCCCGAGGTGGACACGGGCGTGCACCTGATGATGGTGCTGGACATGGCAGCACGCCTGCAGGCCCCGCTGACGGTGCGGTTTGCCTGCCTGGCGCACGACTTGGGCAAGGGCACCACGCCTGCCGACATCCTGCCCCGCCACATCGGCCACGAAGAGCGCAGTGCTGCACTGCTGCAGGAAGTGGCCGAGCGCCTGCGCGTGCCCGTGGACTGCCGCGAAACCGCCGAAGTGGTGGCGCGCGAGCACGGCCACATCCACCGCAGTGGTGACCTGGGCGCGGGCCCGCTGGTGCGCCTGCTGGAGCGCTGCGACGCCATCCGCAAGCCCGAGCGCTTTGCCGAAGTGCTGCTGGCCTGCGAGTGCGATGCCCGCGGCCGACTGGGTTTTGAGGAAGCAAGCTACCCGCAGCGCCCCCGCCTGCTGGCCGTGCTGGCCGCCATGCAAGGCGTGGTCACCCGCGAGATTGCAGCCAAGGCCGCCGCCAAGGGCATACAGGGGCCGCAGGTGGGCGAACTGATCCACCAGGCACGCGTGGAGGCCGTGGCGCAGTGGCTACGCACCGCGCAGACCGCAAAGTCGTCATCCACCCCATCCACCGCGTAACGCCCGCCATGAGCCTGCATATCCGCCCCGCCACACTGCATGACGTACCAGCGATCGCGCCTTTGTTCGATGCCTATCGCCAGTTCTACGAACAGCCCGCAGACCTGCAGCGAGCTGCGCAGTTCATCCACGAAAGACTTGCACGGCAAGAGTCCGTGATTTTGCTGGCGCAAGATGACGCGGAGGCAGCCGTGGGCTTTTGCCAGCTGTACCCGAGCTTTTGCTCAGTGGAAGCCGCCCCCATCTATGTGCTGTACGACCTGTTCGTGAGCCCAGCGGCACGAGGCCAGGGCGCTGGCCGCTTCCTGCTGCTGGCTGCCGAAGACCATGCCCGCCGCCATGGGCGCGTGCGCATGGACCTGACCACAGCACACACCAACCGCACGGCCCAGTCGTTGTATGAATCCATGGGCTGGGAGCTGGACACGGTGTTTCGCGCCTACACGCGGCGCGTGCAGTAACGCCCCACGTTTACCTGGAACCTGCCGGCGCGCAGCAGAGTACCAAGAGCGCAACTCTTACCAACGCAGCCAACGCGCCCCCAGCAAGGCCCCCAGCGCGGTAGGGATGGCGATGCCCACCACGTACCACACCGCCAGAAAAGGCGCGGCCATTTCGGGGCAATGCAGGGCGTAGACCAGCGCGGCCAAAGCACCGGCCAGCAAGCCCGCGCCAGCACCTGCCCACCCTGGGCGCGTGGGCGCCCCGCCCCGCAAGGCCCACAACCCCGCCAGAAGGGCGGGTACCGCCAGCAAGGCAATGTTGAACGGGCAAGTGCGCCAGGTGGTTCCCAGCACCATGGGCATGCGCAGGCTGGCAGGCTGCTGCCACAGCTCCCACCCACCCAGGCCCCAGATCACGGCCACGGGCATCGCAATCCATCCCGCAGCCGGTAAGGCCTTGGCCCCGGGCCGCGCCAGTCGCAACACAGCCCACAGGCAGGGCACCGCCAGGGCCGCAGCAAAGGCCAGCTTGCCCCAGAACATGGGCAGCGCCAGGGTCTGGACAAGGTCTGGTCTGACGCCGAAAAACGTCAACATCAACACTGCGGCACCTGCCAGCCCCACCACCGCGGCCCGCACCACCCGCGGTTCAACGCGGGGTTGCAGGTCTTCGGCCGCACTCGCGGCCAATACGCCAATCCATTCATCGGTTTTCATACGGTTCCCCTGATCCGTACAGCCAGGGCCTTGAGCCCCCGGTGCACGCCTACTTTGACGGCTGACTCGGACATGCCCGTCAAACGGGCTGTCTCTGCAACAGAAAGGCCTTCCAGCTTGACATGCACGATGGGCAGGCGCTGGCGCTCCGGCAGGGTCTGCAGCAGCTGGCCCAGATCCCTTTGAGCGGTTGATGCTTCGTCATCCGTGCTGGCAAACAGCTCCTGTGCATCGTCCAGCGGATCGTTCAGCGCCTCCTTGACGCGGTGCGACCTCAGCCAGTCGATGAGCTTGTAGCGGGCAATGGCATAGGCCCAGGCCGTCACCGGCATCTCGCGGCGATAGGTGTGGCGCTGGTTGTGCACCGCAAGCAATGTCTCCTGCACCAGGTCCTCCACTTCGTCGGGGCGCTGTGCCAGTCGCCTGCGCAAAAAGCTGCGCAGGTGGGCACTGAGCTGTTTCAAAAACTGCTGGTATGCCGCTGCATCTGCCTCCAACCCTCGCAACCAGAGGGTTCGCAGCTGCTCTTCAATCTCCATGTTCCCCTCTCCGGGGGCGCGCAACCTCTGCTGCCCGCTCCGCCTCTCGACCCGAGACGCGAGCACAGACCGTTCTGCACGCCCACCCTGTATTCGGATGGATACCCCTGCCGGTTACAGCTGGAATATTTTTAATTTTTTTTTGCTGCCCACGGTAACCGCAACGCAGCCCCTTGCGAATTAACGCACAGACCGGCTGGCAGCACCTAGTGCACAGGCTTGCTGGTCTGAAACCCTCTTCATCACCAACGGCTTCAAGGCCATCAGGAGAAATCAGATGACAACATGCACCACCCGCACCCTCAGCGCACTGGCCTTGGCCGCCCTGGCCTCAGGCGCAGCCCTGGCGCAGAACATGCCCGCAGAGGGCGCGAAGCCCGCTACGGAGAAATGCTATGGCGTATCGCTCGCAGGCAAGAACGATTGCGCCGCAGGGCCCGGCACCACCTGCGCTGGCACGTCCAAGATGGACTACCAGAGCAACGCCTGGAAGCTGGTGCCCGCAGGCACCTGCACCAGCATCAAGACCCCGAAGGGCATGGGTTCGCTGACCCCCATGAAGTCCTGATCTGAAGGGGAACCGTGCAATGACCGGGGACGTAACGGACATGACTGACATGACGGCAGGGCTGTCGCTCAAGCCTGTGTATTTTGAAGATGCGCTGCACTGCCAGGCCCCCGGCATGTGGTGGGAAGTGCATCCCGAAAACTACATGGCCGAAGGCGGCCCCCGCCTGCCCTGGCTGCTGGCGGTGCGCGAACGCCACCCGGTATCACTGCACGGCGTTTCACTGAGCCTGGCCGCCGACGCGCCCCCCTGTGCCGAGCAACTGCGGCGGCTGGCATGGCTGGTTCGCGAGGTCCAGCCCGCCCTGGTGTCAGAGCATCTTGCGTGGTCACAGTGGCAAGGGGTTTACCACCCGGACCTGCTGCCGTTTCCGCGCACCCAGCAATCGCTGCAACGCGTGGTGGACAACGTTCTGCGCACGCAGGACGCACTGCAGCACACCATTGCCATCGAGAACCCCGCGCACTACCTGCCGCTGCCCGGTCACACCATGGATGAACCGGAATTCATACAGCGGCTGGTGCAGCAGACGGGCTGCACCTTGCTGCTGGACGTGAACAACCTCTACCTGGGCGCAAGCAACCTGGGGCACGATCCCGCGCACGGGCTGGACGACTACCCCCTGCATGCGGTCAGCGAGATCCATCTGGCGGGGCACCATGCCGACCCCGACCTGGGTGCGGGCTTGCTGATCGACGGGCATGACACCCCGGTGGCGGAACCTGTGTGGGCGCTGTACCGGCAGGTGCTGCAGCGCACCGGGCCCCGGCCCACGCTGATCGAGCGCGACGAGCAACTCCCGCCCTTTGCAGAGCTGATGGCGGAGCGACAACGCGCCCACCATTTGCTGCGCCCTTGCCCGGAGCTGGTGCCATGCGACTGAAAGAGTTTCAGGACTGCTTTGCCGCCGCACTGTGGGCGCAGGGCCATGGCGATGGCGAGGCCGCCGCTACCGCACTCGGGCAGGAGCCAACCCCGGTGCCTGTGCACCACCCCGCGTTTGCCGTGTACCGCAACACCGTGCGCAAGGCCTGCGTGGATGCCCTGCAAGCCAACTACCCCACGGTCTGCGCCGTGGTGGGAGAAGCGTGGTTCCGCGCCTTCGCGCAGCACTATTCGCAACAGCACCCGCCGCACGATGCGAGGCTGATGCTGTACGGAGAAGGCATCGCCCACTTTCTGGAGGCATTTGCCCCTGCCGCGCAGATGCCTTACCTGCCCCTGCTGGCACGTCTGGACCGGTACTGGACCGAATGCCACATGGCACCGGATGCCCCGCCCCTGCCCGCGAACTGGCTCGCCCGACAAAGCCCTGAGACCCTGGCCACAGCGCATGTCAGCCCCCACCCTGCCGCCCGCTGGCTATGGAGCGCAGAACACCCGGCCTGCACGCTTTGGCAATTGCACCGTGAGGGTGTGGCGATCCCGGAAGACTTGCCCTGGCAGCCTGACGGTGCGCTCTTGACGCGCCCTGGCGACTCGGTCTTGTGGGCTGCACTGCCGCCAGCGGGTGTGGCGTTTCTCAATGCGTGCCAGCGTGGCATGCCATTGCAGTCCGCAGCCGAGCAGGCTTGGCTGGCAGACCCGCAAACCGACCTCTCTGCGCTGATTGCGCTGCTGCTGCATCAGGGCGCGCTAGCGCTGCCTGAAGGCGCTTATTGATTTTTCACATCCCAGGACATCGCCATGCCTCCAACCACTCTTCATTCCACAGCCTGGACTCGCCGCTTCGTTTCCGTGATGGAAGCCCTCACGCCCCACAGCCTGCTGGCCCTGGTGGCACGCGTGGCATTGGCTGGCATCTTCTGGGCCTCCGCTCGCACCAAGGTGGAAGGGTGGTTCACCATCACCGAAGGCACCTATGCCCTTTTTCGGGATGAGTACCGGGTGCCTGTTTTGCCGCCCGAGCTGGCGGCGCAGCTAGCCACGGTGGGTGAGCACGCCGGGGCCGTGATGCTGGTGCTGGGGTTGGCAACCCGCCTGTCTTCCTTGGGGTTGCTGGGCATGACGCTGGTGATCCAGCTGTTTGTGTACCCCGACGCCTGGGCAACCCACCTGTCATGGGCGGGGCTGATGCTGTACTTGGCAGGCCGGGGTGGGGGAATGCTGGCCCTGGACCATGTGCTGGCGCAGGGCCTATTCAAGGCAAGCTGAAGCGCTTACTTGCCGCCGTTCTGGCGGTAGTCGGTCAACAGGTGCAGCGGCATGACGCGCTCCGCCATCTCTTCACGGGGAGTGACCAGGTAGGTACGCCCGGCAAGGTACACCTCAATCTGCTGCCAGCGTCCGTAAGGAGAGCGCACGCTCATCAGGTTGCGCCCACCGCGCTGAAGGTTGTAGCCTGTGCCCGCGGGCTCGGCGGTGTAGCGAAGGGTCTTGCCATCAATGCCCGCTTCGTAGGCCGCAGCGCCAGTGATTTTCACGAGCATGTCGTTCAGCCCGTGCTGATTCTTGTCCAGAAAGGTTGCGATCTCAATTTTGAGACCGTCCCCCGCGAGGTATTGCCCGTAAGGGTTCACAACGGGCTTTTCGTCCTGCGCATGGGCAGGCGCGAGGAAGGCAAAGACTGCCAGAGCGGCAGAGAACAGGGCAATCAGTGTGTGGCGGACAAATGACATGGTGGAGATTCCTGGGTAAGCCCCAGTAGCCTCCAACGCTGGAGAGCCGCTACAGGGGGCGAGGAATCTTACGGGCCGATACACCCGGATGGCTCAGGCACCGCCTGGCAAATTGCAAGCTTTCGTAAGGCTCATACGCCCAGAGGGGCAGTCCCTACCTTTGGCGTGGCATCAACTGGCAGCCTGCACCCACCGCGCAATGTCGGCCGCCCCCATGGCGCCGGAGACCCGCGCCACTTCTGCACCGCCGCGAAAGAGGATCATGGTGGGAATGCTGCGGATACCGTAGCGCGCTGCAATTTGTGGATGGGCTTCGGTATCCAGTTTGGTCAGGCGTACCCGCGGCTCCAGCTCTCGTGCGGCCTGAGCAAAGGCTGGGGCCATCTGCCGACATGGGCCACACCAGGGTGCCCAGAAATCCACCACCACAGGAATCTGGTTGCGGGCGACATGCTTGTCAAAGCTCGCCCCATCCAGCTCCAGCGGAGCCCCTGCAAACAAAGGCTTGTGGCACTGCCCGCAATCCGGGGCACTGCCCAGCTGAGGCGCCTGCACGCGATTGGTCACATGGCAGTGGGGGCAAACAACATGCAGAGCTTCAGTCATGGCTTTCAAGGTAGGAACGCATTGCCCTTCACATGGCGACACGGTGCAGACAATTCAAGCCCAGCCAGAATCTGATCTGAAGCGCGCTCTGATGGGATCTGGTCGCAGCCTTTGCGATGCGTTACGCCCCCGGCATCGGCTTTCAGCGCCCATCCGCAGACGCGTCTGTTATGGTCTGCACCATGCAGCAGCCGCCTCCCCTGACCGCAGCGCACGCGCTCTTCCTGGACTTTGACGGAACCCTGGCCGAACTGGCCCCACACCCTGATGCCGTGCAGGTTGCACCCGGGTTGATTGGCCAGTTGGGCCTGTTGCAGCAGCGGCTGCAGGGCGCTTTGGCGGTGGTGACCGGGCGGCCCCTGGCAGACGTGGACCGGTTTCTTCACCCACTGCAACTGCCTGCCGCTTTTGAGCACGGCGCGCACTACCGTTGGCCCGATGGGTCTACGCATACTTCCCATCCGCCTGATCTGGCCCCGGTGCTGCTGGCGGCGCAGCAGCTGGCAGCACGCCACCCGCCCTTGCTGGTGGAGGCCAAGCGTGCCAGCGTGGCCCTGCACTACCGCGCCGCACCTGAGCTGGAGGCCCTGTGCGAAGCTGTGATGACACAAGCCCTGGAGTCAACCCAGGGCCTTGAATTGATGCCGGGCAAATGCGTGCTGGAAGTCAAAGCCCAAGGGGTGGACAAAGGTCGGGCGATCGCCGACTTCATGGAGCGTGCGCCCTATGCGGGCCGCATCCCCGTCTTCGCGGGGGACGATGTGACCGACGAAAAGGGCTTTGCTGCGGTGCAAGCGCTGGGGGGCTGGGGTATCAAGGTGGGAGGGGGAACGACCACCGCACAGTACCGATGCGCATCCCCCGAAGGGGTCCGCATCTGGCTGCAAACGCTGAAAGGCTGAGAGCCAGTTAAGCACCCACGGCCAAAACCCGGCTTGTGTGGGCCATTACCGCAATATCAGTCGGGGCGGTGTCCGACATGGCTCAGGGCCAGCTCATCCGATGATGCAGCGCATGAGCCGTCTTGTTGTCATCTCCAATCGCATTGCCGACCCCCGCAAACCCGCCGCTGGAGGCTTGGCTGTTGCACTGGGCGATGCGTTGAACAAGACCGGCGGCCTCTGGTTCGGCTGGAGCGGCAACATTGCCGAAGAGGGCTCCCCCGGCGAGGGCGAAATGCATGTGCGCCAGGCGGGCACTGTCACACTGGCCACGGTAAACCTGTGCCGCGAAGACCACGACACGTACTACCACGGCTACAGCAACAGTGTGCTGTGGCCCGTGTTCCATTACCGGCTCGATCTGGCCGACTTCAACGCCCGCTACATCGCCGGTTACCGGCGCGTGAACCAGATGTTTGCGCGCAAACTGCTGCCTTTGCTGCGTGATGACGACATCCTCTGGATTCACGACTACCACCTGATCCCCCTGGCAGCAGAGCTGCGCACCATGGGTTGCCGTCAGCGCATGGGCTTCTTTCTGCACATCCCCATGCCGCCGCCGCTCATCATGGCGGCCATTCCGCAGCATGAGTGGCTGATGCGGTCTTTCATGGCCTATGACCTGGTGGGTCTGCAAAGCGAAGCAGATGTGTCGCACTTCAAGCGCTATGTCCGCAACGAGGGCAGCGCCGAAGAGGTGGACAGCACACGGGTGCGGGCCTTTGGCGCCACTGTCGCCGTCAAGGCCTTCCCCATCGGCATCGATGTGGATGAGTTCAGCCGCCTGACCCTGGCCCCAGAAGCCATGGAGACCTGCCAGGGCATGCGCGAGGAATACTCGCGCCGACGCCTGCTGATGGGCATTGACCGGCTGGACTATTCCAAGGGCATACCGCACCGCGTGCGGGCGTTTCGCGAACTGCTAGACCGCTACCCCGAGAACCGGGGCAGTGCCACGCTGATCATGATCGCTTCGCCAAGCCGCGATGACGTGAATGCCTATGGGGACCTGCGACAGGAGCTGGAGGGCCTGTGCGGCTCCGTCAATGGCGACTACGGCGAGCTGGACTGGATGCCCGTGCGCTACATCCACCGCATGGTGGCGCGCAAACGGGTGCCTGGCCTGTGCCGTGCGGCGGCGGTGGGCCTGGTCACACCGCTGCGCGACGGCATGAATCTGGTGGCCAAGGAATATGTGGTGGCTCAGGACCCTGAGGACCCGGGCGTGCTCGTGCTCTCCCGCTTTGCGGGCGCGGCCGAGCAACTGAAGGAAGCCTTGCTGGTCAACCCCTATGACCCGGAAGGCATGGCCAACTGCATTCAGCAGGCACTGCAGATGCCTTTGGAAGAAAGACAGCAGCGGCACCAGAAGCTGATGGCGCGCATCCGCGAGTTTGATGTGCACTGGTGGCGCAAGGCATTTCTGCAAGCGCTGAACGAGGCCAGTGCCTGAGACACCAGACTAGAGCCACTTGACCAGCAGGCTCACCACAAAGCTCAACAGCACCGTGCTGGTCAGGGGAATGAACCAGTCCCTGCCGAACAGGCGGAACTGAAAATCACCCGGCAATCGCCCCAGCCCCATGCGCTGCAGCCACGGCCCAAAGCCGTTGATGAGCACAAGGGCCAGAAAGATGACGATGAGCCAGCGGAGCATGGAGCGGGTGCCGGGTCAGAGGCGGTGGGACCGGTCGCCGTGTGCAAACCCCAGGGGCTCCCACGCATCGCCTGCACCTAGGGCCAGCACCTTGAACAGCTCGCCCATTTCGTGCTCCATGATCAATTTGGCCGCTGTCGCCCGCTCTGCTTGCGCAAGCAGCTCCATTTTTGATAGCAAACCGCAGTTGATGAGGAAGTGCGCCTGCGTGGTGTAACCCAGCACCTGCATGCCCGCCTCTTGCGCGGCCAGCGCCATGGCCGTGAAGTTGACGTGCGCGGTGATGTCCTTGCGGCCCACCTCGACCAGCGGGTCGCCATCGGCCAGGTGGCCCTGGTGGCACATCACTGTGCCCATATGGCGCTGGGGGTGGTAGTACTCGTCTTCGCCAAAACCATAGTCCAGCAAAAAGGCCGCACCCCGCTCCAGCCGGTCGGCCAGCATGCGGATGAAGCCTTCGCCCTGGGCGTGGATTTCGGTCAGATAGTCCTGCGGGCCTTCAATGTCGATGGGCGGGCGCAGGTTGGTGGGGCGGTCGGCCCAGGCAAAACTGCCGTCTTCTGCCACCACCACGCCCCGCTCATGCCACACACCGCCCTGCTGGCCGCCATGGCGCGCCAGCAGTTGCACGGGCATGGCGTCCAGCACTTCGTTGCCCACCACCACGCCGCTGAACTTTTCGGGCAGCGCATCCACCCAGCGCAGTTTGTGGGCGTGGGCGATCAGCTTGGCCTGCTGGCGGGCGCGCAGGCTGCCCGACAAATCGACGATGGTGTAGCGCTGCACTCGGTCGCCCAGCGCATCCAGCAACTGCAGCGCCAGCGCGCCTGAGCCTGCGCCAAACTCCCACACTTCATGGGTGTCGGTGCGCTCCAGCGCCTCGCCCACCTGCACGGCCAGCGTCTGGCCGAACAGGGGGGTGAGTTCAGGGGCAGTCACAAAGTCGCTGCCCGATTCGGGCATGGCGCCAAATTTGGTGGAGTCGTTGGCGTAGTAGCCCAGGCCGGGCGTGTACAGCGCAAGTTGCATGAAACGGTCAAAACCCAGCCATCCACCCTCGGCGGCAATGGCCTGGGTGATGTGGTCAGCAAGTTCTTGAGTGAGGACAGTCATAATTCGCCCGCCGACAAAACGCCCCTTATGCAAACTACATGAGCGATTCATCCAGCCCTTCTGGCGCACAACCTTCTTCCGAGGTAGTGCGCTGGTTACAGTCTTTGGCCCTGCCGTTGTGGGCGCGTGGAGTTCTGGTCATTGTATTTCTCGCGGTCATGCTGGGCGGCCTCGGGTTGGTGGTGTGGGCCGCCTTGAACCGAGACAAAGAGTCGATGACCGCAGCCATCAGCCTGCTCACCGTGGCGCTGCCTGTCAGTCTCATCGTGATCGGTCTAGTGTTTGGTCAACGCAGCGAAAAACGTCTGGCCCGCATTACCAACACCATTCTCGACCAGCTCATCCCGCAGGAAGTGCAAGCAATCGCCTGTCAGCCACGAAAGCTCCAGCTCAAACAACTTCTGCGCGCAGGATGTCGGGCCACTTACATACTCAAAGCGGAGCAAGGACAATCCGCACTCAAAAACCCACTGCAGTTCAGCGTAGAGTTGAATGTGCGCAAGGTGAATGTGATGTTCAGCCTGCCTGACACCATCCGACCCGCAGGCACGCTGGACAAGAATCCGGCACTCTCAGCCTACCAGCATGTGATTGCAGGGGCACAGGCGGAGGGCTATCGCTTGAATTCCGAATTGGCGGAGTACGGGGGCGAAGACGGCGGCAGGGCCCTGCTCTTCTTTCGCACCCTGCCTGATGACTTCTTGCTGCGCCCCATGGAAAAACTTTACTTCACCCAGGACCTGGGGTTTTTTGTGCGCGGAATAATGGAAGCGCAGGAAACCGCCCTCCTTACAGCAACCCCCAAGCCAAGCTCACATGGACAATAAAAACTGGGTTTTGATCACCGGCAGCGCACATCGACTAGGTCGAGAAATCGCCCTAGCCTTTGCGAAAGCGGGCTGGAACATTCTGTGCCATTACCGGACATCGAAAGACAGCGCGCAGAGAACCCAACAGGAAGTGCAAGCGGCTGGAGCAGCCTGCCTGCTTGTAGAAGTGGATCTTGCGCAAGGCGATGCAGCAGAGCGTTTGATGGATCAGTGCGTCCAGCTCGCGGGACAGCCTCCACAGTGCATTGTCAACAACGCCTCGATTTTCGAGCCCGATGATGCACCTTCCGCAACCGCCGAGGGACTGCAAAGGCACTTTCAGGTCAACACGGCAACTCCGCTGCTTTTGGCCAATGCCCTCTACAACCGGGTGCGCCAAGGACTTGACGTTGCTCATGGGACACACTGCGTGATCCATGTGCTGGATCAGAAAGTGCACAACCTGAATCCCGATTATTTCTCCTACACCGTCAGCAAGCTGGCGCTGGAGCGCAGCGTAGCGCTGCAGGCACAGGCTTTGGCCCCGACAGTCAGAGTGTGCGGGCTATCGCCCGGGCTGCTGTATCTGAGCGGCCCGCAAACCCAGGACAATTTTGACAAGGCCAGTTTGGTCAATCTGATGCAAAAACCCATTGATCCCGCAGATGTGGCCCAAGGGGCGCTGTTCTTGGCACAAAACACCAGCATCAATGGCTGCACACTCAGGACAGACAATGGCCAGCACCTCATCCCGCTGAGCAGGGATGTGATGTGGGCCATTGAAGAAGGGGCTCACTGATGAATTCCATTCTCCTGGCCTTTGGTGCCATAGATCCACGACTGGCCACACATTGCCGAGCGCTGAGCCTGCGCCAGCATGAAGTGATGGTGCGCATTGGCGTACACGACTTCGAGCGCGAGGCACCACAGCGCATCTGGTTTGATGTGGATCTATGCGTCAAGCTTGACCTGGCCCCTGCGGCCCAAGACAACATCTCGGAAACCGTCGACTACGACTTTGTCCGCAACACGATTTTTGAATGGGTCGGCGAACGCCATCACGAATTGCAAGAAACCCTTTGTGATGGGATTTGTGCAGCATTGCTCAAGCGGCAAGATATCCACGCCGTACGTGTTTCCACCCGAAAGCCCGATGTGTACCCCGACTGCGCGTCAGTAGGCGTAGAACGGGTAGCCATCAAACCCTGGTGACAAACGTGAGCACCCCAAGCCATACCCCCCCCCCACGGGCCGGTCTCCAAACCCTGACGCTGACCGGTTTGCGCTTCGATGCCAACCTGGGCATCCTTGAGCACGAAAAAGTCGATCCACAGCCCATCCAGGTCGATGCCGAACTGAGCCTGGGCGTGCAGCCCCTGGCTCCGCGCGACGACGACATCAGCCATGTGCTGGACTACCGCCGCGTGCGCCAGATCATCATCGACGAATGCACCGCCGAGCATGTGAACCTGCTGGAGAGCCTGATCGGCAAGCTGGCCAACCGCCTGATGCAGCTGCCCGGCGTGCTGGGCGTGCGCGTCAAGATCGCCAAGCTGGAAATTTTTGACGACTGCGAAGTGGCGATTCGCATGGAAACGGGGCAGTGGTAAACCTATGAACGCAGTGATCAACAACCCCCATCCCACCAACACTGGCTGGACCGAAGAGGCTGAAGCATCGCAAGAGCCCACGGCCAACGCAGCCCGCCTGAAAATCGAACGCGAAACCCACAAGCTGGAAAAGCGCCTGTGCCGCGAAGTCGGCAAGGCCATCGTCGACTTCAACATGATTGAAGAAGGCGACAAGGTGATGGTGTGCATGTCGGGCGGCAAAGACAGTTATGCCCTGCTCGACATCCTGCTCAAGCTCAAGGCCCGCGCGCCCATCCACTTTGACCTGGTGGCCGTGAACCTGGACCAGAAGCAGCCTGGGTTTCCCGAGCATGTGCTGCCCGAATACCTGGCCAGCACCGGCGTGCCGTTCCACATCGAGAACGAGGACACCTACAGCATCGTCAAGAAGCTGATTCCCGAGGGCAAGACCACCTGCAGCCTGTGCAGCCGCCTGCGCCGGGGCATTCTGTACCGCGTGGCCGATGAGCTGGGCTGCACCAAGATCGCCCTGGGCCACCACCGCGACGACATCTTGCAGACGCTGCTGCTCAACATGTTCTTTGGCGGCAAGATGAAGAGCATGCCGCCCAAGCTGGTGAGTGACGACGGCAGGCATGTGGTGATCCGCCCCCTGGCCTACGTGGCCGAGAAAGACACCGCCCGCTGGGCCGCGCACCGCAACTTCCCCATCATCCCGTGCAACCTGTGCGGCAGCCAGGAGAACCTGCAGCGCAAGCAGGTGGGCGAGATGCTGCGCGAATGGGAAAAGCGCTTTCCCGGCCGCATCGAAAACATGTTCAACGCCCTGCAGAACGTGGTGCCCTCGCACCTGCTGGACGGAAACCTCTACGACTTCAAGAACGCCAAGGCCACAGGCATTGCCAGTGAAGACGGTGACAAGGCGTTTGACAAGGAAGAGTTCCCCACCCCGGCGGCCCTGCCCGGCATGCAGGTGGTGCAGATCCGCTGAGCCAGGATGCGCGGCTGACTGCAGAGCACCTTGCCCCTTCTTTTTCAGTGAACCCCAGCCAGGCGGACCGATCCAACCTGAAGGCCCACCCAGCCACTGCTGACTGGTGCGCTGCCCCACCATCGCAACCCATGTCATCGCGTCTTCGCGCATGGGCAGCAACGATGGGTAAGGCAATACACCAGCAGCCATTGCAACCGCTTCAGGAGACTTTGCCATGACGACTTTGCCTTGGAAAAAAATTGCTGCGCTGCTGGGGATGGCAGCCCTTTTGGCGGGCTGCGCCACCCATCGCGTGGTGGAGGGCGATGTGCGCAGCTTTTCGCAGCTGCCCGCCACCGCTACCGCCCAGCAGCCGATGACGTACCGCATCGAGCGTCTGCCCTCGCAGCAAATGCCATCGTTCGACCCGATTGCCGCCTTGGCGGAGCAGGCCCTCGCACGCGTGGGGCTGCAGCGCGATGATGAGCGTGCCCAATGGGTCGTCCAGCTGGGCGTGCAGGCTGGATACACGCCCCGCCGTGATCCCTTTTATGACAGCCCCCCTTGGGCGTTTGGCGGCTGGGGCTGGTACGGTGGGCGTGGTGGCTGGGGCATGCATGGCATGTGGCGCCTGGGTGAACCCGCCCCCTTGCACCGCCGCGCTGTCAGCATCGTGATGCGCGATGCGCGCACCCAGGCGGTGGTGTATGAAACATCCGCCGTCCACGAAGATGTGTGGGTGTCTGACCCTGCGGTGTACGGCGTGCTGTTCGAGGCCGCGCTCAACGGCTTTCCCCAACCACCCCAGGGGCCTCGTCAGGTGCGCATCCCGCTACCTGCCACCCAGCCCTGATCTCTCATTTTTTTAAGCCCTGCATGGAAGCTACACGCATCATTGCCATCCGTCACGGAGAAACCGCATGGAACGTCGACACCCGCATGCAGGGGCATCTGGACATTCCGCTCAACGACACGGGCCTCTGGCAAGCCCGACAGGTTGCGCAAGCGCTGGCAGACGAGGCAATCGATGCCATCTACAGCAGTGACCTGCAGCGCGCATGGGTGACTGCCAGTGCCATTGCAGAAACCACCGGAGCACCGCTGACGGCCGACCAGGGCCTGCGGGAGCGCAGCTTCGGGGTGTTTCAAGGACGCACGTTTACCGAGATTGAGGCAGAAGACCCTGACCTGGCCTACCGGTGGCGCAAGCGCGACCCGGACTTTGCGCCCGCCGATGGGGAATCGCTCGTCGCCCTGCGCGACCGCATCACGCGCACCACGCACCACATTGCAGCCAGGCATGTCGGACAGCAAATTGTGCTGGTGGCCCACGGGGGCGTACTGGATGTGCTGTACCGTGCAGCGACCCGGCAGGATATTCAGGCCCCCCGCACCTGGCAGCTGGGCAACGCCGCCATCAACCGCCTGCTGTGGACACCTGACGGGCTGAGCCTGGTGGGCTGGGCAGACACACACCACCTCGACACCTCCGTACGCGATGAAAGCCATACCTGAAGCCCTTGCCGCCATCATCGGCCAGCGTGTAGACCAGATCGACACACCCGCCCTGGTCATCGACCTGGGCGCCATGGACCGCAACATCCAGCGCATGGCAGAGTTCGCGCGCAAGCATCAGGTGCGCTGGCGGCCCCACGCCAAGATGCACAAGAGCGCAGAGCTAGCGCTGCTGATGCAGCAGGCGGGTGCGCAGGGCGTGTGCGTGCAAAAGACCTCGGAAGCCGAAGCCATGGCAGAGGGCGGCGTGCGTGACATCACCATCACCAACCAGGTGATTGCCATGCCCAAACTGCATCGCGTGGCGCGGCTGGCTGCGCTGCTGGCCAGCCGGGGAGGCCGCCTGGGCATTGCGGTAGACAGCCCCGAAGGCATTGAACGCCTGGCCGAGGCCATGGTGCTGTCGGGCAGCGATGCAGGTATTGATGTGCTGGTGGAAATCGACGTAGGCCAGGGCCGCTGCGGCGTGCCACCCGGAGAGGCCGCCGTGGCCTTGGCCCTGGCGGTTGCTCGTCATTCGCGTTTGCGCTTTGCCGGCTTGCAGGCCTACCACGGGCGCGCGCAGCATCTGGCCAGTGCCGCCGACCGGCGCGACGCCATTACCCAGGTGGTACAGCAGGCCGCCAAGACACGGGACCTGATCATTGCAGCAGGGCTACCTGTGCCACTAGTGACCGGTTCAGGCACGGGCACGCTGGTACACGAGGCGGCCAGTGGCGTCTATGGTGAACTGCAGGCGGGATCTTTCCTGTTCATGGACGCCGACTACGCGCGCAACGAGCGCGACCCCGCCCAGCCAGCGTTTGAGCATGCCCTGTTCGTCAAGACCCAGGTGATTTCCGTGCGCGACACGCACGCGGTATGCGATGCGGGCCACAAAAGCCACGCCATTGATTCAGGCCTGCCCACCGTAGGCCAACTGTCTGTGGGCCGTGCACTGCGCTACGCCAACGGCGGTGATGAGCACGGCTTGCTGTACGCCGAAGGCGACAAGGCCCGCCTGCCCGCGCTGGGCCGCATGCTATGGCTGATTCCAGGACATTGCGACCCCACGGTGAATCTGTATGACTTCATGATCGGGGTGCGCGGCGGGCTGACGCTAGGCACGGTGGAGCGCATCATCCGCGTGGATGCGCGGGGGGCGTTGCACTAAAACCCTGCTCAAAGACAAGCCCAGGCTGGGCGGCGACTTGTCTCAGCGGTGAAATTCAAACAGCCCCGGGAGCACCGTCAAACAGGCCGAAGCCCCCGGCTGCAGGTGGTGTCACCCCCAGGTGCCTGAACGCTGCCAGCGTAGCAATCCGGCCACGCGGCGTGCGTTGCAGGTAACCCTGCTGGATCAGATAGGGCTCAATCACATCTTCGATCGTGCCCGACTCTTCGCCAATGCTGGCGGCAATGTTGTCGAGGCCCACCGGACCACCGTCAAACCGGTGCACCACGGCCTCCAGCAGCTTGCGGTCCATCACATCAAAACCCTGGGGGTCCACGTCGAGCATGGCCAGGGCCCGGTTGGCAATGTCTGCGGTAATGCGACCGTCGCCCTTGACCTCTGCATAGTCGCGCACACGGCGCAGCAGGCGGTTGGCGATACGTGGGGTCCCCCGGGAACGGCGGGCAATTTCATAACCGCCCTCTTCGTCCATGGGAGCCCCCAGCAGCCCCGCGCTGCGCTGGACGATACGTGCCAGTTCATCCGGGGTATAGAACTCTAACCGCGCCACGATGCCAAAGCGATCGCGCAGCGGGTTAGTGAGCATGCCCGCACGCGTGGTTGCACCGACGAGGGTGAAAGGCTGAAGGTCCAGCTTGATGCTGCGAGCCGCCGGGCCTTCCCCGATCATGATGTCGATCTGGTAATCCTCCAGCGCGGGGTAGAGGATTTCCTCGACCACGGGCGACAGGCGATGGATCTCGTCAATGAAAAGAACGTCGTTCTTCTCCAGGTTGGTCAGCAAGGCCGCCAGGTCCTTGGGTTTCTCCAGCACCGGGCCGCTGGTCTGCCGCAGGTTGACCCCCAGCTCTGCCGCGATGATGTGACTGAGCGTGGTCTTGCCCAGCCCGGGCGGGCCGAACAAGAGCACATGGTCCAGCGCCTCGCCGCGCTTGCGGGCAGCGCCGATGAAAATTTCCAGTTGCTCCCGTGCCTTGGCCTGACCGACGTATTCCTGCAGCAGCTTGGGGCGCAGAGCGCGCTCCAGCGCCTCCTCCTGCGGGGAGGAGGGAGCCGCCGACACCACGCGCTTGGCGGGAACTGGGGCAAAGTCGTCGGTGTGGATGGTCATGCAGTGTTTGGAGCTGGAGGAAGATTCCGAACTTACTGGGCTGTGGTCCAGGCGTAATACATAGGGCCTTCGTATTGGAAGTCTTTGTGAACTTGGATCACGAAATCACGCTCGGCCTCACTAATCGTGTAGAAGTGCGCTCCCGTCTTCGCGTTGTAGAAACGGTGAACAGCGGATGCACCGTTACCCGCCCCCGACTGGGCGTACCAACTAACAGTCTCATACCTGAACTCTGGATATTTAGCTATCACGAAGTCACGCTCAGCCTCAGTACCCGAGTAGAAGTGCGCACCCGTGGTCGAGTTGTAGAACCGGAACACTGGATCTTTGCCTGAGCTGGAGTTAGTGTATGCGTAGAAAGCCACTGTCTCGTAAGCAAACTCTGGATAGGTGCGAATCACAAAATCGCGCTCGTCTGCACTGGCTGTGTAGAAATGTGCTCCGGTTTTGGCGTTGTAGAACCGGTAGACAGCTGTGCGCGCTGGTGCCAGCCAGTTCTTGAGGGCGGCGTTGTACGCCACATCAAAACGACCATAGTAGTCTGACAAAGCGCGGTTCGTACAAACTGCACTGCCCCCATACAGAGTACCGACCACCTTATTGTTCTGGAAGATCGCCGATCCGCTACTGCCTCCCTCCGTGGTGCCTTGCGACCAAGTTACGCGGTAAAAGTTTCCCGTGCTACCTGCACATTGGAACTCTTTACCAGTCGTGGCCTGGCACGAAGTCTGATTGTTTACCGCTCCAAAACTGATCTTGAGCAGATCCCCACTGGGATGGTGCAGCCCGGTCACCGAGGTTCCAGAGATCACCGTGGAAGCATCCCACCCTGCGAAGACCGCGCCAGCAGGGGGGGTGTCATTCAGGAGCATGAAGGAAGTATCCGTGCTGCTGCTTGCATAAAGCAGCTGAGCGCCGCCGGATTTGCGGATGCTGGACGACAGCAGGGTGCCGCTGTTGCAGGTAGGAGAACGGAAGAACCAGTTCGTCTGCAAGCTGGAGGCTTCCGTCTGCGAAGAGATACAGTGGTTGGCACTCAGGAAATAAGGCTTGCCAGAGGCATTGCCGTCATTAAGCAAGGTGCCCGTGCACACATAAGTCAGCCCGCCACTCACAAAAACCATCCGTGCCACAGCATTACGCTCCGTAGAGTTCTGGCTGTAGCAGGTGGCATCCAGGTTGCAGGGGTCGGACTCATTGAGCTTGGCAGTCTCCACCTGTTGCTGATACTCCTGTTCCGTTGGCACAGACAGATTGGTGAAGATGTGGGACAGCTGGGGCACTGAGAGGTCCAGCGTATTGACTGCCACGCCAAGAGGAAGTTCTACCTCAAGAGTGGCTTCGGCATCTCCGGTATCAGGCGTCCACCATGTGCGTGCCGCATCACTGGTATCGCCAGCGGCCTGGTTGCGCTCGATACGCTGCAGGATTTCCTGACCAGAAATTTGGTACACCGTGCCGGGTACGGCTTGAGTGTAGACCCGCAAGATGGCACTGCCTGGCAATTGACGCACCAATACGCCCAGGCGAACACCGTATGCGCCGTCTGCACGGAAGCTGATGGCGGCGACCTTGCCACCCGCAGGAGTGTCTTTCCACTGCCATTGCGCCTGTGTAGCTGCGGTCGATTTGGTAGCGGCGATCTCCCGCACCTGCCCGACCAGTCGGCGGCCCACAGAGGAAGATGTATCCACCTTGGACAGTGACAGCTCACCCAATGCCACCACAGCCGCCTTGGGGACCTGGTTGGTGCTGCGGGATTTCACGCTGGCCACATCCTGCACAGCGGTGGCTGGTTGCACCCGACTTTCCACACTGGTGATGGGTTCCGCCTTGGGTGCAGCCGATGCGGCACCACCGTCTGAACCTCCGCAGCCAGCGAGTATCGCAGCCGCAGCGGCGGACAAGGCCATTGCCCAGCGCCGGATTGAAATGACTGTCATGTTGATTCCTTTATGGGGCAAAGACCGTGGATGAGGATGCAGTCAGCATCCGTCAAACAAGCCAAGGCCGCATCCTCCACAAAATGCGGCGGACCAATTATCAGCGGGCAAGGGTCTTGAGCGCCAGCTTGATACCTTCGCTGACACCCACGTCCGCAGGCAGCGCCTTGAGCGCACTGGCCGCTTCCTTGTCGCTGTAGCCCAAAGCCAACAGTGCCTGCAAGATGTCGGCCTGCGCATCGCTGGCCGCATGGGCGGGCGCTCCAATATCTGCGCCCAGTTTGCCCTTGAGTTCGAGCAGAAGGCGCTCGGCTGTTTTTTTACCAATGCCCGGCACCTTGATCAGGCGCCCCGCCTCCTGCAAGGTAATGGCCTGGGCCAGGTCGGCGACACCCATGCCCGACAGGATGGAGAGCGCAGTGCGCGGCCCCACACCCGATATCTTGATCAGTTCGCGGAACGCCTGCCGCTCCTGAGCAGTGGCAAAACCATACAGCAGCTGTGCGTCCTCGCGGACGATGAACTGGGTGAGCAGGCTGACCCGTTCACCCACGCCGGGCAGGTTGTAGAAGGTGCTCATGGGCACATTCACCTCGTAACCCACGCCGTTGCAGTCCACAAGGACTTCAGGGGGATTCTTCTCCAGCAGGGTGCCGGTCAATTTGCCTATCATTGGTGTCCTTTGTCGTCACCTGGGGCGCTGCGTTGGCAGTCGTTCTTGCAGATGGCGCGCTCTTTTTTGCCGTCATTGGCTTTTGCCGAATGGAATTATCAGCGTGATCCTGCGCCACACCTTCTTGCCGCACAACAACACGCGGCTCACCCACCTGTGCGGGCCCGCAGATGCGAACCTGCGGACCATCGAAGTGGCGCTGGAAGTCAAGATTGCCCACCGGCATGAGCAGTTCAAGGTGGATGGCCCCAAGGCCAAAGCCACGCAGGCGATGGAGTTGTTGCAGGCGCTGTATGAAATGGCGGAGCACCCCATTGCGGAAGACACCCTGCAGATCATGCTGGCAGGTGATGCCGACCTGATTGAAGCCCCCGATGACGCCATCGTGCTGACCACCCGCCGGGCTGACCTGCGGGGGCGCACCCCCGTGCAGAGCCTGTATCTGCAGAATATTGCCAAGAGCGACATCACCTTTGGCATTGGTCCCGCAGGCACGGGCAAGACCTATCTGGCGGTGGCGAGCGCGGTGGATGCGCTGGAACGAAGCTCTGTGCAGCGCATCGTGCTGACGCGCCCTGCGGTAGAGGCTGGGGAGCGCCTGGGTTTTCTTCCGGGCGACTTGGCCCAGAAGGTGGACCCTTACCTGCGCCCTCTGTATGACGCGCTGTATGAACTCATGGGCCATGACAAGGTGCAAAAAGCCTTCGAGCGCAACGCTATCGAGATCGCGCCACTGGCGTTTATGCGCGGGCGCACGCTCAACAACGCTTTTGTCATCCTGGATGAGGCCCAGAACACCACGCCTGAGCAGATGAAGATGTTCCTGACGCGCATCGGATTTGGCTCTCGAGCCGTGGTCACAGGCGACGTGAGCCAGATTGACTTGCCCAAGGGCTCCATGAGCGGCCTGATCGACGCCGAGCGCGTGCTCAAACGCGTCAAAGGCATATCCATTACGCGCTTTACCAGTGCCGACGTGGTGCGCCACCCCCTGGTGGCACGGATTGTGGAAGCCTACGATGCGCCCCGCCGGGCCGTGGCTGCACGCGACTGAATTCGCTGCACAACGACAATTCACTATCAATTTAATAGCTGCCTGCGCTTATCTGATAAGCGCCAGGAGGTTTTATGGCACTCAATCAACTCACCTTATCCCTGCAATTCGGCAAATTTGACGGCGCGGCGGAACACCGGGCGCTACTTCCTCGCCACAAAGTGGCGAAGTGGATCCGGCACGCCCTGTCCACCGACGCCGAAATCACCGTGCGCATTGTGGATGCGGAAGAGGGGCGGCAGCTCAACCGGGATTTCCGGAAGAAGGACTACGCCACCAACGTGCTCACGTTTGACTACACGCAAGAGCCCATGGTGACGGCCGATTTGGTACTGTGTGCCCCCGTGGTCGCACGGGAAGCGCAGGAGCAGAACAAGACGCTGGAAGAGCACTACGCCCACCTGCTGGTGCACGGAACCCTCCACGCGCAGGGCTGGGACCATGAAACCAGCGCGGAAGACGCGGATGAGATGGAGTCTTACGAGACGGCGATCATGGAAGAGCTGGGTTTTGCAGACCCTTACGCAAAGTAAGGCGCGCTGAGGTCACAAGGGCCAGGCTGTAGCAGAGAGCCGCAGCCCTGACCCATGTGGGTTCACTCAAGATTCCCGCTGTTCAATCAGCCGATTGATACGCAAAGCCGCCAGGGTGCACACAGCCCCCGAGAGCAAATACAGGGAAACGGCCCCCAAACCGAACTTGGCCGACAGGCCCAGTGCCACCAACGGGGCAAAACCCGCGCCCAGCAACCAGGCCAGGTCCGCAGACAATGCCGCCCCTGTGTAGCGGTACTGTGCAGAGAAGTTGGCGGTGACCGTGCCCGAAGCCTGACCATAAGACAGGCCCAACAGCACAAAGCCCACCAGCAGGAACACGTTGTTGCCCACAGAGCCGCCACCCAGCAGCCAGGGCGTGGCGAAACTGAACAGTCCGATCAGCACCGCCATGCTGCCCAGCAGATTGCGTCGGCCCACCCGGTCAGCCAGCCAGCCTGAGAGCATGATGGCGCCTGCAGCCAGAAAGGCCCCAACGATCTGGACCGAAAGCACCTCACTCAGCGATTGCTCCGAATACATCGCAATCCACGACAGGGGAAACACCGTCGCCAAGTGGAAGAGCGCAAAGCTGGCCAGCGCAGCAAAAGCACCGATCAGAACGTTGCCCCCCTCGTCGCGCATGACCTGGGCCACGCTCACGGGCTGCAATTCACGTTGCTGCAACAATTCAGCATACGACTGCCCCACCACCAGCCGCAGGCGGGCAAACAAAGCCACCACGTTGATGGCAAAGGCCACGAAGAAGGGGTAGCGCCAGCCCCAGTCCAGAAACTCGGTCACCGTCAAGCTGCTGTACAGATAGGCAAACAGGCCTGCCGCCAACACAAAACCCACAGGGGCACCCAGCTGACCGATCATGGCAAACCAGCCGCGCCGCTCTTTGGGAGCGCTCATCGCCAACAGGGAAGGCAACCCGTCCCATGTGCCCCCCAGCGCCAGCCCCTGACCAATGCGCAGGATGATCAAGGCGGCGATGGCCTTGCTGCCCACCGCCGCATAGCTGGGCAAAAACGCCATCCCGGCCGTGCAGGCACCCAGCAGGAAAAGCGAAAGCGTCAGCTTGGTGCCCCGCCCCCAGCGCCGCTGCACGGCCATGGAAATCGCCGTACCCACGGGGCGGGCCACAAAAGCGAGGGAGAAGATGGCAAACGCCATCAGGGTGCCATCCAGGCGGGAGAGGAACGGAAACAGCAGGGAAGGGAACACCAGCACGCTGGCAATACCAAACACGAAAAAGTCGAAATACTCGGATGACCGACCAATGATCACCCCCACCGCGATCTCGCCAGGGGTGACATCCTCATCGGTATGGGCACGCGCCAGGGATACTGAACTCTCGAATCCAGGGGTGGGAAGCACTGCAGAACCTGGGCTGGACATATTGACGCTCCTCAAGAAACTGACACGACTCCGTTCTACACCCCTGCAGAGCCCCCCACAAGTGAGCTTTCGCTAGCCCGAGCGTAGGAAAACCCTGATTGCAAGGAACGGCGTGCAAGGAATGACCCGCCCGGCTGCGCGCCACTGCGCCATGTCAAATAACTCTCAAAGAGCCAGACAACCCGGCCGGACACTGGGACAGGATTGATATTGGACAAAATGTCCAATCGACAAATTCGCTAGCCGTACTACATTGCGAATCCTCAGTCATTCGCGTTTACACCTAAGCGCTCCTTTGTCGCGCCCCTAGCATGCTCAAAACCAAGGAACTCCGCAGGCCCGCCTGGCTTGCAGCGATCGCCATGACAGCCGGCCTGGCCGGTTGCAGCAAGGCTGTCGTTCTCAACCCGGCTGGCGATGTTGCAGCCCAGCAAGGCCAATTGGTGGTCACCGCCACGCTGCTGATGCTGATCATCATCGTGCCCGTGATCGCACTCACTTTCTTTTTTGCCTGGAAGTACCGCCAGAGCAATACAGAAGCTGAGTACGACCCCGAATGGCACCACTCCACCACGCTGGAGCTGGTGATCTGGACCGTGCCCCTGCTCATCATCATTGCGCTGGGTGCCCTGACCTGGATCGGCACGCACAAGCTGGACCCCTATCGCCCCCTGGACCGCATTGATGCCCAGCGCCCGCTGGACCCCAACGTCAAGCCACTGGAAGTGCAGGTGGTGGCAATGGACTGGAAATGGCTGTTTTTCTACCCTGAGCAAGGCATTGCCACTGTCAACGAACTGGCGGCCCCGGTGGACCGCCCCATCCTGTTCAAGCTGACAGCCACCTCCACCATGAACGCGTTTTACGTGCCTGATCTGGCCGGCATGATCTACGCCATGCCCGGCATGCAGACCGAGCTGAACGCGGTCATCAACAAGCCTGGGGTGTTCAATGGCATGTCCTCGCACTACAGCGGCGCAGGATTCTCGGGCATGACCTTCAAGTTCCACGGCCTGAGCCACGGCGACTTTGACCAGTGGGTGCAAAAGGCCAAAACCGAAGGCAAGCCGCTGGACAAGAGCACCTATCTGAACCTGGCCAAGCCCAGCGAACGGGACCCCGTCCAGCGCTTCGCCTCGGTGGAGGAAGGCCTGTACGACAAGGTGCTAAACCGCTGCGTCGAGGACGGCAAGATGTGTATGCACCACATGATGGCCATCGATGCCAACGGCGGTGACGCCTATGTACGCGCCGTCGGCTTGAATTTGCCACAGGACGTGTGCACACCACAAAACGCCACCAAAGTGGTGGCCGAGCTCAATACCCGCAACGCACAACGCGCGACCATCCGCCAGTGAGTCTCACCATGTCTTCCGAAACCACCTCTCCCGCCCACTGGGCGCTGGGTCGCCTGAGCTGGGACGCTGTCCCCATGGCCCACGAGCCCATCGTGCTGGCTACTTTCATTGCCGTGGTGCTGGGCGGCCTTGCCGTCGTCGCAGGCATTACCAAGTTCCGCCTGTGGGGCCCGCTGTGGCGCGACTGGATCTGCAGCATTGACCACAAAAAGATCGGGATCATGTACATGATCCTGGGCTTGGTGATGCTGCTGCGTGGCTTTGCCGATGCGATCATGATGCGCCTGCAGCAGGCCATGGCCTTTGGCGACAACATGGGCTACCTGCCACCGCACCACTACGATCAGATCTTCACCGCCCACGGCGTGATCATGATCTTCTTCGTGGCGATGCCGCTGGTCACGGGGCTTATGAACTACCTCGTGCCGCTGCAGATTGGCGCGCGCGACGTGTCCTTCCCGTTCCTGAACAACTTCAGCTTCTGGATGACCACCGCTGGCGCTGTGCTGGTGATGGTCTCCCTGTTCCTGGGCGAGTTCTCCACCTCGGGCTGGCTGGCGCTGTCCAACCTGGGGGCGCAAAGCCAGAGCACGGGTCTGGACTACTACATCTGGGCCTTGCAGATTGCAGGGGTGGGTACCACGCTCTCGGGTATCAACCTGATCGTCACCATCGTGAAGATGCGCGCACCCGGCATGAGCCTGATGAAGATGCCCGTCTTCACCTGGACGGCCCTGTGCACCAACGCGCTGATCGTTGCGTCCTTCCCCGTGCTGACGGCCGCCCTGGTTCTGATGTCGCTGGACCGCTATGTCGGCACGAACTTCTTCACCAACGAGCTGGGCGGCAACCCCATGCTCTACGTGAACCTGATCTGGATCTGGGGCCACCCTGAGGTGTACATCCTGGTGCTGCCTGCCTTCGGCGTGTTCTCCGAAGTGGTGGCCACCTTCTGCAAGAAGCGCCTGTTCGGTTACACCTCCATGGTGTACGCCACGGTCTGTATCACCATCCTGTCCTACCTGGTGTGGCTGCACCACTTCTTCACCATGGGCTCGGGTGCGAGCGTGAACACCTTCTTCGGTATCACGACCATGATCATCTCGATCCCCACGGGTGCGAAGATCTTCAACTGGCTGTTCACCATGTACAAGGGTCGCATCCGCTTTGAGCTGCCCATGATGTGGACCGTGGCGTTCATGGCAACCTTTGCCATCGGCGGCATGACGGGTGTTCTGCTGGCTGTGCCTCCTGCCGACTTTGTGCTGCACAACAGCCTGTTCCTGATCGCCCACTTCCACAACGTGATCATTGGCGGCGTGGTGTTTGCCATGTTTGCCGGTATCAACTACTGGTTCCCCAAGGCGTTTGGCTACAAGCTGGACCGCACCTGGGGTGTGCGCTCCTTCTGGCTGTGGCTGGTGGGTTTCTGGGTGGCCTTCACCCCGCTGTACGTGCTGGGCCTGATGGGCGTGACACGCCGCGTGAGCCACTTTGAAGACCAGTCGCTGCAGATCTGGTTCGTCATCGCTGCCGTGGGCGCTGCCCTGATTGCTGCGGGTATTGGCTGCTTCCTGATCCAGCTGGTGGTCAGCTTCCTCAAGCGCGAACAACTGCGTGACGTGACGGGCGACCCATGGGATGGCCGCACACTGGAGTGGGCTACCTCTTCCCCCCCACCCAACTACAACTTCGCCTTCACCCCTGTGGTGCACGAGATTGACGCCTGGTGGGACATGAAGACGCACGGCTACAAGCGTCCGCTCAGCGGCTTCAAGCCCATCCACATGCCTGCCAACACGGGCGCTGGCGTCGTCATTTCAGGCCTGTCGCTGGTGTTCGGTTTCGCGCTGATCTGGCACATGTGGCTGCTGGCTGCGGTGTCTTTTGCCGCGGTGGTGCTGGCCTCGATCATCCACACGTTCAACTACAAGCGTGACTTCTACATCCCGGCAGCCGAAGTGGCCGCCACCGAAGAAGCCCGCACACTCCAACTCGCCCGCCATGTCTGATATCCGCATCCAAGCTGGCGCCGCAGGCGCCCTGGCACCGCGCGAGTACCACCTCGCGCACGAGCCCCATCCTGAAAACGGCACGGCCCTGGGCTTCTGGCTGTACCTGATGAGCGACTGTCTCATCTTCGCAGCCCTGTTTGCCACCTACGGCGTTCTGGGCCGCAGCTACGCCGCAGGCCCCACGGGCGCGCAGCTGTTCGACCTGCCACTGGTCGCCATCAACACCGCCTTTCTGCTGCTGTCATCCATCACCTTCGGTTTTGCCATGCTGCGCAAGCAGCTGGGCGATGTGAAGGGCACGCTGCTGTGGCTAGGCATCACGGGCCTGTTTGGTCTGTGCTTTCTGGGCCTGGAACTGTATGAGTTTCACCATCTGATCCACCAGGGCGCAGGCCCACAGCGCAGCGCCTTCCTGTCGGCGTTCTTCACGCTGGTGGGCACCCACGGCCTGCACGTCACCTTCGGCCTGGTCTGGCTGGTGGTGCTGATGCTGCAGATCAACAAGCACGGCCTGATCCCTGAAAACAACCGCCGCCTGATGTGCCTGTCCATGTTCTGGCACTTCTTGGACGTGGTCTGGATCGGCGTTTTCACCTTTGTGTACCTGATGGGGGTGCTGTAAATGAGCGCACAACACGCAACACACGCCAACGGCGCGCACGATGCGCACGGGCACGACGACCACCATGACGCAGGCCCCCACAGCACCTTCTCCGGCTACATGATCGGGTTTGTGCTGTCCATCATCCTCACAGCCATTCCGTTCTGGCTGGTGATGGGCAAGGTGATTGCCGACCGCAACACCGCCGTGCTGGTGCTGGGTGGCTTCGCTGTCATCCAGATCCTGGTGCACATGGTGTTCTTCCTGCACATGAACGGCAAGATCGAAGGCGGCTGGACCTTGTTGTCCACCATTTTCACTGTGGTGTTTGTGGCCATTGCCATCACAGGTACGCTGTGGGTCATGTTCCACATGAACGCCAACATGATGCCGGACCACCCTGACATGCCCGCCGCAGGGCAGCAGGCTCCCTCACCAGCCCATGGGGCTGAGCGCAGCACGGCTCCCTGACGCAAGCGAGCCCACAACGGCATACCAACGTGCCAACCACTGAAGCGGGACGCAAGCGCCCGCACTCCCATGCAACTCTGGCGATGCTCACCCTGGTGGGCATCGCCCTTTTTGCGGGGTTCATCTCTTTGGGCGTGTGGCAGGTGCAACGCCGGGCCTGGAAGCTGGACCTGATCGAGCGGGTCAACCAGCGTCTGCAATCCGCCCCCGTTCCCCTGCCCCCATCTACCGAATGGCCTGGCATGGACGCCACGCGTGCCGAGTACCTGCCCGTGCGCCTGCAAGGCGTGTGGCTGGCAGACAAAACGGCACTCACCCAGGCCACCACTGCGCTGGGTGCCGGGTTCTGGGTGATGACGCCGCTGCAACTGGCCGAAGGGGGACAGGTGCTGGTCAACCGGGGCTTTGTTCCACAGGAACAACGCGCACAGTGGCAAAAGCCAGCATCCGCTCCTGAACCCGTCTCCATAGAAGGTGTGGTGCGGATGAGCGAACCCGGCGGCGGCTTTCTGCGCCGCAACGACCCTGCGCAGCAGCGCTGGCATTCGCGCGATGTGGCGGCCTTGGCCCAGAGCCTGCAATTGCCCCAGGCCGCCCCCTTCTTTGTGGATGCGGGGCTGCCTGATCGCACATCGGCCGCACAGGCCGAGGTGGCTGGAGCCAGCCAGGGCCCCTGGCCGCGCACGGGCCTGACGGTGGTGCGCTTTTCCAACAGCCATGCGGTGTATGCACTGACCTGGTTCGGATTGGCACTCATGGTTGTGGGGGCGGCGGTGGTTGTGGCACGCTACGAGCTCAGGCTGCGTGCGGCCCACCCTCCACTTCCCGCCCATGACCAGCAGCGCTAACCCCTCTACCCCCACCTTGGCCGCTGACAAGACCTCAGCGCCGCCACCCGAACTGCCCGCCCAGAGCAAAGCCAGCTCGGCCACCACCTCAGCCGGGTTGCGCAATCTGCACCAGCTCATCCAGTTACGGTGGATTGCGGTGGTGGGCCAATTGCTCACCATTGAAGCCACCTACTACAGCCTGGGCCTGCCCCTGCCCACCCAGGCCATGCTCAGCATCGTGGCGGGCATGGTGGTGTTCAACATCATCAGCCTGTTGCGCTGGCGCACCCGCCGCCGGGTGCACGATATCGAACTCTTCATCGCTCTGCTGATTGATGTAGGGGCGCTGACCGCCCAGCTGTACCTGAGCGGCGGCATTGGCAACCCGTTTGTCTTTTTGTACCTGCTGCAGATTGCGGTGGGGGCCATGCTGCTGCGCGGGGGTTACATCTGGTCCATCGTGGTGGTGGCGTCAGCCTGCGTGATGCTGCTGGCCCAGCACAGCAAGCCCCTGCCCCTGGCCACCAATGTGCACGACGGCTGGGCCAGTGCCTATGTGCTCGGCCTGCTGGTGTGCTTCATGCTCAATGCCATTCTGGTGGTGATTTTCATCACCCGCATCAGCCACAACCTGCGCAGGCGGGACGCACGGCTGGCAGCCGTGCGCCAGCGCGCTGCCGAGGAAGAACACATCGTGCGCATGGGCTTGCTTGCATCGGGGGCCGCCCACGAGCTGGGCACCCCGCTGGCCACCATGGCCGTGATCCTGGGGGACTGGAAGCGCATCCCGGCCCTGGCAGCCGACAAGGTGCT